>JBBQLX010000079.1:0-28994 GCA_038328375.1 Aggregatilineales bacterium | reverse complement strand
GTCACCGGCAAAGAATTGGTTTCACATGACGATAAATTTAATCTGCCAACCTTCAGTCCGGATGGCGGCTTACTCGCCGTCAGCGATTGGGACGGGGCAATTCATTTGTTCGACACCCAATCGTGGCGAGAAATCAGTGTGATATATGGACACATTAAACACCTGACTTCGCTGCAATTTCGCCCAGATGGAAATGTATTAGCCTCTAGCGGCATTGATGGAACAGTTCGCTTCTGGGGAATTACGAATTAGCTTCGGAACGTCTACAAGCGGGAATCGAAGTCTAAAGAGGACATCACGCATCGAGTGCTGGTTCGTTAAGCAGCTTTGGTGAGGCTTCGTGCGTCTTCCACTGACTTCGAAAAACGAATGTTTTTGGCAGCGCGATTCATGGAAACGGTTTGCAGAATTTGCAGCAGCGACCTGAAAAAAGGATTCGCACCCACAACGACCACCAGCCCGATGTTATTTGGGGCAGATTGAAACGAATTTGCCATGGCATTCAAGGCATTTCCACCCGGTAACCCGCCACTTTGCTGCGAGTCTGAAATAATGTCCACTGTGTAAGTGACCGAATTCAGCAGCCTATCAATCTGCACTTTCGCCACCGCGAAATCCGACCATGTCCATAACCGTTCGTACTTCACAAAGATCGTATTGTGGGCTTCGTTCGCCCAAGTGACCGTAATAGCCATATTGTTCACCCGTAATTAATCTAATCATCCTATCCACAGTTTAATATAGAACCGACAATACTTTCCTTAACAAAGTATTGTCGTGGCTAGAATTTACAACTTTCTGGTTAATGGTGCTATCACAAACTCAGTTGGCTAGACGAAGCGAACTTGAAATCACCAACAAACGGTTTCAGCCATTCATTGAGGGTTTGGGTATATTGTGCGGCTCGTTCCACCATCACCATATGCCCTGCGCCTGCCACCATCACCAACTCTCCGTCGGCAACCTTGCTAGCGATCAGTGCTGATTGTGTAGGCGCTACAATCGGGTCTTGGTCGCCTGTAATTACCAATGTGGGTGATGTAATACGCCTCAGCCAATCGCTGATGTCAATATTGGGCATCCGGCTGAAGTAGTGTGCCATCGCAGCCGTATCGAGGTGTTTGGAATAGACAAACTGCTCTCGTATACTCTCATACAGATGCGGATAATCGAAGTAAGCCTGCTTGTCTGCGGCATACAAACTG
Organism: Aggregatilineales bacterium; assembly: GCA_038328375.1. Lineage (GTDB taxonomy): Bacteria > Chloroflexota > Anaerolineae > Aggregatilineales > Phototrophicaceae > CFX2. Next base: position 27,789 of record JBBQLX010000079.1, on the reverse strand, counting down.
CTCAGATAGTAGGCGATACGTGGGTGTAAGACGCCACTTTTTACATTCATGCGGAACATCGTCTCGCCTATGCTGCCCATCCGTGCCTGCCATTGCAACAGCTTGAGCAGCCCGCCCCATTTTCCCTGTGCGAATCCCGCCACACTAACCACTCCGCGCACCATCTCCGGTGCTTCTGCCGCGATAGCTAAAGCTGCAAAGCCGCCTGTCGAATGGCCTAATAAAAGTACGGGTTGTTCACCCACCAACTGCCGGATCGCCTTGATCAGCACCCGCGCTATCATTTCAGCAGTCAAATCTTCGTGTTGGAATCCATCTGGAAATACCGCCGGATAATGCCCCGGTAAACTGAGCGAATACCAATGAAACTGGTCGTGAAAGATATGTCCTTCTTCAGGCCAAAATCCGACCGACGACATAATCCCATGAATGAGAATCGCGGGTGTTCCCGTCTTATGCGCGTTGTATTCCAATGCCACAATCGTGTGGCCTTCAATCGTAAGATCGTGTCGGCAGGGCATCATACGCTCCAAAGGTTTATCAACATGCCCTTACTGTAAACCCGAATGCGATAATTTACTTCATTCTATAGTCTCACATGCAGTCATACAAAAGGAGTATCCCATGACCCTACGCGCAGCGCTTACCCGCCTCGCCAGCTTAACCGTGTCCGGTGTCAGTCACAATTATGACGTAGACACCGTACCGGACAGTCTCAACCGTGTGCAGTTACCGGCTTTGCTGGTGCTGCCCATCACCCCATCCGCTACCAAAATCACCCGCACACCAAGTGAAGGCTTCGAGGGTATCGCCTTCAGCGGCGGCCCACGAACGGTCACCGTCAGCGTGACTCATTTACTGCTGGTCGCACCCATCGAAACGGGACGTGGAACCCGTTCATATTTGCCCAAAGTGGTTGACCTCATAGATGCCTATTGCTCGGCACTCGCTCTTGATCCGCTGCTCAATAACACCCTTCTCGAACCCGCACACGTCAAACTCGAACCCGGCGACTTCACCTATGGACACGCCACCTATCACGGTTGCGCCTTCCGTCATATGTGGACTATCCAAGTCTAGCCATCTGTTTCCCTCCATCGCTGTGCGAAGCCTCCTGTGGATGCGGGGGAGGGTTAGGGTGGGGGTAAGGTCATTACTTCAATCATCCACTATCACACTTGAATTGCATTCCACTCGGTACTCGGCACTCAGAACTATTTTCCAAAAAAGGACTCCTATGCCAGCCATCTACACCATGAGCATCGACTATAATGACAACGGCAGCTTTACCGACACAGGCGAAAATCGTGATAGCGATATCCTCAAGCTCGACTGGCGCTTGGGTATGACTCGACCCTACGATACCGTTGCTGCGCCAGCCATCGCCCGCATCACCTTACGCAATGCCAACCGCGCCTATTCATCTGAATACACCAGCGACGATCTCAAACCGGGCAAACCGATCCGCATCCAATCCAATGATGGCATCACCACCCGCACCCACTTCACCGGCTTCATTGACCACATCGAACCGCTAGCAGGTAATCAGGGCGAACGGCTGGCAGTCATTCATGCGGTCGGGGCGGAAGCGGTACTCGGTCAACAGCGCATCCGGTTGCCGCCGCAGGTCAGTATTACCGCCGATACCGTCATCGCTGCTGTGCTGGATGCGACTCTCCAACGCTACAGCCCACTTGCCGGATACTGGCTGCTCGATACACCCGGTCATGCTGAACTGGACAGCAACACGCGCCTCGCTGGATCGGTCGCCCGCAGCTTAGAAGTCGGACGTTCGACCTTTGCCTATGCCGCTGACACATGGGACACAGGCATCACCGCGCTGGAAGCCATCCGCCAGATGACTGACAGCGAACGTGGGCGTTTCTTCACCGACCGTTTTGGTCAATTAGTGTTCCATAACCGTCATCACACCCTGCTGACCAGTACCGCCGTCGCCAGCTTCAGCGATAACATGGATGGCCTTGAATACACGTATGGCGCGGATGTTGCCAATCAGGTTGAGGTGACCATGCTCCCACGCAGTTTGGGTTTGCCCAACACCGTTTTGTGGAAGCTGGCAAATTCGCAGTTGATCCAACCGGGCGAAACAGGCATCCGCCGTTTGGTCGCGCCGTATCGTGATGCCGCCAATCAGCGTATGGGCGCGGCGGTCGTCAATCGGCCTTTACCCGCTGTGGATTATCAGGCCAACACCCTGCCCGATGGCACAGGTATCAACCAGACATCTGCCCTCAACATCATCGTTATGGAGGCGGGTGCATCCGCCGCACTGCTGGAAATCCGCAATACAGGTAACACGGCGGTTTATCTGCTGGCGGGAGCGCAGTTAGTGGGTACACCGCTCATCACTGGTGATCCGGCATTAGTCACCCGCGCGGATTACGCCAGCGCCAATCAATATGGGTTGCGGCGTTTTAGTTTGGATACACCCAGCCTCACCAGCATCGAGGAAGCCGATCAGTTGGTGCGCTACGAACTCGCACGGCGCAAAGACCCGCGCGGCACACTGCACAGCATCGAACTCAGTGGCACATTGCACCTGACACAGATGCTCACCCGCACCCTCTTTGACCGCATCACTATCCACGACACCCAAACCAACCACACCGGCGACTACTTCATCATCGCAGAGGAACACACGGTTGATCTGGGTGGCGCACGGCATCATTCCCGCTGGCTGCTCGAACCCGCCGCTGCCAACACCTTCTGGGTACTCGATGCCAGCACCCTCGATCAAACCACTCTCCTCGCTTATTGATCACTCACCTGATTTATTCCCTCCATCGCTTGCGGGGGAGGGTCAAGCATTTGTCTCTCCTGCTGTACAGATTTTCTACTGCCGTCGGCAAACCCCTCCTTATCCTTCACAACTTCCAACTATCGAAAGGAATACACATGACTGCAATCTGGACTCAACCGCGTTCGTGGAGCGTGGGTGAACTCACCACCGCCTCCCTCATGAATCAACATCTACGGGATAATCTCGACTGGCTGAAAACGCCACCTCAAGGAGTCTATACAGCCCCTACCTCGATCAATATCACCAGCACATCACTGGTTGATATTTTGTCACCGATCACCATCACCTCGGCAGGCGGAGCGTTTCTCGTCGGCTTGCAAGCTTGTATCTCTTGCTCGGCGGCATCGGTGGTCGTCACCTTTGATTTGCTGGTGGATGGCGTGAGTCAAGGAGGATCAAATGGCATTGCTGTCTTTAATGGGACGGGTGTCGGGACAACCTTTAACCCGTCGTTCGTCTTCTATGTCGCCCCGAAAACATCCGGTTCGCACACCTTCAAGCTGCGAGCCTGTGTCAGCGCCGGATCAGCCACCATCTATGCGGTCAGCGCCGGGACGATTGCCCAGTTATGGGTACGGGAAGTCTAACCATGAAAACACTCACAATTGAATTGACCGCCGCCAACATCACCGCGCTGGATTATGACTTACGTACCGCGCTCACCAGCCACTTTTATGGCCTGACCTATGATGGCAAGCAGGTGACGCTGGTGCTGGATGAAGCCGTCACGGATAACGAAGTGCGGCAGGCGCAAAGCATCGTCGCCACCCATGATCCGGCTAAACTCACACCCGACCAGCAGGCCGAAGTGCTGCAAAACGCCAAGCTGGATCAAGCACGTAAAGACTACGCCGCCACCGAACTCGATTTGACCGCCTATCAGGGTAAAGATGCCCTGCTGGAAAAACTCGCCCAGAAAATTGTCTGGCTGGAACGCGAACTCAATGCCCTCCGCCCATCCTCATAATGCCTCTACGTTCGGAATCTTCATTAGAAACGACTTCTGAATCTGACGAATTTTCCGAATCATGTACTGTCGTCTCATGTAGGGGCGCAAGGCTTTGCGCCCTGAATTCGTTGCAATTGCGATAAATCGACCGATTCTCAACTGCAACAACAACATCAACAGCATCATTTCGATTTTGTGTCGTTCGCCGCCGACGACGACATAAAACACCTCCGAAACTGCTGAATCTGCCGCAATTGCAGCATCTTCCGCATTTCACTCGGTACTCGTAACTCGGTACTTTTCTTCTTCTTATCCCTACAAAGGAGTCTTCCCCATGAACTTGCTCACCGATAAAGCCGCCCGCCGCCCATTGATCGACCCGCTGCTCTTAGCGCTCAAATCCCGCCGCGTTCTCGTCGCCCTCTGTGCCTTGATCGTCGGCCTATTGACCCTCGCCATCCCCGAACTGAAATCGGTTCACGGCGAACTCATGACTCTGCTCATCACCCTCGCCTTAGCCATCATCGGCGGCTACTCGCTGGAAGATGCCGCCCGCGCCGGACGCGAAACCCAAAATCCCGCGCCCGACGAACTCCGCGACCTCATCAAAGATGTCCTCATGGATGTGGTCAACGAAACCCCACCCCAACCCTAAGAATCAAACAGGGATGCTCCACACGGGGCATCCCTGTTCTAACTGCTTTCTAACTCTTTTTCAAAAATAACCATCAAAAATTATCTTTCCCCTTCATCCACCGCGCATGCTGTAAATTCGTTTTTGCGTTTTCGTAATTCGGATCGATTCGTAGTGCCGCTTCAAAGTCAGCTATTGCATGATCGTGATCCTTTTTGCTTAGGTACGCATTTCCTCTGTTATTGTACGCTATAGCAAACTGCGAATTGAGACGAATCGCCTCATCATAATCGGCTATCGCTCTGTCATATTCATTTTTGTCAGAATGCGCTGCCCCTCGATTGAGGTATGCACCAGCAAACTGCGGATTGAGATGAATCGCCTCATCATAATCGTCTATTGCTCCGTCATACTCCCCTTTATCATGGCGGATACTCCCTCTTTGTAAATAAGCCTCATGGTAATTAGGGTTGCGAACCACACCGATGTCTGCTTGCTTTAATGCGGTTTCAAGATCACCTTCTTCGCGTGCAATCGAACTCAGAATGATATTCACACGCTGGTCATCAGGTTTGAGTTGTATCGCCTTTCTTAAGTCCTGTAACGCGCCTTCGTTGTCTCCCATATTGATTTTTGCTCGCCCACGCCAATGATAAGCATCGGCGTCGTTTGGCCTCAAGCTGATGACTCGTGTGAAGGATTCAATTGCTCCACCATAATCACTCAGCAATCGTGACTTGCGATAGCCGCTCTCAAATAATCGCTCGGCTTCCAATTGCTCAGGTGTAGGTGCAGGTGCGGCATCCGCTTTTGCCTGTGTTGCTTGTGCCGCTTGCGCCGCTTGTGCTGCAACTGGATGAAGCACAGTTTCTACATCTCTATCCATATAACGATTACCGCGCAGCCTATCCATTGCCTCTTCAAAAAAATCGTCTGGTATCCTCAGACCGTTATAGTTCGGCAGCATTTTCAGCCAGTCTGATACCAGATAATGCTGTACGTCTTCAAACTTGAAGCCTTCAAACAGCAATGGGATAACATTGCGTTTTTGCTCAATCGCATATTCGATTTCTTTTCGCATCCAGTCGTCAGGGCTAGTGCAGCGTTCCAACGCGCTCGGTGTCAGGATCACCACAAAATGCGCCCGCGCTGCAATCTGGTTCAACAAACTCTGCGAGAAATCTCCGCTGTCCAACGATTGGTAATCCAGAAAGGCATCATAGCCGTTCGCCCGCAGGTTGGCATATACCGCCCGCGCCATATAAATATTCGTCCGCCGGTAGCTGATGAAGACCGTCTTCTGTACCTGCATGAATACTATCCCGTCACTGTACAATAATCGCTTCTCATATTATCGCGTTCGTTACTGAGACTGTCAATCAAACGCTAAGATATGATAAGCGAATAACAGCCAAACTCGCTACGGTCTGGAAAGTCCTTCTCCCTTGTGTTTTGGGGGAGAAGGGTTGGGATGAGGGGGTTCACACAAAAACAGGGATGCTCCACACGGGTCATCCCTGTTTTGATTCCATTCCAACTTGGGGTGAGGGGGTTCTTATATCCCCGGCTTCGACAAAATATCGAAGGTCGTCATACTCTGCTCGAAGGACTCCAGTTGCGAGTCAAAGTCATCCGGTGCGCCGGTAAAGCCCACCAGATACAGGGTGTTGTTCTGGATAATATAGTATTGAAGCTGGGTAGAAGTGATGCTGCCCACTTTCGTCTGAACGATCACGCGTCCGGCTTCGTAGTCTCCCAGTTGCACAATACTGCGCTCGAGCACTTTCGACCCGCGCGGCAGTTGGTTCACCGTTGCTTCCAGCAGTGTGTTGAGCGAGAACTTCACTGGCATCGGAATGCTGACGACAATCACGCTCGAAGGTGCAACCCCGTTACCGCCCACATTCACCGCGATGAAAGCCAATATGTCCGGGTTTTGTTCCAGCAGCGCGGCGGCGGCCTCGAAATCCGGCCCTAATGACCGCAGCATTTTGCCCAATGCATCTGGATCAGACCCTAATTCACTACCGACATAGGTGTTTGGCAGTTGGATGGCAACACCCTTGCCCACGTAGCGCTTCCAGTCTTTAGGAATCGCGCCTGCTACCTCTGTAGGTGTTGCGCCTGCCTCGGTTGGTACGGCGGTTGGATTGCCGGGGTTAGCCGATGTATTCGCCTGTGCCGTTGCCAGCGCATCATTAGCCTGCGCGATTTGTGTGGTCAGCGCCATCTGTGTGGCGCTGTAGGCTTGTTGAGTTTTAGCCGCGTTTGTAGCGGCTTGGGCGACCACCGCACCGAGCGTAGTGGTTGCCTGCGCCTGAACCGTCGAGATGGCTTTCGCTTGTGCGGTTGCGGCTGCGTTCTGAGCATCCGTCAAAGCGCTGGCTTGTGCGTTCGCGGCTGCATCCACGACTGCACCCAGAGTCGCAGTTGCTTGTGCTTGGGCAGTCGCTATTGCTTTCGCCTGTGAAGTCGCGGCTGTGTTTTGGGCATCTGATACAGCGCCAACCTGTGCGGTCGCGGCTGTGTTATTAGCTGCCGTTAACGCCTTCGCTTGGGCGGTAGCTGCTGCTTGGCTGGCAGCGGCGATAGCCTGCGCCTGTAGGGTGCTGGCAGCTTGTGCCGCGTCTGCCAGTGCTTTAGCCTGAGCAGTCGTCGCCGCGTTCTGAGCATCCGACAAAACTTTGGCCTGTGTTGTGGCTGCCGCGTTAGCCGCGTCGGTCAGCGCATTCGCTTGGGCGGTTGCCGCGCTGTTAGCCGTATCCGCTGCCTGAGTGCTGGCAGCGCTCAAGGTCGAGACAGCCGCCGTCCCTTGGTTGGCGAAGGCCACTTGCTGCGCCGTTGCAGTGGATTGCGCTGCCGATAGGTTAGTCTGGGTCTGCGACAGATTGCCCGATTGGACAACCGCAAAAATAATAGCGACTGCGGCGATAACACCCGCCACAGCCATTGCAACACGGTTATTCATGGTAAATATCCTATTTAAGTAATGACTCGACAACAGGTTATATAACTGTTCACTATACTCTGGTTTGATGTTTTGCACATAGAAGGTTAGGACATTCGAAGGTGGGAATCATAAAAACAGAGAGGCTCGTATAAGACATCTCTGTTTAATTAATCGATACGGTGGTTATGCACTCAGAGTACTTTCATTTTGCTTTTCAACGAAGAAAACTGGATTTTCAAGCGTCAGATGCACCGGACATTTTCCGGCGATTCCCATTAAACGTGATCGTTGTTCATCGGTCAACGGTCCATCAAAATGAATCGCCTCACGGATTTCATGGACGAAAGGCGCATCGCCACTATAGGCAGGATAATCAGCACTCTTGATACGCTCCATATCGAGTTCAACCGACACGCCTTCCAGAGGCCAATTCTTGCGCTTGGCATACGCCTGCGTCGTCACCGCCACGCACGCCCCCACAGTACCGAGTAATATTTCCATCGGAGTTGGGGCAACATCTGTACCACCGTCTTGAACCAATTCATCAGCAATAACCGTGTGCTGACGAATATTGATTGTCGTTTTGTAACCGCTGTCTAACCGCACTGTTATCGGGGTCATCAATGCCTCACTTACTGATGTTAAATATTCAACCGCTATCATTTAGATTCGCGAATGCTCTTGCCGGAAACCGAAGTACCAAACAACGGAGCGAAAACACAAAAATCAAGCACGCCTGCCACCAGCGGCACAAGTCCCACAACCGCCAGAATAAGACCGCCTGTATCTTTTATAACCAGCAATCCCAGCACGATGAGCACGACACCTGCGATTATCCGAACCCAACGTCCCGTAGAACTTGCCAAGAATTTAATCAGTTGCATGATCAACACTCCTATTGAAATCTTATATAAGGTAGAGCGCTTGGTTATCAATGATCTTCCCTGCATTTGGCGCATGGGTGACGAATGACACGCCGAAACAGGATGGTTATCACGGTAGGCAGGTAATCGTGGCTTAAGTTGCCGTGTCATACGCTTGCGCGGTATAGTGACTTCAAAACTTCTACTCAAAGGGTCAATATGATTGATTATGCCGCCTTCCAAGCGCTTTCCCCGACCACACTCGCTGATGTGCTAACCCGTGATCGTGTGATGGACATCGGCATTCGACCACTATGGACAGGGATGCCGCGCGTGGCGGGTCCGGCTTATCCAGTACGCTGCGCCCCCGCTGATAATCTGATGCTCCACGCTGCCATCTATCGCGCTCCTGCCGGTTCGGTGATCGTGGTTGAGGCAGGTGATGTGGATTATGCGGTGGCAGGTGGCAATGTCTGCGCGATTGCTCAGAAAAATGGCATCGCGGCCTTTGTGGTCGATGGTGTCATCCGGGACTTAGCCGAAGTGCGCGACAATCGCTTTCCGGTATTCGCGCGTGGAGTCAGTCCCATCCCCGGTGGCAAGGATGTCTTGGAAGCCATTAACCAACCTGTACACTGTGGTGGCGTGTTGGTTTCCTCCGGTGATATTGTCATCGCTGATGAAGAAGGAATTGTGGTCGTGCCGTTAGGGGATGTCGAGCGTGTCCTCAAAGCCGCTCAAGCCCGCGCTGCCAAAGATGCTGCCGAAACACTCGAAAGCTGGGAAGCGGCTCACCGCGCCCGCATCGACGACATCCTCCGCAAAAAAGGCTTCGTTGGTTGATCGTAACAATTTTCTAGCCCCTCTCCCTTGTGTTTTGGGGGAGAGGGTAAGCGCCGACTGAGTGTACTCACGGCAGGCGCTATGGGGTGAGGAGGTAATTAATGCGCGTGAATTTTCTCAGCCTTGCGCTTGATATTCCCCAAATAGGTATTCAACGCCTCGCCGTGCAGATATTCCAATACCAATTCGTGCAGCACTGCTCCCACACCTGACCATTTGGCACTATATTCAACCGTCAGCGCCAGATGCGACCACTCACCGTCCGACTCAATCCACCACGTCCATTTGGACTTCATCTGACCACAGCTTTCCACCACCAAGCGCCTATTGGGTTCATAAACATTGGTACGTATTTTGCTGTGCAGTTTGAGCTTATCCAGCGCATAAACCCACTCGCCTTCATAACCGCCTTCAGGACAGATCTTATAGGTGTAATCGCTGATATTGGGGTTCAACTTGCCCCATTGCGCCGCGTCACCCAAGACAGCCCATATGTCAGCAGGTGGCCTATTGATAATGATGTTCTTCTGAATAGTACACATGCTGGCTTGCTTTCATTGATCTTAGTGCTTTGTCTGATAAATACCGCACTAATATCCACTAGCAGATTAACCAATACATTATTAAAACAATACCGCATATTGGTCGGTGTTGAACAGTGCTTGAACAGTTCAATGTCTGTTCATTTGGGTCGCTAAGTGCTGATATAATCAGATGCATAAATCCTATATCCAGTTGGCATCTTGCCTCATCAGGCGGACAATTGAACTTTGTCTCCGCCGAAGGGCTGAGTCGGCTTCAACCTAAAGCGCTCTTATCATTTATTGGAGTTTCACCCGTGAGTAACGAATCATCGCCCGCCGAAGGCCACTTCCGCAGCATCCGTATCGAGACCTATCAGGAGAATTTTAAAGCTGGTGATCATACGCTGGTCGATGTACGTGAACCACAAGAATGGATGACCGGTCACATTCCCAACGCCGTCCATATTCCGATGAACGACATTCCAGAACGTCATGCCGAAATCCCGCTGGATAAGCCCGTTGTGGTGGTTTGTGCGCATGGAATGCGTAGTATGCAAGTTTCACAATATCTGTTGAGTATCGGTTTTCCAGAGGTTTACAACTTGGAAGAAGGCACTCACGGTTGGATGATGCGCCGTTTGCCGCTGGATAGATAACTCACGTTTTCAGTTTCCAGTTCGCCTTTACAATAAGGATAATGTTCGCGAAATTATCCAATTTTCACGGCTGTAAACTGTGATAAAAATTGTGTGTTGGTGATTGGAGATGAACCATCATGCTTCTTAAATATTTTTACGATAAGCTGCTAGCACAAGCCTCATATATGGTGGGGAGTGCTGAAACGGGTGAAGCGCTGGTCATTGATCCGGCGCGGGACATCACCCCTTATCTGCAAGCCGCACGGGAAAATAGCTTACGCATCACCCATATTGCCGAAACGCATATTCATGCTGATTTTGTGAGTGGTTCGCGTGAACTGGCTGCTGCCACAGGCGCAAAGCTCTATCTCAGCGCGATGGGCGGCGACGACTGGCAGTACACTTTTGCTGAACCTGTAACCCTGCTGCACGAGGGTGATTCATGGATGGTCGGCGAAATTCGTGTAGAAGCCATCCATACCCCCGGTCATAGCCCCGAACACCTGATATATCAGATCACCGACACCAAAATGGCGGATCAGCCGCTGGGTTTGTTCACAGGCGACTGCTTATTTGTCGGCAATGTCGGACGGCCTGATTTGTTGGATGAAGGGCTTGCTGCGGTGGGCGCTCGGCAGCAGTTCCATAACCTTCAACGTCTACAAACCATGCCCGATTATCTGCAAATCTGGCCGGGACATGGGGCAGGCAGCACTTGTGGTAAAGATTTGGGTGCAATGCCCAGCACCACCCTTGGTTACGAAAAGTTATTTAATCCCGCTTTCCAATTGAGCGATGACGCTGAATTTGTATCGTGGCTGTTGACCGACCAACCTGAAGCCCCGCGTTATTTCGCCCACATGAAACAGCTTAACAAGGCTGGTGCGCCACTGCTGGCCGATTTACCCGAACCGATGCACATCCATAATAAAGCGGCGTTGGATAAAATCCTGCAAATGTTCCTGATTTTCGATACCGGCTCGGTTGAGCAGTTTGCCGCCCGTCATATCCCCGGCACGGTCAACGTTCCCTTGAGCAGTGATCGCTTCAACACTCATATTGGCTGGTATGTGGATTACGATCTGCCGACCTACATTATTTGTGATGAAACCCAAGTAGCGCACATTTTAAAGATGCTCCGCGCCATTGGTGTGGATGATGTTCCCGGTTACTTTACGCCAGAAGTCGTGGCGGAATACAATGGCATCATTCGCAGCGTCAGCATCGCGCAGGCTTCAAATCTATTGGAATCAGGCAAAGCCACACTCATTGATGTGCGTGATACAAATGAATATCAAACGGCTCATATTCCCCAAGCGGTTTCGCTGCCAATGGGTTCATTGTTCAAGCAGCTTGACCTCATTCCGCACGGCAAGCAAGTGATTGTTCACTGCGGCGGTGGGCTGCGTTCGCAAATCGTCGCTAGTATGTTGCAGCGTGTCGGTTACACCAACATCCGCAACCTGAGTGGTGGCTTGGATGCTTGGAAAAAAGCTGGCTTGCCCACCGAAAACTAAACGCAACCATCTGCCAACAAAATGGGACGTTATCCACGTCCCATAGATAATCTTAACCCGCTTCATCTCACTCCCATGTCATAATGATCTTAATGATATACCCCCACTAATGAGGGGGGCTGCAACGACGCGCTTGCGTTTAGGATGAATTAACACAATCAATCACCTCACTTTCTGTCCATTAAATCAGGTAATGAATAATGATCGAAGCCCATGAACTGACAAAAATATTTGACGGCTTTGAAGCTGTGAAAAATGTCTCGCTGATAATTCCACCCGGCAGCGTTCTTGCGGTGTTAGGGCCGAACGGTGCGGGTAAAACGACCACCGTCCGTATGCTGACCTCGATCCTCGAACCGACTTCTGGTTGGGCGAAAATTGACGGACACAGCGTGCTGACCGAGCCGGAATTGGTACGCGCCAAAGTGGGCGTATTGACCGAGCAGCACGGCCTCTACGAGCGTATGAAGGCCATCGAGTATCTGGACTTTTTCGGTCGCATTTACCACATGAGTGCCACCGAACGCAAAGCCCGTTCCTTGCAACTGATGGAACGTTTCGACTTAACCTTTGCACTCGACAAGCGCTTGGGTGATTACTCCAAAGGCATGAAGCAAAAGTTGGCGTTGGTACGGGCGATGCTCCATAACCCGCCAGTACTGCTGCTCGATGAACCAACTTCCGCGATGGACCCTCTAAGCGCCAAACAAGTGCGTGACGCGATTGTCGAACTCCAACGGGATGAACAGCGCACCTTTCTCATCACCACTCATAACTTATTAGAAGCCCAAAGTCTCGCCAACGAAATTGCCATCATCCGCTCAGGGCGCATCATCGCGCAGGGTTCGATGGATGAACTAGCGCGCGAATTTGTGGGCGAACCGGTGATGGAGCTACGGGTAGCCGGAGTCATGAACGGGTTGGCGAAGGACATCAGCGACATGGTGACAGTCACCGAAACGGGGCGCGACTGGCTGCGTTATAGCGTGGCTGAACCGCAAGTGACGAACCCCGCGCTGCTGCGGAAAATCGCGGGCTTGGGTGTGGATGTAGTGACACTTTCGCCCATCACACGCTCGTTAGAAGACATCTACTTGCAGGTGGTGAAGGAAGATGAAGGCGGCAAAAATGATGACCAGCGCTAAGCATTTCACCACACAGACACCAGACAGAGCGATAGCAGGAGCATATTAATATGGCGACACAAGCCGTTCCACAAGGTTTACCCGCGCTACGACTCCCCAAGTGGCGCACAACACTCAGTAATGCGCTCATCATCACGCGGCGCGAAGTGCGCGACAGCTTCCGTGACTGGCGCATCATCACCCCGATTATTATTCTGACCTTTGGCTTCCCGTTCGTAGCGCAGTTTTTGGCAGGCAAGTTCTTGGGCTTCGTCTCGGATTACGGCGCACAAATCGTCGGTGAACGCACGATCCCCTTCCTACTGATGATCGTTGGCTTCTTCCCGATTTCGATCTCCTTGGTCATCGCGCTGGAAACCTTCGTCGGTGAGAAAGAACGCCGCAGCCTCGAACCGCTGTTGAGTACCCCCCTGACCAATACCGAACTGTATATCGGCAAGACCTTAGCCGCCATGATCCCACCTTTGGCAGCCAGCATCGGTGGCATGTTGGTTTACCTGTTTAGTTTGCTGACCAGCGATCTGGGTTGGCGGCCTCCATTGGCCTTAGTCGTTCAAATTATGCTGCTAACAGTTGTGCAGGCTTTGGTGATGGTCACAGGTGCGGTGGTGGTTTCCAGCCAAACGACCAGCACCCGCGCGGCGAACTTGTTGGCAAGTTTCATAATTATCCCGATGACACTGCTTATTCAGGCCGAAAGTGCGATTATGTTTCTCGCACCGGATGCCGAATCACCAAATGGCATTTCGTCCTTATGGGCGATTATCGTAGGCATGATCGTAGTGACCATTCTCCTGCTGCGCGTAGGAAATGCGGTGTTCAACCGTGAAGAATTATTAGGACGCACCATCGACGAATTCAATATAAAGTCAATCTTCCGCAATATTGGACGTTGGATACGCGCTGTGGACGACAAAGGTAGTCCAGCAAGGAATTTAATTCACTGGTATCGCGAAGGGGTTTTTCCAGCGGTGCGACGTTTAGGGCCAGCCGCGTGGATCACGATTGGCGTTTTCATCCTGACCTTCCTCGGCGGGATTACGGTGGGACAGCTTCCACAATGGCAGATGCACTTGCCTCAAGGGGTATTGATGACTGACGCGGCAGGCTTCATCAAACCGCTGTTGAGCGTACCCACCCAGTCCGGCGCGTGGATGGCAATTGTCGGGCAAAACGGTGGTATTTTGCTGGCGGCGTTCATCTTGTCCTTGTTTACATTTGGTACGGCGGCGCTGATTTTGACTCCGGCGGTGTACTTCATCCTCGGCTACCTGTTCACGCAGGTGGTGGCGGCAGGCTATAATCCGGCCTTCATGCTGGCGGCGATACTCACGCACGGAATCGTCGAAATTCCGGTGATTGTGCTGGCGGCTGCCGCAGCCCTGCGGATGGGAGCAATCGTGACCAAACCGCCAAAAGGTTTAACCGTCGGTGCGGCGTGGTCAATGACCTTGGGCGACACCATCAAAATCGCGCTCGGTTTGGTGATCCCCGGCTTGATACTGGCAGGTTTCATCGAAGCCTTCATCACACCGCAGGTCGTGGTCAAGGTCTTAGGCGGATAGTTTTTCACCTATTGAAACTCCGAGAAGGGCGCATCACTGCGCTTTTTTTATTTCCCTCTGCGTATTGATCTTGGCGTTCTCTGCGTCTGGGCGGTTCAATTGCATTTGAATAATTATGCACGAATATGAAATTGTGCTATCTTGTCTAAAATGGAAGGCATCGCGACATTATTGATAAAAGGCAGTGTTTCGATAACCAGTTGGGGAGTGCAATCTGATGACACAAAAAATCGCTGTAGCCCTAGTACATGGCATCGGCAGGCAAGCGCCTGAATTCGCAGAGGAAGTCAATGATGCGATTCAGCATATCTGTCATGGAACCTGTGGCGAGGATATTGTCATCAAGCCGGTTTACTGGGCACCTGCCATGCAACAAAAGGAAGACGCGTTATGGAATCGTCTGGTGACTGGCGGGGCAATGGGTCTTAGGAATATTCGCCGGTTGGCGATTGATTATGTAGCCGATGCTCTGGCATATCAACCGACCGCTGATGATCGCAAAACCTACGATGACATCCATGTGATTTATGCTCAGACGCTGCGGGCGCTGGCAGAAGAAGCGGGCGAAAAAGCGCCACTATGCATTGTGTCCCACAGTTTGGGAACCGTGATTACCAGCAACTATATTTATGACTTGCAAAAGCCTCAGTTGATTAGCGATCAAGTTCGGGCGGAAATGGTGGATACACCGTTGGAGCGCGGCGAAACACTGAATTTGCTGTATACCTTAGGCAGCCCAATTGCCCTCTGGAGTTTGCGCTACCGTGATTTCGGGCGACCGATTAGGATACCAGCGCCTCAATTGACAGATTACTATCCCGATTTGCAAAGCGCATGGGTCAATATGTATGACAAAGATGATCTGATCGGTTTTCCACTGCGTGAACTGAATGCCGCCTATGAAAAGGCGGTCAGCGCGGATAAACAGGTGAACGTTGGCAATCTCCTAACCGAATGGAATCCGCTGTCACATACGGGTTATTTGGATGATCAAGATGTCATCCGACCCATTGCTGAGTCGTTGATTTATACATGGAAAACCGTCAATCCATAGTCGGTTGAAACCCAGTTAAGTTTGGGTGTTCATCAGCACAATACGGAAGCCTGTATCTTTACTTTGCGCTGTCACTGTTATGATATCTAAGGCACCATCATCAATTTGTTTGTCTTGGACAAGCCAAGAGCCACCACACATACAAGCACTATCTATCACTAAGGAATCTCGTTTAGACCATTCCCAAACATTGCCAGTCATATCCATTACTCCATATGGACTTGCCCCATAGGGATATTGAGTAACAGGTGTTGTGCGCCTAATTCTACTTTCTTCAGTGTTACAGAATTGAGGTTTAAATTCATTTCCCCAAGGGTATTTTCTTTTATCATCTCCTTGTGCTGCTCGTACCCATTGTCTTTCAGTAGGTAATGTAATTATCGTATGAAATAAGTTGGAAGCGACGCTATTAAAACGAGCATCTAGCCAATTACAAAATGCCACTGCTTCGTAATAATTTATGTTGGCACGAGGGTGGTCATCATAAAAGAACGCGCGAGGTAGAGGAAGTTTATTATGGTCACGCCATAGTCGCGCATCAGTATCAAAATTCCACCAATTAGGATTACGATACCCATCATCCGCTTGAATAAATACCTCAAATTGAGCGTTCGTTATAGGATATTTCCCAATATTAAATGTGCTTACTGAATAGTTTTGATTATTGATTGTGACATTTCCCGGAGGTATGTAAACCCACTCGAACGGCTGTGGAAGAATATTCTCCACACCCCAAATCAATGGTTGAGCAGGTTTAGTTGTTTCAACTTCTTGCTTCACTTCAGGCTGTGCGGCCTGCTCGATACGCTTTTGGACTTCGGCACGTTCGGCAGGTGGCGTGGCGATCACTGGCAGATTATCAACTTTGTCTTTGAAAAAGCGATCACTCAGCGTTTGAATGAAGGCATCAAAATAATAATGTGAATAGGGTGGCGCATTTTTAAGTGGAAGTTGTGTACGAATGGGTTCAGGCAAATAACCGATTTCCCGATTGAGGTCATAACCTTCATCGAAAATCGGCACGATGTTGCGGTTCAGTCGAAAGGCTTCCTCAATTTCACGACGCAGCCAATCGCCCTCGTTAGCACAGCGTTCGAGCGCACCCGTTGACAGCACCAACAGGAAGTGTGGACGTGCCGCAATCTGGTTAAGGATAATCCCGTCAAACGCGCCGCTGTCGATGTTGTTGACATCCAAAAAGACATCATGCCCGCGTTGTTGTAACGCCATGAAAATCGAACGAGCGAGATGTTTGCTGGTACTGCGACGATAAGAAATAAAAATGCCAGACATAGGCAAACCTAATCCATAAACATTATCGGATTAGCCTATTCTGGCAGAATTCGTATGAGATGGCAATTTTTACAACGAGACCCCCAACAAGCCGCGTGTAATCTGGAATTGGGTATCACCAGACGCGCTAAAACGGGGTGTATAACGCCGCGCCAGTGTATCCACCACCAAGTCGAGAAGTTGCTGTGTCCAATCGGAATCCGGTTGCGTGAGTACCGCATCCAAATCGGTCGCGTAATCTGGGTTGATGTCAGGGTTAGAAGTCACTTGCAGGACAGGCAGGAGTGGATGCCCTGACATAGGATGATCGCTGACATGAGCCACAATCAACTCGACTCCAGTTGCCCCCAAACCGGTGAGCATTTCACTCCATTGGCGTGACGGCATCGCCATGACATGAAAGCCGTTCTTGTCCATCACTTGGGCATAGTCCAAGGTCGGTTTGGCAAACTGCCCCTTGAGAACATCACTCACATAAACCGGATGAACCAACAGCGGATCATTTTCGGTCACTACTACTGAACCGCCCGCCGCGACAATCATCCGTGTGAGGTTCGCCAAGTGTTGAACGATGGTATCAGTCAACGCGCCTTCTGTTACCAGAGCGATGCGGACTGCTTCCAAACCCACTTCGGTCAGTTGAGGTTCACCGTCTGACTCCAGTTGGTCGTTGAACCAGTGCGCCATTTTTTGCGTGACTTTATTGATGCCGCCGTCCAATTGCACACTCGCCCAGCCGTATTCTTGTGGATCAAGTGCTTGGTCGCCCATCAGTTCGCGATAGTAGCCGTTGTGGGTTTTCTCGCAGCCGTGTTCCAACAGTAGCGCATACTTCACCAGTGGATGCCGGAGATAACCGAGTAAGGTGTCGGTCAATTCGTTGCCGTTGGCCGCACCGCAGCCTTCGGTATGCACTAGCGTCACATAACGCGAGATGCCTCTGTCGTATCCAAGCTGGCTGTCACTGAGTTTTTGGGCGCACATCCGCGCAATTTGTCCCGAACACAAGCTGGTCGGCAGGATCAAACCCACTTGATCAGCCGCAGTGCCATGACGGGTTTTGAAGACAGGGAAGCGCACATCAGGCACTTGAATATCGGTGTTAATCGTCAGCGGTTCGCCAGTGAACTTAGCATGTTCAAAGTCGCTGAGATTGACCGCGCCGGTTTGCCGCCAGTCACGCCAGATTTGCACCTGCGAATGACCGGCTTTTTCACCTGCCGAAAGTTCACCCGAAGCAATGTCGATGGTCAGTTGGAGGGTGTCCGCGCCCAACACATCCATCGGTGTGTTGTCCAGATAAGCACCCGCATTCACGTCCATTTCGTCGGATAGCAACTGATAACGCTCGGTCGTAGTGATAATTTTAATGGTCGGCACATAGGGGAAATTGGTGATCGAGCCGTTGCCCGTCACAAAAAAGAGCATGTTGCATCCGGCGGCGATTTGTCCGGCGATGCTCTCAAGATCATTGCCGGGGCTGTCCATAAAATAGAAGCCGGGAGCGTCCATCCGTTCGCTGTAATCAATCACCTCATCCAGCCTCACATCGGGGTGGCGTTTGGTGGAAGCACCTAATGACTTCAGATAGATGTTGTACAAACCGCGCAGTTTGTTGCCGCCCGATGGATTGCCGTCAGCGGTCGCACCGTGCCATGCGGCATACTGTTTGAAACGTTCTTGCATCATGAGGAATTTGCGGGCGGTCGCCAAGTCTTTGACTTTATCGAGGGTGTAGGCTTCCGCGCCGATCAGTTCATCAGTTTCCGCCAGATTAGCCGACCCACCATAACGCAGAATTTCTCGTGTCACCCATGCCAACAGCGGATTGCCGCTGATACCAGAGAAGGCATCCGAGCCACCGCATTGCAGCCCGATTTTAAGTTCACTGATGGATTCCTCGGTACGTGAGGTGCTATTGACCGTATCCAACCAGCCTTCAACTACGTCCGCCGCTGTATCCATATCTTCTTTGAAAGAGTGTGTGAGCGACATGAAATGATGCGGCATTTCGTTGATGGGATAGTGGTGGACTGTCAGATAATCCAGCAGCGCGGCATTGTCTACCGCTTCGCCACCGCGATCTACCGTCAGCACAGCACCCACGTTAGGATTGACCATGAAACCTGCTAACGTTCGCAGCAGTAGTTCACGATTATTGGGATTTTGGTGTCCGCCTTCGGTGTGGGCAATCGCTACAATGCCGTCGATATTCGGATATTGATCAACATATTTTTGCAGCCGTGTTTCCAACGAGCGCACAAATCCTCCTGTGAGCGCCGATGTGCCGAGCAGCACAACCGTGTTACGCGTACCTACGCCGCGACTGCCTTCACGTCGATAACCCATGAAGGTCTTAGTATCGGGATAAAGCGCTAATGGAGGCGCGGGGAGGAAGCCTGCTTCATCAAACACAAACGGCGCAATCTCATCAGTGAAGTTGGATGTGGTGGGCAGCGTAAAATCAAGCTGACGATGGTGTAGTTCACGCAGCACATCATCATTACGCGCATACTCACCGGAGTAAATATCGCGGCTGGCGATGCCAAAAGGCTGTCCCCACGACAACAACGAACTGCCAGCAGGAATGTCCCGCACCGCAAACCGATGCCCTTGTAGGATGCTATCGGAAATGGTGAACTGCGTGTCATCTAACGCAACAACCGTTCCGGCCTCTAGGCGGCGAATGGCAATGGCAACATTATCTTCAGGATGAGGCAAACGCCCGACCTCTTCAAATTTAACAACCATTATTGTTCACCCTTTTGTTCAAATGCCGATTGAATACCATCTGCCTCAATTGTATCGAGATATGTGGTTAACAGGTCAATCAGTCCATCAATTTGGGATAAATCTTGCTGCCAGAACGATTGGTTGCTAAGAATGCGTTCGACTAATGTGCGCTTATCAGGAGCCGACTGCCATTGGTCTTGAAACCATGTGATGATCGCCGCGTCATCATTCAGTGGGATTGGTGTTCCTTGCCACTCACCTTTATAGAAACGAATCAGACCCGCAAAAGCATAGACGATATGTGGCGGCAGTTTGTGATACCGTGCTTGATAATTCAACAAGGACGGCATGAGGCGGATGCGAAACTTGGATATAGAATACAGGGCGATATTGATTAACGGATGTTTGATGAAGGGATTGCGGAAACGGTTCAGCACATCAGTGGCGAACTGCTTCAACTGATTATCAGGATTATCGAAGGCTGGAATGATCTCATTGTAGAGTTCATCAGCAATGAATTGACCCAACCACGGATGCTCAACTGCTTGCTGAACGGTTTGTAAGCCGAGCATATAACCCAGTGTCATCAATGAGGTATGTGCCCCGTTGAGTATGCGTACTTTGGTCTGACGGTATAACTCGACATCATCCACAATTTTGACGTTCAAATCGGTTTTGTGAACTGGGAATTCCTCGCGCAACGATGGTGACTCTTCGATGACAAAACTGTGATACAACTCACCCTCAGTCAACAGTTGATCATTGTAGCCAATCTTTTCCAGCACCGTTTCGCTGTCAGTTTTCGGGAAGCCCACTACGATCCGGTCAACTAATGTGTTGCAGAATTGATTGCTGCTTTCAACCCAACCTTTGAAGGCAGGATCAAGCTCCCACAAATCGGCATATTGCAGGATGAGCGCCTTGAGTTTGTCACCGTTTCGCTCGACCAACTCGCAGGGCAGGATGATGCAGCCTTTATCCGTGTTGCCTTGGAAATGATGAAACCGTTCGTATAAAAATGCGGTCAACTTTGCTGGAAATGATGAAGCTGGTTTATCGCTGCTTTTGTCATCGGGCGCAAAGGTTAAGCCTGTTTCGGTGGTGTTGGAGATGATAAAGCGGATTTCCGGTTGCTGTGCCAGTGCGAGATAAGCCGCGTAATCCTCATAAGGATTAATGGCTCGTGTCACGCAGGTAATCAGCGTTTTATCCGTCACCAATGTACCATCCGCTAAGCCGTGTAGCTGCACATGGAATAAGCCATCTTGTTCATTAAATTGGTCGTAGCTGCCCTGCGGCGTGGGCTTGATGATGACGATGCTGCTGCCAAAATCGGCCTGCTCGTTCAGACGTTGGATAATCCAATCGACAAAGGCGCGTAAGAAAACGCCACCACCAAATTGAACGATCCGTTCGGGATAAGGCGCAGCGGTCTGTGCGGTTTGGCGGTTCAGCGAAGGCAGTGAGGTAGACATTAAAATATTCCGTTCGGTTTAGTAAAAGTTGTTAAGCAATCGCTATCGGATGTACCCACGAACCCGTCGAACCTTGAAGGCGCAGCGGCGTGACGATCAGCAAAAATTCGTAGATCTTCTTGGCAGCCAATTCGTCCAGATACAGGACTTCCAAATGCGTCACACCATTATGGACCAGCAGGTAACGATGCACTGAATGATCCCAAGGTGGCATGGCTTCCACACCCATATTATCTGACCCTGCTAGGATCATCCCCTGCTGGTGCAGCCACTTTGCGGCCTCAAGACCAATTCCGGCCTGTGCGTCACTATAAGCCCGATTGCCGCTGGCGAGATGTTGGTAGAAACCGGTACGAATGAGGACGGCTGTACCCGGTGTCACAGTGGTGTTCTGGGCTTTCAGTGCCTCCTGAACTTCTTCGGCGGAAATCATATAGGCATCCGGCAGCACATCGACACCTTTATAACCCGCTATATCAACCAGAACAGCGCGTGTGATAATCGGCGGCATTTCGGCAATCGATAGGTGCTTCTGCCCATGAAAATCTACCTGTTCCGAGGCCGACACAAATTGGTTGTCGCCTGCATAAAGTTTGATGTCGCCTTCCATACTGACGTTACCATCTGCATCTTGTACTTCTCCGATGTGGCACAGCGCATCAATGTGTGTGCCAGTGTGGGCAGCCATCGTGATGACCTCGGCAGCGGCGCTCATCGGCGCACTGTCTTTTATATCCCCATGTCGTAAACGGGGCGAAAGCGTATAGGGAACCATCGGGCCGGGAACTTGCATACCTTCCTGCCAGATTACTGCTAGACTGTAAACCGTACCCGTCTTAACCATACTCATCAGTTCCGGCGTTAACTTTGGGATCGGCAGCGCACCATAAGGTGAAAATTGACCGGGTTTGGCAGTTGGCATCGTAAAAATCCTTTTCAAAATCAATCAAAATATTGGACGCGATAATGACGATTGGCGAATCAAATCGGCAAACGGACGGCATGTATGCCGTCCCTACACAAGATTTCTGTTCGTAGGGACGCGATATATAGCGTCCGCCATGAAACAATTACTTTTCATTATTTTAGAAACCGAACATCGCCTTCACCACACCATTCGCCGGATCAAGCCATGATGAAAAATCGCGGATCATATCTTCAGGTGATGGGCTATAGGTGATCCAATGTTTCACGTCGATTTTTTTGGTTTCCAGCGCGTCCATGACTTGTTTGAAATCGGCTGCGGTCGCGTTGCGGCTGGCAAGTAAGGTCAGTTCGCGGCGGTGAAACTCAGGATCGTTAAACGTCACATCGCCTTGAAACAAGCCCACGAATACCAATTTCCCGCCGTGTGCCACATAGCCGAACGATTTCATCATCGAGGCAGCGTTTCCGGTGGCATCAAACACGACGGTCGGCACACCATCGGGGATGACCGCTTTAAATTGCTCAAGCACATCCTGCTTACCATCCAAACAATGCTCAATGGCTTTTTGTTGGCGGGCGAAGGCTAAACGGCTGTCACTTACATCTAAGGCGATAACATGTGCGCCAGCGAGGTGCGCAAACTGCGCCACACCCAAGCCAATCGGCCCAACACCCACGATCACCACATATTCGCCCGCTGATATGTTCGCTCGTCGTACCGCATGAGCGCCGATGCTGAACATCTCAACCAGTGCCAATTCCTCATCGCTGAGGACGGTTGATTTGTGGACTTTATCAAGCGGCACATTGATCAGTTCGCGCATCCCGCCATCACGGTGGACACCCAATACCTGCAACTTGGTACAGGCATTCGTAATCCCACGGCGACAAGCATCACATTCCCCGCAGTTCATATAAGGTCGCACGCAGCAGTGGTCGCCCACTTGGAGATCATGCTGAATAGTCGTCGGACCGATCTCGACAATTTCGAGCGCCAACTCGTGCCCTAAAATACGCGGATAATTAAAGAAAGGCTGCGTTCCGGTGAAGGCATGTAAATCAGTTCCGCAAATGCCCACGCGCCGGACTCGTAGCTGCACTTCATCAGTGCCGGGTTGGGCAGGTGCTGGTGTATCAATAAGGTCAAAGTGACCGGGTTCTTTCAAAATAACGGTTTTCACAAAACTGCTCCGCGACTATTTTATTGAGTTCATGAGATACCTAATCGTACCTCATGCAGGGTCATCTGACACCTGATTATTGTATGCCATTCCATTCTTGTTCCCTATCCGATTGGCGGCTTAGATTCCCTTTATTTGATTTTCACTCCTGACTTACCCATTCTCCACAAGTTCTCCATACGGCGGCTCAATCCTAGAGGCATGGTGTTCAACACACCACAGAGCATCAAAAGTACTTAGGGAGTATGCATCATGAAGAAGTTGGGTATGAGTCTGTTATTGACCTTTGTTCTCGTAACAGGGGCGGTCGCGGTTGAGGCATCAGATACCCCGAACACGACCTTACCACCACCTTCATTTACAGACGGTCGTCTTAATTCCTATGATACGGGTGCGCCCGTTATCGTTTATGAAACACATCAAGATATTCCGGCGCTCGACAGCGAAGGTCTACCCGGCGACGAAACCGTGATTAACGGCGTTCAATTACTCTCATGGAGTGGCACATCCGAGAGCGCTCGACAAGTACTCGATGTTTCGGCTGACAAGATTAATGCCGCTATCGCCAAGAACACCAAGCCCACTTTCACCATTGCCCAAGCGAATGGTTACACACTCAACTACTCCAACTCCGGCTGGTTCTGGGTGACTGCGCCGCCTGATTTTGAAGGCAAGGTCTACACCTTCACTTGGCAGAAGGATTTCTAGTTCATTACCTGCCTCTCTCCTCTTCACAATAACCCCGTGAAGCAAAAAGCCCACTTGTGCAGTGGGCTTTTTGTTGTCTGAAAACCGGTTCTGCAATACGCCTAAACAGTCAGAAAATGTCATCCCAACAAAAACCCTGACCAAAATATTTATCTTTTCTTGACCTTCAGCCGAGCGTTAATTCGGTTATCTCTTCAACAAACAATGGGACTCGTCTACCGTTCTTAGTGCTGATTTCCCCTAGAAACCTTTACTCTTTCTTGACGGGTAGCCGAGCGGAACTGACACCCTTTTGACTGTGATGAGTCATAGAATTCATCCTGTTCGTGTTGATAGAGGAGAGTTTGTTATGGATGTGATATTTATCGTTCTCACGCTGATCCTTTTCGCAATTGCGTGGGGCTTTGTTGAACTCGCGGATCGAGTCTAGGGGGTTGGTATGAACATTATGTATTTCATCACGGGATTATTAGCACTAGGGCTGCTGGTTTATCTGGTCGTCGCCCTATTGAAACCGGAGTGGTTTTCATGACAGCGAATGGAATTGTGCAACTGGTTCTTTATATAGCAGTGATCTTGCTGTTGGTGAAGCCAGTCGGTTGGTATATGGCGCGTGTTTTTCAAGGTGAGTCGGTTGGGCTTAATCGGGTACTGCATCCAGTCGAAAAAGTGATTTACTGGCTGAGCGGCACCCGTGAAGACCGGGAGATGAACTGGAAGACTTACGCATTAGCAATGTTGGTCTTTAACCTGTTGGGTTTTATGGTGGTGTTTATCCTACAACGGATACAAGCATCATTACCCTTGAACCCTGCGGCGATGGCGAATGTTTCACCGGACTCATCATTCAACACAGCGATCAGCTTTATGACCAACACCAACTGGCAAGGCTACGGCGGTGAAGCCACCATGAGCTATCTAACTCAAATGGTCGCGCTGACCGTACAAAACTTTGTTTCAGCCGCGACAGGTATGGCGGTGATGGTGGCGTTGTTCCGGGGCTTAGCCCGACGTTCGACCACCGACATTGGTAACTTCTGGGTGGATATGACCCGCTCGACACTTTATATCTTGCTGCCCCTTTCGATCATCGCAGCGGTGGTGTTGGTATCGCAAGGTGTGCCACAAACCTTTGATAACTACGCAACGGCGAATGTCATTGATAAGACAGCGTTGACAGATGCCAACGGCGCGGCGGTCACAACACAGACGATTGCTCTGGGGCCAGTGGCCTCGCAAGAAGCGATTAAACAGCTTGGAACAAATGGCGGTGGATTCTTTAATACGAACGCATCACATCCATTTGAGAACCCAACGCCGTTGAGTAACTTTATCGAGATGATGTATATCCTGCTGCTGCCTGCTGGCGTTTGTTACACCTTCGGCAAAATGATCGGGGATACGCGGCAAGGTTGGGCGCTGTTAACGGTGATGACGATTATTTTCGTCGCACTGATGTTTGGAACCTATGCCGCCGAACAAAATGGTAATCCACGCCTGCCTGCTTTGGGTGTTGATCAAACAGCGAGTGCCGTCCAAAGCGGTGGCAACATGGAAGGTAAGGAAACGCGCTTCGGCATCGCAGATTCAGCCATCTGGGCGACTGCGACGACTGCCGCTTCGAACGGTTCGGTCAACTCGATGCATGACTCGTACACCCCTTTGGGCGGACTCATACCCATGTGGTTGATCCAGCTTGGCGAGGTGATTTATGGCGGTGTCGGTTCAGGTTTGTACGGGATGCTGCACTTCGTTTTCATCGCGGTCTTCATCGCGGGGTTGATGGTCGGGCGTACTCCGGAATATCTGGGCAAGAAGATCGAAGCTTACGAGATGAAGATGGCTTCCATCAGCATCCTCATTCCATCGTTGTGTGTCTTGATTGGTGCAGGTATCGCGGTGGTTAGTGCAGATGGTTTGGCAACAATTTACAACACTAAACCGGCAGTACATGGTTTTAGCGAAGTGCTGTATGCCTTCTCGTCAGCGGCGAATAACAACGGCAGCGCGTTCGCTGGTTTAGGTGCGAACACCGTGTTCTATAACACAGCGTTGGGTATCGCCATGTTCTTCGGTCGCTTCATGGTTGGTTTACCAGCCTTAGCCATCGCCGGATCACTGGCTCGTAAGAAAGTTGTGCCACCGGGTGACGGTACGCTGCCGACGCACACCACGCTGTTTATCGTGCTGCTCATCGCCATCATCATCGTGGTCGGTGCGCTGACCTTCTTCCCGGCGTTAGCACTCGGCCCAATCGTCGAACATCTCAAGCTGATCGGTTCATAGGGGTTAGCCATACCCCACCCCTAACCCCTCCCCGTAGCGACAGGGAGGGGAACTAAGACAAAAAGGACAAATGGAAATGACAGTCGAAACAAGAGCCAAAGCACGTCCCCTGTTTGAAGCCGCGATTGTGCGGCGGGCAGTGGTGGACGCGCTGGTGAAATTGAACCCACGTGTGCAGGTACGGAATCCGGTGATGTTCGTGGTAGAAGTGGGCGCAGCGCTGACAACCGTGTTGTGGTTACAGGCTATCGCTGGACAGGGCGAAGCGCCAACCGGTTTCATCTTTACCATCGCTATCTGGTTGTGGTTCACAGTGATCTTCGCGAATTTTGCCGAAGCGATGGCTGAAGGACGTGGTAAGGCACAAGCGGACGCACTCCGTAAAGCGCGTAAAGATGTGAGCGCCAAGAAACTCTCTAGCCCACAGTACGGGGCGAAGTTCAGCACTATTTCAGCCTCGACACTGCGTAAAGATGATGTGGTTTTAGTCGAATCCGGTGATTCTATTCCCGGTGATGGTGAAGTGATAGAAGGTGTGGCTTCGGTCGATGAGAGCGCCATTACAGGTGAGAGCGCGCCGGTTATCCGTGAAAGCGGTGGCGACCGCAGTGCCGTTACAGGTGGCACGAAGGTGCTTTCTGACTGGTTGGTGGTCAAGATTAGTGCCAATCCCGGCGAGGCTTTCCTTGACCGGATGATCTCGATGGTGGAAGGCGCAAAACGCCAGAAGACCCCCAACGAAATCGCGCTCAACGTGCTGCTGGCGGTGCTGACGATCATCTTTCTGATGGCGACGGCTACATTGCTACCGTTTTCGATCTACGCGGTAACGGGAGCCGGACAAGGTACACCGATCACCGTAACAGTGCTGGTGGCGCTGCTGATCTGCTTGATCCCAACCACGATTGGTGGCTTGCTGTCAGCCATTGGTATCGCGGGTATGGATCGTATGATCCAAGCCAACGTGATTGCGGTATCAGGACGTGCGGTGGAAGCGGCTGGTGATGTTGATGTGCTGCTTCTGGATAAGACCGGAACAATCACATTGGGTAATCGTCAGGCGACGGCTTTTATCCCCGCTCAAGGGGTAACGGTCGAAGAGCTGGCGGACGCGGCACAGATTTCATCACTGGCAGACGAGACACCGGAAGGCCGGAGTATCGTGGTGCTGGCAAAGGAAAAGTTCAACATCCGCGAACGGGATGTAAAGGCTTTGGGTGCGACATTCGTACCTTTCACCGCCCAAACCCGCATGAGCGGCGTGGATATGGAAGGGCGGCAAATCCGTAAAGGAGCAGCCGACTCGATCAAGCGATATGTAGAAGCAATGGGCGGAGAGTTCCCACAGGCCGTACAAACTGCCGTTGAAGATGTGGCACGACAAGGGGCGACACCTTTGGTAGTGGCTGATAACCAGAAGGTGCTGGGTGTCATCCAACTGAAGGATATTGTGAAGGGTGGCATCAAAGAACGCTTTGGTGAACTGCGTAAGATGGGCATCCGCACCATCATGATTACCGGTGACAATCCGCTAACGGCGGCCTCAATCGCAGCCGAAGCCGGTGTGGATGATTTCCTCGCGGAAGCCACACCGGAAGCCAAGTTGAAGCTCATCCGCCAGAACCAAGAAGGTGGCAAGTTGGTTGCCATGACCGGTGACGGTACGAATGATGCGCCAGCGTT
>JBBQLX010000078.1:0-29180 GCA_038328375.1 Aggregatilineales bacterium | reverse complement strand
GAAAAACAACAAAAACAGGACAGAAAATATCGGAGTGCTGATTACATTATTGCCGAATACCTGTTCGGGGGCGATGAGCACGATAATACTAAATAGTGTCGTCAGTACAAACATTACCGACGAGACAATATAAACCATCCGCGCACGATCTTGTTCGATTAGGTTCTCGTATTGGGAAACGTCATAAAGCTGTTGAAAAAAGTGGCGCATAAACCTTACTCCGGACTCGATTGAGGATCAGTTTCAGGAATGCTGGTTGCTAACCGGATACGCGCTCGCCGCGCACCAATTGCTTTACCCAGTTCTGCTGCCGTTACATTCAGCATACCTTGAATATCGAGTTGACGCTGAAGTTGGGCTGAAATATCGTTCACTAAGGACTCATTTCGTGCCGTTTTTTGGCTCTGGCGGTAAACATCCACATTTTCCATAATCGTGCCAAATTGGTTGACTAATTGGCTGAAGAGGAAGATGTCCGTCTGGCTGTAAGCATAGGCTTGGTCGCTACCCACACTAACGATACCCAGTATGCTGATGCGTCCTATAACAGGAAGCAATAACCATGAACGAAGCGTAATTCCCACATCCATATCATGCGTTACTGATCGCAAATCAGGAATATACAAGGGTTGTCCGTTTTCCCAGACCGTTTGCATCTGTCCGGTCAGTGGGATGATGTCGCCGTCCTGTGTGGTCAGGTGCAGATTGTCGTCCGTGCGCTGCGCCACAAGTTTAAGCTGTTGGTCTGCCATATCAAACAAACTGATGCTCATCTGGTTTTGGGGAAGCATCTGGCTGGCTTCGTCAAGCATGTTCTGCAATGTTTGTTCTCGATCCAGTGAAGCCTGAGCCTTTTGGTTGAAGGCTGCAATCCGTTGGAGTTGGGCAGCACGGCGTTGCGCTTCACTCACTAGACGGCGATTTTGCAAGGCGATGGCAATCTGCGATGATACCGTTTGCGCTAAGTCAATCATCGTCGGGTTAATTGTTTGTGCCGAACTAAAAAGGTCAATACCAACCGAGCCAATGACGCGCTCCTGTACCATGAGCGGGATGATGATGATGGCCTTTGTGCCAACACTGCGTAGGAAGGCGCGGTTGTCTTCATCAAGTATCGGGTCAGTTTCAATATCATGAATGACCACCGGACTGAAATCTGAGCTATTCATAAACCCGTATAGCGGGTTCCCTGCAACTGTAAATTGGATCCCTACCGCGCCTTGCTCAGGATATTCACTTACCACTGTGCCGAGAGTCTGAGTGGGGTCAATCAATACGATGCCGCAGTGATCGGCATTGAGCAGTTCGGCAACATCCTTAACCGCCTGTTTGAGCAAAGTTGCTTCATCTTGAGCGGTGCTAATGTGGGCTTCGATCTGTTGCAGACTTCGCAAGGTATCAACCTGTGAACTCAATCGGTTGGCACCACTCTGGATATTGCTCAGCAGGCGTAGGTTTTGCAGACCGATATTCAGTGGCACAGTCAGAATTTGCGCCAGTTCCAACATTTCCGGCGTGATTTTGCCACTTGCCGAATTCATATCCAAGCCGACACCGCCGATGATGCGATTGTTGGTAACAATCGGAACAATGCCCAATGAAAACACGCCCATATTGATCAGGACTTCGCGGGTAGCCGGTTCAATGAGTGGGTCTTCCCGGTTGGAAACATACAACGGTTGGAAGTTTCGCTTTTGCAGAGCATCCCACAAGGGATTGTTCTTTAAAGGCAAACGAGCATTGAGCCCACCCTGCTGTGGATATTCCCCGGCTACGATGAGAAAATCGGGATCATTTGGATCAACCAGTGTGATACCGCAGTGATCAATGCCGAGCAGCTTGACGAGTGCCTCACTCGTTTCATTGACCATTGAGGTTTCGTCGCTGGCACGGAGGATACGGGCTGAAACTTGGTTAATGTCCTGCAACTGGCCTATACGCTTGCTCATGTCGCCAGCACTTTGCTGCGCCTCCCGCAGCAGTCGATGGTTTTGCATGACGATGCCGATTTGGTCACTGAGTGAAACATACAACCGCCGTTGGGCTGCACTGAATTGCCGCGCCTCCCGAAATGACATACTGATAATTTGTTGAACGCGGCTGCCTTGACGAACCACGATGTTGACAAGGCTGCGCGCCCCTGTCATTCGGATGAATTTGCCAATTGGATAATCGCGGTCGTAAGTATCCAAATCTTCGATGATCGTGATGACAGAATTATTGTTGTTCCAATAATCCTGCATTCGGCTCAAGCCTTCTTGACCGATTTGTTCTTTTAGAGACATTTGAATTGCCTGTTCACCTTCAGGCATATTCACATAGTTGACAATCAGGTCACTCGGTTGATCTGAATACTCATAGCTAATACTGAGTTCAGTGATGGCAGCCGCATCCGGTGCCAACAGTTCACGGATGACGCGCAGAACATCGAGCGTATCCTGTGCGCCGAGAATCGCCCGATTAATTTCGTACAGGAGTTGTGTTTCTTCGAGCGATTGTCCGGTAATTTGTAGCAGAGAACGGTTCTCGACCACCACCGCCGCCAGATCAGCCATATGGCGCAGCGCCCGCATACTGGTCGGTGTGGAAGTCATTTGGATGCGGTTCATGAAAGCCAGCACACCCACGAAATTGGTATTGACCACCATCGGCACAATCAACATCGAGTCGATCTGCTGCTCAATGAGCGCTGCACGTTCAGCATCATTCAGATAGGTATCGCTTGCCACATCAGGGATGTACAGCGTTTCCAATGATTTGAGTGTCTGGTGAGCTGGATACGTTTCCATTGGTACGATGCTGTCAACCAGCGTGGTTTTGCCATCTTGTATTTCAGCCACGATCCGCAGCAGTAGAGGGTCAGTCTCCGGTTCGATGAGGGCAATTTGTGCGCGTTGGTAGGTTGATCCTGCAAAACGATAAACCGCTTCCAGAATTTCGCCGGGGTTGGTGCTGCGGTAAATGTTGTTGGATGTTTCAAACTGCATCTGCACTAGACTTAGAGTTTCGGTTGTTTGTGCCAGCAAGCTGCGATTTTCCAGTGTGATGCCAATCTGGTCAGCGATAGCCCGGAGATTAGCGCCTTGCTGCGGGGTCTGCGCCAGCGCTTCATTGGAGGCTAGCCCTAGAACACCGATTAATTTTGTGCCGGTTTGCAAACCGATCACCGTGACTCTACTCGCGCCATTCTCGTACAACGCCGCTAAACTCTGGGTTGGCAGCACCACCTGCGAGTCGGAGGGCTTCAGCACCAGCACATCACTGTTATGCAGCGAACGAACGGTATCGTTGAGTCCGGCTGTATCCCCTGAAAGACGATCAATTTTGGGCAGCTTATGAATACCCTGATGATCTGCTAGCACCACCGTTTCCAGATGGGTTGGTTTTTCACCGGCTTGAATGGGACGGCTGAACAGGGCAATCGTCAACCCGCTTACAGTGGAGGGCATGGCTGCCAGCAATGCTTGACCAATATCGTCCATGTTGTTGGTCAGGGTGATGTTGCGGTTGGTCTGTACCAATTGCAGTGCCAGCTTCTGAGTGTCTTGCGCTTCCTCTAATAAGATACGCGAGTGAATAAGCGTACCCATCTGGTCGCCAAGATTACTGAAGGCTTTAACCTCATCAGAAGTAAAATCGTTAGGTGTGCGGCTCATGATAAGCAGTGCAGCGTAAGGCTTTTCATCAACCAGCATCGGAACACTGAAATAACTTTCAACTTGCATATCAGACAGCAGCTTATGGAGTTCAAGGCTGTTTGCGTCGGGGCGTGCGTCCCGCATAGAGGGCATAAGAAATGGTTTACCGGCGAGTGCTGCTTTTTTCAAATCAGGTGCGAGTGATTCCCACAATAAGAGGGGTGTGTCCTTCAAGCTATAAACGTGTTCGCGGTTAGCACTGGTCAGGATATGCCAACCAAGGATGTCGCCCTGTTCGTCATAAACCAATTGGCTGATACTCAAGAAACGTCCCTGCATGGGCAGCATATGCCGTGCTACAGTCGCCGCCATCTGTTCAAAGGTCATATTCGCCGTCAGTTCGCCAAAGGCGCGCGACTGCCGTTCGATAAGTTCCTGCCGGAAGGACACTTCCATATTGAGATTATTGACCTGAATGAGCGCGCCCAACTGGTTTGCCAGCAGTTGATACTGTGAGCAAGCCTCGGCGCTCAGGTTAATCGCTGTCGTTCGAGAGTGGATGCCCAGCGTTCCGATCATATGTCCTGCAAACCGGATTGGGAAACTGGCGAGTGATACCACATTGTCGGCTGCTAACCAATTGCGATAGGCGGCATTCAGTTTTTCACTGCCCTGTACCTGTTGAACCAGCAGCGCAGATTGGTAATCTTCTGCATCTGCCTCAATCGGATAACCACTTCCCGGCAGCGGAATTTCCAGTTGGGTGATGCCTTCAACCGATTGATTGGCATCTGCCCACGCCAATGTTTGTAGACGGAACAACTGGTTATTGAGATCATAAGTGAGGTGGTTGATCGCGATAAATTGACCGTCTTCCAGCGGCATATGCCGTGCAATCGCGGCTGCCATATCAGTGAAGGTGGCGCAGGCGGTCAGGTCATGGCTGGCTGCGGCCTGTCGCTGGATCAGATCACTTTGATTTTCGGAATGGGATATTTCTGGCATAAAAGTTACTCGATAACTGCATATTTGCGGGTTACGGGTTTATGACAACATCAATGATAGGACACATGAAAAGTCTCTATCTGTTCACATCATATACGAAATTTAGAATGTGAAACCGTAAGGATACCTTGCCACAACGTAACCTTAATCCTCTGCAATTTTTAATGTGTTTATTTCAATCGGGGAAAGAACCCCGAAGATTATTTCAAAAGAATCAAATGGGTATGGCGTGGATGGGGAGAATGTCAGTCTAGGTGGTTAGGAGGTGGGTCTGCAAAAGTTCACCCTCGCCATATCAGGCTGCTTCTTGACGAAGTTCCCGACACAGCAGGAGGGTGATAGATATAAATGGAAACGGTCTTACTTCCACTCCCAGACTTCTTCGGCTGACAGTAAACGACGGATCTGCGAAGGAAATTTGTCGGCATCCAAGGGCTTGCCGAGGAAACCATTAAATCCGGCTTTCTTAGCACGGCGCATTTGATCTTCGCTGGCCTCTGCCGTCACAGCACACACAACCGTATCTTTTAAGCGAGGATGTGCGCGTACTTTCTGTAACGCTTGGTAGCCATCTTCATAAGGCAAGCGAATATCCATCAGGATCAAGTCAACGCGCGGCAGCGTATCCGCGAACTGTACCACTTGCCAGCCGGAGGTTTTCCACTCACAGCGTTGCACACCCATGAAGGCCAGCATCCGGGCAATTAATACAAAATTGGGAACGTTATCTTCTACCACAAGCACATGAGCTTCACCCGGCTCGATGGTCATATGCGGTGTAACATTGGTCGGTTGGACTTCGCTCATCACTGGCGACTCCTGATATAGTGTATGATTTCCTCGGGTAGTTTATCAACATCAACGGGCTTGCGGATGTACCCGGTGCATCCGGCTTCGAGGGACTTTTCACGGTCGCCTTCCATTGCGTTAGCCGTCAGCGCCACAATCGGAATATCGCGCAGGTTGTCGATACCACGCAGCATCCGTGTTGCCGTCAGGCCGTCCATTTCAGGCATACTCATATCCATCAAAATGAGGTCCGGCGGGCTTTGTTGCGCCATCTCAATGCCAGTGCGGGCGTTATCCGCTTCCTGAACTTGGAAGTCGTAATCTGAAGCCATTAATATACGCCGCACCAACATCCGGTTATCACGGTTATCTTCAATATAAAGAACAGTCGGCATACCTATCTCGCTCTCTTAATTCGCGCCAGCTTGTCAATATGACTGGCCTGAATTCAATCACCCTGTATGAAGGGTGGTGTCTGTATCAATTATCATACAACACAATCTTGATTGATTCATGAAGATCAGTTTATCAAATTGATTTTATGAGATGTACAACCTCTCAAAACAAAAACAGCTTGCTGCTTTATTTCAACTTGTGTTTCTACTAATTGTACAGCAAATTGCAGCCTTAAAAGGCTAGATGTTTGTATAAGATATATAGATAGGGTCGCCCCTCATCTCAATTTCTGCTATCCTAGCCATAGTGAAGTGGGTGTAACATCTACCCATCTCCTCTCTATTTAGGTATATGGAAAAGGATGAAACACATGGCAAAAACTTACAGCGCCCCACCAGCGATGCAGATTGATCCGGCTAAGAATTATGTGGCACATTTCAAAACCAATCGTGGTGAGTTTGATATTCAACTGTTCGCCAAGGACGCGCCCGTCACCGTCAACAACTTCGTCGTTCTGGCGAAGGATGGCTTCTATGATGGACTGAACTTTCACCGTGTAATCGCTGACTTCATGATTCAGGGCGGTGATCCCGATGGTCGTGGTACGGGCGGCCCCGGTTACAAGTGGAATGACGAGCAATCGGCGCTCAAGCTCAAGCATGATGCCCCCGGTGTCCTGAGTATGGCGAATGCCGGCGTGAACACCAACGGTTCGCAATTCTTCATCACCCACACGCCAACACCCCATCTGAATGGCAAACATGCTGTTTTTGGCAAGGTTATGGGTGATGGTCAGAAGATCATTAACGCTGTCAAGCAGGGCGATAAAATCGAGTCGATCACCATCAACGAAAGCTAGTTGTATTACCGCCTTAGTATTTATTCCCTCCCTCGTTTACGGGGGAGGGCTAGGGTGGGGGTTGGTTAAAAAATGTTGTTTATCGCCTCTACAAATTCCTGAAAGCAGTTGCTATGTCCCCCACCATCAATATCCGCCGCGCCGAACCCGCTGATGCACAGATTATCGCCAGCGTACAAACTGCCAGTTGGCGCACCACCTATGCGACACTCATTCCGATGCAGTTTCTTGCCAATATGGATGTCAACCGGCGAGCTGAAGTTTGGCATACATGGCTAACCGACGCGTCTCTGCGGCAGTGTATTTTTGTTGCCGAGGATGCGGACGGGCAAGTGGTGGGTTTTGCTTCGGGTGGCCCGGAACGTGATGCCAATCCTATTTACAAGGGAGAGCTTTCGGCTATTTACATTCTGGACGCTTATCACGGGCAAGGCATTGGTCGGCACTTGGTGCAGGCCGTTGTGGAATGGCTGAATCAGAACCACTACCACACCATGCTCATCTGGGTGCTGGCAGGCAACACCACTGGCATCGGCTTTTATGAGGCCATCGGCGGGCAGCGCATCGCCAGCAAAAACATTGAAATCGGTGGCGCAACCCTCGAAGAATATTGCTACGGTTGGCTCGACCTCACACCATTCTTACCCACTCCATAACGCTTACTGATTCATCCCATCGTACCCTCTTTTGCTATGCTCTCCCCAAGCGGCTTATAGCTCCGTCTTGCGCGTTCTTTGCCCACTGTCGCCCCAAATCCCCACCCTGACCGCCAAAATCCACCCAACTCTCACGCCACCACCGACCTACTTTGCTCTGCACCTCTCGCCTTCTAGTAGCGCTTCACGAACGACTTGAGGCCATAAATGAAAGAGCCTGTTACTTTGACGAATTCTGCTATAATGAAAACGTCAAAAATGAGTGTGAAACCAATGTTTGTTCAACAACAAATGACACCTGAAGAGTTCCTTGTATTTGCCGAGCAGCACTCAGATAAACGGTTTGATTTCATTGATGGGGAGATTGTTGAAGTGTCGCCAAAGCCCATTCATGGACGCAAACAGACCTTATTCGCGGTTGTTCTTGAAGCCTATACCACGCGAAACCCCATCGGATTGGTTTACACTGAAGTGCTGCATGTCTTAGACGGTGAAAAATTTATGCCCGATGTTTGCATCAACATAGAAAGTGATGCCGATTATCTCACCACCCCCCCGCTTTTTGCTGTTGAAGTCCGTTCGGATAGCCAAAGTCGGGAATCCCAACGCCGCAAAATGCGTGCTTATATCCAATATGGGGTTAAGATGGGTGTATTAGTTTTGCCCGGTGAAGCCATTGAGGTCTATGAACCCGGTAAGGAAACACAGGTTTTGACTGCCGCTGACATCTTAGATGGTGGAGATGTTCTGCCCGGTTTTACATTACTTCTGAACCGCATCCTACCTTAAGATGCCCTTTCTTAAACGCCCCTACAATGGTCTTTTTGCGCGTTTCCACCGCACTGACGCATCTTCCCTCCCACATCCCCACCCTCACCGCATAAATCCGCCCAACCCTCAACCCAAAGGCCGATCCACTTTGCCCTTGCTGCACCTCTCGCCTGATAGTCACCGCTTCAAGAACGACTTGAGTTGAGGCCGAAATGAAAATGAAAGAGCCTGCGGTGTGCAGGCTCTCATATGTTGGTCAGACTGATCTGAGGGTCAGGTCGGTTGCAGTATTAGGCTAGGAAAAGTGAAGGCATATAGCAGTCAAATTCTCCTCAAAATATTCCTATCCCTCTAACTTT
The DNA here is from genome assembly GCA_038328375.1 of Aggregatilineales bacterium. Classification (GTDB taxonomy): domain Bacteria; phylum Chloroflexota; class Anaerolineae; order Aggregatilineales; family Phototrophicaceae; genus CFX2. The sequence goes on along the minus strand of JBBQLX010000078.1, from coordinate 20,707 downwards.
TCTTCTACCTGTTGGATAAAGCGATCAAGAATCTCGTCATTAACTGTAAAAGGACTCAAAAAGATTGTAGCAACTTCACGCTTCTCAACCGCCGAATACTTACTCCATACATCTTTCTGGGTTTGAGCGGCATTACGAATTGCAATACCCCATCTTTCGCCTTTTTCCTCTAGTGGCCCAATCCAGTTATATTGGTCTGATCTTCCCCTAGCAGCTTCCATTTCATTAAGGACTTCAACGATTTGTCGTGCTATCTTTGCTAAATATGGGCTAGAGCTAAGTTCCAAGCCATCGGTTTCTCTAGAAAATCTGACTAACATCAATGTCTTGTGAAGAGCAACTAGTTCATAGTAATCTGTGATTTGGAATATTCTGCTCATCTTATCTCCTAAAATGGGTTCGGCCCCAAATAGACATAATACTTAATATGCACTCCTAGACGCAATGTCCCATAATGTATCCATTCATTTGGTTGTGCCGCTGCTGTCGTCCCCTTACACAAGGAAGTAAAACCCGGAACGCTGCGTTCCATCATTCGCCAAGCAGGTTTAACCGTTGAGGAATTTGTTGATTTGCTTTAGTCTCTTCCTTCCTCCCAATGACGACCTCCATCCTCAACCCAACTTGAAATGAACGAGAAGCGCCTGCATTACTCTGAGTATAAATTTTATGCTATGCTTCAATCAGCGAAAGGATAGAATATGCGCCAAGTCATTTTAATTCCGGATGAAACAGGCAGTTATGTCGTTGAAGTGCCAAGTTTGCCCGGTTGCTATAGTCAGGGCGAAACCGAAGACGAAGCGATGGCAAACATCAAAGAAGCAATTGAATTGCATATTGAGGATATGATTGCGTCGGGGGAAGATGTGCCTGATGACCTTCCTTCCCCCATTTTGTTGAAAGCGGTTTAATGCCCAAGTTACCCGTAGTCCGTTGACGAATTTATAGATCTCCTGTAACTCTTTTGCTTCTTTCCTGCATCCCAATGACGATGACCCTCTTCCTCAACCCAACTTGAAATGAAAGTGAAGTGTCTGCACTTCACAGGCTCTTGTGGCCTAAATAATGGAAAGTTTATAAGTTTGCGCATCATTGGCTAAGGAGTAGCCGTTGGTGTAACTAGGAGGAACAAAAATGTTGGGGTTGGAGTACGCGATGATTCTGCGGTAATAGTTGCTCCAATGGCTTCAAAATCAAAAGGGTTTTGCTCATGTGATACATTGACGTCTCGAGCAGAAATCCACTCATGAACAGTTTGTGAATACGGCCATCGCACTTTATAACCGTCTACTTCTTGATATGGAAAATATATTGCGTAGTTTACAATCCCGTACAGATAATCTACAGACTTGTTGATGTATATGTCTATTGCGATCCCCTTTTTAAACCAAAACGCCACTCTCGTTTCGGGCTGATTATAAGTCACAGTATCAGGTTTTCCGTATACAGCAACATAATCGTTGAGATAAGGTAATTCCGATCCAACCTTTATGGAGGTAATAATATTATTTTGAACACAAAGATAAATGTCATAACCTTCGCCAGATAATCTTTGCATATCAAAAAAAGGTTTTGTTTCCCCATAAAGTTTTTCAAATTCTTGCAACGTAGTGTGACCAATCTTTATTTCACGCCAACTTGGTCCATCTCCAATAGTTGCGCCTGAGCAGGCTAGACCTCCTGGAAACAAATCATAGAATGAGTTTTTTGGAGTTGAAGTAATTGAAATAGATGAAGCACTGACCATGCTTGTTCGAAAGCTAAACAAAAGCATAACCAAGACGAAAGTAGCGGCGACTAGCAGTTTCAGCCTTATATCGTTCAGTTTCATAGCGGCCTCATTGATCTAGGAATCTCGGCAATTTAATTGCATTTCCATTGTAGCTATAGTTGGTGGCAGTCCAGTACAATTATTATGACTTAGGTTTATACTCACAAACCATCACCTACCTAATTCCAACGATTTCCTAACCCGCTTAACAACCTTGCTCCCTCAAAATGGTTAGCGCCAACCCCGCCAAAGAGTTACAAAATGTTCTTCCAAATGGTAACCCGTTTCGTCTTTGTCTGTTGTACGATAGTCATTGGCGCATTTGCTCCCTTGCCCTGTTACTATGGGCTATCAGAAGAGTGAGCCTGCGAAAGTTGCTGATGTGGGTTGGGGTTAGGGGTATTTCTTCGCAATTGCTGAATTTGCCGCTTTGCTCCCTCAAACCCAATGTGAAATCTGCGTAATCGGCGAAAGGGGTTGCCATCATGACGGTGATACCGGATTTGGAATCAAAAAAAGCGATAGGGGTATACCTACTGCCGAAAATGCACAAGATTCGCAAAAACAGCCTTCTGAATCTGAAGAAATTGCAGCATTTTCCGCACGTTCGGCGTGTTGCTCCCGTAAAGCCGCCATCAAAGCCATGTTGTAACAACAACATCAACAACAACAGCAATATTTTGAACATTTCGTTCATAGTCCTGCTGTGGTCACCCGAACGATTTAGGGACAGTTGGCGGGCAGCAGGTGATAATCGCGCAGGCCGACCCATACAGGCGAATTAATTTCAATAGCCAGCGAACGCACTTTTTCGGGACTGAGTAGCACCTGAATCGGCTCAAAGTTATGGTCATCCAAACGGACGACGACCCGCTCGAACGGGCCAGCAAAACCCACCTGCTGCACGATGCCACGCCCGACCAACTGACCCTGCAAGTCCTCCCGCTTGAGTGCCAATTCCACTTCTTCAGGGCGGATCAGCAACTCAACAGGTTGACCGGAAAGATGATCGGTTTGCGGCGGTGCGACTAAGCTGGTTTTACCGAGGTAAACATGGGTGCCGTTGCGCTGACCGGGTATAAGGTTGGCTGCGCCCAAAAAGGTGGCGGCAAAGCGGGTTTGTGGACGGCGGTAAAGAGTATTAGGTGTGCCGACTTCCAGCAGCTTGCCACCTTCAATGATGCCGATGCGATCAGCCAACTCGAAGGCTTCATCCTGATCGTGGGTGACGAGGATGGTGGTCACATTGAGCGCCTTCTGGATTTCACGTAAATTCTGGCGCAGTTGAGCGCGAATTTTGACATCCAGTGCGCCGAAAGGCTCATCGAGTAAGAGGACACTCGGCTGATAAGCTAAAGCTCGTGCCAGCGCCACACGCTGCTGCTGCCCACCGGAGAGCTGCCACGGCATCCGGTCACCGAGGCCATCCAAGCCGATCAGTTGCAACAGTTCATTCACACGCTTATCAACTAATGCGCGGGGCTGCTTGCGGATGTCCAAGCCGAAGCCGATGTTTTGGGCGGTGGTCATCTGGCGGAACAGCGAGTAATTCTGAAAGACAAATCCGGTGTTGCGTTCTTGCGGTGGTAAATCGGTTACGTCGCGTCCGTCGAGCGATACCCGTCCGTTATCGGCGGGGAGTAAGCCAGCGATCAGGCGTAGTAAGGTACTTTTACCGCTGCCGCTTGCGCCCAATAACACGAACAACTCGCCCGTTTTAATTTCGAGCGACACATCATTAACAATTATTTGCTTGCCGTAAGACTTGGTAATTTTATCAAGTGTGATTGACATAGGCGGTCTGCTCCCTCACGATACTGCGCCGTAGCAGACGCATCACAATAAGTACAACGATAGCGGTTACTCCCAATAAAAGTGACATGCTGTACGCACCAACATTATTGCGGTCGTTCAGCGCACGGAAAACAAACATGGTGGCGGTTTCGGTTTGGCCTTCAATGCCACCACCGACAACAGCGACTGCGCCAAATTCGCCTAACGCACGGGCTAAAGTTAAAACCACACCGTACATAATCCCCGGCCAAATGTTGGGCAGGATGATGCGGCGGAAGGTCAACCATTGGCTCGCGCCCATCGTATAAGCAGCGGCTTCTGGTTCAGTATCCAAAGTCGCCAGCACTGGCCCAACTTCACGCGTTACAAACGGCAATGACACAAAGGTCTTTGCCAGCAATATCCCCGGCAGCGCGAAGACGATTGGGAAAACGGTGGGTGTGAACCAGCCGTCCCGACCAAAGAGGACGATCAAACTATAACCCGCGATCACGGGCGAAAAGACAAAGGGAATATCGACCAGAATGTTGAGGAAGCGCCGACCGCGAAACCGCTGGCGGGTCAGCACCCACGCGATGATGATGCCGAAAACAGTGTTTAACAGCACCGCACCCAAGGTCATCACAAAGGTGACTTGCAGCGCGTGAATCACATTCGGTTCGCTGAGGGAAGCGATGACTGGTTGGAAGCCATTGGCTAAAGCCTTCTGCACGATGGTCACAATCGGAGCCAAGAGCAGCACCGCGATATACAACAGTGCGATGCCAAGTATAAAGAAGTGAAGGGGTTTGCGCGGGGTAATCTCACGCATGGCGACGCGACTCCACCAGATCAACCGTCAGAGTAATGATGAATGCGATGAGCAGAAGCACAACCGATACCGCGCTGGCAGCCTGCATATTGCCACCTTCAACCTGCCCGTAGAGGTAAACCGTCGCGACTTGTGGACGAATGGCAACAATCACAATCGCACCAAATTCACCCAAAGCGCGGGCAAAACTGAGTAAGCCTCCAGTGACGACTGCCGGACGGATCGCCGGAAAGATCACACGGCGGAAGGTATACCAATCAGATGCACCAAGTGTTTGGGCGGCATCCTGTTGATTAGGTTCGAGTGTCAGTAAAACCGGTTGTACCGCACGAATGACAAAGGGATAACCGACGAATAACAAGGCGATGATGATTCCGGGTGGCGCGAATATCAGTTTAATGCCGAGTGATTTGTCAAAAAAACTGCCGATAGGCGTTTGTGGGCCATAAAGCAGCACCAACATCACGCCTGTAACGAGTGTAGGAATAGCGAAGGGGAGATCGACTAAGGTGTTGAGGATTTCTTTACCGGGGAAGCGATAACTCACCAAGACATAAGCCGTCAGCGTACCCATGACCACATTGATGACGGTCATCAGCGCGGCAGTCCACAGCGTCAGCCAGATGGCGTTAAGTGCCGCCGGACGTACCAGACTCGCCCAGAATAACTCCCAACCGGAACGTAAGCCTTCAACATTGATGACGATCACAGGCACAGCCACAAAAGCTGCCAGATAGATAATCGCAGCGAAACGCAGCCCCCATTTACCCCATGACGGTTGGGTGCGACGTGCAGGAAGGCTTATATTGCCTGTCGGATTTAACGGATAGGATGTCATCATGACCTTATATTATGACGGATGTTGTTTCGATATACAGTGAGGGACAGTCTATTCGCTGTCCCCAGTTGTCCAACCATTTTAGACGGTCATTGTACGACACATTCAGTCTGAATATTTCAAAATCTTTGGACACGATATATCGCGTCCGGTATTTCAATTCATTTTCAGACAGATTCTAATTCCGATTACCTACGTCCCTAGGAATATGCGATTTTAGCCCTTAATCTCGCTGATGATCTTGGTAATGCTACCGTCGTCACCAAAGAAGGTCTTACGGGCATCAGACCATGTGGTAAATTCCTCAATCGTGAATTGGTCAGCAATTGGCGGGAAGTTCAGCACGACCGTATCGGCTGTGGCATCAGTGGCAGGTGTTACTTCAACATTAACGTTGTACTGCTTGGCAACATCGGCGTTCACCGGACGGAAGCCGTGCTGGGCGAAAATCGCTTGACCTTCAGCCGAATACAAATAGTCAATGAAGCCCTGTGCGACTTCACGAGTACCGTGCTGGTCTACATAAACATCGACCAACGCAACCGGATTTTCGATCAAAATGGTCGAACTCGGATAAACGATTTCGTATTCGCCACCGGCTTGCAGACCGGCATAGACTTCGTTTTCGTAAGTGATAGCGACATCGCCCACACCGTTTTCGAAGGTCAAGAAGCTCTCGCGACCATCTTTGTCGAAGGCGACCACATTGGTGATCAGCTTGGTCAGGAATTGGGTCGCGCCGTCATCGCTGGCATCGAAACCCGTCACTTTTCCACGACGAGCCGCGCCGTAAGCTGCGAGAATGTTCCATTGTGCGCCACCGCTGGTCACAGGGTCAGGGGTCACAATCTGGAGGCCATCTTGAGCCAAATCCGCCCAATCTTTGATGCCCTTGGGATTTCCGGCGCGGACAGCCAAGACCACTTCTGAGTGGGTGACGAAGCCTTTGTAATCATTGGCTTTCCAATCGTGGATGATAAGCTTGGCATCAACCAAACGCTGAACATCGGGTTCAATCGACAGATCAACAATATCGGCATCGAAGCCGCCTACGACTGCCCGCGATTGCGAACCAGATGCGCCGTATGATTCAAGGATATTGACCTGCTGTTTGGTATCTGCCAACCACTTCTTTTGGAAGCCTGGAATGATGTCATCAAAGGCTTCACGCGGGACGGCATACCCCACCAACTTCAGGTCAACGGGTTTGGGTTCATCCTGAGCGGCGACGGGCGCAATGACCGTCACAATCAGGAGTGCCAACACGACTGACGAGAACCGAATTAAGCGTTTCATGCTGCATATTCTCCTTAAACTCAAATCCTAACAAGACGATTGATAGATGAAAATGATGAATTAACGACAGCGACAACAATAGTCTTGGCTGCGACAACCCATGAGTTCACGCGCGCGGCGAGGCGGCACAATCGACAAGCGGACGGAGGAGAGATGCATTCGTCTAGACCTTTTCTGTTTGTTGGACACCGCGCATCAATACGCGGCTAACTTCGGGACGGGTAAATTCTTCCGGCAGCAGTTCACCGCGCGACAGTTTTTCGCGCACCTGTGTTCCACTGAGGACGACGTGTTGGCTCTTATCGTGCGGGCAGGTCTTGGAACTGACCACTTGTCCACAAGCCTTGCAATAGAAGGTATGCTCAAAGAACAGCGGTGTAATACCGATTTCTTCCGGCGCGAATTCGTCAAAGATGAGATGGGCATCATAAGTCCCATAGTAATTGCCGACTCCGGCATGGTCACGCCCGACAATGAAGTGCGTGCAGCCGTAATTCTTGCGGGCGATGGCGTGGAAGATGGCCTCGCGCGGGCCAGCATAACGCATGGCTGCCGGAAACACCCCAAATAGTACCCGCGAAGCTGGATAATAAGAAGCGAGAATGACTTGATAACTTTCGACGCGCACAGCCGCCGGAATATCATCCGATTTGGTTTCACCGACTAACGGATGAAGCAGCAAGCCATCGACAATTTCCAGCGCGGTTTTTTGGATGTATTCGTGGGCGCGGTGAATGGGGTTGCGAGTTTGGAAACCGACGATCCGCCGCCAACTGCGTTCAGCAAAAATGGCGCGTGTTTGTAGAGGTGTATAACGCAGTTCAGCAAACTCGGTTTGGGCGCGAAGTGGCAGGTCAATAACATCGACTGAACCCGCTAGCAGCACTTCGCCCTGCTTGTACAAACGGGCGACACCGGGATGTTTTTCCTCGGTGGTGCGGTAGACGTTTTGGGCTTCGTCTTCACGATCATAGGTGTATTTTTCGGTCACATCGAGGATTGCCAGCAGCCGTTCGCCGCCGTCAGCCGACTCAACCAAGGCGACCGCTTGTCCAGCTTGGATACCTGCGCCTTGTTCGGCACTGATGGCGAGTGTCACCGGAATTGTCCAGGGTAAGCCGTTCGCCAGCCGCATATCATGGACGACCGATTTGTAATCAGCCTCACCCATAAATCCGGTCAAAGGACTAAGACCACCTGTGGCGATCATTTCCAGATCAGCCAAGTTGAGATCACTGAGAATAATACGCTCCAAACCGTTGGCGTGTTCGATGGCTGCTTGACGAGCATCACCGATCAATTGACGGTTAATGAGTGTGCCACCGTGGGCGGCGATTTGCGGAAATACTTTTGTCATGAAGCTTTCTCTACTTCCAATGATGGGATCAAATTATGTTGTTCGAGATAGGAGATGATAATGTTCATGCTCTCCTCAAGGGTTTCTTTATCGGTGTGCAGGACGATTTCGGGATTTTCGGGTGCTTCGTAAGGATCATTCACACCCGTAAAACCTTGAATTTGTCCGGCAAAGGCTTTGGCGTACAAACCCTTCACGTCACGCGAGGCGCAGACTTCTAAAGGGGCATTGACGTACACTTCGATGAAGTTGGTGGTCAAACCACGTACCTTTTCGCGGGCTTCGCGGTAAGGCGAAATAAAGGAAGCGACTACGCCGACACGGTTACGCGAGAGCAAACGGGCAACGAAGCTGACGCGCTCGATATTCTTGTCGCGGTCTTCCTTGCTGAAGCCCAAGTCACGGGTCAAACCTTCGCGGACAGTATCGCCATCCAAGCGCTCGATGAGCAGTCCGCGTTCATGCAGTTCATTTTCCAGCGCGACCGCCACAGTAGTCTTGCCCGCGCCCGAAAGTCCTGTTAGCCAGAGTGTAAAGCCTTGTTGTGTCACTTTTTCAAAATCTCCTAATTCGTTGCGATATGAATGCCACATTCAGTTTTTCCGTGTCCGACCCAGCGTCCGGCACGTTTATCCTGTGCATCTGGTGCGACGGGTTGGGTGCATGGATAGCAGCCAATGGTGGGGTAATTGCGGTCGTGCAGTTCATTGTAGGGCAGTTCGTAAGCGTGGATATACGTCCAGATCATCTCTTCCGTCCATGTTGCTAACGGCGAGAGTTTGACTTTCTGGTTCTTTGCATCCCAACTAATGATGGGTGTTGTTTTCCGCCCAGCCGATTGGTCACGTCGAAGGCCAGTGACCCACGCATCGTAGCCGACCAATGTTTCATTTAAGGGAACAGTCTTGCGGATATTGCAGCACAGATCAGGGTTATGTGACCAGAGTTCTGCGCCATGTGCTTCGGCTTGCTGCGTCACTGTCAAAGCTGGTTTTACACGAATGAGCCGCAAATTCAAGCGGGCTTCCAAGTCGTCCATCAACGTGTAAGTTTCGGGAAACAGCAGGCCAGTGTCCAATGTCAGAACGGTGGTTTCCGGCGCAACCTCACTCAGCATATGTAGCGTAACAATGCCTGTCGGTTGAAAGCTTGTTACCACGGCTAGATTATCGCCGTAGGTTTCCGCCGCCCAACGCAAAACATCCTGCGGATACGCGGTTTCAAACTGGGTATTCAATGTGCTGAGATCGGTTGTTTGCTGGCTCATTTTTTCGTCCTGAAAACACAATAAAAAAGCCCCGGTGTAGTCCGAGGCTTGCTGCGTTGGTTCAAAACTAACTTACGCGCGCTGAAGCGGACTACTGAGTTTGGTAGTGTTCATACACATACAGAGACAACACATCAATCCGTTTAGGCGCTTCATCATCAACAACTTTCTAAAGTTCCACAAACAAAAACCCCAGCGTTGTTAGCTGGGGTTCGTCGTTTTTTCGCAGTTCGTCGCTAGAAACACAAAGCCTTGCTACAACACAGTGGTGGTAACGGGGTTACACATACAACACATGGGACAACAAGTAAAAGACATGAACTTTGTTTTCGCTAAATTTCACAATCTAGATAGGATTATAGGCAGGCATAGGAGATATTGTCAAGGAATTCGCGTAAATTGGTTTGGGAAATACACAAATCAGATTTAACCGCCATCCACAGGAGGCTTCACACAGACGCAGAGAATGCCAAGTGAATTTTTCATAGGAGCCAATCTATTCCCATAGCCCGTAAGCCGACGACGGCGCCGATGACGGTGAGTGCAGGTGATTGTATGCTGGCCTCGGCTACACGTTGAGGAAGCGTTGCGAGTGTGCCTTCGACGCTGCGCTGCTGTGGGGTCGTTCCCCATTCGATGCAGATGGCGAGGGTATCAGCAGTGATACCTTCCGATAGCAAACGGGCGGTAATCTCTGGTAAATGGCTGACACCCATGAGCAGCACCAACGTCCCCAAACGGGCGGCAGCAGCTAAAGCAGTGTAATCAATGCTCGATTCGGGTTTGGTCGGGTCTTCGTGTCCGGTAAAGACCGTAAAAGCACTGGCAATATTCCGATGGGTAACAGGGATGCCTGCATAAGCGGGTACAGCAATCGCACTGCTGATTCCCGGCACAACCTCAAAGGGAATCCCTGCCGCGTAACAAGCTAAGGCTTCTTCGCCGCCACGCCCAAAGACAAATGGATCGCCACCTTTGAGTCGTACCACCATTTTTCCTTGTTGAGCATGTTCGATGATGAGTCGGTTGATTTCATCCTGTGATAAGCGATGTTTAGTGGGCAGCTTACCCACATCCACACACTCGGCATCAAGACGGGCTTCACTCAGCAGTTCAGCCGGAATCAGTCGGTCATATAAGATGACATCCGCCTGTTGGATGAGCTTCAAACCTTTGACGGTAATCAAACCGGGATCACCCGGCCCTGCACCCACCAAATAAACTTTACCCGTCATGTTTCCTCGTCGTTCTTGATCGTTTTGAGCGCAGCGGACAGCCAATAATCACAGGGTTCGGGACACGACAACAAATGGGGATTGGCAACACCATAATAACGAAACCATTCTGGCTGCCGAACACACTTGCCACAAACTTGGTCAACCACGGCTTGCTGTATATCACGGTCGAGTTGGCTGATTTTTTGGTAGCGTCCCGTTTGGCGGTTGAGCAGCTCTTTTAGCGCGTTATTGTGGATGAGTCCTGTACTCATTACGCCGGGGTAAACCGTTTCGATAACCGCGTATGCCCGATAAGCATTACCGGCTATCGGTACATGCCAACCACGCGGTAAATCCGTGCTGGTTGCCAAGGGGCGAAAGGGATTTTCTCGCACCTTTTGGCGCAAGACATCTGGTTCAGATAGGGTTTCGGTCGGCTGGTCTGTATCATCAATATGGCGCACATCTTTGGCTGTGATCCGCAGTTGTCCTATAACAGGGGATGGCAGCCGCATGAGAATAGTAACCGGTATTAGACCAACATTTGGGAAACAATCCCAACTTGAGCCTGTAGTGGGTTGTTTTAAGGGTGCGCCTGCTTCGCGCGCCAGTTCGATGATGGCTTCGAGTAGGTCATCTTCTACGCCAACAGGTTGGGTGTAATAGACATTTCGCCCTTTGATGGTTGCCTGTCGCTGTCCGTTTAAACCCAATTCACGCGGCACATCAATCGTTGTGTGAGAGCCATTCGCTAGAAAATAAGGCACAACAATCAAGTTGGGTGCTAGGGTCATCTCGTAAACATCAGCAATCGCAGGCGTGTCATCCAGATAAATTGCGACGACTTCACGCGCGACTCGACTTTGACGAACCGATTCAGCTTGAGCTTCGGTGGCTTTGCGGCTTTCGGGATTGCGTTTGGTGCTGTGTCCGACGAGCGCGATGGCAGTTTGTTCAGGCGTGGTATTTAGCAAGTGCATAGCCTGTTCGATGCGCTGTTTGACCACCTCGCCCAAATACGGATGCTCACTGAGTGTTCTGGCATAACGGATGACCCGACCGTCGCGTTCGGTAATTGAACCTGTCAGTTCCATTTCAGCGGGAATGACGGTTTGGGTGAAGTAACCCTGCGCGGTGAACAACGGCACAACCGTGATGTCGGTGGCTTCGAGAGACGCGAAAACCGTGTGGAAGGAGGGCATCTCTTTCCAGAAAGTCGCCGTGATTTCATCGGCTATATTCATCGCACGCAGGGCATCGACATGCTGCCACACCAAACCAGCCGTTTCCGGGCTGATGTGTGAGCCGTGTCCTGCCAGCACTAATGCTGTTTTCATACTGATTTGTCGAGCGCCTCTCCGATAATTTGGTCAAATAGTTGCTGTGCAGCGGCTGTATCCCCCTGCCGCAGCGTATCCAGAATAGACGATTCGATGACGCGCCGCCAGAGTGCTGCACGTTCTGGTTGGGTTTTGACACCTTCTTGTACTAACGGACGGGCTGCTGCCATCCAAGCGGAGATGATAGTGTATTCTTCGCCAATGACCTGATCAATTTGTCGTTGTAAATGGGCGACCAAGGCGGGAGATGCGCCACCGAGGGAAACTGACACGGTGATTTCGCCGCGCTGTACGGTTGCCATACTCATAAAGTCGCGGTCACCACTCTGTTCATCCACACCGTTGACCAACGCGCCAAGTGAACGGGCTTCATCAGCCACTTGCTGGTTGACGGTTGGGTCATCGGTGGCGGCAAAAACCAGCAGCGGATGAAGGTCTGCCAACATCCCCGATTCATAGGATTTTTGTTGGACGGTGATTTTTTGATCTTCTGCCAATGCGACTAATGCTGGATGCAGTTCAGGACTGATGACCGTCACCACCGCGCCCGCACTCAAGAGGCGATCTACTTTGCGGGCGGCAACCGCGCCACCACCGACGATGACACATGCTCGTCCTTCTAGACGTAGCATGATGGGATATAAGGTTGGCATAAATCTTCCTTTCACTTTGTGGTGGTCGAATGGTATGTGATGTGATGGATCAAGAGGGCGGAACATCCACAGGAGGCTACGCACTGTTCCACCCCTACAATGAGATATTTTGAAAATCGACTATCACGTACTTTGCAACCATTACCCACGTTATCCTAGAACACCCTTTCGCAATCCGATAGTATAATAATCATTGATTGCATATGGATTTAGGATTTTACCAGTTCAGGCTTAGGCACGAATTTCCCTATTCGTCCTATTTTCATAGAATTGCTTCGCACTCCTATTGATTAGACAATGGATTTGTTATGCAACTTTCACTTTTCCAAGAAGAAACACGTCCGCAAGATACTCAAGCGCTGGCAAGCTGCCTCAAGGCTGAGGCAGTGGCGGTGGATATTGAAATCGAAACCCGATGGCCGGGACATGGGCCTAAGCTGGATTATGGCTTGAGTTATTCGGCAGATGTGACAGTGATTGCGTTGGCGTGGGCAGAAGGTCAATCGATCCGCACGACTGCATTAGCTGCCCCTTTTGATGATCAAGTCGAACGATTTCTAATCACTTTGTTCGAGCGTGATGTGCCGATTATTGCCCATAACGCGGTGTTTGATACGCGGCAGTTGAGCAAACTCACGGGCGGACGTATCCCGAAAGTGATTTGGGATACACAGTCGATGGCGCGGTTACTACATCCGGCTGTCAATGTGAGTTACAGCCTACTTTCGGTGGCGGCGATGCTGGGCATATCTTTTCCCGAACGGCAGCAAGCCATGAAAGGCCAACGGAGCAAACTCCATATGCTACCGTTGGAGACGACACTGCAATATGCGGAAGATGATGCCAAACTGTCGCTTGAGATTTACCAGAAACAGCGTGAATTTCCAGTTGAGCCGGAGTTGATTGACTGGGAATGTCGGGCACTGCATGAATACTGCCGGATGGCGGCTGAAGGCATAAAGCTTAATGTTCCCTTTGCGCAACACCGACTCATCGAAATGGGACAACGGCGCGAGGAGTTGGCGAAACGCTTGCAAGCCGATGGCCTCTTAACGCCGAGCAGCCCTAAAGCGCGAGTCAGATATCTCTATGAAACCAAAGGGATTCCGCTGCCCAAGTGGGATCCGAACTCGTGGTATTTCACCCGTGCAGGTCGGCAGCGATTATCGTCGCAGGCAGGAGCGCAGGTTGAACTGTCTGACTTGAGTACGCGCTCGTATGTCATCGAATCGTATTTGGAAGAAGGCAGCCCGTATTATGACCAGTTGAAAGATTTGGCGGCTTATGCCGAAGTCGATTGGCTGATTTCAACGATTGAAGGTTTGCTCGATCATGCCGAGTTGGATGGGCGGCTGCACAGTATGGTGACCATCGCAACCGAATCGGGTCGGCGGGCTTCGAGTTATCCGCATATGCAAAATTGGAAGATGCCAGCGATGGCGGGTGTAGCCATTGGTGACGAAGGTTTTACGCTGGTCGAGATTGACTACAGCAACGCCGAGAATGTGATGGCAGCGATGATCGCAGGCGACAGTAATTTATCAGCAGCTTGCCAAGCAGAAGATTTCCATTCGGTGATGGGGGCGGAATATTTTGGGAAAGACTGGCAGCAAGCCGACGAAAGCGAACGCAAACGGTTGCGAAACCTCTCCAAGAAAATCACCTACGGCACGGCATACGGCATGGGTGCGAAACGTTTGGGCGAAAGTATCGGTGTTTCGACCGAGGAAGCCAAGCGGATTATGAAGGCCAAGGACGCGGCCTTCCCGCGTGTGACGCACTGGCGAACAGTCGCACAAAAGCAAGCCGATGATACGCATCAGTTGAAATTATGGACAAAGCGACCGGTAGCGGTTCCGTCGGCGTTTGTGGCGTGGAATTACATCTGTCAGGGTGGGGTGAGCGAAATGCTCAAGCGGGCGATTGTGGTGGTATCGGAAACCTACCGTGCCAAAGGAATGCGGTCGCGGGTGGCGCTGGATATGCACGACGCGCTGATTGTGGAAGTTGCCCACGACGAGTGGGATGAAGCACTGCGCCTTGCCAGCCATGTGATGACGACCATCACGCCCGACAATTTCATTCACCGCACCACGCCGCCGATCCGGTGGATAGCAGAACCGAACATCAAAGAAAACCCACACAAATGGGGTGCGGAGCAGTGGCATCCGCAAAATCCCCATTCATGATTTAAGGCTGTTCAATCAACCCGTTGGTTCATCAAGCGGAGTTGCCGTCAACGTCAATGTCAATGTCGGCATCGGAGTGAGTGTGTCAATAGCCGGAAGCGTGGGAATCGCAGTGGGCGATTGAGTCGCTTGTGGCTCGATTGGCTCAATTAGAATTGGTGGATTTTCGTTCGTCACTTGCCCATCAACCGCAGTCGGTTCTAAAGTCACGATGTTTGGGAGTGGCTGAGGCAGAGGAACGGTCGTCGGCATGAGATTATATCTAAATATTGTAGGTGTTAGCGTCGGTAATAGGGTCTTGGTTGGTATAGGTGTAAGTGTTCTCGTTGCAGTCGGTACGGTAATGGCGTTTTGTACAACAATACGAGTTCCGATGTCATGGCGGATGTTCAATACACCTGTCGCCGCGTCATAGACCCAACCGGCTTGGGTCAGGTCGGTGCGCTGTGGCAGTGCTACACCGTCTGCTGTTACTTGCTTCGGTACAAAGTTGAGCCGCAGCCTGTCCCGTGAAGCACGATCAAAGGTGGTGTAGCTGACTTGCAGTGCGGCATAGGTCACTGCTGATATAACCGATGATGAGCGCAGAATGTGGCTCTCGTTAGCAGGTGACCATTCAGGGATTGAGCCTATGCCCTCCATGAAATGTTTGATGTAATCGGCGTAGCCATCCGAGTACCAGATACTTCCTAACCCAAAGGCCGCTTGTACCACACCCTGACTATCAGCGAAGTAGGTTGCATAATTAAATGATCGGGCTGCATCTTCCTTAAAGCTTGCCGTTCCAGTTCGCTCATACCATAAGGCATTGATGGAAGCCCAACGAGCAGTATGGCTGCCCAGCCCATAACTCGAACAACAAGTGGTTTGTTCGTCAATCCCCCATGCCGAGTAGAACGGCCCTTTGCCGAAACTCGTCTTAACCCAAGTAAGCAGCGCCGGAATATGAGTCTGCCATTGGGGATCGACTACAGCGGGATCGTTGCGGTTCAAGATATAGCGTGCCGTTTCCATTGGCGTAACTTGATTCATGTTCGTCAAGCTAGGGTTGCGAAGAATGTCTTCAAAGTAGGCATTCCACTTGTTGTTCTGCATAGGGTAGGTCAGTACCCAATTCCATGCCTGATTGCGAACAGTTTGGTAGGTCGCAACTGAACCCACATTGAGGCGAATCAGCTCATCAAACAATCTGACGGCTGCCACCATATTTGAGGTGTATTCCTCTAATATCGCCCCTGTTTGACCATGGACGCGGAAGGGCCACGGCGAGTGAGTGGCATCGCCTGTCCGTACTTTCGCCGCCAGCGTGTTAGCGATATTGATGGCTGCGGTTCTATAGGTTATGTTTCCGGTCAATTGCCAAAAGCGCATATAGGCGTAACCGAGTTCGGCGGCTTTATCGGGCTGGATGCCATTGACACCATCACGGTCATTTGTGCCATCGGCGTGATAATCGGTATCCCCATTCACGGCAGAGGCAAAGGGAACATTAGCCCATGACCAAGTACTAGGAGTCGTGCCATGAGCCAGTTGATAATCCAGCATCACTTGGACGGTGGTGATCAAGCTGGCATTTCCGGTATAGGGGTAGGATGACAAGAGCGAATCGACAAAGGCGGCGTATAAGCCTGCCGGATTGTGATACCAATTTGGTTGGCCTCCGGCGGGTTCATAGAAACAGCAGTAGGACAGGTAATGTTTAATCCCGGCAGACGTATTAGGAACAGTATTTTGAACATAGTTCCACGTCAGCTTGACAACCTGATCATAGGGATAAGAACTTGAGAGCCAAGAAAGTAACTTGCCGCTGCCATCCAAGACCACCTGATGATTATTAAAAGAGGTATCCGCCGCCGGATTTACTGCCTGCTTCGAAATGAGCATGGGTGTTAAGGTGGTGGCTGGCATCGGCGAAACGGTCGGTAGCTGGGTTGGAATAGGTGTGGATGTGAGTGTGGCAGGTAGCGTTGGTAAAACTGTCGGTTGTTGAGTCGGTATTGTGGCAGTTGAAGTAGCTGGCAATGTAAGGGTTGCAACCTGTGAAGCATTCAACACCTGATACGATAAATCATCAAAATGTGTCCACGAGCCATTTGATGAACCCAGATTGATAGTGGTACAGGGAACTGTCCAGTTGGTGATGAGTGTCGCGCTTTGGTTGCTGGCAATAACCTGTGTTATGGTCGGATTGTCCGTGCAAGCTAGGGATACGGTTGAGGATTCACCGCCGCTATTAAAAACGCTTATGCCCATCAAAATAGTCGCGTCGAGAAAATTAAAAGTTGCGGATATGACGGATTCATTCAAAAACGAAATGCTGTTGGTGCTAAAGCTGCCCGAAGCACCTGATAGATGCCACTTATTCGTTCCCCAATCAGCTATTCCAGCCGGATATTGACCCTCTAGAATCCGGTTTGGATTAGCCAGTTCATTGAAGGAAATGGATACCGATTGCGCATGGATAATTTGCAGAGAAAACGTAAAAAGAAGCACAAGCGCCATGATGAACCAGCCGCTTTTGCTTTTATGAGAAAGTGGAGTGTCGTTCCTGTGAAAAATTTTTATCATTCTACTGACACCTTGCTTTATCATCTGCCGAGCAGATCACAATTAGGATGTAGTGCTGGAAAGTGATTTGCTCAAGGCGATTAGTTGCATTTTATCTGAAAAAGGTTTTTACAAATGGCAGGGCATATGAGGAATAGATGAGCAACGCCAATAGAGACTTAGTGTTTGATTAAATAGAGCTTAAAAGGCTGGTTTGGAGCCAATTACATGGCGTATGGTCTAGAGTCCACTTGTAACAGCGTGTGGTGGACTCTAGCATTTTGCTTATGCCAAGAGCAGTCGCGCCCATATAGCATAGTTTAGGGCGTAACTGGCGCACTTTCAACCGCATCGGCTTCTGCCAATTCCATGCCGGTGCGATAGCGTGTCAAAGTGGGGAAGTTGTAGGCGATCCATGCCACAGCTAACACGGTAGCGACACCACCTGTGACTACTGAGATCACCGGACCAAATAGATGTGCGACGACTCCCGCTTCAAATTCCCCTAACTGCGGGCCACCCATAAAGAAGATCATGTTGACCGAGAGCATCCGTCCGCGCAAGTGGTCGGGCGTTAGCACTTGGCGCAGCGGAGAACGGATACCGGCGCTGATCGAATCAGTGAAGCCGGTGGCTGCCAGCGCCAACAATGATAACCAGAAGACGGTCGCATAACCGAAGACAATGGTTGCCACACCAAAGCCTGCTACTGCCCAAAGCATGACAATCCCCTGCTTCATAATCCGCCCACCGTACTGTGCCATCACAATCGCGCCGAGGGTCGCGCCAATCGCAGGTGCGGCACTTAGAACGCCGTATCCGGTTGCACCAACTTTGAGGACATCAGTGGCATAAACAGGCAGCAGCACGGTCGCTGAAGCCAGCAGCGTCGCGAAGAAATCCACCAGCATAGTTGACCACAGCAACGGTGATCCTTTGACAAAGCGCAGCCCTTCAAACATGGACTCTAAACTCACGGTGCGTTTGGGACCGACGGGCGCAGGAAATACAAAGCGCCGCAAACCGAATAATACAATCACCACGGGAATAAATGATAACGCGTTGAATAAATAGGCCGCGCCCGAACCCAATGAGCCGATTATTAAGCCAGCGATCACCGGCCCGAAGACTGAGGTGACGGTGTACATGACCACATTCAGGCGGGCGGCGTTCGAAATCTCGCGCGGTGATACCAAATTGGTCACCATCGCATTACGAGCGGGTTGGTCAAAGGCCGACATGCCGGATATGGCTGCCGTCAGGACATAAATAAGAACCAGCGATTCGTTACCGCTAATGGTCACGATTGCCAGAATAGCGGCGAAAACCAACATCAAAGATTGGGTTGCCAGTTGTAATTTCCGGCGGTCAATTGCATCCGCTACCACGCCGCCCAACAGTGACAGAATAATAATCGGCACCACGCGCACTAGCCCGACCACGCCCAACGCCAGTTCGTTATGGGTGATGCGCCACACATCCCAATTGACCGCTGCCAACTGCATGGCTGAACCGGTAATCGAAAAGATTTGGGCGATAAAGAACCAACGAAAAGCTGGATTGCGTAATACCGACCATGCCGAAGTGGACACTTCAGGAGCAGGTGCATTCATATTATTTCGTAAACCAATTTCAAGCTACAGACTAAATGAGGTTGTCGAGGGTTCCCACAGCGGGGGTGTTTAACGACATAGTTATACCTTACTCCTGCCTATGAAATTCTCAAGTACCATCTTCCTGAAATTGGACTCAAATAAGAGTGCTGCACACCTCTTCCATTTTGATAATCTACCATTCAATTGCTTGCTATGTACTGTGGTTATAATGCAATATTCGGTAATATAAATAGCAAGTATTCGAAGCTTGTGGGGATTATGTTATGCCTATAAACAATCTCCCATCGCAGCCCACATCGTTCGTTGGTCGGGAAAAAGAACTGGCGGAAATTGCTCAGTTACTGGTTGATCCAAATTGTCGTTTATTAACGCTCGTTGGCTCGGGTGGTATCGGTAAGACACGTCTGGCTTTACAAGTAGCTATTGGTCAACAACCACACTTTGCAGATGGGGTTGCTTTCGTGCCACTTGCTTCGGTTGGCTCACCTGATCTTTTGACTACCGCAATTGCCAGTACGCTCGAAATTTCCTTTTATGGTTCTGAAGAACCTCACATCCAACTGATGCGCTACTTACATGAGAAACAAATGCTCTTGGTGATGGATAATTTTGAGCATATTTTGGGCGGAGTCGGATTAGTGAGTGAATTGCTGCAAGCCGCACCCGGCCTGAAAATCCTTTCAACATCACGCGAACGGCTGAACCTGCAAGAAGAATGGGCATATGTGTTGGATGGCCTATCCTATCCGACAGATTCTTCCCCCGACTCGCTAGCAAACTATAGCGCAGTGCAGCTATTCGTGCAGCGGGCGCGTCAGGTGAATAACCATTTTTCTTTGGAGGGAAACGCGCAGGCAGTACGAGCGATTTGCCGGTATGTGGAAGGGATGCCACTCGGTTTGGAATTGGCGGCTAGTTGGCTGCGAGTGATGTCGTGCAAGCAGATTGAATCACAAATGGCAAGCAGTCTTGATTTTCTGACTACGCCACTTCGCAATATTCCGAACCGACATCGCAGTCTTCGTGCAGTTTTCGACCAATCGTGGCGGTTGTTGTCGGGCGATGAGCAAGCTGTCCTGATGAAGCTTTCGGTTTTCAGAGGTGGCTTTGATCTGGAAGCTGCCGAACAGGTCGCCGGAGCATCGCTGCCGCTGCTAGCTAGTTTAGCGGACAAATCACTTATCCGCGTAAATGCTTCTGGACGTTATGATTTACACGAACTCTTACGTCAATATGCTGCCGATCAACTGCTGGATGCGGGCATGAGGGCCACAACTATCCATCGTCATATCGACTATTTCCTTAAACTGGCTGAACAAATGGAATTTCATCTGTTTGGTCGCGACCAAATCGCATGGTTTGACCGTCTGGAATCAGAGTTAGATAATTTACGGGCAGCCCTCGCCCGTTCAGATGAATCCGAAATAGGTTTGCGACTCGCGGCAGCTTTAGGCTGGTTTTGGATTGAGCGCACACATTGGAAAGAAGGGCGCACTTGGTTAGAGCAAATGCTGGCAGCTAACCCGGATGCGCCAACTTCACTGCGCGCCAAAGCACTCCACACAACGGCGGCACTCGCTGGTATGCTCGACGATATTCAGCACGCACAAACGCTGGGTAAACAGGCGCTTGCCCTCGCACATGCCACCAATGACCGTTGGAATATGGCTTGGGCACTCAGCCATCTGGGAATTAATCCCCAAAGCAATCCTGCCGATCACTCGATAGCCTTGCTGGAGGAGAGTCTGGCCTTGTTCCGCGAAATTGAAGATTCAATGGGCATGACGCATGCGCTTATTCGACTATCTTCGAGTGTGATAGACAAATGCAATTACGCTTATGCACGGCAGTTGCTAGAAGAAGCAGCCACTCATGCTCATCAAGCTGGCGATCATATCACTATTGGGTGGGTAACCAACTATATTGGATGGAATTACTGGCAGGAGGATTATAACTTCGAACAAGCCACAAACTACTTTGAAAATAGCTTGTCACTTTTCCGTGAAATACG
>JBBQLX010000077.1:0-29221 GCA_038328375.1 Aggregatilineales bacterium | reverse complement strand
ATCTTTGATGGTATAGACACCCACCAGCCGCCCATCGCTATCCACCACTGGCATCTTTTCGACACGGTGTTTATGCATCTCGGCGACAGCTTGTTCCAGTTGTGTACCGATTGGAACGGTAGCCACTCGTTCACGCGGTGTCATGATGGCATATAAGGGGGTATCAGGGTCGCCTGCTTCGAAGTCACGCGGCGTAGCGATGCCAATGAACGCGCCTGTATAACTGCCACCTTCATGGATGATGACATAACCCCGTTCGCGCTGCTTCAACAATTGACGCGCATCACGGATGGTCGCGGTGCTGGGAATCACAGGTGGATGTTCTTCCACCACCCGCATCCGTTCCTTGACCTTCCGCACTTCGGTCACTTGCTCTTCAACACTCATGAAGCGGTGGATAACCCCAAAACCGCCTAATAATGACATGGTGGTTGCCATGCGCCAATCCGTCACCGTGTCCATGTTGGCTGATATGATGGGAATGTGGATGGCTGGTGCGCCCCGTGCCACCCGTGCGCTCGTGTCAATCTCGCCACTGAAGCGCGACCGTATCGACGACCGCTGTGGCATCAGCAGCACATCATCAAACCCTAAACCTTCACCGACAATTTTGGGATTTGTTGTCATTATTTGCTCTATATTCTCCCTCTTTTTGGTTCCCCTCTACACGAAGTGGGGAGGGGTTAGGGGAGGGGATTGTGATTTACTTGAGACTTTTATTGTAGAACATAATCGACCATTTTTAGTAGGGGAATGTATCTATCGAAGAAAGAACGGCTCGGTACATCTATTCCATCAGATAAGCAGGCCGATAGGTTGCTTCTGGTAGTGGTTTCCCTTGTTCTTGAAAGACTTCAATGGTCATTTCGAGCGCAATCATCACTTCACGGAGTGCTTCTTCAGGTGTATCACCAAATGCTGAAATGTACTTGAAATCCGGTACATCTGCGATGTAATCATCCTCCGGGGCATTGTAGAAAATATTGATATGGTAAGGATAATGACTCTGACCGTTCATCGAATTATTCCTCCGGCTCATCTGTCAATTGCAGTTGATGAATCTTGATCAATTTCAAAAATTGCTGTACCTGATAACTTTTTGCCGTAGCATCTTTTTGGGGCTGAACATTCATCACATCCTCAACGGTAGGATGTTGGTACAAATGATGCGATCCTCGTACACGGATTTGCACGAACCCGAAATATTCCATCAAGACACAAAAATCCTGAAAGCGAATATTTTTTGGATTATTTTTGACCCGCTGGAATAGTTTCTCTTTTTTGGTCATATCAATAATTATGCCACAGAAACATCATATACAAGGGGATTTAGGGGTGAGGATTGGATGAAAGCGTCTCCACCACTTAATGTTAGCTCTACCTTGTAGGGGCGCGGATTTATCCCGCCCTTTTTCAACATCAACTTTAAATTGGTTTCCGGTTTGCAACAGATTTGTATTTTCAAACGCTGTATTCTCGTTTTTACCCCTTCACCATAATCAAATAGCCTCAAAACGCATTTATCCCATCATTTGGGTAACAAAAAACGACCACTTTTCTCTCAAAAGTAGCCGTTTCGTAATGGTTTCCTTAATGTTGCCTGTTATCACCTGTTTATCAGGCAATTATGCTTTTTTACACTGCCAAAAACGTCAAACAAACTGGTGTTGCCACTTCCGCCACAATCCCTGTTTCTACCAATACACCCGTTGTCTGGTTAATCTTAAACGTCACGACTGTATCTGTAGCTTGGTTTGCTGCCAATAACCATTGACCTGTTGGGTCAATATTGAAATCTCTTGGTACTTTTCCACCGGTTAATTGGTTGCCCAACGCTGTCAATTGGCCTGTTTGTTCATCCACCGCATACATGGCAATGCTGTCATGCCCTCTGTTGGATGCATACACAAATCGTCCATCGGCTGTAATGTGTATTGCCGCTGCCCATTTTTGACCATCAAAGCCTTCTGGCAAAGTCGATAACGTTTGTAAGGTCTGCATCGTTCCATTTGCCACATCGTAGCTCAAGGCTGTCACCGTCGCTGCCAACTCGCTGACCACATACACAAACTTCCCGCTTGGATGGAACACAAAATGCCTTGGCCCTGAACCCGCTTCCAATTTCACATTGCCCTCTGCCGCCGCAATCAACTTGCCATTCGCCACATCCAGCTTATAACGCACCAGTTGATCAATGCCCAAATCCGCCACGAACACATAGCTGTTACTTGGATCAGGCATCACACAATGCCCATGTGGACTGGTTTGCCGTTCTATATTCACACTGCTGCCCACATGTTCCACGGCTTGGCTAATCGCTTCTAACCCGCCATCTGCCCGTATTGGCAGCATCACCGCTGTTTTCCCGCTGGTATAATTCGCCACCAGCACGTATTTCCCGCTGTGGTCAACCGTCACAAAGCAGCTTGCTTGTCCCAACGTTGGTTGCTGGTTAATGAAGGTCAGTTCGCCACTTTCCCGATTAATGCTAAAGGCACTGCACACATTTTCCTGCCCGCCCTCAAGCTCAATCACGGCATATAAATGCTGTCCCGCCTTGTCAACAGCCGTATAAGTTGGGTTCTCAACACCTTCCGCCGTACTTAAATACTCGATTTTTCCGGTTGCCGGATCAAAGCTATAAGTGTAGATTCCCTTAGAATGTGCCGTTGGAACATGTGGCAATGCTTGTGTATAGGTGCCTACAAAAAGCAAAATTTTCGACATTATTTAAACTTTCAACAATTGATCAGGTATATGCCGAAGATTGTACCGCAGAAATTCACTTACGAATGCTGTTCTGCACAGGTCGCATCACCTGTAACAGGCTGGTTGAAAAACATCTGTGCATAAACATCCGCAACCCATTTGGAGAAGATCTCCGCCCCTGCTGCATTCAGGTGGTTAAGGTTATAGAAAGATGCATCGCCTAATGCTGAACGGCATTTCTCAGTATCAAAATCCCAAATAGGCAAACCAGCCTCTTTCAGGACACTCTGATAAGTCGCCTCATCTTCCGTAGTGATGTATTCGTATGCCGTTTCATGAAGTGGCATGTTGAGCAAAATACATTGCACACCACTCTTTTTACAGGTCGTTCCAATATCGACCATCAGTTGTCGTGTTTGCTCATCTGCTGTAAAAGGAACAAACTCGTCTGTTAGAACCTTTGGATTACGATCAAGGAAGCCTTCTTGATAAAAATATCCCAGATCATCAACGGCTGTTTCCGAATAACCAATCTGATTGATTTCCCGTTTTGTCGTCAGCCATTCGCGTAAATTATCACGGTATCGCACTAAATTTGAGTTTTGCATCAGCCACAACAACATATCCCGCTCAAGGCTGGATGGACTTGAAACGGCATATCCTAGCGGCTTATTCCAAAAGTCGTTGGCTTCAATCCCATTTTGCGCCGCTGGTAAAAGCGCTCGCATTTCCACCCCATAAATGACAATCTGTGGATGATTTGGCACAATCAGATTTGGAATAAGGTCATGTTGAATGTTTGCCACACTTCCCCAAACACTCACATTTACCGAGTCAACCGCTTGGCCTGTGGTGGTTTTGATCTGGTCATTAAACACATGAGGTGACACACCCATGTGCATTTCCGAGCTGCCCGTAAAGACAATCGGTTTGATGTTTGCCACATTCATCGCCCACAGCCGTTCCACACCCTGCACATTTTGCAGCCGCAGAATGAACGGTGGCTCAATCGTCAAACCCGGAAGGATCAAGCCAAATGTCCGGTCAATGACGATGAGGCAGATGAATACCCCTAATATGACGGGCAACAGTTTAGGAATGGTATGCGGCGACTCAGAATCTTGAATAAATAAACGGCGCATCATCAAAATGTCGCACAACTTGCGTTCCCATTAATGGGTACATTGAAAAATATCTGTGCATAGATGTTAGCGACCATCTTGGAGAAGATTGTTGCTCCATGCTCATTGAGATGGTTCAGATTATAAAACGACTCATCACCTAGAACTGTACGGCATTCCTTGGTATTGAAATCCCAAATTGGCAAGCCTGTCTCCTTCAGGACACTATGGTAAAGTGCCTCATCGGTTTCAGTGATATATTGATAGGCTAATTCATGCAGTGGCATATTTAGAAGAATACACTGTACACCGTTTTGTTCGCATGTTGACCTAATATCACGTAATAACTGCCGAGGTACGGCATCCGCTTCGAAGTGCATGAATCCCCAGATGCTGCTAGGATCACGATTACGTATGTTTGTGTCTTTAAGATGTCCCAAATCATCCAGATCACTTAGATCAAATTCAAGCTGATTGATGCGCCTCGTCCCTGTCAGCCAGTCTCGAAAATTATCACGATAACGCACCAAGTTGGAATGTTGGAGTAACCATAATAACAAAGCACGTTCAGTATCCGATTGTGTAGAAACGGCATAACCTAAAGGTTTATTTTGGAAATCACTGACCTCTATCGCATCCTGAGCTTCGGACGATAAAGCTCGCGCTTCAACGCCATAAATAATGACTTTAGGATGGTTCGGAATAATAAAATTGTTTATCAAATCGTGCTGTATTGCTGCAACTCCGCCCCATATACTTACATTGACTGATTGCACAGTTTGATGGGTCGTTACTTTTATTTCCTGATTAAACGTATTAGCGGAGATACCCATATAAAGTTGCGAACTACCTGTAAAGACAATCGGCTCAATGTCTTCTTTCGCAAAACTCCATAATTTTTCTGCTCCCGTCACATTCTGAAATCTCAATATAAATGGTGGTTCAATTGTGATTTTAGGGATTATGTAGCCCAATACGCGATCCATAGCGATCAGCGTTATTACTGTTAAACATAGTAGTACTGCTAATTTTTGAATGGTATGCGGTGACTCAGAGTCCTGAATGAATAAACGGCGCATGGGTTTGGCTTCCAAAAATGAATCTACTCAATCACTAAGGTACATCAAAATGTCGCACAACTCGCGTTCCCCTTAATGGGTACATTGAAAAATGCCTGTGCATAAGCATCCGCAAGCATCTTCGAAAACACTTCTGCGCCTTGAGAGTTCAAATGGTTCATATTGATGAATGAAGTATCACCTAAAGCCTCGCGACAGGCTTTGGTATTAAAATCCCAAATGGTTAGACCCGCGTCTTGAAGAAGCTGCCGATATTGAGACTCCTCGGCATCGCTGATGTGTTGGTAGGATATTTCATGCAAAGGCATGTTGAGTAAGATGCATTGTATGCTGCTTTGTTTGCAGATTGTTCCTATGTCTATCATCAGTTGCTTCGTTTGATCTGAGGCCGCAAATGGAATAAATTGAGGCATATTAGCGGTATCTTGACCCACAACATTTGGAAATGGAGCATATCCCACATCATCAACACCTGATGAAATGTAAGGCCCTTGATTTATTTCTCGTGTACCTGTTAACCACTCACGCATATTATCACGATAACGCGCCCAATTTGAATATTCCAATAACCACAGCAGTAAACCACGTTCAAAGTCGGATTCTCTCGATACAGCATAACCAACGGCTTTATTTCTAAAATCGCTGACGAACGTTGCACCTTCTGCAATTTGCGCTTCCCAACGAAGAGCCCGCATCTCAACCCCGTAGAAGATAATTTGAGGATGATATGGGATGAAGAAGTTTTTGATCAGATCACGCTGGATAATGGCAGCAGAACCCAGCACACTCACATTTACAGATCGTACATCTTGCCCAGCGATTGTCTTTAGATGGTCGTCAAAAACATGGGGTGATATTCCAGTATAGACTTGGGAACTGCCTGTAAATATGACCGGCTTAATGCCTGCTTCAGAATATTTCCATAGAGCCTGCACACCCGGTACATTTTCAAAGCGCATGATAAAAGGCCGTTCAATCGTGATTAAGGGTAAAAAACGGCCTAATAACCAATCACTAATCACCAACGCGAAGATGATTCCAATAACTAGAATTAACAGTTTACTAAGTGTTGGCGGTGACTCAGAATCCTGAATAAATAAACGGCGCATGGGTTTGGCTTCCAAAAATGAATATTCCGAGTAGAAGTGCTGTACACATCACAACGCGCCATACAGGTCGGAGCCGCCACAAAAAGAGTGAGCTATCAACTAAGGCTTGAGGTAGATCGATGAGCAGCAACAGCCCAATGGGAACGAGAACTTTAATCCACCACAAGCTGGTTATATCGTTGAATGGATTAGAAGAAAATAGGCGTTCAAAAAATAGCAGTGCTTCTGAAATTGAAGCTGACCGGAAGAAAACCCACGCCATACTGACTGCCGCCAATGTGATTACCATTCCAATCGCACCTTGCACCCAAAAACGCCATGTTACTTTTTTAGGCTTAATACGTACTCGCGGGAAAAATACGCGTTCGATTGATAAATACACGCCATGCAGTAAACCCCAGACAACGAATGTCAAACCGTTGCCGTGCCACATACCGCTGATGGTCATGGAAACGAGAAGCGCAATCACTTGAATGACTTTCGCACGGTTATTACCCCAACGCCGCAGCAAAAAGCGGCTGGTTGGATAAAAAGTGTAATCGCGAATCCAAGTTGAAAGACTAATGTGCCAACGATCCCAAAATATACCTATGGTTCTTGAGAAATAAGGCTGCCGGAAGTTTTCAACAATGGGTATCCCGAACCAAACACTCACGCCGATTGCCAGCAAACTATATCCGGCGAAATCGGCGTAAATGCGGACGGTATACAGGATAAGCGCCGCCCAAGCATCAGCCGAGGTCAAAGCCCCTATATTGATTGTAGAGCTTTGCAGGGTCGTAAATAGGGGATCAGCAATGGCGACCTTGTAAAAGAAACCCATGAAGATGAAGGTTAAGCCATCAACAAGGTATTCTTGCTTAAATGGTCGAGCGTTATTCAAGGCAGTAAGGAAAGGTTGCGGGCGAACAATTGGACCAGAGACGATCTGTGGGAAGAAGGCGATATATAAGCCGAAATCAATCAGGTTAGCTTCAGGTTCGATTTGCCGACTGTATATGTCAAATATGTAGGCTAAGGCACGGAAGGAATAAAAGGATAAGCCTAATGGCAGCAGTAAGTTCACGATGAAGGGTTCGTTCATCATGCCTAATCTGCTTAATAAGTGGCTGACAAGCGAGGAAACTCCGAGCGCATACTTGAACAGTAGCAGCACAAACACGTTAACGATGACAGCCGCCCAAAAATAAAGTCTCCGCCGGGGCATATCGGGTATGAGACGGCGGGCAACCCAAAAATTGAACACCGTCATCGCTGCCAGCAGCAGCACAAAACTGGGTTCTAGATAGGCGTAAATCGCGTAACTCGCAACCAACAGCAGCAGGTTTTGCCATTTGCCGGGTATGAGATAGTAGAGAGCCAGTACAGCCGCGACGAACAGCCAAAATTCCCATGAAACAAACATCAATTATCACCCATTATGGCAGAGCATTGCTGCTTTAGTGGAAAGGCCATGATGATAATCTACTTCACCGTGTTTTATCAATGAGAAGTACAAACTCTAATGGCTGGACTGCTGCTTCTATAGAGTTACCTAGTCACTTCATATTTGAATTAGGCGAGGCTCATTCAGAATGAGATGTAAATCTCCGAACTCGTGCCACAGATAATGATGTTTAAGGGCTTCACTATAAGCTCTAGCGAGATGATCGCGCGGGGCAAGCGCTTCTAGCATTGCCAAGTGGGTCGCTTTTGGTTCGTGCAAGCCGGAAAGCAAGCCTTCAACCGCCCGCACACCGCGCTGAGGTGTGATGATAGTTTCCGTCCAACCTTCGCCCGCGTGAACAATTCCTCTGTCATCGACAACCGTTTCGAGCGTCCGTACCACGGTTGTGCCGACAGCAATCACCCGTCCACCATTTTCATGGGCTGAGTTGATTGTATAGGCCGTCACCGCTGGCACACGATAGTATTCGGCATAGGGTGGTTCGTGTTCTTCCATGCTGGAAACGCCTGTATGCAAAAGCAATGGCACAACCAGCACTCCTTTTGCACACAAGCGGGTGATGATTTCTGGTGTGAAGGCGCGACCTGCCGAGGGCATTTCGGCACTACCCATCTCGGTGACATAGACTGTCTGGTAATAGCGACTGTCCCACGCCTGCGGCACATAGCGGTAACGAATGGGATTGCCGTAATGCTTGAGATAGGCATCGAGCGTTAGGGGCAGCTTGAGTTCAGCCCGCCACAAGCGCGTTCGTCCATTCAACGGCACTCCGAAAGGCTCGACCAAGGTTGCGTTTCCACCGCCTGACAGTTGGTAAACCTCACCTATATGGGCATCTGCGAAGGGTTTTGTGGC
The DNA here is from genome assembly GCA_038328375.1 of Aggregatilineales bacterium. Classification (GTDB taxonomy): domain Bacteria; phylum Chloroflexota; class Anaerolineae; order Aggregatilineales; family Phototrophicaceae; genus CFX2. Next base: position 20,901 of record JBBQLX010000077.1, on the reverse strand, counting down.
TGTGCCATCCGGTTCGCGGACTTCGATGACCCATTCACCGGATGGCAGATGAGTTGAAAGGTGAATAACAAAGGCCTTGTCATCCGACCGTTTGGCTGCGAAAGCTGCGTTCAACGTACCACTGGTATTGATGACCAGTACATCGCCTGCGACGAGGAAATCAGCAATCTTATTGAATTGGGTATGCACAACGCGGTTGTCTTCTGGATAGGACACCATCAGCTTAACCGCGTCGCGCGTCAAGCCTCGTGCTTCAGGTGGAGCAGTCGCCTCAAGTTCAGTGGGCAGTATAAAATCTAAAGTGTCGAGTAGGGTGCGTTCGCTCATGATTCATCCTTGCGGAAACCAAATTTGAGTATTTGGGCGACGGACGCAGCACGCTGCGTCCCTACCCTAAGCGGGTTTTTCATCGTCGATGACTTGGAACAGGGTTAATGCTTGAATGGGCAAGCTGTCAGGTAAATTTAAGCGCTGGTTGCGATGTCCCCAATTGGTATCGACAACCGCGCGTAGAGCTTTTGCGCCGCCTGCTTGAGCATCGGTTGATGCTTGCTCGACATCGCGTACATCGAGCGCTAACCGTATAGCGTCGTTCACAACATGACCCACTTCAACACGGTCAACCTCGGCTATTTGGGTGGCATCTGCGATTTCAATGGTGGCTTGTCCGGCACTGAAAAGTACGCCGTGACCGGTATCATGCCATTCCTTCTGGATGGGCAGCTTGAGATGTTGACCGAAGAAATCTTCTGCTGCTTCAAAATCTTGAACTTGCAGAACTAGATTCAATCCGTTGACGAGTGGTAATTCGGGTTTGGGTTCAAGGACGGTTCGCGCCCGATAACGTCCGCTTGGGAAATCACCTGTGAGCAGGGCGATTAACCCCGGTACGCTGACTTCGGGTAATGGACGGTCGCTGATGTCTTCGCCGGGGAAGGCGGCTTGGTGCATCTCGGTACGCATATCACCGGGATCAACCCAATACACGCGCAGTTGTGGATTTTCGGCTGCCAAAATAGCCGACATATGCTCCAGCGCGGCTTTGCTGCTGCCATATCCACCCCAGCCAGCATACGGTTCAATGCCGGCATCACTGCTGATATTGATGATGCGGGCGTTCGGTCGCAGATTGGCCTTAACGGCTTGGATGATGCCTAGCGGTGCGATGACATTGGTTTTATAGACGGTTTCGAGTTCATCCAACGGGTAATCGAGCAGGTTAGGCTGTGGACTAGGGCCAAGTACGCTGGCATTGTTGATAACGGCATCCAGTCCACCGAAATCGGAAGCCGCTTTTGCTAACTGCTGGCGATGTTCGGGGTGTGATACATCGCCAGCAACGGTCACGATTTGGGTAGTTGTTCCCAGTTCATGTTGTAGAGCGTTAAGGGCTTCTTCGCCCCGCGCATCCACAATTAACTTCCAACCTTGCGCCGCTAATTCATGGGTGAGCGCTAAACCCAACCCGCGTGAAGCACCTGTAATCAAAGCTGTTTTCATAAAGTGAACCTTTCCATCAGACTCTATTCTGATGATCTCAGATTACACAAAAATGAAGTTTTGATCTTCGTCTGTTGGGACGGTATCGGGCTGTACTTCCGAACAGGAGTTCATCTTATGAATAGAGGGAGGCTGTTAATGAATGACGGATAGGTTGGGGTATTTCATAAAGCGGACTACAGAACTTGCTCATTTGTTAAATAAGGTTTAACATTTCGGTGCTAGGATTTTTGTCCGGGCATTGGTGCATCATTTGCTCACTTAACCAATTGTATATGCGAGGGAAACAATGAGACTCAAAAGATTTTCGGTATTGTTGCTCATCATGCTACTTGTCTCGGCCTTGTCGGTTTCGATCCAAGCGGTAGCCGCCCAAACAGGCGACCTTGGCACGGATGCGAACCCAATCGAGGTATTTTTTGTGCCGTCTGTTGAAGCGCAGGTGATTACCACCGGCGGCGAAGTGATGGCTGCGGCATTGGAGAAGGCTACTGGACTGAAGTTCAAAGTCTCTGTTCCTACCTCATACGCTGCTACGGTTGAAGCTATGTGCGCCGCACCGGGCAGCTCAATCGGTTTCATTCCCGCAGCCGGATATGTCATCGCCAGCAAGCGCTGCGGTGTGGTCGTGGCGGAAGCCGCCGTGCGTAACGGTTGGAATATTTACTGGTCAGAATATATCGTGCGCCGTGACAGCGATATTTATACCTTTGGTGATCTGGCTGGCAAGAGCTGGGCTTACCCTGATGCGGCTTCCACTTCGGGCTACATTGTTCCCGCAGTCGAATTGAAGCAGGCTGGTATCGTCCCCGGTAAGGAAATTTCGGCCGGTGGTCACAACCAAGTGGTACAGGCTGTGTATAACGGTGATGCCGACTTCGGTACCACGTTCTTTAGCCCGCCATTGGTTCCCGGTGCGCCGTGGGCTGTGGGCGACTCACCAGAACCTTATGATCTGACAGTTGACCAGTCCAGCATCAGCGAAGATGGCAAGAAACTTCTGGTCGGCAAGCTGCAAATTCTGGATGCCCGTGCCAATATCCGTGACACCGCTAAGGATGTCATCGAGAAGGTTCGTATCCTGCGTATCAGCAACCCTATCCCGAACGACACCATGAGCTTTGGCAAGGACTTTCCTGCTGATATGAAGGCACAGATTATCAGCGCTTTGGAAGCCTTCTCAAAGACGGACGACTGGAAGACCTCCATCGGCAGCGCAGACTTCTACGGCTGGAGCGGTATCGCTCCTGTGACCGATGCAGCTTATGATGCTGTACGCGCCCGCTTCGATATTCTTGGCCTGACTGAAGAAGATGTCTTTGCACCCCCCAAGTAAGAATGACTGATTGCATCTGATACGGTAAACTGTACGGACAGAGACAGCACTTCTCTGTCCGTATTATTTATACAAAGCGGGGCTTATGCTGGTCATCGAAAACCTCACCAAAGTCTACGAAAACGGCTTTATAGCGCTAAAGGGGATTAATCTGGAAATCCCTGACGGGCAATTTGTGGCTATTATTGGCTTGAGCGGATCGGGTAAATCGACCCTGCTGCGCTGCATCAATCGGCTGATCGAACCGACATCAGGCCGCATCATCTGGAATGGATTGGATATTACAGCCGCTCCTGACGATGAACTGCGTGTGATTCGCCGCCGCATCGGGATGATTTTCCAGCAGTTTAATCTGGTCAAACGTGCCAGTGTGATGAGCAATGTGCTTTCCGGTCGGCTGGGCTATGTCAATCCGGTATACAGCTTATTGAATTATTTCCCGCGACAGGACAGAGAAAAAGCGATTATGGCACTGAAACGGGTGGGTATCGAGGATAAAGCTCAGAACCGCGCCGGAATGTTGAGTGGTGGTCAGCAGCAGCGGGTCGGTATTGCGCGGGCGCTGATGCAAGACCCAGAAATGATGCTGGCGGATGAACCAGTTGCCAGCCTTGATCCGGCGACTTCGCATTCGGTGATGAAGTACCTGCAATTGTTGAACAAAGAGGACGGTATTAGTGTCCTGTGCAGCCTCCATTTTCTGAGTCTGGCGCGGACGTATGCTGACCGTGTAATCGCATTGAAAGATGGCAAGTTGGAATTCGACGGATCGCCCAAAGATATTGATGAAGATCGTTTCCGGCAGATTTATGGTGAAGATGCGGTACAGGTGGAAATTCATTGAAGACTTGTATGGCTAGGGCTTGCCGCTGGCAAGCCCCTACAGACTTTGCTTTACATTTAGTGGTACTAGGAGCAGTGTTATGAACCCCGCCCCATCCCCGGCTTCGGTCGCTTTCCGACGGTTATTGATTGTCATCAGCGTGGCGATTGGGTTGGTGGTGTTTGCCTATGGTTGGTCGGTCACTGAGATCAACTTTGATAAGCCACAGGAGCCGCTGCGCCAGCAAAACTTCGGCAACGCGATACGAGAAATACTTTCGCCCGATCTGCTCGAACGAGATTATGAGATTAAGGTGGGCAGCACAGCCTTCTTGGTCGAGTGTAAAGCAGGAGAGGAAGCGCCTGCCACCGCGCCTGCTCCTAGCGATAGCTCTCCCTATTTAGTGGTGACCCCGACATGTGCTGATAGCGGAACACCGATTATGATTCAAGGGTTTAATTTTTATCCCAATTCACTGGCACGGCTGACATGGGTGGCGAACGATGGAACCCGTAGCATTCAGCAGATTGTGGGTAACACCAAAGATAATTTTGTTACGAATGACGATGGCAGGTTTAATGCACAAATCGTTGTGCCGAAGATAAGAGGCAGTGCCGGTAAAGTTTCGACAATTGAAACGCAAGGTTATTTCCCGACAGGCGCACCGCATTTTACGAATACGACTGCTTTAGTTCTCCAGAAAATGGTCGAGACTATTTTCCTTGCGTTGATCGCCACCGCGATTTCAATTTTACCGTCGGCAGTGATTAGTATTTTTGCGGCACATAACCTGATGCGTCCGGTACGGATTTCATTGGGCAACTTGTTGGTGATGGTGGCTTTACTACCTGTCGGTTGGTGGATCGGCACAAACTTACTGGTTCAACTCGGACATCTCATATTAGGGTTGAGCCACGCGGGTACAGTGCTTGCCGGAGGGACGGCCTCGCTGGTAGTCTTTGGGGCGGTGACTACTTCGCGGACACGATCCCTTGAATTTAATCCCTTTAGCGGTCGGATGCGGTCGGTTTTCAACACACTGTTGATGGTGCTGGCATGTGTGATTGTGGTTACGATAGTCGCTGTTACCTTCTTGTTCATAGGGCGCATGTTTACGACGGGTATCCCCGGTTATTTGAGTAACCTGTTTGGTTCGATAGGGGAACTCATCGAACTGCTCATCGCACCGATTTGCGGAGTCATCGGGGCATTTGGACTGGCCTCAATTGGTGGGGTGTTGACAGTTGATGGTCTTAAGAAACTTGATCCGACTATGCAGCATGTTGTGGGCGGTATTTTAGGTGCGATCAGCGGGGCGATTGTGCTGGGTGCGATGGCGCTGATCGGGATGCAAGCGGCGTGGTTAGGTTTTTTGACACCCATTGTAGCTGGTATATTAGGGGCGCAACTGCTGCCACTGCTTTATACCAAGTTATCCGGTAAAAAACAGACGAGCATCGCTGGTCGCAGTCTCGATAGTATTTTATGGTGGGTGGGTTTTATCGCGGCGTTTGCGGTGACTTTCTTGACGCTAAACATGGGGTTGGCGATCATCGAAGGGACGCTGCCACCCGCTTCATCAGTCACGACCATTGGTTTTATCACGATTAGTAATTACATTCTTGATGCCATGATTATCGGGATCGTGCTGGGCGGTGCCGGTGGCTTATCAGTGGGGACAAAGGGAATTTTCCCGTTAGGCGAAGTGCTTTACCAAACGACACGCACCATTTTGAATACGACGCGGGCAATTGAGCCGCTGATTATCGCGCTGATTTTTTCGATATTGGTGGGCATCGGGCCGTTCGCGGGTGTGCTAGCACGGACGCTGCACTCGATTGCGTCGCGGGCAAAACTTTATTCGGAACAGATTGAGAGCATTGATACTGGACCGATTGAAGCGCTGCAAAGTACGGGCGCTAACCGTTTGCAGACGATTATGTATGCGGTTGTGCCGCAGGTGATCCCACCGTTTGTCTCATTTACGATGTACCGATGGGACATTAATGTGCGTATGTCCACGATTATCGGTTTTGTGGGCGGCGGTGGTATCGGTTTCGTGCTGCAACAGCAGATCAATCTGGCGCAGTATCGCGGTGCGGGTGTGGCGGTTTTGGCGATTGCGATTGTGGTGTCGATCCTTGATTATTTGAGTGCGACGATCCGGGAACGATATGTGTAGTTGGAAGTTTTAAGATACAAGTTGGCGGTGGCGAGAGTCACCGCTTTTTGATTCACAAAATGTTGTTGATGCTGTTGCTGTTGTTGTTACAGCATGGTTTTGACGGCGGGTTTGAGGGAGCGATGTGCCGAATCTGCGGAAGATGCTGCAATTTCTTCAGATTCGGAAGTGCAGTTTGTCGGAAATGTCGTCATAGTCGTCACTGTCAGACCGGATAAAGCGAAATATGCGGCAGAAGCGGCAGAAGCGGCAAATGCGACCCCTAACCCCCAGCCCCTTCCACCCGTAGTAACAGGGGAAGGGGAGCAAATACGCTTATTAAGCAGTAGTGATTTTAAGCTGCATGGGGGAGGAAAGGGCTTGCCAGCGGCACTATAGCCCTACATCCAGCCCTGTTAATAGCATAGTGGATATTTGGGCGGAAGGGGTTACTATTTGGAAGAACATTTTGTAACTGTTTGGCGAGGTTTGTGCTAACTTAGCAGGCGAGAGTTTGCATGAAAGGGTTGGTGGATGGTTAGTAAACGGTATGCCGACAAACCCAAAGTAAACGGGAAAGATAATAGTTTCAAGTTACAAGCAGTAAGTTGAAACTATTCCAGATTATAGATTGGGCCGTGACCGGGGTAGATGTGGTCAGCGTGATGGGCGCGAATGGCATCCCAACTGGCTTGAAGGATGTGTTGGTTTTCCTCGCCTGCCAAGATGGGCGGATGTAAATCGCCAATGAAGGCTGCACCGTCGTCGGTGATGAGGGTCACGCTGTCGTCGGAGTGACCGGGGGTGGCGATGATCGTCCCTTGAATACCGAGTTTGGCAAGGAAGGGGCGACTCTCGGCTAGGGTAATGCTGATGGCGGATTTTTTGTTGTAGGGTGAATACTGTTTGGCTAATTTGGGATCATGTTGTACGGCAACGATGGCGGCTTGTTGGACATCGACGATGATGAGTTTGATGCCCATCTTTTGAAGTTCCTGCGCGAGTCCGGCGTGGTCTGGGTGATAGTGTGTTGCCAAGAGATGTTTGATGTCGGCGAGTTGAACACCCACACGTTTTAATTCATGTTGGAGTTTGGGCAGCGTTCCAGCGAAGCCCACGTCGATGAGCAGGCGCGGTTTAGCATCTGCGAGAATGTAATAGTTAGTCGATGTGTAGCCGACATTGAGGATGTTCATGAGATAAATCAAACCCCACCCTAGCCGTTATTTATAAGGGAAGCGAAACGGACACGGCATGCCGTGTCCCTACAATAATATGATGTGATTGGGATGAAAAGCGAGGGAAATTTATTCGTCGCGGGTACAGGGTGATAGATTAGCGCAAAGAACCCCCACCCTAACCCCTTTCATGGGTAGGTATTTGCTGGGTAATGTTAGGCACTATGATCCCCTCCCTAAATCCCTCCCCGCTTCGCAGAGAGGGACTTCAAAACAACTCTAGCGGGTTGGGGTAAATCTCCGGCACGAGGAATAAAGCCCCCGCAAGAGGACTGAATAACCGTAAATGGGAGTGATATTTTCGGATACCTACCCCTGAAAGCACCCTAGCCCTCCCCCATAAACGCCCTAAAGGAGGCTTCGCACAGGGAGGGAATAATGCAGCGGAATATGGGATAGGATTTTATTCGTCGCGGACGACCATGCAGGCTTCGGGCATGAAGTTGAGCGAAACGGCTTGACCGATGGCGGGCGGTTTGAGGTTGGGATTATTGAAGGTGTCGAAGTTGATGTGCTGGGTTTCCAAGCGCACCCGCACCCGCACGACTGAACCGAGGAATGACACATCATCGACCGCGCCATTGAGGTGGTTGCCGAGGCCGCCGGATTTGCCGTTGATGCTGATGGCTTCGGGACGGATGGCGACGGATACACCTTTGCCGACCTGTGCGCCCAACAACTGCTGCCCAATTTCGATTTCTTGGTCGTCAATCTTGATGCGACCGCCGCGAGCATCGACCACTTTAGCGTCAAGTAGATTGAGCGTTCCGACGAAGGACGCGACAAAGCGTGTTTCGGGCGTGTTGTAAATATCAAGCGGTGTGCCGATTTGCTCCATACGTCCACGACTCATAACCACGATGCGATCCGAGATCGAGAGGGCTTCTTCTTGATCGTGGGTGACATAAATGGTTGTGATGCCCAGTTGACGTTGGATAGCGCGGATTTCCTGCCGCAGCGCGATACGAATCTTGGCATCCAAGGCGGAAAGCGGTTCGTCCATCAACAAAACTTGGGGGCGGATGGCGATGGCGCGGGCAAGAGCGACACGCTGCTGCTGCCCGCCCGAAAGTTGGTGGGGAAAGCGGTTAGCAAATTCCTGCATACGGATGAGGTCTAGCATTTCACTGACACGCTGTTTGATGACAGCAGCCGATTCGCCTCTGACCTTTAATCCGAAGCCGATGTTATTGGCGACGCTCAGGTTGGGGAAAAGCGCATACGATTGGAATACCATACCAATATTGCGCTTATTAGCAGGCACAGAGGTGATGTCGCTGCTGTCAATCGTAATCTGTCCATTGGTCGGTTTTTCAAAGCCCGCGATCATGCGTAAGGTGGTGGTCTTGCCACATCCGCTGGGTCCGAGGAAGGACACAAACTCGCCCTTATCAACTTTCAGGTTGAAATCCTCGACAGCGGTGAAAGCGGAAAATTCTTTGCGAATGTTAGTCAGTTCCAAAAATGCCACGACGATAACCCCTCATTTAGAAAACGGTGGTGCGGGACTGCCCCGAACGCCGACCTATTAATTGAATTAAAGCGATACAGAGCCACGTTAACGCCAAGCTGAGGATACTCAACGCAGACGGTTCGTAGACTTTAGAGGAACTCAGTTGATAGAGATAGGGGCCGAAGGTTTTCTGTGACAGCAACGAGGCGATGGTAAATTCACCCATGACGATGGCGAAGGTGATGAACGCGCCGTTGATGATCGACACAAAGACGTTGGGAAAGATCACCTTAAAAAGAATGGTGAACCAGCCCGCGCCAAGACTCTGCGCGGCTTCGGTGAGTGTCCGTACTTTGATGGATTGCAGGCCGTTATCGACCGAGCGATAGACATAAGGGAAGGAGAGCGTAACATACGCGCCAACCATGATGGTGTAAATGCCGTTGGAACTATCGGTCAAGCCAGTGCCGTTATAGGCGCGGATGAGGCCGAAGACCAAGACTACTGCCGGAATGACGAAAGGCAGCAGCGTAAAAAATTCAATGAGGGAACGGGCGCGTGGAATCTTCAACTGCACCCAATAGGCCGTGGGAACAATCAGTAAGGTACTGACGAGAATGGTAATGACCGCTGTTTGCAGCGATAAGGTGAAGCTCTTAGCAAATTCAGGCGTTTGTAAAACGTTTTGATAGGCCGTGAAGCCTAATGTTCCACGCTTGGCTTGCAGCGAGTATTGGAAGGTGGCATACAAGGGTACGAAGAAATAAATCGCCACCACAGCTACCCAGAACCATGCCCAAATGGAAGCTCGTTTTGGCATTATTCGCCTCCTACTTTGAGCCAGCGGCCTGACATGCGGCGGAAGAAACTATAGATGAAGATGGTTATGACCATGACGACAATCATACCGAAGGCAAGGGCGTTGCCGATGCCGGGATTGTTGAAGGTATCCGAGCTAAATTGGCTGCCGACCAGTAAGGTGATGACGGTATATTGTCCGCCGCCACCGACCAAGGCATAAGCAGTAGCTTGTGCGCCGAAGGCATTACCGAAAAGTAATGCACAAGTTCCGGCGATGGAGGGCAACAAAATGGGCAAGGCGACGTAACGCCAATATTGGTAGCGGGACGCGCCTAAGTTTTCGCTGGCTTCTTGCCATTCTTTGCGAAGCCCTTCAAAAGCGGGAGCCATGATGAGAACCATCAAGGGAATTTGAAAGTAGATGTAGACAATCACCAGTCCGGTAAAGCTGTAGAGTTTGAAATCGGGATAGAGGAAGATACCAACGGATTTCAGGGCGACGGTGAGGATGCCGACCTGCCCGATGGTGGCAATAAAAGCGAAGGCCAACGGCACACCGCCGAAGTTGGAAGCCACACCGGAAAATGACAGGATGGCTGAGCGCACCCAACCGGGTAAATGCCCAAGGGTGATGGCCCATGCCAAGAAAAAGCCGATGAGCGCGCCACCGACAGCACTAAATAAGGCCAGTTTAATGGATGACCAGTATGTGCCTAAAATTAAAGGGGTGTTGAGTGAATTGACGTTATCCAGCGTGAAATGTCCGCTGAGGTCTTGAAAGGTTTTGATAACGATGGACAGCGCCGGAAATAGTTGAAAAGCAATAATAAAAAGAACAAAAGGTAATATTCCAAGCCAGTTCCAAGACCACCAGCCCGTAAGTCGGCGGCGCAGGTTGGGCGGTGATGCTATTTTACTGACTTCAATGGTTGTAAGTCCCGCCATGCGATCTCCCGTAAAATTGCCGATTAACCATTTGAGCGATTATAACGACTCTGGTTTGCGTGTGCATATTTTTGTATGTGATAAGGACATTCATGAGACAACCGTTTTGTAGGCTCTTGCTCAAATCCTCACCCCCAACCCCTCTCCATTTCATGGCAGAGGGGAGCAAATACAAATTCTGAGGGGGTTTTTGAAAGCGGTCGTCTCATAAAGACAGGGGGCGCGGACTGCACCCCCTGCAAATTTTGATAGTGGTCAAGTGGTATAAGATGGGTTCAGAGGGCGGAACATCTTCCGCCCCTACATTTTTATACCCACTCGATTTACTGCTATCCTGCTTTAGGAAGCGGGAGCAGCAATCGCCAAACCGACTGTATTAGCCCAACCGGACTTGATTTGATCGGCGACCTTGATGATTTGTTCGACGGTGGGGAAGGAAATCGGCACATCCGACGCGGGCAATTTGGCTGCCAGTTCTTCGGGGATGACATCGTTCTTCACCAGATCGTCGAAGCGGACGGGCTTGGCGTAACCAGCCAGCCATGCGAGTTGACCGGCATCCGAGTACAAGTATTCCATCCAGAGACGGGCGGCGTTCGGACGGGGCGCATAAGCGCTGATGGCCTGAATATACAAACCGGCGATGGAACCGCTCTTGGGGTACACAATTTCAATCTTCACGCTGTCGGCATTGGCATCACGGTTGCCGAGTGCGTTGTAGTCCCAACGAATGGTGATGGGGGTTTCACCCTTGGCGATGGTGGCAGGGCTGGAAATCAACGGAAGCAAGTTGCCAGCGTCGGCCAACTGCTTGAAGAAGTCCAGACCGGCGGCGGCATCATCCAGCGAACCACCGTTGGCGAGGGCGGCTGCCCAAACGGTGAAGATGGCCTGATTAGCGGCGGTCGGGTCGCCACCGAGGGCGATTTGACCCTTATATTCGGGCTTGAGCAGGTCTGACCAGTCTTGCGGGACGTTGGTCACGACATCGGCATTCACTTCGAAAACGAGTGTGCCGTAGTAGTCACCGTACCAATAACCATCGGGGTCTTTGGCTGCGTCAGGAATAGTGTCCCATGTTGCGACCTTATAGGGTTGCAGCAGACCTTCTTCGATGGAGGACTTGCCCCAGCTAAAGCCCACGTCGATGACATCGGGGTTCTGAGGACCCTTATTGCCAGCATTGGATTTGATGGCTTCAATTTCTTGAGCCGAGCTGCCATCGGGGTTGAGGTCGTTATATTTCAGGAAATCATATTGAGCAAAGAAGTCTTTCTTGATTTGTACATAATTTGCCCAGCTATCAGGAAGGGCGATGGTGGAGAGTTCACCTTCAGCTTTGGCGGCTTCGATCAGCTTATCCATGCCACCCGCGGCTTCAAGGTCAATGGGGCCAGCAGCAGGTGCAGGGGGCAGAGGTGCATCGGTGGGAACAGCGGTTGCATCCTGAGCAAAGGCGGGAATACCCGCAATGCTAACGGCAATGCCCGCGCTGGCGAGCGAGGCCAATTGGAGGAACTTGCGGCGAGACATATTCGTAGACTTCATCTCTGTTTTCTCCTAAAAAATCAAGTTATGGATTTGATCGAGCTTGAGGTATTAACCAGCGCAATGCGCCGTAAAGCTGTCAAAACCTACGCGTGATTATAACGCGGTTTCAAAAATAGCCACTCATAGCTAACCCCACATGAACAAATTGTTAAATGGAGAATAATGATTTGTTAAGAAAATGCCTATATCAGAATGGGAAACTGACTTAGAGGCTCAAATATAAGAACCCTCTAGTGATCGCTAGACACTCGCTAGCGTTTGCTGCATAATGTGCGGGGAAACATAGACATCTATAGAGGCGCATGGTGGGATTACTCCTCGTTTTGGCAGGTGCGCTTTTCGCGCTGTTATTTATTCTCATCGCCATTATTCGAACCTTTCGCCATTCGACCAAGATCACCTTTTTGGAAATGGTGCTGGCGTTTATGGCGGCGCTGCTGCCCTTAGCAGGTGTTATTGAAGGTTCGATGAGTGATACACCTGCACCATTACCGTTACGGGCGGGAATGATTACCGGCGTTGTGCTAGTGGTGGCGGGCATCCTAATTGCCCTATTGGAACTGCGGCGCGAACAAAAGCTCAAGCAGTCGCGCGGTATTTTCAGTGTGGGCATTGGTGTGCTGGTGGTATTAGCGACCTTCACTGTGCCGATTACCTCACAGCAAATTTTGCTGCCCGCGTTGGCAACGGTGACACCGATTAACGTGGCGGCAATAGGGATAAGCCCGACGCTGGATGGCCCGACCTATACCGCGACGGCTATTCCATCAGCAACTGCTACGCCAACAGCGACGATGACCCGAACGCCACGTCCGACCGGTACGGCGACTGCTACGCCTTATGTTTTTGTGACGAGTACCGCACTGCCCACCTTAACCTTGCCATCACCGTGTTTGGCGCTGACCAAGTTCAACGTCAATTTACGGACTAAGCCAGAATCGGATGCAGCAGTTGAGGCGACGATACCCTTTGACAATACCATCTCGTTGTATGGTCATAGCGAAGATTTGGTCTGGTGGTATGGTGAATATCAAGGTAAACAAGGTTGGTTAAAAGCCGAATTCCTGACTTTGACGGCCTCATGCGACACGCTTCCAGTCAAGCAAGTTTAAAATGGCGGCGGACGCAGCACGCTGCGTCCCTACGAAAAGCGGCATATTCGTAGATACACTTTGAACCAATCAATGCGTGTAGAGACGCGATATACCGCGTCCGGCATCCTGATTTCAATTTCGGACTGATTTTGTTAACCCCTACAAATAGGGGGATTACCGAAATCGCACAGATGTATCATTTCGCGTGTTGATTGCTTTGGTGATAGTTTACAGGGTTTCGGTATCAAAATTCGACACACTGTTGCTGTTGCCCAAATGCAATATAGGGTTTATTATTTGCCCTCATAGAATCTACGCTACGTGTTAAGGGGTGGATATGGCTGTTACAACCACTAACTCTCAATACATGAAAGACCGGGCACGTAGACAAGGTATCTTCCTGTCGCTGCCTGCTGTTTTCTGGTTGGGTATATTTTTTATTCTGCCTGTACTGATTGTTTTGGCGATCAGCTTCATGACTCCGACGACCGATGGCGCAGGCGGACAGTTACCGCTGACCCTCAACCACTACGCTGATGCATTCGATTTTTGGAAAGCTCGTCCGATTTATTCAACGATTATTCTGCGTTCGATATGGATTTCGTTGATTACCACACTGATTTGTCTGGTCATGGGCTACCCGCTTTCATTTTTTATTGCGACGCGCAAAAGCCAATATGTGCGCCAGTTCGCGATGTTCTTGATTATTATGCCGTTTTGGACGAACTTTTTAGTGCGTACTTATGCCTTAAAAACGATTATCGCGCCCGAAGGTACACTGGCTGGCATATTGAATGCGGTGGGTGGGCTAGGGATGTTGGTTAACGGCAAACTGACGTGGTTGAATACGCGTGAGGCCGTTATCCTCGGTCTGGTTTACAGTTACCTTCCGTTTATGGTGCTGCCGATTTATGCGGTGGTCGAGAAGTTTGACTTCCGGTTTGTCGAGGCTGCTAATGATTTGGGCGCGAACGACTGGAAAACCCTGCTTCGGGTGGTGCTGCCGATGACCGCGCCGGGACTGGTGGCGGGTTTCATATTGGTGTTTATCCCGACGATTGGTGCTTTCGTCACGCCTGATTTGCTTGGTGGTACGCAAGGCTTGATGATTAGTAACCTCATCCAGCAAAATATTCGAGGCAGCGGGGCGAATTATCCGCGTGGTTCGGCGTTATCAGCGGTGCTGATGCTTCTGGTTACGATTGGTGTCATTATCTATCTCCGTTACGGTGATCGGGAGGTGGCATGATGTCTGAACAAATGATGAGTCCGCCTGTTCGACCTGCACTGAGCGAAATAGACTTTAATTATGGTCAGATTCGTCGTGACATGTTTGTGCGGCGCGTTGGCAAGTTTCTGTTCTTATTGAACCCGATTGTGTCGTATTTCTTCCTGTGGGCACCGATTGTGGTGCTGGTAATATTGTCGTTCAACAAGAACAAGACGGTATCGGTTTGGGGCGGGTTTACCTTTGATTGGTATCTTGAGATTTTCAACGGAACCAGCCAATTCACGGGCGATATGGTTTCTGCGCTGCGGAACACCTTGTTTATCGCGGTCATATCGACACTGATTTCGACGATTATCGGTACGATGGTTTCAATAGCACTGGAACGCGGTATTTTCCCCGGCAAGAAAATTGTCGATGCCGTTCTCTATTTGCCAGTTGTAATCCCTGAAATTACGCAGGCGGTATCACTGGCTGTGTTTTTTAAATTCTTGTTTGATGCGTTCCAAGGCTTCACGGGTCGGCAGCCGACACTGGGTTTCGGAACGATCATTATTGGACATGTGGTTTTTTCGGTGTCGTTCGTGGTCATTACCATACGCGGACGTTTATCCGATATGAATCCGCGTTATGAGGAAGCTGCCCGCGACCTCGGCGCAAACGAATGGCTGACCTTCTGGCGTGTGACTTTCCCGTTGATCCTTCCGGGGATCATTTCAGGCGCACTTCTGGCGTTTACATTGTCGTTGGATGATTATATCGTTACGTTCTTCACCAATGGCGTTGGCACAAACACGCTGCCAATCTTCGTATATGGTTTACTTCGTAAAGCCATATCGCCAGAAATTAATGCGATTTCCACTGTCCTGCTTCTGGCATCGATGGTGTTAGTCGGGTTTTCCTTGTTTATACAGGGCCGTGGGGCGAACCGCACTTAAACCAGTGCCTAGCTTCACAATTGACCGTTTTCAAAGCATGTATCTAGGAGGCAAAATGTTACGTAAATTGACGGCTGTACTCGCTATAGGGTTGCTGGCGCTCGGAGTACCAGCTTTTGCACAAGACGCTACGGCTGAAGCGACAGCAGCCATGACCACTTGGACTTGTCCCGCAGATGTTGTTGCGATGGTACAAGCCCTGCCAGAAGGCGACCGCGTTCTGAACTGGTACAACTGGACGACTTATGAAGCGGACAACACCCGTCCTGATTTTGGGACATTGTGCGGTGTGAAGGTCAACGAAGACAACTTCGGTAGCAATGAAGAAATGATCGCTAAGCTGCGTCAGGGTAACCCCGGTTATGACATTGTTGTCCCGACTGGTGTGAACATTCCTCAAATGGTTCGTGAAGGCTTGCTGGAAGAAATCGACCTGAGCAAGATTCCGAACTTCGCTAATGTTACGACTTTGCTACAAAACCCGGCCTATGATCAGGGTAATAAGTACACCGTTCCTTACCAATGGGGTACGATTGCGATTGGCTACAACAAAGAAGCCGTTGGCAAAGAAGTGACCAGTTGGGATGATATGTGGAGCTTCCAAGGCAACGTGGCGTGGCTTGAAGATCCTCGCAGCATGATGGGTATTGCTTTGGTGCTGCAAGGCAAAGACCCCAACACAACCAATGCCGATGACATCGCCGCCGCCCGCGATTTCCTGATTGACCACGGCAGCAATGTGAAGACGATTGCCCAAGATGACGGTCAGGAAAAGCTGGTCAGCGGTGAAGCGGATATGGTTATCGAATACAGCGGTGACATCTTCCAAAAGATGGCTGATTGCGATGCCACACCTGATTTGAAGTGTGCTGGCAAGTACGACTTTGTTATTCCCAAGGAAGGCGCGATTCGCTGGGTTGATAATCTGGCTATTCCGAAGGATGCCCCACATAAGGCATTGGCAGAAGCGTTCATTGACTATCTTCTTGACCCACAGGTTGGCGCGGACATCAGCAACTACACTGCTTATGCCTCACCGAACCAGAAGGCGATTGACGAGAAGTTGATTGACCCTACTTATCTGGATTCGACCATCATTTATCCTGACGAAACAGTGAGCAAGACACTGTTCACGGTCGTCGATGTGGGTGATGACGCTGCTCGTTTGTACAACGATGCTTGGACTGAATTGAAGACGCTGCTCGGTCAGTAGTTCTGACGAGTACGTTCAAGGGGTAGGTTGCAAAACCTGCCCCTTCTCATTTAAATTTATGGAATTTGAAAAATAAAAACGCTTATTTGTACTCATTTTGTAGAAGGCCGATGGACGGGTGAACAGCCTTTTGTTTTGATTAAAGGAATGGGATTATGGCTGATTATGATGTCGAACTCATCAATGTGGTCAAAGAGTTTGGAGCGCCCCGGCGCGATGGTGCGGTGCGGGCAGTAGATGATGTGTCGTTGCAGATTAATGATGGTGAATTCTTCGCGCTGCTGGGGCCGAGCGGCTGCGGCAAAACGACCACCTTACGCATGATCGCAGGTTTCGAAGATACATCATCAGGCCAAATCCTGATTCGCGGTAAGGCTGTGCAAGATGTGCCGCCGTTTCATCGTCCGGTGAATACTGTGTTCCAAGATTACGCACTCTTCCCCCACATGACGAGTTTGCAAAACATCATGTTCGGTTTGGAGATGGAAGGCGTGAATCGCACCGAGGCCAAGAAACGTGCCGAAGAAGCGCTGGAACGGGTACGTTTGCCACAAGCTCGTGACCGCCGCCCACGTCAATTATCCGGTGGGCAGCAGCAGCGCGTGGCGTTGGCACGAGCCATTGTGAAGCGTCCGCAGGTGCTGCTCCTTGATGAGCCGTTGTCAGCACTTGACTTGAAATTGCGCGAGGCGATGCGTTATGAGCTGAAGGCGATGCAGAAAGATTTAGGCATCACTTTCATTTTCGTCACACACGACCAAGAAGAAGCAATGACAATGGCTGACCGGATCGCGGTTATGGATCGCGGTAAGGTGTTGCAGGTCGGTACGCCGGAAGAAATCTACGAAGCGCCGACTACCAAGTTCGTGGCAGACTTCATTGGTGAAACCAACTTCGTCAGCGGCACATTTACCGAAGTTTCGGGGAAATATGCTTCGGTCAAATTGGATGAGAAGACAACCATACGCGGTATCCCTAGCCCGGATTTGACACCGCCCGTAGCTTGTACGGTGGCAATTCGTCCTGAAAAGTTGAGTGTATTCCAGGCAACCGGGCAGGTGAAATTCCCGGATGGCAGCAGCGATACGGCTGAGAATTACAAAGCGGCAGTTCTCAAAGACCCGGATGTCAATATGGTGACGGGCAAGATTTTGCAGGACATTTACATCGGTACGGACACGCGCTACCGCATTGGCATCGGCGGGGATTACAACATCGAAATCATTGTGCGTGTACAAAACTACGGGTTACGTTCCGATAAGTACTTTACGACAGGCGACATCGTCAACGTGTTCTGGGACAGCGACAACGCCCGTTTGCTTTCGAGCTAAGGTTTCAAACCCCTTTGAGCGATATTCATCATTTAGGAAGGGTCTCAGACCCTTCCCTACGTATGGCAATCTTTAATT
Source organism: Aggregatilineales bacterium (assembly GCA_038328375.1). Classification (GTDB taxonomy): domain Bacteria; phylum Chloroflexota; class Anaerolineae; order Aggregatilineales; family Phototrophicaceae; genus CFX2. The sequence goes on along the minus strand of JBBQLX010000077.1, from coordinate 3,211 downwards.
TCCAACCCGTCATCCTACATTTTAAATACCCTCTGTAATTTGCTTATGGAACGCGTATCACGCCAGTGGTGTATATACTTTGTATAACCGCTTGCATTCGATAGGCGCATTTTGAGCGAAGCAGAACTCATCAGCCGGGTACGGTCGGGCGACCTGACGGCTTGGGACAGTATTATGCAGGAGCAGCAGGAAGCCCTTTTCAGATTGGCTTATTTGCTGTTGGGTAATGCGGGTGATGCCGACGATGTGGCGCAAGAGGCTTTCATCCGAGCATTCCGTTATCTGAACACCTTTGATTCGAGCCGTCCGCTGCGTCCGTGGCTGTTGGGTATTACGGCTAACCTAGCCCGTAACCACCGCCGTTCGATTGGTCGTTATGTCTATTACCTGACGCGGATGGCACGGTTGACCCCTCCAGATGTGATTGATCCTGAGCAAGAAACTACACGACGCGCAGAAGCCAACCTCTTATGGAAGGCAGTACGTCGCTTGAGCGCGGATGATCAGGAGATTATCTATCTACGCTATTTTATGGACTATTCAGTGGATGAAGTGGCTGAAACCTTGAATATTGCGGCGGGTACGGTGAAGTCGCGTTTGTCACGAGCCTTGGAACGGCTGCGAGGCGTTGCACGGGAAGAATTTCCGATGCTGCGGAGGACAGCCGATGAATAACGATCCATTTGTAAAACCACCGGAACAACCGGACGAGTCTTGGGAAACAACCGTGCGTGACATTGCGCGTGATTTTACTTATCCATCGACACCCGATATTGCCCACCGGACAAGCCAGCGATTGGTTAAACCGCGCCGGCCTGTAGTGGGTGTATTGAAGTGGGCGGCGGTGATTGTGCTGGCTTTGATGGTTGTTATCGTCAGTGTGCCGGAAGCGCGAGCGTTTGTGGTGGAGATCATTCGCATCGGCGCAATCCAGATATTTGTGGGTCAGCCGACGGTTATACCAACCCCGATGCCTCCTGCCACTGGCGCGGCTGCTGCAAATGAACCTAAGACCTTATACATCGCCTCCGCCATCGAAATGCCCAATGAGACAACCTTTGAAGAGGCTGTCGCGCAGCTTAAAAGCCCAATTCAACTGCCCACTTATCCCGATGGGATTGGCAAACCGGATCATGTTTATGTGCAGCATATCGACCGGGGCGTGTTGGTGACACTGGTGTGGATGATGCCGGATCATATCTGGCTGACGCTGGATGTGTTGAATGAGCGTTTGGTTGCTAATAAATTCATTGATAACAGCGGTCAATATCACACGGTACAAGTCAATAAAACCCCTGCCCAATGGTTAACCGGTCTGCATCAGATTGGGTTTTTTGGGAACAACACGCAAATCTTCCGTATTGTCAGCGGGAATGTCTTGATCTGGGTGATAGGCAAGAGTCCCAAACTCACTTATCGGCTGGAAGGGGCATTCTCGGTGGAAGAGGCTGTTCATATGGCGGAGTCATTCCATGATGCGGGAACGCCCTAAGTGTGGACGGTGTAATAGCTGTAGTCGGGCATGTTAAAGAGGAACACAAAAATGAAACAACAGTGGCGTTTGATGATGGCGTTGGTACTTTGTTGTTTGAGTTTGACCAGTGTGGTACGGGCGAAGTTTGATCCTTATGTCGAAGATTCGGCGCACGATTGGGGCGATGTTACCCATCCCGAACCGATTTGGAGCAGTGCGGCAATGGTCGGTCACTTGGGGCGGCTTGATCCGGCAGGTGATGTGGATGCGTTCGCGCTGGAATTTGATAAGCCGATTGAAAAATGGATGTTCAGTGCGGCGGTTCCGGTGTGTGCTAATTATTTTGAATCGGTCAAGTTGAATATGGCGCTGATTGGCTCCGGTTTGGAAACTCCAACTGATGTGAAGCTGCCGTTTACACTGCCGGATGGCATGGGTGCGCGGGTATATCGCAGTGATTACAAAGGCAAAGACTCGCTTGTGTATCGCAGTAACGATGTGATGGGCATCGACACCTATGTGTACGCTGCTTTTGAGGTTGATATGCCTGCGGGGAAATATATCATCGCGGTGTGGAGTGACGATCAAACCATTTCTCCTTACATCTTATCGACGGGTAATGGCTCTGACCAATTCTCAAACCGGACACCCGAAGAACAGCAAAAAGCCTTCACGCAGGTTTATAGCGGCGTGTGGATGCATCAGGATTGCACACCCGTAAAGCCGACACCCGCGCCTTTGACGTTTATCGGGAAGATCAGCGGTGCAGCGCCCATGACCACTGCCCGCGCTGCTCATACGGCGACTATGCTGAATAATGGTCAGGTGTTGATTGCGGGTGGTATTCTACGCGATGGCATTATTTTGAAGTCTGCCGAACTATATGATCCTGCCAATAACACATTTAGCCCAATTGTTGATATGACGGTTGCTCGTACTAGCCATAGCGCGACCCTGCTAAATAATGGCAGCGTTTTGCTTCTAGGCGGGGATTTTCGTAACGATTTGATGAGCGCTGAAGTTTATGATCCTGCTGCGAATGCCTTCACAGCGACAGGCTCAGTCCATATCCCTCGCGATGGGTTTCAGGCAACGCTGCTTCTTGATGGTCGGGTGTTGGTTACGGGCATGGGGTTGCAAGGTGGCCCGAGCGCCGAAGTTTATGATCCGGCAACCGGATTATTCACCGTCATTAGCCAGATGAAAACGCCACGCAGTATGCATACCGCAACCTTACTCTCCGATGGAAAAGTCTTGATCGCTGGCGGCAAGGATATACAAGGGAATGTGTTAGCGAACGCGGAAATCTATGACCCCGCGACAGATACCTTCAGCACGACGCTGAATTGGATGACCATTAAGCGGCATAAACAGGCGGCTATCCGATTGAATGATGGGCGGGTGTTGATTATGGGTGGCGCTGATGAAACCGATTGGGATGGCAGGCGACGTACTGCTGAAATCTATGATCCGGCGACCGGTTTATTTAAGCCGACGGGTGCGATGATTGATCCCCACTTCAAGTTCGACAAGGCCACTGCCTTGCTGCCGGATGGTGATGTGGTGGTTGGAGGCGCGGGCAAATACGTCGAGATTTACCAGTTGACCAGTGGCACATTCGCAGTGGCTGCGGGAGATGCGAACACTGAACGATTTTATGCGACGGCAACAACCTTGCTCGATGGGAGTGTACTGATTGCAGGTGGATACGATACCAACATTCAGACGACCGCGCAG
>JBBQLX010000076.1:0-29254 GCA_038328375.1 Aggregatilineales bacterium | reverse complement strand
ATAAGGCGCGATGTCGGCCTGTGTCACACTGAACATATAGATGCTGTTGCTGGTTCCGGTTTCCAGTTTAAAGAAATCCATGGTCGGGTTGCCGTCCGCGTCGGTTGACTTAAACAGCGCCACACCCAAGTCGGTGTCGTTGAAGGTGATATTTTCTTCGTAGTTCACGGGAGCGGGTGTTGATGCTGCCGGGATAGGCGCAGAGACTTCTTCGGTAGGAACAGGGGGTTCTTCGGTAGGCATAGGTGGCTCAGGAGAAGGGTCAGGAGTAGGAGTCGCACAGGGATCGCCCATTGGTACAATCGAGTACGAGCTAGAGCAAGAACAGGGAGGTGGGGTTTGTGGTCTAATCCCGAAAGAGGAAGCGAAAGAGAAAGAAGCCGGACCAGAGCAGTAAGATGTCGCCGTGGAGGCTGCCTTGGCGCTGACACCGCCTACAACCGCCAGACCCATGGTGGCGATCAGGGCAAATTTAGCAATATGATTGGTTTGGAACTTCATTTTCTATCCTTAATTCCTGTGGTTAAAACTTGCGAATTGTCATTCTAAATTAACTATAAGTTAATTATCAGTGGTGAAGTGTTGAGAAACGGAAGCCTGTCAAGAAATAGGCCGAACAATTAAGATGAGCCGTTTTTCCTCGGCTAATAAGCGTTAAATAAACCTCGACTTCACAAAAAATTCATACGAGATGCCTAGTTGTATAGAGCATTTTCTTCCATTAACGCGGTGCGAAACTGAAGAGAAGATTTAAAATGCAGCGGCACAGAAGACATAAAGATAGGAGGCGTGTATAATATGAACGCGCGTTCTATCTTTACCCAACAGACAAAGGGAAAACCCCGATGCAATTTACGGTCATTCCCACACCCGAAATCCTCAAAGATGATGTGGAGTGCATCCGCATCAGTGAGTACGAGGGTGTCGAGCCGTTAGCCATCAACGTGTGTTTGAATGGTTTGCCCGGTATCGTGTTCGAGCATCAAGACGGGCGCTCACCGATTGCGACCATCAGCACCCGTTTTGGCAGCGTGGATGCTATACCAACCTTATACGTCTATGGGCAGATGACCGAGCCGGGAGTCATGCACTACCAAGCAGGGTCGTTCAAGACGACGCAGGTGGTACTCAAACCTCATGCGCTGCAAAGCTTGATGGGCTTGAATGCCTCAGTGTTGACCAACAACGTGGTTGATCTAAGTGAATTCGCAGCGGGCAGTTTGAATAGGCGGCTGCTGGATGCGCGTAGCGATCAACAGCGAGTGGATTTAATCACCGGCTATTTAGTGGCGAAGCTGCGGCAGGCCAAATCGCGGGACTGTTTGGTGGAGGCGAGTCTGCGCCTGATCCACCACAACAGCGCTAAGGTAACGATCAAATATTTACTGGATAGCTTGAACCTCTCCGAGCGCCAATTTGAGAAACGGTTTACGCAAACGGTTGGCCTGACACCGCAGTTTTATATTCGGGTCAAGCGCTTCAACGAGGCCATCCGGGTGATGAAAACGCGTCCGTTTGAAAGGCTGACTGATGTGGCACACGCCCTCAACTACTACGACCAGTCGCACTTTATCCGTGACACCAAAGCCTTTTCGGGCATCACACCCAAATTGCTCTTTCAAAAGGTCGATTTACAAACAGGCCAGCGGGTGTATGCCTACTGACTCATTCGACGGTTTTATCCAATTTTTCAGGCGCTCGAAACCTTATACTGTGGCTATTGATTGGACATTAATGAGGAGATGACCATGCGAAAAATAGTTGTGTTGAACCGGATTACCTTAGATGGGATGTTTGACGGCCCGAACGGCGAGAATGATTGGTTTATCCCCGGCGACGCGGAGAACAAAGCCGTGCATGAAATGGGAACACCAGTGGATACGCTGTTGATGGGTCGTGTGACCTACGAGCATATGATTCGCTTTTGGCCGACGGTGACGGATGATTCTGACTTTCCTGAACCCGTTAAGGTGCAGGCCAAGGAAATCAACGAGATGCCCAAGTGGATTGTCTCCAAGACGCTCAAAAATCTGACGTGGGAAAACGCTCAATTGGTACAGGGCGATTTGATCGAAGCGGTGACAAAACTCAAGCAAGGGGAGGGCGCGGGCTTCATGATTTTGGGCAGTGGCACGATTGTCCAGCAGTTGACCGAAGCCGGATTGATCGACGAATTCGTGTTCATCCTCACGCCGACGGTGTTGGGGCAGGGCAGGCCGCAGTTCAAACAGGACTCTAAGGTTGACCTCGAACTGGTCAAGTCACAATCGTTTCCATCGGGGAATGTGGTGCTGCATTATCGGGTGAAATAAGGAAGCAGCCGTAGCCGTTCCCATTCTGGTTTATAAAAATGGGAACGGACATCGCAAATGGATGCTATTCACTAAAGTTGTTATTCATACCCAAGGTCTTTTTCACCATTGCAAGTCGTTCTTCTATATCGTCAGGCATCGTATATAACGCTTCACCGTTCTCGTCGTATCCAACCTGATCCAAAAGACCAAATTGCAAGGCTCCATCTAACGCTTCGCGTACAAACTTTTCGTTCGGTCCCTTTTGCATTTGTAACCGCTTTTTCTTTTTTGGCATGAGATCAGCGCTCCTCAAATGTTTGGTTTGAGCCTTATTGTATCGCAGAAAAGTTGATCCGCAGAGACGGGAGCATTTGTCCAAAGAACGCTCAGGAATTAGGGGCTGCACAAGTGATGCATACCCTTATAATTTGCCTATTAATTCATCAATAGGCAACATCACAATATGTCACACGTTTTTATCACGCCTTTTAGCCACATGCGGCAGGCAAAAAACACCTTTTAGAATACAAATAAAAATACCCTATGGTCTGAGGGCATAGGGTATCCGGTTGCCATCTATTTCACACATCCGGCACAACAAAGTCAACCCACCCTCTCACAAGCGGATTCACGATGCGCTATGAAATTCGCCTGTAGACGACGAATAGACACGAAAGCGCCAACGAGCGTATCTATTTCAGGCGAGATTTATTTTTCTATCAAGAAAGCTGTTGTGAGGATGGTGAATTGCAAATATTATATACTGGCGCGGGTATAAAGTCAACCATTTCAAACAAATTGGCAAAAATTGCTTTTATTTATTTGTCTTTGTGAGGGCCGTAACCGATTTCGTCAATATAATTCAACAGATCAGGTAACCACAATTCGTAGCGTTGTTTCCGCAAACGTACCTTAATTACCCGTTCGTCCTCTGGCAGTTTGGACATTTTCTGTGCCAGTTTTTTCAGGTATTGACTGTTATAGCCGGTTGCTTCTGAACCCTCACTCGTAAAGACCCAAATTTCTTGTTCAGGCGTGATATGAACTGCCATAAATAAGCGCTGTTCAATCCTATTCTTTGGCGTGTGAGATGGTGATCAACTTATGTGTCGATTATACCTGAATAGGGGAGGGCTGAGAACTTCACCAAATTTCGCCAATCTTAATCACACTATCTACAGCAACGATTGTATTCGACTGATAACTTGCCCATGTCAGATTAAAGAGTTGTTCTATCAAAATAATCGGCAGGTTGATTTTGAAAACGGGCGGGATAAATCCGCGCCCCTACAATTCTCCCCGTATTTTTAGATCATATGTCTAATGTGATATTGTTGAGACTCTAACAGAACTTGTGTTCGTAGTCTTTTTGAGCGATAATAATCCTCAATATTGGTTACTGTGACACAACCCAAGAAAGAGGAACTCGAAATGGGACTTCCGAATATCAGCGCGGTGGTATTGTTTGTGGATGATCTGGATAAATGCATGACCTTTTATCGGGACGTTCTCAGCCTCGATTTTACCTTCAACGATGACGTGTCTTATGGGTTCAAGTTGGGCGGAACGGACTTTGTCGTCCTCAAAACATCTGCCGCTGCCGAGATGGTTACTCAGGAAGCGATTGCCTTAACGGGTTTGGGCAATCATCGGGCGCTGCTGTGCGTGGGTGTTGAGAGTGTCGATGACGAATACAAAAAGCTCAGCGAGAAGGGTGTCAAGTTTATCAACGCGCCCAAAGATCAAGCATGGGGACGGCGCACCGCTTACTTTGCCGACCCCGAAGGCAACCTGTGGGAACTGTGGAATAATCTGCCTTCGTAATAACACCTCATGATAAGCCGGGAAGGAAGAAAAATCAGACCCCTAACCCCAACCCTTTCCCCGTAGTAACAGGGGAAGGGAGCAATTCGGAAGGGTCTGAGACCCTTCCCTACGAGATAAGGCGCTTATTTGAAATGTGTCGCCTCGTAAATCCGTAAGCAAGGGAGGAAACCTATGCAAGTTAGGAGAGGGTTCGCATTTCTTTCTAAAAATCCCATTGATGATTCAGTCTGTCGATTCTGGATAAGCGATAAATCCGGTTTTCACACCGCGTTTGAAGCCTGCGTTTTCGTAAAATCGAAGTGTCGCCTCGCGTTTTGATCCGGTCAGCAGCATGACTTTATAGCAGTTTTGCGCCCAAGCTATCTTCAAGGCGTAGGCTAAAATTTGAGAGCCAAGTCCCTGTTTTCGATAGTCGGGATGGGTGACGACATTTTCGATTAAGCCATAAGGCCGCCCACCTCGCGTCAGGTTGGGAATGACCGTCAAGGTACAGGTTGCGACCAACTCCCCATCCAGATCAGCACCCCAATAATGACATTTATCATCGGCACAGATTTGCGCCCAAACGAGCGATAAATCCACATCAGATGGCGCTTCATCTTCGGGATGTAGATAATGATAAAGTGCCAATAATGCGGGTAATTCATGCTGAGCAATCGGGCGAATAAGTACGGAAGCATTCACAATATCGTTAACCTTTCCCATTTCGGGCGGGATAAATCCTGCCCCTACAGTTTCGCGTATGATTAGAAGGTATATGTTGGGTGGTTACGGTGCGAACAGGGTTTCGTTGACCGCCCGAATGTCGTCCGCGCCCATTTTGATCAGATCGCGGTCGTAGGTCATAATGCCGTTGACCTCGGTTTCGACATCGGTGGTCTGGGTGTAAATCGCTGCGACTAGATGGCGTTCTTGCTGGAGATAACGCAGCCGCTTAATCAGTTTGGTGTAGTCGGTTAAAAGGCTCGGCACATCGGTGTACTGCTTATAACCCCAACTGTCTTTGGCTAACCACGTATGACCTTCGAGCGGCAAGCCTAAACCACCAAACTCACCGAGGATACTGGCGCGTTTGTAATCCGATTGCGGTGCGTCCGGCCCCGGATAACTGTGGATGTCCTGCACATCGCCCACACGAAAATCGTTCCAACCGCTGGCGCTGTCCACGAGTCGCGACGGATCATAGCTCTTGAGCCCGTGGGTCAAAATCTCGGTCTTGTACTGTCCCCAACCTTCATTGAACAGCACCCACATAATGATGGAAGGGGAGTTGTAGTGCGTATCGACCAAGCGCTGAAGTTCAACCTCAAACTGTACGGCGGCGACGGGATCACGATTCATTTCGCCTTCACCGGGAGCCATCAACCGATCACCCGCACTGGGCATATCCTGCCAGACCAGCATACCGAGTTTGTCCGCCCAATAATACCAGCGGGCAGGCTCGACCTTCACATGCTTACGAATCAGGTTGAAGCCCAGCTTCTTGGTGGTTTCAATATCCGAATGCAGCGCTTCGTCGGTCGGCGCGGTGTAGATGCCATCCGGCCAGAAACCTTGATCGAGCAAGCCATATTGGAAAATCGGCTGGTTGTTGAGGTAAATCTGCGGAATGCTATTCTCATCGGGTTTCATCTCGATCTTGCGCATCCCGAAGTAGCTGCCCACGCTGTCGAGCGTCGTATCGTCATCTTTGAGTGTGACATGCAGATCATAAAGGAAGGGTGAGTCCGGTGACCAGAGTTTCGCGTCGGGAATGGTGATTTTCAGTGGATCGAAGGCGCTGGCTTCCTCGGTCGCCACCACTTTTTCGCCATCGAGTACTTCGACTTTGACTTGATAGTTGGTATCGGATTGTCCGCCGTTGATCGTCGTTGAGAGGGTCATCGTCTTCTGGTCAACATCGGTGTCAATTTTGAGGCTGCCAATATAGGATAAGGAGGCAGGTTCTAGCCAAACGGTTTGCCAGATACCGGTCGTCGGTGTGTACCAGATGCCACCGGGATTGATAACCTGTTTACCGCGCGGCTGAGTGCCTTCGGTCGGGTCCCAAACCGAAACCACCAAATTCTGCTCACCTTCGGATTTGAGCGCGTTGGTGATGTCGAAGCTAAAGGCATCATAACCACCTTCATGATGACCGACATTTTGTCCGTTAACCGAAACCATCGTTTCCCAATCGACCGCGCCGAAGTTCAAGATCACCTGTTGGCCTGACCAATCGGCGGGTATGGTGAAGGTGCGGTGATACCACAGGCGTTTGGCTCTTGTGATGCGCCGCTGCACACCGGAGAGATACGATTCAATCGAGAAGGGCACCAGAATTTGTCCATCGTAATCGGCTGGCTTACCGTTGCGCGAGGTCACGGCGTAATCCCACAAGCCGTTGAGGTTCAACCACTTCTCGCGCGTCAACTGTGGTCGTGGATATTCCGGCAGGACGTTGTCGGGTGTCACATCGGCTGCCCAGCGCGTCAGGAGTTGCGTATTCTGGGCTTGTGTCGGGGAGAGTTGCAGCGAAAGGGCAGTGAATAAAAGAACGAGGCCAGCAAAAAACTTCATTTGTTTTCCTTATAGGTGGGTTATTTGTAGGGGCGGACGGTTGTGCGCCCAAAACCATTAAATAATTCCACCTATCTTACAGGCTGATGTGGCAGGAACGCATGGGTCATCCAGCCGAGATGAGATGGTGCTGCCATCGGGATCGTCGATCATAGTGAAGTAGGTGTCAATCAGTGTCGGGTAAAGGGACGCGTTTAGCCTATGCCTGTCCACCGTCTAGCAGCCTTCTACTTCGAATTTATTCATATATAGTGATAATGAGTGGGAAACGAGATTCATATGGCACAGTTAATCCACTTCGAAATGATTGGTTTGTTCATAATATTTCTCGTTGCAGACGGCAATCAGATTTTTAGCGGAAGGGACGCATGTTATCATTACAGTAGGGGAGTGGGATGGAATCAAGTACATCCGTCCAGCAACCTTAATGGGCGCGGATTGCAGCGGTTCGGGCGATGGTGTGATGACCTCCACACGAGCAGCACCCACCATGATGATGATGCCAACGGCTGCACCTGCTGTCTAAATCATGCCGTTAATTATTGAAAGGAACATCAGATGGCACATCAAAACACATTGATTGCAAAGCTGCCCGATGGTTTGCTGCGTGCACTGCTGCGGCTGCCGATTATCCTGTATCGACTGCATTTGGGCTGGCTGATGGGCGAACGATTAGTGCTGCTGAACCATATTGGACGCAAGACAGGGCAGGTTCACCAGACGGTCGTAGAAATTATCGGTCACGACACCGCCAGCGATAGCTATTACATTGTTTCCGGTTGGGGTTACAAATCCAACTGGTATCAAAATTTACTCGCGCACCCGACCATCAATATCCAAGTGGGATGGCGGCGGCTAAAAGTTCAGGCGGAAAGCGTCCCACCCGTTGAGGGCGCACAGATTCTGGTGAATTATCGCCAACATCATCCATTGGCGGCACGCGAACTCAGCCGCTTGATGGGACTGGATTTGATGCAAAGCTCGACCAGCGCATTGGAGCAGATGGCGCGCGACTCACTACCTGTCATTGCTCTGCATTCTCATGCCTCTGCTTCGTAAAACCGCCGCTGAAATGGGTCGCATGATTCGGGTGGGAGTCCAACGGAGTCAAATACTTGCGTCCGGCAGCCTTGCTCGGAAGGGATTGCAGCCGTGATGGTATCGTTCCTGCCACACCCTATAGCATAGAGTTCCTAGTGGTTTTTAGTGCTATCAGCCCTGCCTCAACCACTCCATTTGGAATACATTTTCTCTAACGTGTTTTAGTTAGGTGGAGTGGTTAAAAACTCTATGGATACCAATCAAAAAATTAAAGTACTGATTATTGACGACTACGATATGGTGCGCGAGGAGTTGAACACGCTCCTTGAGACCTTTCCAGAGTTTGAGGTGGTTAGCACCGCCAGTGATGGACGCATGGCGGTCACTTTATGCCGTATTTATCAACCGGATGTCGTGCTGATGGATTTGCATATGGCTAATATGGATGGCATCGAAGCCACCCGATTAATCCGTAAAGAATTTCCATCAATCCAAGTGGTTATACTCAGCATGTCGATGGACCCAACCAGTATTTATGAGGTGCTTGAAGCCGGGGCAATCAGCTACTTATCTAAGTCGGGGAAAATCAGTGAAATACCCATAGCGCTGAGCAATGCCTATTACGGTAAGTCGATGTTAGCACCAGAAGCAACCGCTGTATTGTCCGCATCGCACCCGCATAAACCTCCTTCGGTCTAATCTAAATTTCAGGCGAAAAGCTTGGCTGATATGCTGCACATTGTATCAGCGAGATTGTCTTGCAGTCTTCACTTGAATAACATCCTCGTGTAAATGCCTCGAAAAAATATTTGGCTTTGTATTTTGTTACATCCACACTTCGATCTAAACCGAGACATCAGCGTTCTGTTACATGCTATGATATTCGCCGACTAACCGCGCAAGAAACGGACTGTATTGGATCAATACAACCGCTATCATGTAGGCTAGATTGAAACAGGTGTGCGATTTATATTCTTCATTAGAAAGTTTAAAAATGCCATTGATAGGGGAATTAGCCGCTTTAGGCACGTCTTTGTGTTTTTCGTTGAGTTCAGTGCTATTTACATTTTCCGGTCGCGAACTGGGTTCAATCCTTGTCAACCGGACACGCTTGTTGATCGCAATCCTGTTGGTGATCGTGCTGCACACGCTGCTTTACGGGCAGCCACTCCCGTTAGATGCAGGCAACGAGCGCTGGTTCTGGTTGGGATTATCGGGCTTCGTGGGCTTGGCGTTGGGCGACGGCTTTTTGTTTCAAGCGTTCATTCTGATCGGTCCGCGTTTAGCCATGTTGATGATGGCGCTGGCTCCGGTGTTGGGCGCGATTATGGCGTGGATATTTTTGGGCGAAAGCCTGTCACTGGTGGAAATCGTCGGTATTCTGGTGACGGTCGGTGGCATCCTGATTGTGGTTGCGGAACGCCGAAACGATAGCAGCGCGAAGGCCGATGCTCAACCAACTAACCGACGGCGATATATCATTGGTTTGTTATGCGGCTTGGGCGGTGGGTTAGGGCAGGCAGGCGGTTTAATCTTGAGCAAGTTGGGGTTGGGTGGCGGCTTTCCGGCACTCTCCGGCAACCTGATCCGGTTGATTGTGGCAGGCGTGGTGATCTGGATACTCGCCATCGCCAACCGCCAGCTCGTCAGCAGCTACCGTGATTTGCGGACGCATCCTCGCGCGCTGACATTCTTGACAGGCGGTACGATTTTAGGACCGGTGTTGGGTGTATGGCTGTCGCTGGTATCGGTGCAGAACGCCAATATCGGTGTGGTTTCAACACTGTCATCGCTCATGCCGATCTTCCTGATTCCGATTAGCTATTTCGTGTATGGTGAACGGGTCACCAAGCAGGCGGTGTTCGGAACCGTGGTGGCCTTCGTTGGCATGGTGCTGTTGTTTGTGTGATAGAAGATAAAAGAGGAGAACAGATAATTCTCCCCTAAGAAAAGATCAGAGTTGACCATTTTTACTGCGGAATAAACTCCAACTTCGCACCTTTCTTGAGCAAGAAATCAAGGTTGGCGGCATCCGACGCAGGCAAGTTGATGACCACTTCTGTCCCGTTAGTAATGCTTACGACAGTGATGTTGGTGAACCAGAACTGCATCAACTTATCTCGCTGGGTGAACTGGATGTTATCAAGCGAGAAGGGTGAACCGACCAGTTGATAACCTTGCGAATCCAGTAATCCGGCGATGAGATGGAACTTGTAGCCATCCGGCAGCGGTTCGGGTGAGGTGAAGCTGTAATCAACCAGCTCATCAGAACCAACAGGCGTTTCGCCTTGATGCAAGCTCAGTGTATAAGACAGATTATTCTGCCACAACCAGATCAGAATACTCTGTTTCCATGAGCTAGCAGCCAAGGTGACCTTACCGGACTGTAAGCTGGAGATCAGCACATCTTCGACCACCACCGAGAGTTGATTATTGGCGCTTGCCAGAACATCTACACGGTCACCCGCCACCAACCCCACCTTATCCAACGGAATCATCGGCAGCGACAACGAAATGGTGTACATCCCTTTGGGAACAGACACACATTGGAGATCGGTTTTGGGGCAGGTCGGTACTTGCCCCAGCTTGATCGGCTCAATCGGTTCAAACCAGAACATGGCAGTGGTCGATGTTTGACCAATCACTTCTTTGATGTCGGTGAAAAACAGACGATCCGGTTGAGTGCTTTGCAGCTTGTCGAAATCGCTGGCGGATAGGCTGATGCTGCCCACCATCTCATCAGTGATGGTCGTGCCGGCTTGGATGTTGCGCGTGGCGATAATAATGGTATGCGTCGGCTCGGCGGTTGGCACTTGGACGGCAGAGGGCAGGGCAGGTTGGGAACGCTGAGGCTGTGTTAGAACAAAACTGCCCATCAAAATAACGACGATTAGGGCGGCTGCCCACGTCAGATACGAATAGGACGGCGTGCGTAAAGGCACTTTCGCAGTCATAGATAACATGGGTGTTTCCTCTTTCGGTGGCTGATGGTTTTGAAGTTGGACGACCAGCTGATCTTCCAAGCTGTTCATAAAGTGGACATCGGCTTGGGGCAGATGACGCTCATGAGCGAGGCTATCTGCCAACAAATTAATCATGGCGTGGTCGCTGGGTTTGCCCTGTTCCAACAAGTCATCGACCTGCTGAATCAGGTGTTCGTCATGGTCATTATTCATCCGCGATTTCCTCTTGCTGGTACTGCTGTTGCAAATCTTCTAAGGCGCGGCACAGATGGCTGGCAACCGTGCGCTCATCAAGGCCAAGGACTCCCGCGATCTCCTGATTACGTAGGCCGCTGGCAAAGCGCAGCATAATGATTTCCCGACGGCGCGGTGTGAGTGTTTCCAGCGCGGATTGCAGCCAGCGCAAACGCTCTTTACGTGAGAAGGCTTCATCTGGCAGGGGATCAGTGCTGTGGAGTTCGGGCAATGCGTCGATGAGTGTGGTTTGCCAGCGTTCATCCGCCCGATAAAACTGTTTGACGGTGTTATTGGCGATCTGGAAAATCCAACCGGCGAACGAGCCAGCACCGCGATACTCGAATCCATCAATCGACGCGACCATCTTTAGAAAAATCTCAGAAGTCAGGTCTTCGGTGTCCTGCTTGGATGTTACACGGCAGGCAACATAGGCAAAAATGCGCGGGAAATAATGACGATATAAGGGACGGATCGCGTCAGGCTTCTCCTTAACTTGGGTGAGGTAAAAATATTCCTCTTCGGGCGAGAGTGATTGCGTCAAATTTGACGGCCTCCGCTAACGGATGGTATGCAATTGCATAAAGAGAAACGCGATTCCGGTTGATTTACTGCAAAAGTGGCTGGATTTTAACGTGAGAATATCAGGATTTAAGGAAGGGACGCTCAACGAAGCGATGAGCCGCATAAGCCGCGCCGATACAAACGGCTGAACCGATGACGATCCAAGTGAAATCTTGGGGCAGGGTATGGTCGGGTGATTGGCTCATCAACCAACCGCCCATCAGCGCCAGAATGGGGAAGTGGATGACGTACAGGCTGTAAGAAATATTACCCAAGAAATGCAGGCGGTCGAGGTAGGCCAATGAACGTCCGCTGTTTTGCCACGCGAGGCAGGCGGCGATTAATCCTGTGAAGCCGAACGCCCATAGTAAATCCTGTACCGAACCGTCGATTTGGACAAATGGCGCGACCAAAAAGGGTAAGACGAGAAATAGCAGCGACAACCACGCGATTCGGGAGAAGCGCAGTTTAAGCCGACCGGTATAAACATCCGCCATCATAGCACCCAACCACCACGCCGGAAAAGCGCTGACGAGGGTTTGTGCTTGGCTGATTGGGCCGAGCCAGCCGATCAAGCTCAATAGGAATAATAAAAAGGCAAGCGCCGAGGCGATCTTGAGAGAATAACGAGTGATGAACCAGAAGATCGGATAAATGACATAGAACCACCACTCGAAACGCAGCGACCACAACGGCCCATTCGATCCCCAAGCGGGTGAAAGCGGCAGGAGAAATAGGTTACTCACGCCTGTTTGCAGGCTGTAATCGGGTGTGATGCTGAGGTTGAGTAGGTTATAAGGTGTGGCGTGAAAATAAATCGGGTAGTGTTGGGCGATGCCAATTTGATCTAGCAGCAAAGTGAGCAGCATGGCAAAGATGAACAGGGGATAGATGCGGCGCAGACGACGCAGCAGAAAAGGTATCAAGTCAAAGCGGGCAGTGTGTTTATCCTCAAGCAGCGCACGGGAATAACGCAGATGAATCACGAAGCCGGAGAGAACAAAGAAAAAGATTACGGCTTGGTGACCATAATACAGCGAGAGCGAAGCATAGGCGGTGATTTTCCCTAAGAGCGAGTAGCGTTCGGGGTGGGTGACGAAGCCTTCACTAAAGCCTTCCCACAGCAGCCAACGGGCGTGACCCAACATAACGTACAACGCGGCTAATCCGCGCAGGCCATCCAAGAAACCAATTCGCTGGCGTAATGTTGTAAGGTTGGTGGTCATCTATCGGTGATTGGTTTACCCGGTGCAAAGAGAAAGGCGGAGTCATTTTAACACAGAGGAAAGACAAAATACGCAAGGGAGGGGCATAAAATCCGGTTCTAGTTGCTGGTTCTAAAATTTGTAGGCCGGTGACATCGCCCACCTGATTAAGGCTTCGATATGCAGGCGAAAGGGTGATAACTGAAACGACATATCATACTGATCTGCGACGAGGTTATACTGCTTCGACATTATCAGTCTTCCCTAAATCAGCATAGAGTTTCTCGTAGCGAGCCTCTATTTTGGCGTGGGCTTCGGCAAGGCTCGGTGTAAATAGAGCCAGCACTTTGGCACGAGGGCGCATCTTCATGAGCATGTTCATAAACACGCCTACACCGTAAGGTGCAGCGACGATTACGGATGCAAATAAATTCGGAGGCATACTTCTATCGACATCTATGAGGATACTAAGAACATTGCCACCCTTGGGTAAAGTACCCATGTGAGTGCAATCGACGGTGGTCGCGCAAGGATGTTTTGTCTCGCGCAGGATGGGCATGAGAACCTGCATCTTGGAAAGGTACTCGTTCCATGTCCAAGGATATTCAAGGGAGATGTTCATAATAATTTGACGATCATCAGCCCATTCGTAGCGCACACCCATGATTGTTTCGCCTTTTATTACAACCAACATTATCAATATAATAACACTAATTGAGCGATATTGTGTTGACGAAATAATGAAAATTGTTACCAGATAAATACGATATACGACACCGATTTGAAAAAGCGGGTAGGGGAGATGATGGCAACATAATTACACCCGACTATCACCAACTAGCCGGGTGTAATTGATGAGTCTTATCTGGGGAATAAGACTCATATGAGGTTTGTTCTTTATAAGATTGTTACCGACATCAAATACCCCCGCAGCCGCCCGCCGCAAGCCTGAACCCGACCCAAATGGATAGCTAATGATGCGAAATGCGCGTTCCCGCACCCCATCTGAGCAGAGAGACTTGTACTGATTATTTCCCGGGCAATGCACTGTTTGGTGGTCAGCTATCGCAGGAGGTTTGTTGTAGTGATTTGAATTATATGTAATACATGACATAAAGTCAATAGGTGTGAATATATTGGCGAGGGAAAGCCAATTATTTGTCTTGGTGCGGGCCGTAACCGATTTCTTCGATATAACGTAGCAAATCAGGCAGCCACAATTCATGTCGCTTTGACCGCATTCGAACCTTTATTTCGCGTTCATCTTCGGGCAGCAGCGAATTTTTCTTCGCGAGTTGTCCTAAATAACGAACGTTATAACCGGTTATCTCCGCAGCCTCAGCCGTCATAACCCAAATATCTAGGTCAGGTGCGATTTCGTTTGCCATAAATGGCGCTGTGCAATCCTATACTCGTTGGTGCGAAATATGTGATCGACTGGATATTGTCTATTATAGCGGATTGCGGAGGGTGGGGCAGGGCTTACCCCAAGGAACGATATTAAATCCTTCCCCTCTAAAATCGAAATTTAGTCCGATATTTACCCTATGGTGTCGTTATATGGCGCACGCGCGAGAATCTTATGGTGTTCGCCTGCTTTTTTATCGCCCCATTGGGGTGACAACACAGCCAACAGTTCCTCCTGTTTTCGAAAAATTAAACGGCGCGGATCCTGATTGGGGTTACGCTGCTGCCGTGCGTACTGACTGGCTAATTCGTGGCTTATAGGACTGAATATCGCATATAAGAGTTCATCAAGGTTGACTGTCGTGAACTGTGTGGTCTGAACCCCACGTTCGACATAAAAGTAATGGTAACCCGCTTCCCCGACCTCGACACAATACTCATCGTCGCCGCCATGCTTATAGCCGCCGAAGTTGGGTATGTAAAAGGCTTCAGCCGCGTCAATCAAACCCGCAAGCCGCATCACTTCTGCCTTAAGCGCCGACAAACTTAGAAGGTTCATCCCTTTTCCTCTCTGGACATGAGCCAGATTTCTCCGTCAGGTGCGATTTTAATTGCCATAAATGGCGCGTACCATTGATTATAGCGGATTGGTTGGAGTGGGGGAGGGAAGGCAAGCACACCCTCCCAACCTTCCTGCAAGCGCGGGAGGAGCAAATTCGGATAGATAATCGTTTGTGGATATGATTAAAGGGTCACTACTGATTGTTTTCAGGTTTATTCGAAACTAGGCTAGAATGGGGATTGAACGCTAACTAGACGAGATTTCCCTGCCCATGAATGAGCCGTTGCAACTGCCTTTAATGGATATAGACCCCGTTTGTGAATTTCCATCCACACGTTTTCAAGGGAGCAAACGTAAATTCACGGATTGGATTTGGTCGAACGTCCGCGACTTGAAATTTGATACTGCTTTAGATGTTTTTGGTGGTACAGGCGTTGTGAGCCATCTTTTTAAAGCGGCGGGAAAAGCAGTTACCTATAACGATAAACTGCTGTTTAATTGGAACATTGGTTACGCGCTCATTCAAAATTCGTCCGTCACACTCAAGCCGCAGGATATTGAAAAGGTGATTACGTGGCATGATGGAATAGACTATCCGACTTTTATTCAATCCACGTTTCAAAATATCTATTTCACAGACGAAGAAAATGCTTGGCTCGATCATGTTACTTACAATATTGATCATCTGATAACTGATCCTCATAAGCAGGCTCTAGCCCGATTTGCATTGTTTCAAGCCTGCATCATCAAACGTCCCTACAATCTTTTTCATCGCGCCAATCTGTATATGCGTTCCGCCGAAGTTGAAAGGTCTTTTGGTAATAAGGTGACATGGGATACTCCCTTTGAAAGCCATTTCAGAAATTTTGTTAAAGAGGCAAATGCCGCTGTCTTTGATAATGGTCGCAGCAATATTGCACTCCATTTAGACGCGCTTGAGACACCAACGTGTGCTGACTTGGTTTATCTTGATCCGCCCTATCTGAACGCTAAGGGGGTAGGGGTTGATTACCGCGACTTTTACCATTTTCTTGAGGGATTGGTGAATTACGATAAATGGGAATCGATGATTGATTACCGCAGTCGCCATCGACGATTGATACCCGAACAATCGAATTGGAACAGTGACAAAACCATTTTTGAGGCTTTTGAAGCCATCATCGAACGCCATCAAAAAAGCATCCTCGTTATTTCATATCGTGATGATGGAATACCCAGCAAAACGACGCTGATCCAGCTTCTCAAAAGATATAAATCCGAAGTGCAAGAAGCTAAACTTGCCCAAAAGTATGCGTTAGCCAAACAAGCATCACATGAGTTATTACTGATTGCTCAATAGGAGAAAACATTGAACTTTCCGTCTGATCCCTTTAGAGAATTATTACTTGGCTACTTTGATGATTTACGCCGTCAAGTTTCCACTGAAAACGGCGATTGGACAGTTAAAGGATTTATCGATGTATACGAGCGAATTTATACCATTTCGCTGGATACCAAGGTTCTCTCTAAAGTTCTAGAACTAGTGATGTTTCCCGTAATTGAGAAATTCGCTCAAGAAAATAAATATCAGGTTGTTTTAGCAAGAGCACAAAATCAATATCCGGATATCAGCCTGATTTCTGAAGTTGACGATAGCTACTACGCAGTAGACATTAAGACTACTTATCGCACAGGGATCGACCGACAAGGACGTATGAAAGTCAACGGGATGACTCTGGGTACATTCGGTGGCTATTTTCGAGATCGAGAACGGGCAACCATCAGTACATTCCCTTATAACCGTTATCAAAAGCACTACGTTTTAGGCGTTCTCTACAGCCAAGTGCTGGGTATAGATGAACGGCAGGTCTATGAAGTTAGTGATGTCGCCCAAATCCCTTCGGTTGCTAAAGATTTTGAATTCTTTCTACATGAAAAGTATCGAATTGCTGCTGACCGAGCGGGTAGTGGTAATACAAAAAATATTGGTTCAACTGTGTTTTTAGATCGGTTGCTTGAAGGATCAGGCGTATTTGCAGAACTTGGCATCGAGATTTTTGATGACTACTGGCGCAATTATCGAACAAGAGCAATGGCTAAGTCTGAAGGTTTTGAGATGACACCTTATTCTAATTTGCTGGAATATAAACGCTATAAAGAACGGGGAGCCAGCATCTTACAAATACCTGAAGAAGAAATTGCAACAGAAGCCCTTGAAGAAGATATCAATTTTGATATAGGGCAGGATGAATAAAGGTTAAGTAGAAGGATCGAAGTTGTTTACCTGCGGCGGCATTTGGCAGGGGGCAATTCAGCGAAAGACACTCCTTAAATCTAAATCGGTAGCAATGTAACCCTAAATACTCTGCAATGACTCTGAATATTACGTAAATTTCTGATTCATTAATTTTATGTTGTGCATAAGATCATATAATTGAATTTGGGAAAACAAAGGAGATCAACTTTAATGCCTATTCAGACTGAAATGATACGAGAAAATAGGGTCATTCTGCAAACCTATTCTGAACCCTTGAAAAGTCACGAGATGAACGATTTGCGAACGCTGATGCAAAACCTCATCCTTCCGTCTGCTAGCGACAAGTTGCATATCATTGCCGATTTCAGTGCTATACAGAACGTACCGGGCACGATACTCAGTTCAGGCAGTGGGATGTTGCGAACACCACATTCGAATACCGGTCAGATTATATGTGTTACCTCCAACACTTTTATCAAAGCTATGGCTAATATCTTTGTTAAACTCGCGCCTAAACACACCTTTAGTATCGTAGGATCACTCGAAGAGGCGTACAAAGAGGTAGACACGCTGCTGTTAGAAGTGAGTTAATAGGCCTCGTATGAATCACCCCGGCAATCTATCGGTTGTAGCGGATTGAGTGCGCCAAAAGCCACCGAATATGTGTCAGTAGGGCATATCGCAAACTCCCCAAAGCGCTAGATAAGTAAAAATTCATTTGGCAAGCTAAATATAGAAGTCAAGAGTATAATGGACATTATAAGTGCGTTGTCCTTGAGCTTACCAATCCTCATTATTCCAACGTTATAAACGTACATCTAAAAATTCCCCTTAACGCGGCGGATTTCCAATCCATACCTAGGGATATTTCCCTAAACCACCATCTAGGCAACCCCAATAAGGGAAACGCTAGATATTTTTGCATACGAAGGCACATCATGAATAGCTTAATTGAGGCTCAACCAACTCTGATTCGTCGTTTGACCGATTCGACTTTATTTTATTTCGGTACGCGCAGCATAGACCTGAATTTGCTGCCGGGTAAGGCCAAATTTGAGATTGTCCACAGTCCGATAGCGTCCTATGGCTGGGAATATGTACGCTATCAGTGGTTTGCGGAGAAAAACGGTCTCTCTGTCATTGAAAGACGCTCATTGGAACCAGACGAGGTTGCTTATTTTGAGCGTTTGCTTGTGGTGTCAAACTTAGATACGATGACGACACACGTGTTTGATAACGCCAGTGTATAAGGGCTTTGTCACAATTCGCCCATAGGCACAACTACAAATAGGTTACATGGCTACCCCGCAAGTAAAACACCTGTGCTAGGCTGGCACTAATGTCTATTTGCAGAGGAATTAAAAGCCGTGTTTAATAAACCATCCATGCCGAGCAAACAAGAAATGTCCGCCCTGACGGATGCAGATCTCGCCACAAAGTTAAAAGCGGCACGGGCGGCTTTGCAAGAGGCTAAGCAGCTTGCTAAGGATTCGACCGAGCAGGAAAAAGTCTTTTCAGCGTTTGAAGATGAACAAAAACGTCGTTCAAAAAACGCCCTCAAGCGCGAAGCAGGCATTGATGAAGATTAAAGCGCTGAAAGGGTAGGGCATGTCACTGGAAATTATCCCCTTAGACAATGCCACGACATTGCTCGAAATCAACAACGCGGCAGTACCTGATGTTGGGGTACTCACGGCGGTCAAAGCAAGATGGTTAGCCGAACAGGTGGTGATGCCGGGGTTGGCTGTCCTTGACGGACGGCAGGCGGGTGTTGTAGTGGTTTTGAGCGATAACTGTGGTTATGCCAGCGACTACTATCGCTGGTTTACTGACCGCTATCAAGACTTCTTGTATATTGACCGAATCGTGGTGGCGGATTGGACGCGTGGTAGGGGTGTGGCGCAAGCACTTTACCAAGAAATAGACCGACTGGCTCAAGAGCGGCGGCTTGCCATCGCAGCAGATGTGTATTCCGAACCGCCGAATACGCCGTCACTCAATTTTCATCGCAAAGTGGGGTTTCAGGAAGTCGGCTCTCAATATTTTCCTGCTATCAACAAGACTGCCGCGAAGTTTATGAAGTACGCCGAATGGGTCAAGCCGGTAGAGGAGGGTTAAATTAAGCCGTGTAACAATATACTTCGGCACTGGCGCGGTTCATTTCGCGGTAGACTTCCCAATCACTATCGGTCAGGCTGGAATAAGTCGTCAGTGAGCGCGTCACCGCCCTGAGCAGACATTGGGGATTCCAACAGGTCACAATAATATAAGAACCCCCTTTGCCATCCGCTTGTCGCTGGGCATCCAAGTGCATTCCGCAATCGTGACACCGGCATTCTTGTGATGAAATTTTGGCTGCCATGTTTGAGTTTTACCATCTAACTACATTACAGTTTATATAAACATTTTTTAGGCTTGCGGTCATGGGAAATCTGGACAATAAAGACTTACAGCTTTGTTACAGTCTTTACTTTTGTCGGGGAACGATTTTGTAGCCCTACAGAATTATTGGGAATTAGCTATCAGTGATTTGCGGAGAAAAACGGTCTATCGGTTCTCGAAAGACACTCATTGGAGCCATCTGAAATCCGATATTTTGAGCGGATGATTACACCTCAAAAGAGCAGCGTGACTCAACCGCTGTTCAGCAAGCGCCAGCGTGTAAGGTCGTTTTGCTCCGCCAAGATTATTCCTAGTGGTAGGGGAGGTACTTTTTGACGCGGTTCAAGCGGTTTAGTTGTTCGGTGTCATAAGCGCGGTGGATTGCTCTTGTTTCAATTGACCCTGCGCCTCGCTTCCTCGCCTCAAGCCATTGGTCAAAAGCCATCTGGATACATTCATTTAATTCGGCATGTGAAAGTTCAGCTAACTCATCCTTGCTTGGCATCGCTAAAATGTTGTGCATGATAAGTGCCTCCGCAGTAGGTTCAATAACATAATATCTATTCATATAAACACAGTGCTTTAGGGCTGTCATGGGACAGATGGCCTAAAAAATAAGGCTCTCGGTCACATGGAATAAACAGATAACAAGACTGTAATGAAATGCCGCAAAAGTTGAGCGCTAATAAGTGAAGTACAAAGCAAGCGGCTATTTGGTGTAGTCGGATAAAGCTCTTTTGAGATCGACTGCAAAATCTTTTGCCAGCCAGCGCGCGGTTTCGTAAGCCAAATCTTTGGGATACCAGAAGACAATCTGAGAATCCACCGCAATCGGCTCGCTAAAACTCAATAAATTAGGATTATTAGCAGGCTTTTTGCTGATGCGTTCCGCTTGATATGACCCTCTAACATGTTGGATAAGTGCGTGTATATCGGTCACGAGTAGATTCCTGTTTCAATACTGTTCGATTGGTAAACTCAAAGTCTGTCCATAAACCACTTATACCATATCCGCCACGCAATCTGCATCGTGCTACTGGACAATATAATTTGGGGTCGCGACTTAACTTAACTAGGAAGTTTGACCAATGGTTAAAGGTTTCGGGCAGGGCGGTTGGTTTAAATGAGGCTATCAATTTGAACCGATAAAGAGGGCAATCTCTACGCCACGTTTAGGGGAATAGTCTGTCTATTATGGTAGATTGTCCGGGGTAGGAAGCATTTTGGAGGCGTTATTTATCAATATGGGTTTCAGCCGCTTTGAGACAAGTTCCAGCCGTTTGAGCCGTTCAGTCTCGTATATTTTGTAGATTTTGATTTTCTCAATCGTATTTTTGCCTTCTTTGGCAGCCTCATTCAATTGAACTAAGGCTAATGCAAGACGCTTCATCAAGTCCCCATTGGTCATTTCAACCAGTTCTTCATAAGTAGGCACCTTTAGGATATTTTGCATCCGTGTTCGCTCCGAAATTATAAAAAACGATGATAGCTAACCCTAACAGGGATAAGTCCGGCTGTCGTGGGCCATTAGGGTTAATTGGGTAGGACACCCCCAACTCCGACAATCGTATGGCTCTATAAATAATAATAATTTAATAATTTATCACTTAGGAAAGATAGGCTGGCAATCTGCTGTAAACGGGAAATTATAGGGTATACTGAAGTTTGCAAGCGGGTTGCCCGTGCTTGCACATATCATTCCTCCCAGTCTGTGACTATCGACAACTAAAAATCCCCTTTAACCCGGTGGGTTTTGTCTCTGTATCAGGGATATATCCCATTAAGCCGTAACTGCTGCCAATCCCCAAATAGCAGAAAAGCCTAGCAACTCAGTACAACTGAATAGCTTATTTAAAGCCGTAGGAGCATAGAGATCATCTTGGAATTACCTTCAGCGCTTGAACTTGAAAGCTTGTCCGACAGTGAACTTGCTAAGCGTATTAGTGCAGCCCTCATTGCCATCAAAGAAACGAACACGGTACATGGGGATGACAGCTACGAACAACGGCTGTACCGCGCCCTCGAAACTGACCATAATCGGCGTAAAGTGACTATCGCGAGCAGCGCAGCCCAAGCTGCTGCACTTGACTTAGATACCGAAGGTAAGTCTAGCAGTTAAGAAGGGAGAGATGTTACTCAGTGTCAAACCTACCCTGCACTAAAGATAGAGGGTAGGGCAGATGTTTATAAAGTGTAAGTTCTCAGCTCCCATTTCTTTTTAACCGGAGTGTCGCAGCACCACGGCCAGACCGATTTGTTGGCTACTATCAGAAAGCGGTGCATGATGACGACTCGTATCATGATTATCAATAATTCGGATAATATCCTCGCTATGTTTCGTAAAATCTTAGAGGTAGACGACTGCGAGGTGTTTTTGCAGCTTTTTTTAAACTCCGACTTGCGTGATGTGCGGCGCATAAAACCTGATCTGATCATTCTTGATTATTATGTTGGTCGAGAAGGGGTAGGTTGGGAGTTCCTGCAATTGCTCAAGATGGAGGATGCGACGGCTGTGATTCCTGTCCTTATCTGCACGACAGCCGTAAAACTGGTGCAAGAAATAGCCAGTTATCTGGCAACCAAACGGGTATCAGTTCTGCGTAAACCCTTTGATAGTCGTGATCTGGTCAAATCCGTTCAATATGCGTTGCAGGTTGGTGAGAGTAATCATTACGATGCAAATGATTTACCCGGGTCTGATGGATCGAATGGCGAAACAAGCAGCTAATTAATTATCCAATAGGAAACAGTTTGTGTGTGGATTAGGTTTCGACGGCAACCTTATTCCCAGTTAGAAGTTTATATTGCAGTTGTGAGGCATGATGGAAATTCGTATTGTACACATTGATGACGACGAGATAACGCGAGATATGTTGACCTTAGCTATAAAAAGAGAAGGTTGGCTGCTCTTTAGTTATCCTTATGCTCGTGTCAAGCTGGTTCCGTTGGAGCAAATTCGTCCCGACCTAATTATCCTCGATTTTGCCCTCCACGATGGCGGGGAAGGATGGGAATTTCTACAATTCCTGAAAATGGACGATGCTACAGCTAAGATCCCGATCATGGTTATCACAACACCTTTCCGTTTGTCGGCAGACATAAAAGCCTACCTATTAACCCGATACATCAAAATCTTGCACAAACCTTTTGATCGGGACATGTTCGTGCCACTAATCAGCAAGACTCTTACAGAAGCCAGCCAGAGAAGCCTTATCTTTTCTGGTGATCCTACGCTCCCGATTTTACTGGTCGATGACGACGAAGATTTTCGCGATACCATAGCAAATGTTCTAAGATTAGAAGGCTATCGAGTGGTAACCGCTTATAATGGTCAGGTAGCGCTGGATACGATATCGCGTGCTGATTACAGCCTGATTTTGCTCGATATTGATACACCTATCATGAATGGTTACCAGTTTTTGAGCGCTTATGATCGCCAGCTCCGTCCCCATACACCGGTCATTATTGCCAGCGGTGAGACCGACATACAGTCACACGTCCTCCCATCTTTTGTCGTTGATGTGCTTTCAAAACCGTATCTGATTAAGAAATTGCTCAATTTGGTAGAAAAGTATGCACAGCCCGTTTGAACACATCACTCGTGCAGTCTGTATAGAAGTCTGATGAATGTTTGGCATAGCAGCCACAAATAAATGTAGAACGGTATAGACTTAGCTAAGTTTTATAGTGGAATAGGTGCAGTCATGACGAACGAACCCGGACTTAGAATGGTATTTGAAAAGCTCAAGCAGCAGGCCGAAGCTCTTTTGAAGATGTTCAACGTAACCCTTGGCAACAGCCCATCGCCGCAGCGCCAAGCCAATTCAGCGGCTGGTGCAGAAGCGCTGGCAAATTATGGTCAAGAACCGCTGCAAATTGGCAATGAATTGTTGATCACCGATGAGATTGTGAAGTCCTATAAGAATTTAACCAACTCGCGCGGTCGGGTGGTGATTGTTGACCAGATTCCCGCCAAAGAGAGTGCGCTGGTCAAGGCCAGTGCCTTTGGCATTCAGGTCAACGTGGGCATAAGAGAAGCCCAGCAGATGCGCGCAGCCTATATACTGTCGCAGCAGGAAGCCTAGCTCGGCAGGGTTGGCAACAATCCCCATAAATTGAGGGAAACATAAAACCTTCATATGCCTATATGATTGGTCTATATATTCTCATCTATTTATGGAAACCAAAAATGTTTGCCAAATTGACCAGCCGAACCAATGCATTGCGCCTGTTTGTCGCCGCCGCTGTTGTGATGGTTGTCGAGTATATTGCCGTATTTTATGCACCGACTGAGGGCGGAACAGGCATTTATGTCCTGCCAGCCCTAGGAACTATCCTGTGGATTTATGCCTTTTGCTTGGTAGCGATGATCGTGAGTGCTATCGTTGCTGGCATCAGAAGTCGCAGCCTTAGCCAAGTGGGTGGGCTGGTACTGGTTATCATCATCCTGCTGCTGCCACTGATCCCTGCGATTTCTATTCCTCAAATGTTCCTAAAGCATTCGACAACTTTACGAACCCCAAATCATGTCTATCAGGTTGCAGAAGACATCCTCCCTCATTGTCCTGATACATTTGATACCACGACCTACAAATGCTTCAACCTCGTTTACCTGTATCAATGCGACAGCTTAGGGTTGTTGTGCAACATTCAAGCGCACGATCTTAATGTTTATCATGACTCTCCGCTCCGTCTACAACTGGCGGGCAATGACATCCAGATTGTCGGCGATGGTGATGCGGTTGTTTACGCCATGCCTGCTTAAACCGGTTCTCGTCAGTGGATTGGCAGGGTAGGACAGAAAAATTTGAAATTAAATAGCCTCTGCAATTTGGGGAGATTGCAGAGGTAGATTTGAAACGTCTAAAAATTGAGTAGACACAATATCAAAAATAACCCCGGCTAGCACCAACCAGCCGGGGCGATGAGTTCACTGCCCATCCATGAACTTATTTGGAGATAAGTTGTTTGTAGTCATTAACATATCCACTCGCACCCTCGCGCGGCAGCCGTCCAACCGCAAACCTGATCTCAACCCAAATGAAGAATTCCTAACACAAAAGCGCGCGCTTTCGTGTCCCATCTGAGCTAAGGGGCTTGTACAGATTATTTCCCGGGCAATGCACTGTTTGGTGTTCAGTTATCGCTTGAGGTATGTTGTGTAATGGGTATTTTATTGCAACCTACCGATAAAGTCAATAAGATTGTGATGATTGGCAAAAACTTGCTAATTATTTTTTATCTTGGTGCGGGCCGTAACCGATTTCGTCTATGTATCGCAGCACATCAGGCAGCCACAATTCATAAAAATAGCCTGATCGCTTTCGAACTTTGATGAGGCGTTCATCTTCTGGCAATTTCATATTTTTTCTCGCCAGTTGTTCGATATATTCGTGACTATAACCGGTTAGCTCCGCACCCTCTCTGGTCATGACCCAGATTTCTTGGTCGGGTGTGATTTCTTTTGCCATAAAATGGCTCTGCACAATCCTACACAACATATGCGCTTGAGCGATGGGTTGATTATAGCCGATTGCGAAGGTCGGGGCAGGGAGGGAGAAAAGGGAGAAAAAAGCGAAATCAATTCGGTTGGGTGAAGTTAAAGGTGGGTGTGGTTTGGGATGTCGGACACGATATATCGTGTCCCTACGAAAGAAGGGTGTTCGTAGGGACGGCACGCTATGCAGATGCCGTCCGCCGCCCAACAAATTAAGGATGCGGCTACACATAAAACCGTGAGATTAAATCGTTTGAGGGAAAAAGCCAAATCTATTCATCTTTCCCGAACGATTTATCCCCACCTTCAAGATGCTGCTAACCATCCTGACGGCAGGGATAATAACCGTCGATCTCAATCACCCGAAGCGGATAATGTACGGGGTGATTCTGCGTCGTCCAAGGTACTTATTCCACTACGAACGCTTTGCCACAGTTCATAGGCGATAGGCAGCAATGAAACGAACCACAATCCGTAGGCCAGTCCATGCAGCAGCGGTTGACTCTCGTGGAGGAAAATCCCAGCCCACAGGAGGATCCCACCCAGATGGACGGCAATCAGGCTGAACCAATTACCGCCCAGTTTCGGTGGTGCGTCGGGCTGGAATATGCGCCGGAAGAGCAGAGGAATGATGGCGTATCCGAATTGCAGTACCCAACCGTAAATCAAGGCTTGCGGAGCATTTTGCTCGATACCTGCACCGGGAAATCCCGGCACTTTGAGGATGATAAGCGGTGCGACCAAAACCGGTGCCATAATCCATAGATAAGACGTAATCAGGTGCAGCATGCCCGCTGTTTTCAGTTTTGGATCACCGACCAATGGCTTAATCATATTCACTAGCAGCCAGATGGTCGCGCTCAGATGCAAAACCAGACCGGGTACTGAAAACAAGTTTGATTGAAACCACGGTCCCAGCACCAATCCCAGCGCACCCACGCTCATCATCCAGAAAATCGGTGTGGTCGAGCGCGGCCAAGCCAGCGAACGTCCGGCAAAACCGGGATACAAATCCACAATCAAGCCAGCGAACACCAGTGACATAAAACCCCAGTTGTTGGCATGAATATGAACCTCAATCGGCACTTTGATTTGTAACCATGTACTCCATCCCTGCCACAACCCGGTACCCACCACGATACCCAGCAGCAAATACGACAATCCCACAATATAGAACTTACGCCCTTCAGACGGTTTCGCCGCCGAATCGGGTGATCGCATTTGCCCCAGTTGCAGCACCAGCAAGATAACTGCGATGAAAATTAATGTACCACCCGCGGTAATCAACACGGCGTTGATCGGTGGAATGCCAATTAGCAAGATGAGCAAACCGAGATTCAATGACAACCAAATATCCCAACGGATTTTCGGTCGTGGCAACTTGATTCGTGCGGCGACCAGAATGGGTAAAATGCCAAAGATAAACTCTGTCAACACACCCAATGTGATGAAATGCACCCGCAGCCAACGCAGGCCGGCGAAAGCAGGCAGTATTTGAAGATTAACAAATGACGCATCTAGCGCACCCAACACAGCCAGTACGAGATACAGAAAGGTTACTAGAAAATAGGGGTTGAACATGATTATCGGCCTCTTGTTTGTGAATAGGTTTCAGGCGATGCGGGTCGCGAGGAAAACCAATTGGGTTTCAGCTTCCATACCGCGTTTGGCACCTTCCGGTGTGATGATGGTCGCGCCCGCAAGAACGGGGTAGCGTTCATCATCAACCAGCATCCAGCCTGTTCCTTGGAGAAAATGGTACACTGCCAACCCGTCAGGATGTTGTGGGATTTTCTGACCCATTTCGAGGCCAGCGACAATAACTTTGAGTTTCTCGTTTTCTAGCAATATCTGTGGCAGTGGGCCTTCGGGCGAAAACACCACTTTTTCCTGCCAGTTTGGATAGATTATGGGTTTCATTACATTGTCTCCTTCAGAGTGAATAGAATTTCAAAGGGTCTGTTAATGGCTTGCAGCGGACAGATGCGTTCGCAATGACCGGTATAAGTGCAGGCTGGGGGATTCGCGACAACAGCGATGCCATCTTTTATGACAATGGCGTGGTTGGGGCAAACGCGAATGCACAACCCACAACCACTACACCTATTGGCATCAATGATGGGTATCGGGCGTGTTGGTTGTCTCCTGGTCATGTAGAAATCATCCTGTCACCGTTAACCATTGGGAAATGTTTTGCTTAGATACAGTCTGCGTCATTTGCCATGACAAATCTTCGACATTTGTCGACTTTCATCATGAATAATTGCTAGTCCGGTAGGTTTGTTTCACAATTGATGGGCAAGACAGGTTGTAGCAGTGCAGCTTAACGCAACGTGGAAAGAGAAGTAATGTCTATAGATGAAGCGATAAAACAGGTAAAAAGAGTTCTTTCAACAGTTCCGTACTTTTCGAATATTGATGCGGAGCTGATTGAAACCATCGCCCAACAGATGAAAGTCCAACAATACGATATAGGACAGGTCGTGTTCCTCGAGGGTGAACAGGATGTTGCTCTCTATATTGTCCAATCGGGTTGGCTTAAAGCGGTTAAAACATCTCTCGACGGACGCGAACAGGTTTTGCGTTTCATCGGACCGGGTGAGGTTTTTAATGAGGTGGAAGTCTTCATTAACGTAACCAACTCAGCAACCGTTATGGCGCTTGAACCAACAACGGTAAGGGTCATCCAGCAAATTGCCATACTCAAGCTGCTTGATCAGCATCCCGAAATTGGGCGCGTCATTATTCAACGCATGGCTGAACGTATTCAGCAGCTCACGTATATGATTGAGGATCTTTCGCTGCGAACGATTGAAGCACGTTTAGCACGCTATCTGATTGAACAGTCAACAGAAGAACACTTACAACGACCCCGTTGGGCTACCCAAGCAGAGATGGCAAACCGGCTTGGCACAGTCCCTGATGTGCTTAACAGGGCATTACGCAATTTGGCAAAAGATAAGCTCATTTACGTTGAACGACACCAGATTAAAATCCTCGATTATAAAGGCTTGGAAGCTAAAGCAGGATTGGATAAGTAATGTAAAGCTGTGCAAGTCTTGTGGATGCGATAGGCATCATTTATTGGGTCTCATGCAGCGAGTAGAAAATCGTGAGAATAAATTAGTTTGAGGGAAAAATCGAAAACAATTCATTTTCTGTTGCCAATTTTATTTTTTCTCACGCAGATTAGGCTACAGCGAAGCAGCACGGCTATAATAAACCCAAATAGTATCGAGGCGGAGGCGTTGTGTCCGAAGTTTTTATTTCGTATTCCCGTAAAGATAGTGATTTTGTCCACAAACTTGATGATGCGCTGATCAAGCAAAAGCGTGACGTGTGGATTGATTGGCAGGACATCGCGCGGGGTGAGGATTGGTGGCGTTCGATTCAAGTGGGTATCGACAGCGCCGATACCACCTTGATCGTCGTGACCGAAAATTGGCTGCTAAGCGAGATTTGCCATCGCGAACTGGATTATATCCGTCAGCAGAATAAGCGCGTGTTCCCCATCATCCGCCAAAAAATCGAAGGCGATGTGGCGATTCATGTCAAAGGCACATGGGTTGACCAAGAGTGGGAACAGCGGGCGCGGGACAACTGGAAATATCTCCGCAGTTTGAATTGGATTTACTTTGATGACGACAGCACCTTCGATAGCGTGTTTAAAGACTTGCTGACGGCGCTCGATACCGACCAGCTTTATGTCAAAAGTCATACGCGTTATCTGGTGCGGGCGTTAGAGTGGCAGCAGTTCCAACGCAATCCCAGCTTCTTGCTGGAAGGCGACCAATTAACTTCGGCTAAAACGTGGCTGGATTCGAGCGCCAATAAACATCCCGAACCGCATCCGGCACATCATGAGTATGTCGGCGCGAGTAATATCGCGGAGACTGCTCGCATCGCCCGTGACAAAGCCCGTGAAGGGATGATCCGGCGCTTCCGGCAAACCGCTGTTATCCTGAGCGTTCTAGTGGTGGTGGCGATTATCGTCGCTGGTGTAGCGGGGCAGCAGTTCTTTGCCGCGCGAGCCGAAGTCACCAGAGCGGGTGCGACGCTGCAACAAGTCAACATTCAGGTCACTAATGCTATCAATCAGCAGTCCACCGCAGTGGCGCAGGTTCAAGTTGCCGAGGCATTGGTGGGAACTGCAACCATCGAGCAGGGGAATGCGGTTGTTGCACAGCGAACCTCTTTCGCGCGCGAAAATATCGCCAGCACCAAGGTAGCTATAGCCGGTGCAACACTTTCGCCTGTGCCACCGACACTCACAGCCGTAGCCTCGGCTATCGGTGATGCACTCACGCAGCAGGATATCGCTGGCGGAATTGCCAACGCAAGTATTATGCTGTTGGATAAGGATTTCACAAGTGCCTTACAGACTATGGATGGTATGGTTGATAATTACCCTGACCAACCACTGGCTTATATCGGGCGCGGATTGATATTAGACAGCCTCAACCGGACAGATGAGGCAATAGCC
>JBBQLX010000075.1:0-29302 GCA_038328375.1 Aggregatilineales bacterium | reverse complement strand
GTGGTGGGCGCATGAGCTTGTCTTCAATAATATTGCCATCCATCAGGCTAATCATGCGGTCGGCGTTCGCTGCGACTTTCGGATCATGTGTCACAACGATAATGGTTTTGCCCTGCTGACGGCAGAGAAACCGCAGCATTCGCATCACTGTTTCTCCGGTTTTACTATCCAACGCGCCGGTCGGTTCATCCGCCATAATAATCGGCGGATCGTTAAAAAGTGAGCGGGCAATCGCCACTCGCTGCTGTTGCCCACCGGAAAGTTGGTTGGGGCGGTGGTCAATTCGTTCTTCCATACCCAATGCGGTCAGAATACGCAGGGCGCGGCTTTCACGCATCTCACGGTCAGCGCCGGAAAAAACCCCCGGCAGCGCCACATTTTCAAGGGCGGTCAAGGTTGGCACAAGATGGAACGCCTGAAAGATAAACCCTAGCGTTTCGCGGCGGAAGGTTGCCAGTTCTTCACCATTCATATTCGCGAGTGGGTTGCCTGCGACCACAACTTCACCTTCGGTTATACGGTCGAGGCCGCCCAGCATATACAACAGGGTACTTTTGCCCGAACCACTTGGCCCCATAATCGCGATGAACTGACCGGTCGGAATTTCGAGATCAACCCCTCTAAGCGCGTGAACCCATTGGTCGCCAAGTTGGAAATCTTTACGCAGCCCGCGAACCTCTATGATGGGTGGCAGTGGCTCAGGGGAAGGTGTAATAGCCATAGAGAGTCTCGTCTAAACTTTCATGATGGCGTTGCGGTCGCCAATTGCGGCTCGACGGCGTTTAATTTGCTGTCGTCGGTCGGTTGTTCGGTTGAAAGAGAGAAATCACTTTCCTGTTGGGGAATATCTGTAATATTTTCGTCGGTTGGCAGTGCTTCAAAACCTGCTACTGGCGTGGATTCAGGGCTGAGGCCACCGTTCGGCACAATCGTCGAGAAAAGATCACTTTCACTGAGTGTCGCTTCAGGCGAGATTTCACCGTTATTCTCTGGCAGAGTAATGGTTTCTGGCAAATCATTGTTAACGATTGTGGGCGCTGTAACCGCTCCGGTGATTACAGGTACGAATATCAATATCAACGCCCAAACGACGACCACCAAGATCACTGCCCACGCTTTTCCGTTGAGCGCGTTCCGTCCGCCGATATAAATCAGCACCAGCGTCCACACCCAGAAAATGGTGAGTCGGGAGGTCAACGAGAGCAAGACACTGCGGATAAAGGGTGATAAATCGTTGTAGGTTTTCCAGTAATCCAGTAAGCCAGAGATGCCACCTGCGCCGACTTTGCCGCCTGCCGCGAAGTAAATCACCTGTAACCCTGCCATAACCCCCAAAGGTACAGTCGTCCAAATAGCGATTTGTAGGTTCTGGCTAAAAGTGGGACGGACTCCGTTAAACAGCGGCACTTCGCAGAGAATCACTGCCAGCACAAACCAGCCCACTAAAATGGTCGTCGCACTGATGAGAGCCGTCACCCATGTGGATGAAATGTCGGATGTTGTGCCTGTATCGGTCGGGATGCTGCCGAGATCACCGCCACCACCGGGAAATCCGCCCGGTTGGATAGCAATTGCGCCACCCGGTGCGCTAGAAAATCCACCGCTTGGTTGTGATGAAAAATCGCCGGGACTCTGTGAAATGGAATCGCCACCGCCACCGCCAAGCCCGCTTGCCAATGATTCCTGACGTACCGCGCTAAAACCGTTCAGCGCTAAGATCAGAACCGCGACCCAAAACCATTGGCGTGAACTGCTGGGTGCTTGGGGCAGTGCCAGAAAGAAGTTATTCGGTTGCAGGGCAACATTCCACACTTGCCCCCATATGCTGCGGGGTCGTGCCTGACGGATAATTTGAATGTCACGGTTGCGAACCGGT
Organism: Aggregatilineales bacterium; assembly: GCA_038328375.1. Classification (GTDB taxonomy): domain Bacteria; phylum Chloroflexota; class Anaerolineae; order Aggregatilineales; family Phototrophicaceae; genus CFX2. The sequence continues at coordinate 27,426 of JBBQLX010000075.1, read as the reverse complement.
TGAATTTGTCGATTGCTCATAACGGAGTTTATGCTTCCCGTTTGTCTTCTGTAATAAACGTTAAAGTCTGAACCTTGCACAAACCTCACTCTTATTAACGCAAGATATCATGCAAAAGTTCCAGCGCCTTATTATCTGGTGCGAGGGGCAGACTGTCAACAACGCTTCACCAACGGTTAAGCGCCGTTCTCTTATCTGAGAGAGCGATCATCTAGCCTCGTCCTCATTCAAAGTGGATATGTCTGGCAGGATGCTTAAATCCGAACTCTAGTGCATAATCTCACCTATAAATAACTTTTAACCGCGATACATTTATTTTGGAATGAACTTATGACGGATCGTTTACATGCAAAAGTCGCATTTATTACGGGTGCGGGGCAGGGAATTGGTCGCGCCATCGCCCGTAAAATGGCTGCCGAGGGAGCAGCAGTAGTGATTGCCGAGTTGAATCCGGTGTCCGGTCAGGCCGTTGCCGACGAACTGAATGCGGCGGGACACCAAGCCTTGTTTATCCCCACCAATATCACCCGCGAGAGTGATGTGCAGCAGGCCATCGAGCAGACGATTGCTCACTTCGGCAAACTCGATATTCTGGTCAACAATGCCGGAATCACTTTTCGCTACGAAGCTGTGACCATGACCGAACAGCAGTGGTATGAGGCGATGGATGTCGATGTCAAAGGAGTTTGGCTGTGTTGCAAGTATGCCATTCCTCACATGCAATCGCAGGGCGGCGGTGCAATTGTTAATCTATCCAGTGTGCATGGTCGTGTAACCGCTCCCAAGCATTTCCCCTATGGTGCAGCCAAAGCCGCCGTACTCGGTCTGACGCGCAATATCGCTCTGGATTATGGCCCGCATAATATCCGCGTCAACGCGATTTGCCCCGGTTGGGTGCGGACGGAAGCAGTTGAGGAATGGATACATTCTCAGCCTGATCCCACCGCTTATGAAGATCGCATCCTCAGTTTTCAACCCGTTCGGCGTATCGGTACGCCCGAAGAAATTGCTAACCTTGTCGCTTTTGTCGCCAGTGATGAAGCCAGTTATATGACGGGCGCGGAACTGGTGATTGATGGTGGTCTGACTATCCAATATCCACAGTAGTAAAAAAGGATCATTTTAATGAAGGCCTTAGTTTATGACGCACCCTATGAGATGACGGTGCATGACGTGCCGAAGCCCACAATCGGCTCTGATGAAGTGTTGATTCAAGTGGCGTATTCCGGCATTTGTGGCTCGGAACTCAGCGGATTTGAGGGTAAAAACTCGCTCCGCAAACCGCCGCTGATTATGGGACACGAATTTAGCGGTCTAATCGTCGAGATCGGTCATCAGGCCGCAAGCGCTCGACCTGATTTACAAGTCGGTACGCGTGTGACTGCTAATCCGTTGGTTACTTGTGGTCAATGTGATTACTGCTTGTCTGGTCGCCAGCAGCTTTGCCCCAAGCGTAAATTGCTGAGCGCCGTTCTCCCCGGTAGTAATGCTGAGTATGTGGCGATTGCTGCAACCAATGTGCTGGTGCTGCCCGATGGTATGGCGCTCACAACCGCCTCCCTCACCGAGCCGATGGCCTGCGCGGTACATACGGCGCGGGTGGTTTCGCCACAGCCCGGAGAAACCGCATTGGTGGTCGGGGCAGGGCCGATTGGCTTGATGACCGTGCAGGCTTTGTCAGTCTATGGATTGAAAGCCATCTACTGTGCTGACCTGAATGCCGAACGGCTGGCGATGGTCGAGTCGTTAGGTGCTATCCCCGTCAACCTCAAAGAATGGAACGGCTCGGTAGACATCGCGGTTGATGCCGTCGGCGCAACCAGCACCCGTGTAAGCTGCGCCAAAGCTGTTAAGGCAGGCGGGCGTGTGTCATGGGGTGGGTTGCATGAGGCCGAGTCAGTGCTGCCGATTAACGACTTAATTCGGCGTGAGATTGTCAGTTATGGCTCCTTTGCTTATAATCCATTGGACTTCAAAGTCGCGTTGGAAGGTCTGGCATCAGGCCGCTTTGCCCTCAAGTCCGAATGGACACGCGTTGAACCACTTGGTTCTGGCAAAGCCTGTTTCGAGGAATTATTGCAGGGTTCATCCGTTGCCAAGATTTGGCTGCAACCGGGAGAGTTGTCGTGAAAATTACTGCTGTTACACCTTTAGTCTTGGGTACACCGTGGCGCAACCTAACCTTTGTCAAAGTTGATACCGATGAAGGGATTTATGGCTTGGGTGAAGTGCGGCTGAACAATCGCACGACTGGTTTGCTGGGTTATCTCACCGAAGCTATACCCCGTTACGCCATTGGACTTGATCCGTTTGATACCGAGGCATTGGTGTCGCGGATGATGATTAATGATTTTGGTCGCATGGGTGAAATTACCATGTCGGCTTTGTCGATTATGGAAATTGCCTGCTGGGACATCATGGGTAAGGCACTTGGTCAACCGTGCTACCGGCTGATGGGCGGTGCGGTGCGCGATAAAATCAAAGCCTACGCCAACGGTTGGTATACCGTCGAACGGACACCAGAAGCTTTTCATGCCGCTGCTCTCAAAGTCGTCGAGCGCGGTTATTTGGCACTAAAAATTGATCCTTTTGGAGCAGGGCGCTATGAACTGAGTTTGGATGAGCAAGCCCGTTCAACCTCGCTGATCGAAGCCGTGCGCGATGCTATTGGCCCTGACCGTGAAATTATGGTCGAAATGCATGGGCGTTTCAATCCGGCGACAGCGATTATTATGGCACGTAAGCTCGCACCGTTCCGTCCAGCATGGATCGAAGAACCGTGTCCACCGGAAAACTTAGCCGAACTCAAGCGCGTGGCTGAAAAGGTCGAAATCCCAATCGCCACAGGTGAACGTCTGCATACGATGAACGATTTCCGTCCGGTGTTTGATCTTCATGCGGTGGACATCATCCAGCCGGATATTACCCACTTTGGCGGTATGGCACAGACACGCCGTTTGGCTGCGTGGGCAGATGTTTATAATGTGCTGGTTGCACCGCATAATGTCGGTGGGCCAGTGAGTACCGCAGCGGCTTTGCATGTGGCGGCTTGCACTCCTAACTTCATGATTCAAGAACACTTCAACGACTTCGCTGACTCGTGGGTGAAGGAAGCCGCACCCGGTGTGCCGGAAGTGATTGACGGTTACTTCGCCTTGCCCGATAAACCGGGATTAGGTGTAGAGTTGAACGAAGCTTTGTTCGCGGATCATCCTTATATCGCAAGCCATTTCGACTTGTACAAGGGCGATTGGCATAAACGCGACGGCAGTTAGAGGATATAACCAATTTGAATAACAAGTACCCGCTTCTGGACATGAATCCCATGCAGGCTTACCAGCAGTATATGGTTCCCGGTATTATGATCCCCGGTGTGCAGTTGATGATGCGCTATGCCCAACCTCAAGCGGGTGAGCGCGTGTTGGATGTCGCCTGTGGGACGGGGATTGTGGCACGAACCGTTGCGCCGTTGGTCGGTAATCAAGGGAAAGTGACGGCGCTCGACATTAATCCGGCGATGTTGAAGGTCGCACAGGAACAACCTGCACCGGAAGGCGCGTCAATCGAATGGCGCGAAGGGAATGCCCTCAAGATGCCGCTGCCGGATGCGGCCTATGATCTGGTGCTGTGTCATCAAGGGTTACAGTTTTTCCCGGACAAGGTGGCAGGGCTGCGGGAAATGAAGCGCGCACTCGTCACCGGAGGTAGGGTGCTGGTCAATGTGCAGCAATCACTAATGCAAAACCCCATCTATCTGACGTTTAACGATGTGCTGATTAACCAGATGAAACTGCCCGCGCTGGCTGCACCCTTTTCATTTGGGGATATTGAACCGCTGCGCGAGGCACTAACCGAAGCCGGATTCCGTGAGGTCAACGTTACCCCTGTATCGCATTACATCACTTTCGCCAGCATTGATATTTTTATTCAAGCCTCGATTATCGGTTCGGCAGCCGTGATCCAAGAATTGGCACACTTGGATGCCGATGCTAAGACGCAGTTGGCGGATCAAATCACTCACGACATGACCCCCATTCTTGAGTCTTATACCCAAGCTGACGGTCAATTATTGATGCCTCTAAACGCCAACATTGGTAGAGGAACAGCCTAAACAATCAGTAATAACGATAATAGACGATCAGGATGGCTTGTCATTTTGAATAGCTGGTGGATATGGTCTCGCCATCTCTCGAACAGGTATCTTTAATGACGAACTGGACGAGCGCAGTCTGCCAAGCAAACGTCATCAATATCCACTACCTGAGAACTGGAGGGGATAACCCCCCATTGGTTCTACTTCATGGACTGACTGGAAGTGGAGCCTGCTGGAGTCCTTTGGCACGCGCCCTCGAAGCGGAATTCGATGTCGTGATGTCTGACACCAGAGGACACGGGAATTCGAGCATACCGCTGAACGGCTATCGTTACGAAGACACTGCAAGAGATGTCGTTGGACTTATTCAAGGGCTGGGACTTGCCGCTCCGGTTCTGTTGGGGCATTCGATGGGTGGCATGACTGCCGCAGTTGTGGCGAGTCAAACCGCTATAGCTTTACGCGGTGTCATTTTGGCAGATCCTACTTTCTTAAGCCCCAAACGCCAGCGCGACGTGTACGAGAGCGATGCCGTCGAGCAGCACCGCCGATTGCTCAGTTTAGATAGGGAAGAAGTGCTGGTTCAGGCAAGGGTTCGACACCCGCATCGTAGCCCCGAAATAATCGAACTCGTAACTGAGGCGAGAATGAAAACGCCAATACAGGCGTTTGATGTTCTTATGCCGCCCATCCCTGAGTATCACCACTTAGTAAGCGCTATTGATGTGCCAATCCTACTGGTTATCGCGGATAACGGCGTTGTTTCTCTTGAAACGGCACGAGAACTACAAAATCTCAACCCACGTCTTGGTGTCGAACAGATACAAGACGCGGGTCACGGGCTTCAGTATGACCAACCTGAGCGCTTTGAGGGGGTGGTCAAGTCCTTCCTACGATCACTGGTTGTACCGTAGTACGCCGTCTATCTCTCAATATCGAATTTTAGTTTATCCCGTTGCCGACTTGATTGTTATCGATATTGTTGACTCTTTGACCTACAGCGATACGTTTTCGGTTGATTCTGCTGTACCAGCGGCTGAGCCCACCAATAATCCATGGGATAATGTTCCATGGCATATATTTGAGGATTTTGAGGTCGAAACGAGCGTTTCCACCCCCCATGAGGGCAACCAATTGGGATTCGCCGTTTAACGCATTATGGAATGCTTTACGGTTTTGTTCTACTTCGGTGCCGCTTGACTGTGGTTTGATTTTGTTGCCAGTAAAGGGTCTGGCGATATTAGAAATGAGATCGATCACGGTCAGGGGTAACATAACGATCCCGTGACCAACGCGCAGCACATCAATTGCAATTTTGAGGCGCTCTATAGTGTTGTCGTAGCGTGCAAGTTTCTGTTGGTCGGTTTCGCCTCGTCGCCACGGCCACTTCCAGCGCTGCACAACAGTCATCGGGGCGGCAGTCTGCTTCATGCTGATAGGGCTGCGTTGTAATACCGGCCTAATGGACACAGCATGAGTTGCCCGCTTTGTTTGTGGAGTAACCATCCGTGATAAAGCGTGATTGCCGATGGTTGCTTGTAACTGCTGCACCTCTTGTGGTGTCAGGTTTTGCGGAGACGTTTTTGCCCGCTGCACTGTGGTTCTCGCAATAGCGGGAATGTGTTCTACTGAGGCCGGAGTGGTATTGGCGGATTGTTTTTTTCGTTTAAAGAGATTTTCTTCTTCGGGATGGGGAGTGTGTTTAGTGTAGATTCGATGATACCCAGCATGATGCCGCATATAGATCCATCTCTGTTAATTATTTGATGTATAAACTCTCCTAATCGTAGCTTGCAGGCCTTATTGTGTCAATCAAGTTTGTTACAATTTATTAAGGAAAATAAAGATAGTTTTGAGATTATCTTCGCCTGCCGCCTCACACTTAGTACCCTTCCTCAAATGTCAATATATTCTAATTATTATCCTTCAATATCGTGTTCGGTATTTCGATTAAGTTACAGATAGTCTCCTCGCTCATTGTATCCTCAAAATTCGCTTGACTCTTTCAGAAATTTTGTGCTAAGATGAGAACAAGTGTTCATAAATCTTAGGGGGAATAATGCGCCTAAACCACTTTGTTCTTCGCAGATTGCTAACTTCGCTGCAAATTACAGCGGCTCTCTCCCGTAAAATCGCTGCGGCGGCACACCCCCTGCAACAGCGGCGCTTCCGTCCCTTGTTTCCGCTGCGCGCAGCAGCACTAGCCGAAGCCGCCGCCGACAAATCTGCCAAGCGCAGCAGCACTAGCTGGGCTTCCCGCCGTGCAAATCAGCGGATTGTTGTGCCATAACTGCCAATTACGCCATGTAAACTTGAGTAGTTACATAATCCGTAAATCATTATTGTCTAACTAATCGGCTACCCAAATCATCGGTGACCACATAAGGGTGATGATTTCCCAATCGGCTGTTTCATCAGGCAACAAAGGCTTTATGTCTTGTCCTTCTCGCCAGAAAAACGCTTTTCGTTCACGCAAGTATGCAACTGCCTGACCATCAGGGGCAAGCACCGCCAAACCGTCATAAGGGATGGATATACGGTTGCCATTTGTTGTGAGAATTTCCCATGCGGTCGAGACTGGTTTTAGCTTCGCGCCTTCGCCGTTGGGAACTTGCAAAATCGGTGGATTTTGAACATCAATTTGTTTTTGTGTTTCGGGCTGGATGATCTGCCATTTGTCATCCACATTTTGGGTAGCGATCCGCCAAGAATCTTGATACTTCACCCATGTCACGCGTGGCAGGTAGTCGGTGTGAGCAATAACTTGCTTTTGCACATTACCAGCAAGATCAATGCTCTCTAACCATAAATCTTGGCCGTTATCGGTTGCTCGGTATACCGTGTGCGCGATTTGGGTTCCCCAACCGATTAAGTTTGGTAAATTGAAAATTTCCACATCGCCTTTGTTCATCATCAAGCCGCTAGCCAGTAATTTTTCTTGGCCTACTTTCAGATCATAGACTAATAGGCTTCCACCTTGAGCGCTGCCATCCCATGTGAACCATGCCAATTGTAGGCTGTCGGGTGACCAGACCGGATTGCTTCGATAAACAGTTGTGTTCGTTGCAGGTAGATTGGTGATGCGCGTGAATTTATGGGTCACAACATCCATGATCCAGATGTCGTGAGGATTATCACTGTCAATATCGAATGTGTATTTGCCGCTCGCGGCCTCAGCCATGACATTCTCCGCAATGGCTGCGTAGGCGATGGTTTTGCCATCGGGCGAAAGGGCTGGCGCGGAAATGTTTCCTAACGTGGTGAGGCGGTTCGGGGCTGCATCACCGGGAACATAAGTGTAAAGATCACCATAAATGGTTGACCAGACGGCTGGATTTTCTCGCCTGAGCAGGATTATTTCTTGGGCAGGTTGGGCTGCCCAAACCGTTGATGTCGTGAGTATGATGAGCGTGATGAGGATAATGAACCGTCGCATAGTGTCCCCTTTCAGTCTGCTCGTGTATATCCAAGAATATACAGATAAAAAGGGGATAATTTTCGCTGCGTATGCTGAACGGTGGCTAAGCGCCTAAACCCTCGATAAAGTGCTTCAAGGTTGTGATAGCTGTATCGTATTCGTCGAGGGGTAGATGTTCGTTGGGTGTGTGGTCGAGGTTGCTGTCACCCGGTCCATAAGCCACCATCGGGCATGTCCAGCGGGCAGCGACTGTGTTCATATCACTGGTTCCGGTTTTTAATACGAAGCCCGGTTGCCCACCTCGCGAACGAATCGCGCCCATCAGTCCACGCACCAATGCATTGCCCCGGTCGGATTGGTAAGCGATTTCTCGCCCCGACACCTTTAGTTGACCATCAGGTTGAGCAATGGCTGTCAGCGCTTGTACCACATCATCCGGTGTGATGCGTGGTGGCAGTCGGAAAGACACATGCATACTCAGCATTTCGTTGAAGTAATCCGAACTGGTATTGATCGAGCGCAGACCGGGCATCAATTGGTCGAAGATGCGCTCAACACCTGCGTTCTCGCGTTCCGCCCAATCCAAGACGCGCTGCCAGAACTCCGACCCCAACGCGCCGACAGTGGGTTCTGGTCGGGCAGTGTGGGCAACCTCGCGCCGTAATGTGTACTCGATCAATACGCGTCCCTTATAGCCGAGGGTGATGCGGTTGCTACTGCTCGGTTCACCAATAATGCAGTAGTCAGGTGTGAAATGTTCACTGACGTAATTCGACCCTTTACCCGTGGCAATTTCTTCCTCGACACAACCCGCCACGATCACCCGCCAACCTTCGGGAATAGCCGCTTGTGCCGCAGCTTCGGCAAATGTACAAAGTGATCCCTTTGCATCGACGCTGCCACGTCCGTACAGGGCATATCCGGCACTCAATTCAGAGAACGGTTGAGAGGTCTCTGTTTCAGATGTCTCCTTTTTTTCGACTCGCACGGGAATGTCGCCGGGGAATGTGTCGATATGACCGAGCAGTATTAACGTGTGTGGCGCGTTGGTCGCCCCACGTATGCCAAAGGCGTTGCCTGCGTCGTCGGCATAGGCTTCAAAGCCACGTTCACTCATCCAGCGCACCAGATATTGGACGGCTGGGGCTTCAAGTGTCGAAGGGCTGTAGCGTTTGACCAGTTCAAGCAGTAAATCAGAATGAGGCATAATTATATTTCGCATCAATGTGGATTTAGATAATGGGGTGTAGTTTATAAAAAGGTGAAGGATTATGCTACTGTATGTTGCGCTCAACAGAGGCAACACGGCCTAATCCTGTTTTTATGTGCAACAATCTGTAACGGTATGATCTGGTCGACATCGTGATGATAGTCGGCTAAACTCAACCCATTACTCGATATACAAAGTCCACTATCCGACAAAATCTATGTTCACCAATCGCACCGAATTACTTCATCGCAACCTGCCGCAATTTAACTATGGTGTAGCTGTCACCGATGTCGATCGTGACGGTGCTTTTGAATGGGTCATCGCTGGCTACGGCTTTCCCAATATCGTTCTCAAATGGACAGGGAGAGGCTATGAAAATATCACACCCGCCACTCTTGCGGACGCGGGACGACAGGCCATTGGTGTTGCTGCTGCGGATTTAGATGGCGATGGTGATGAGGAAATTTATATTCTCAATACCGATACCTTCCAAGGAAAAAAATTATTTGCTGACCGTCTTTTTGACTATAGTGATGGCGAATGGACGGATTTGTTCGGTTTGCCCGCGCACCGCAGCGTTATGAACCTAACGGCAGGTCGCTCGGTGATTGCTGTTGACCGCGATGGTGATGGAATCTACGGCTTTTTCCTTGCCAACTACGGTGGCCCAATGCGGCTGTACGAACTCGATGAGGACGGGCATTTACAGGATGTCGCGCCGCGCGTTGGCTTAGCCCTGACTACGGGTGGTCGCAGTGCCGTATCCCTGCCGCTGGTTACGACTCGCATGGATATTTTTGTCGGTAACGAAGACGGCCCGAATTTCCTGTTTGTCAATACAGGTGAAGGTATCTTTGAAGAAGTGGCTGAAATGGCAGTTCTTACCGATTCTACGCATCATGCGCGTGGGGTGGCGGTACTGGATGCGAACGACGATGGTTTGTTTGATGTGGTCTGTGGCAATTGGGAAGGCCAGCATCGCCTGTTTATGCAGAACCTCGGCGGCACATTCGAAGATGCCGCACCGCCTAAGATGGCAGCGCCTAGTCGTGTGCGAACCGTGATCGCTGCCGATTTCGATAACGATGGCTACGAAGAAATCTTCTTCAACAATATTGGGCAGCCGAACCGTCTATTTGCGCGTCGCGAAGGGGTATGGACACCTGTCGATATGGGTGATGCGCTCGAATCGGGTGGATTAGGTACAGGCGCGGCAGTCGCTGATATGGATAACGACGGTCGTTTGGAACTGCTTATCTCCCATGGCGAAAGTGTGATGCAACCGCTGACCTTGTATCATACGCCGCAGAACGGCAATCATTGGCTGCGTATCTTACCGTTTACAGCAAACGGAGCGCCAGCAAGAGGCGCATTAGTGACCCTGCAAGCGGATGGTCGCACTCAACGCCGAGTGATTGACAGCGGTAGTGGTTACCTATGTCAGATGGAACCTGTAGCACACTTCGGCTTGGGCAGCAGCACACAGATTGAGCGTGTCGAGGTTCGGTGGCCTGATGGCACAGTGTTCACACTGAATCATCCCAGTGCTGACCAACTGATTAAGGTGCGCCACCCTTACGGCCTATAGAAAAGTTCTCTAGTCTCAAACCCTCAAAATAACCCATACCGTTCAGTACCTCTGTTCCCTGACAACTGTCAGTGCCTACTTTGTGTTTGCCCATCTACAATATGTTTTATAACGAGACGTGATTATCGTTATATACTTGGTATTGAATAATCAGTAACATTGGTTAAAATTAAGTTAATGAAATTGGTGAATACTTTGTAACAAGCATTACACCCGCTAATTGATAAACACATAATCTAAAGTCGAATGAGGCTTTGAATGACACAAAAACGTATCTGGCAATTTGTAGGGGAAAATCCACTTCCATTTATCGCTTTGATGGGTTTGGTGGTGGGCGCGCTGGCTCGCTTTGGGGCAGGGCGCTCTGATATTGCTGATCTCGTCTGGCTGATAACGCTGGTAATCGGTGGTGCGCCTGTTGTTTATAAAACCACGATAGGAATGCTTCATGGCAATTTTGCCTCTGACGTGGTGGCGATGCTGGCGATTATCACCGCTGTACTAACCCAAGAATACTTCGCGGGTGTCATCATTGTATTGATGCAATCCGGTGGTGAGGCGTTGGAAAATTACAGTTTGCGCCGTGCCTCTTCATCACTGGAAAAACTACTTGCCCGCGCACCACGCATTGCACATCGTGTTACTCCCTCGCAGATTGAGGATATTCAGGTTGAGCAGGTGCAAATTGGCGATACATTAGTGGTGCGCCCCGGTGATCTGATTCCAGTAGATGGCTCTCTTATATCGGATGAAGCCATCATTGATGAAGCAGCGTTGACAGGTGAACCATTATCCGCGCCTAAGAAAATAGGCGGAGTCTTGCTCAGTGGCAGCGTCAATGCGGGTGATGCCTTTGAGATGAAAGCGACGCAGCTCAGTGTGGATAGTAAATATGCCAAAATCGTTGAACTGGTACGCAAAGCACAGGAGGAAAAGCCACCGCTTCAACGTTTGGCAGATCGCTATGCAGTGTGGTTCACACCTGTGACCTTGGTGATGTGTGTGTTGGGTTGGTTGATTACCCGCGATGTTCACACCATTCTTTCAGTATTGGTCGTAGCCACACCTTGCCCACTGATTTTGGCTGTTCCGGTGGCGATTATCAGTGGTATCAATCGGGCGGCGAGCTTTGGCATCATTGTGAAGGGTGGCACACCAATTGAGCAGATTGGACGGGCACAAGCCATCGTATTTGATAAAACAGGCACCTTGACTTATGGGACACCCACGGTTGATCAAGTTATTGTGTTTAATGGCACAACGCCCGCAGACCTTATGCGATTGGCGGGTGGTGCGGAGCAGCTTTCGGGACATGTATTAGCACAGTCGCTGGTTCAGGCAGCACTTAAACAAGATGGATCGCTCCCGATGCCAACCGATGTGCATGAGATTGCAGGGTCTGGTATCGAGGCACAGGTCGATGGTCATCACGTCATTGTAGGTTCCCCGAAGTTCGTTTCTGACAGCACCGGACAGGCTATTCCCGAAAACCGATTGCTGGAAAGTGAACTTTCAACCTATATCGCGATTGATAACAAACCTGCGGGTATGATCTCGTTTAAGGATCAATTGAGACCCGGTGTGCCTGAACTGATGGCACGCCTTAAGAAGTTAGGTGTGAAGCATACTGCGATGCTGACAGGTGATCGTGAAGATCACGCGCGTGAGATTTCTAAGGCGGCACACCTTGATGGTTATGAAGCCAACTTGCTCCCTGAAGGGAAAGTGGACTCGGTTAAGAAGCTCAAGCTCCAGTACAACCCGATTGTGATGGTGGGTGATGGCATTAACGACGCACCCGCACTGGCAACCGCGACCGTTGGCGTGGCGATGGGCGCACACGGCACAGGAATATCCGCCGAGGCAGCTGACATCGTATTGATGGTTGATGATATTAGCCGTGTTGCCGATGCGGTAGAAACCGGACAGCGGATGCTGCGGGTTGCCAAGCAGAGCATTTACATCGGGCTAGGACTGAGTTTTGCCTTGATGGTGCTGGCGGCTTTCGGGCTGATTCCACCCGCGATTGGTGCGCTGTTCCAAGAAGCGATTGACGTGGCTGTGATTGTGAACGGCCTGCGCGCACGTTAATTACGCTGGTTTCGTGCCGATAGTGATGATATGAGAACTCGCGCCGATGAAGGTTTCTTGAGTCTCGATCATTCGCAGAAGTCCTAATATTCGCTCGCGCAGAACCGGATCATTCCACTTGCTGTCAAAGTCGGTGTCCATCCAAGCGACACTTTCCACGGCTAGTGATGTTTTCCATGTAAAACCTGCATCTTCGATTTCGGCAGGGACTTCTTCGGGCGTATGAAAGTAAGCGGTCGTGAAATAGCCGGGAAATCGGGTTGGATTGCGGTGCTGCCCACTGACAAGAGTTTCTTTAACAATCTCAGCAAATTGGTCATCAAGGATAAATTTACTTTTAAAGCCATCCATGAAACTTGCAAAGCGGGAGATGGTAGCGACCAAGACCTGACCACCGGGTTTGAGGATTCGATAGGCTTCTCGAAGTGCCTGAACACGGTCAGCGCGTTCGGTTAGATGATAGAGCGGACCGAAAAGTAGGGCAGCGTCGGCGGTATTATCCTCGAAGTCAAGCTGACGGGCATCACCAAGGCGAACACTCGTCAGCAGGAAATCGGGTTGTTCATCAGAGGCTCGCTGCGCTTGCTCGATATGCAGCGGCATGAGGTCGACCAAGTGAACCTGATAGCCCAACCGTGCCAGCCAAAGGGCATAAACCCCCGCACCACCACCGATGTCGATAACAACGCCCGTTTTAGGTAAGAAGCGGCTGAGAATGTCCTGTGTGCGAACCTGCTCCAATGAACCTGTTCCACTGATTAAACGATTTTGCTCTCTACCCTGATTATAGTAAGCGCTAATCTCATCCATATGCTGCCCCATAGATAGGATTATGATCAAGCTAGTATAAATAGTGTTTTAGTGTTTATGAAGGGTCATTAGGGTTCGAAAAAATTAAGAATTTAACGCAAAGTCGCTAAGGCGCAAGGACGCAAAGCGATATTGCACATTGTTCAATATTTCCGCTGAAATGGCGGGCGGGAAACAGGGGAGAAGCCGCTGAATTGACAATTTTGCATGGCGGCTGGCCCGGCTGATGCCGCTGAAATAGCACTCATGCAGCGGATTGCTCCCGTATGTCCGCCGCGTGCATATTGGGGTGTCCTTGCAGCGGTTGTGAGGGAGGAAGTCGCTGAAAATGCAAAGACGATGCAATACATGATTAACTACCGAGACACAGAGGAAATCAGGAGAAAGTAAAAAATTGGGTAAGCAGTTCATTGGATTAGTGACCTTCAATTATCCGAAATGTTGTCAGTGACGGTATGCAGTTTTGTGTCGTCGTCGGCGGCGACGACAACTTGATGTTTTATGGCGGCATTGGCAGCACGACAAGCGTCGGCAATGGCAAAATGAGTTTTGTGCCAAGGAAGTCGTCAATCGAGTACATCATGCGGCGGTGGCGGCGGCGATGACGGCGGTACAATTGAGTTTTTAAGGTGCGCGGGTGAAATGATGCTGTTGATGTTATTGTTGCAGTTGAGAATCAGTGGTTTTGATCACAGTTGCAACCATTGGTTGTTAAGATGCGTGGGAGATGCAGGGCGCAAGCCTTGCGCCCCTACAAGAAGCCCTATGAACATTCTACCGGATATGGTGAGCGAAAGGGTTACATTTTGGAAGAACATTTTGTAACTCTTTTCGAGGGTTGGCACTAACCATTTTGAGGGAGTGGAAGTGTTAAGTGTGTTGGAGAATGGTTGTTATTCGGTAGCGAAGGTTTGTGAAAACAAACGGATACTATTTGTTTGAGGTGGACAATCGGTGGCTGATCGTTCGCTCGAAAACAAAATTCTCGTGCTACGCTGATTCTATATCTACATTCAGGTACAAGATCATGCGAAAACGATTTGGTTTGTTTGCTGCACTATTATTGGTTCTGTTGGTGAGTTTGGAGACAATCTACGCACAGGAAGCGACCGATACACTGGATGCAGGTTGGCCTGTTGAGGAACGGTGCGTTGGCAAGCCAACCAAAGCGCCGAAAGGGTGGAAATACGAGGGTACAATTTTGATGACTGGATACGCGGGCATTCATGGGGTAAATGTCAAGTGGGATACGCCGCGTGTATTGGTGTTTTTAGGAGAAAACGATATTTGGGGCGGAGCATTATCACCAGATGGCAATTGGTATGCTAGTCCTAAAGGGGGAGTCGAAGTTACTGATACGCATACTACAATTTCATCGACAGATGAAATAGAGGTTTATAGCACCATCGATAATGAATTAACACTTCACATCCCGATTAAATCTTTCGGCTATGGGGGATTTCACGGTCAAGTGTACTGGCGAGATAATGAAAACTTTATCTATCCAGATTTATCAGATGAGAAACTTATCAACATATCCACCAATAAAATAACTACATGGGACAAATTAGAAGTTATGAATGACTCATATTCTGATTTTATCTCTAGCTTCGCACCGGATTGGTCAAAAGTTATTTATTATCGTGCTGATGGGAATGGTACAAGCACGCCAATATTATGGGATCTTAATCAGTCCATTGAGACAAAAACACTTTCGCTCAGAAATCCCACTATGTGGAAACCCGATTCGAGTGGCTTTATCACTGATATGGCTCAAAATCTTAATCATGGTGAGGGAAAGCCAAATGAAGCACTGTCTCTTTTTGACAGCAATGGTAAGTTGCTAGAGAAGGTTTTTCTTGTCCCTGATGGTCAGCAAATTGGAAGACTTAATGCCGCATGGTCATCCGATGGTCGTTACTTCGCTTTCATAGCATTCAATTATTACGCGTATGGAGATACATACTACACGCAAGACTATGATACGGAAAATACGCTTTATATTTTGGATACTCAAGAACATCTTGTTATCAATACTTGTTTAAAATCTGGTATAGGTTTTGTTTGGTCTCCAATAAAACATCAACTAGCTTTTCTTGAATCAGGATATGGTTTGCAGAATATATACATCCTTGATACGGATAGTTCTGAATTTTATACAATTGGGAAACATATTTTTCATCAGCCAGATACGGTAAATGGACGACAAAATAAAGTAGGAATTATTGGCTGGCAGATAGATTAAATGAAGAATGAAAGAGGGAAGACACATAGGTCCTCCCCTACGGAAATACGGTTAAGGTTTAGGCAACGAAGTGTTTGAACTGCGGTAGATACTGCTTGTTTTGTTCAAACATCTGGTTGACCATGCGGTGAATTTCGTCCATCGAGCAGACGGCTGCGGTCAGGGGGTCATGCAGGATAGCTTGAAACACCATACGCGGATCACCTGTGAGCGAGGCTTCGACAGCCATTTCTTCGATGCTGGAACTGAGATTAGCGAGGGCGGCACACTGCGGCGGCAGCGCTCCGACATAGGTTGGGCTAAAACCTTTTTTACTGGCCCAAACTGGCACTTCCACGCAGGCATTTTGCGGGAGGTTGGTGATGAGGTCGGTGTTAGGAACGTTGCCGTAGAACTCAAAGGGATCACCGCCGAGCAGCGCGTTAATGATGTACGAGGCAAATTCGTGACCGCGCTCTAAGGGGAATGAATCAGCTGAGTCCAACCAGACTTGGTTTTCTTCACGCCAGTTGGTTATGCGCTTGTCGTATTCCTTGACGATATAAGCGAATTCGCCGGGATTCCAACCTGTGCCATGCGTACAATATTTTTCAATGAGGTCAGGGCGCTTGCGGAACCATGCGTTGTATTCAGAGTTATGTCCGCTGGATTCGGTGATGTAGTAATCGAGGTTGAGGAACATCTCGTTACGAACAATTTCTTCGTTGTAGACTTCGGAGCGTTCGGTGATGGCTTTGCGGATCAGCGGATAGGCATCCTTGCCATTCCATTTGTAGTTGAGATACCACGCCATGTGGTTGATGCCCGCGCAGGTATAAGTCACTTCATCAAAGGGTGCGCCAATCCAGCGGGCTAACATTTCAGCCGTTCCCTGCACGCTGTGGCAGAGGCCGACCATCGGAATTTTGCTCTCGCGGGTGATGGTGCGGCAGAGCATCGCCATCGGGTTGGTGTAGTTGAGCAGGTAAGCGTTGGGGGCGTAGCGCTCAATATCATGCACAATATCGAGCATAAAAGGGATGGTACGCAGATAGCGGAAGATACCGGATGGGCCGCGTGTATCACCGACGTTGATGTCCACGCCGTACTGCTTGGGAATTTCCAGATCATGGCGGAAAACGTCTACGCCGTTGGCATTGATGGTGATAATGACAATATCCGCGCCGGTGAGAGCAGCGGCACGGTCGGTGGTGGTTTCGACTTTCGCCGGGTAATTCCCGCGCCGAATAATGCTATCGACAGCTTTGCGGGCGAAGTCTAAGCGTTCAGCATCGGTGTCCATGAGGGTGAGGGTGGCATCTGCAAGCGCCGGAAACGTCAGAATGTCACGGGTTAGGTTGCGGGTAAAAACGCGGCTGCCCGCACCGATAAAAGCAATTTTGGTCATAAAATTTTCTCCTCCCATACAAGGGAATAGTTCGTATGAATCAAACTTTGTTGAACTTTCATCAGGGAGTGTGCATCAGCCAAGCAAGAACGTCAATACGTCCAAGTTGTGGAAAGCAAATGCGGTTTAACCACAGAGGAATGCGGAGAAATGCAATTGAACCGCAGAGACGCAGAGAGAAATGAGAAGAGATGGAGGTGGTGATTGGTGGGAGGGTAGGGTATAAAGAGGTTATTGATACCCGTTATCCTAGGTGAGATTTGTTATGACAAAACGTACCAAAAAGAGTAAGACTCAGCCTACAATTGTGGTTATTATTGCCTTGATTATTGCGATTGTGACAGCGATCCAAGAGAGCCGGCAGCAGACAACTCCAGCAACCCCAACCCTTTCAGGACTTGTAACCCAATCATTGATGATGACGGCTACAGCAGCTCTGACTACACCGACACCTACTGCGTCACTTGCATCAAACACAACATCTGTGCCGAGACCGACCCTTAATTCAGTTGCAACAGATCCACCGGGGCTGGAAGTGACTCCAATGGCGGGGACGTTATACGATATTACGGGAACAGTAAGTGCGCTAGGATGCCCTGACTCGCGCTGCAAAGTTGTTGATACTTACAAAAAGAACAACATTATCGTGGTGCTAGGCACGGTGCTGGGAACAGGCTATAAAGATAAAGAGACACGTATCTGGTATCAAGTCCTTTCGCACGATGGGAACAAAGTTTATGTTCACGGTTCTTATGTGGCGGTGCATAACATTGGCCTAACTGATTGAACAAAATAATTCGCATAGTCAGTAGCCAATATGATGAAATATTTAGACAAATGTAATCAACTGGCAATAAATACTCACTATAATCATGAGCATAAAAAGGAGTACAGAAAATGCCTGAAAAGACATACAAAATCGCCAAGACCGACATTGAGTGGAAGCAGCAGCTCACTCCACAACAATACGCTGTGACACGGCAGCAATCCACTGAACGTCCATTTACAGGGGAATATGTTCATAATCACGAAGCAGGCACTTATAACTGTGTCGCTTGTGGACAGCCCTTGTTTGCCTCCGACACTAAGTTCGAATCAGGTTCCGGTTGGCCGAGTTTCTGGGATGTTGTGCAGCAGGGGAATGTCGAACTGCACGAGGATAACAGTCACGGAATGCGCCGTGTTGAAGCGATATGCAGCAATTGTGGATCGCACTTAGGGCATGTGTTTGATGACGGACCGCGCGATACGACCGGACAGCGCTACTGTATCAACTCGGCTTCGCTCAAGTTCGAGAAGAAATCATAATCCAGACACGGCATGCCGTGTCCCTACAAATAGATGATGTATTAGAATCAAAAAGTCGCTCTAGGGGGATGAGCGACTTTTTGCGTCAATGACAGCTTAGAGGGAACTGCTGTCTAACGCTCGACATCAACTTGAGTGACTTGACGTGTGCGGTTGGTATCCGCAAACACCAGTCGGAAAAGGGTGATAATCAACCACCCGACGATCATATAAACAAAGATACCGATGATGGCTCCCATATCAATGCCGGGAGTGTTCACGATATTGGCGAAGGGACGTACCAACGGATCAGTCACTTGATAAATAAAATTGACAAATCCGGTTGCAGCGTTCGCAGCAATTAGCACGAAGGCGAAGCGTACCGCCAGCAAGATCACAATGACGGCTATAACCAGCCATAAAAATTGGCTAAACCGCGCAACAAAAACACGTCGTCCGGTTGGGGCTGTTTCAACCACACGCTGTCTGCGCTCGATGCCATTACCCTTTATGACTTCAACATGTTCTCGTTTTTCTTGCGCCATAATCTTGCCTTCCATTAAGAACTTTTATTAAGTTCATTGAGGTCAGTGTATGGCAGCCACACATTATTCATGTGAGCCTAATGGGGCAAAATTCATAGGCTAAGTGGTGGGTTTCAACTTAGGAGTTAGGAACGATAAGTGTCTCTCAGCGCAAACGTCACCCACTGCCTAGCATTTGGCTACGCCGTAAGAAGTAACCCATCACCGCAGTGATTCCCAATCCCGCTAAGCCAATCAGCCGCAGCACATTACCGAGTGTCGCGGTCGCATTCGCAGGCTCACCGGTTGTGAAGTTCAGCGAATTGAGTGTAGCTGCATCAATGCCTGCGCCTTGGAGCAAATCGGTCATGGCGCTGTTGGTGGGGCGGAAGAACACCTGCCGTTCGCCATTTTTGAGGAAGATAATCATTTGGATGTCATTGCGCTGGTTAATCTCGGTGACGTTACCCGCATTAATTTCTCGGGCGATCTCGGTGACATCGTTGACGCGCTTCGCTCCGACCGTGTCATCACCAATCGTGGTCAGGATAAAACTGACGACGAATAGAACCAAAAATATACCCATGAGTATGAAGACGATGTGGGCGGATTTATCGAGATTGCTACTCACGGATATACCCTTTTGCGACACTGTCGGTGAGGATTTGTTGGACGTAATCGCCTAATGCTGATGAGACATTTGCAATCGGTTCCATGCGCTTTTGGATTTTGGCTAAGGTCACGCCCGGTTTTTGCCATGAGCCGCCACCATTCGCGTAATTGCCGAGCAGCGGTTCGAGACGGTCAAGCGCATTCGCAAAGCGAGATTCAGGTGTGGCAATAGCTTCAAACTCATGCCATAACGCCATTAGTTCATCACGTTGATCATCAGGCAGCAAGCCAAAAATTCGCGTCGCAGCCCGCTGCTCACGTTCTTCTTTATCGGTGTAACCTTGCGCGTCATAGGCAAAGGTATCCCCCGCATCAATTTCCACAATGTCATGCACCAATACCATTTTGACAACCCGCGTCAAATCGGTTCCCGCTTCGGCATATTCGCCTAAAGTGAGCGCCATCACTGCCAGATGCCACGAGTGTTCGGCGCTGTTTTCGCGCCGAGAATTATCCATCAGCGATGTTTGCCGCAGGATCGTTTTGAGCTTATCAATTTCCATGACGAATTGAATCTGCTGTGCGAGGCGGTTGTCTGCCATGCTATTTCCTTGTTCAAGATGGTTTGTGTATGACGCGGCATATTATGACACAACTTGGCTGCATCATGTAACAATTGGTGGGCGATGGGGTCTTAGTGATTGTAGAGCTTTGGAGGCAAAGGCGTGCAGCGCACACCACTGACACAATCCGATGAAATCCGCATCATGCAGTTAGCACGGCATGACCGGCTGCTGTTTGCGCCGATATACGAACAGTACTTTGACCGCGTCTACGCTTACTGCCTACGCCGGACGAACAGCGTACAGGAAGCTGAAGATTTGTGCAGTCTGGTATTTTCGCGGGCGCTGGGCGGATTGGAGTCATATCGCGGTGGGATGGTGGCAGCGTGGGTGTTTCAGATTGCCCATAACACCGTCATCAAACATTATCGGGCGCGGCGGGTGGTGACTGCTTTAGATGACATCGAAGAATTGGAGGCAGAGTCGGATTTGGAACGGGTAGATGATTTGGAACAGTGGCGAACCCTTTCGGGATTGGTCGCCACATTACCAGATGACCAGCGAGAACTATTGGCGCTGATGCTGGATGCGGAACTGAGTTCGCAAGAGGTTGGTGAAATTGTGGGCAAGAGTGCAGGTGCAGTCCGGGTGCAGTTCCACCGATTGCTCAAGCAATTACGCGAACGCTACGCGCAAATCAGTGGGGAGCAGCCAGCATGAACGATCAATCCCAACTGCTGGAACGCTACCTCGCCATGCTGCGAGAAAATCCAAATGCCGAGCCGCCGCCTGAACTCGACACAGCCTTAGCGACCTTTGCCCGCCAGATGATTCAAACACCTCCAGCCAGTAATGCTCTACGGGCGCGGGTGTGGCAGCAGGCACTTGAAAGCCAAGCACATCCGAATGGTGCTGCGCCTAAGCATGATTATTTTGAAAAGGAGACTTATCCGATGCAAACTATTTCAATACCCAAGCGGCGAAACGCGACGGTTGGCTGGTCGTTATTAGCGGTGATAGCTGCTGTATGTGCGATTGTGGTATGGTTCTTTATCCAGCCACCGAAATCTTCTGTACTGAGTCCAGCTAATTTGCAGACATTGTCGGCAACCGAAACATGGACTATTACACCCAGTTTTACCATTACAGCGAGCGCAACGGCAACCGAGACACTCACAATAACACCAAGTTTTACAGCTACTTTAACTCCACATGCTTTAGGTGGGCCGATTGAGATTATACCAACCTACCTCACGCCACCTGCAATAGATGCTCCTATTATCGAAATTACACCCGCGGCGTTTGGTAGTATTGAGGGAACTATAGTTGATCAATTGACCGGTACAAATCCTGCTTCCCTCTATCACTTTGTTGCGGCAGGAGATGGTGTAGTAGTAATCAGCCTTTCAACCAAGGATCTAGCGCTTGTCAATCTGAAAAGTTCAGTTGTGCATGCTGACAATAATGGCGGTAGTGGGGGCGGAGGCAGCGGCGGAGGTGGCTCAAGCAATCCACTTACGATGCAAAGTGTTGGCACACATATACTCGTGCTACCTGATGATAACGTGAGGATTGGAGTTCTTTCGAATACTAGCTACCCGGGCTATTCGCCCGATCAGGCGATTGATTACACCTTAGATATTCGTTACACGGATGTTGTTGATCTTGGGATCAAAGCATTCGACGGTTATACAGATAACACACTCAATGACTTTAATCCGCTAGCACTGTATAAGTTTGAAGCGAATGCTGGTGATGTTATCACTATTCGTGCAACAGGCGTGGACGGATTTGACACAGGATTAGAACTGTACGACTCGACGCTTAATCCTGTGGGTGATATTACGACAGGTTTTGATGAGAACAGCGGCCCCGGTTATGACGCAGAAATTTACCACCAAATCATGCCCTCAACTGGAATCTACTATGTGTTGGTTAGACCGGGAAGTGTGGG
This sequence comes from Aggregatilineales bacterium, assembly GCA_038328375.1. Classification (GTDB taxonomy): domain Bacteria; phylum Chloroflexota; class Anaerolineae; order Aggregatilineales; family Phototrophicaceae; genus CFX2. The sequence continues at coordinate 5,644 of JBBQLX010000075.1, read as the reverse complement.
CTTTGGATCATACCGTTTGCAATTAACCCGCGAAACAGTTCCATCATTGAATAAGGGAACGCAAACAGCCCAATTTAATCAGCCGTTTCTACCGCGTTTCACATTTGATGGAAAAAAAGACCAAACCGTTACTGTGAACGTCACTTTGCCGCAAGATGCCTTGGATTATGCCGTGCAGAACGTCGAAGTGACCTTTGAGCAAGACGGCAAGGTGATTGACATTTTCAAACACGATTCGTCTCTTCAACTCACACAGACGGGTGTCGTGCTTTCAGCTAATGTGACGTTGCAATCTGATAGTCCGGTATTTGTGTCGGTCAATGCCAACGGCAAGCTGACACGCGCCAGCCAGCAGCAGTTTCATCTTGAGGTATCGGTTGCCAAGTAGCACTTTTTAAAGCCAAAACAGCCGCAACGAATTAGATGTTCGTTTGCGGCTGAAATCGCCGCTGCAACATGGGCAGCAATCCACCCGCGTCCATAATCGCTTGGACAGAAGGGGACAACCGTGGGAAGCTGAAGGTTTGCCCGGCTGCAAGGATGGTCGCGTTCGCCAGATCAATGTCGAGGCTGTCGCCGGATTTGACCACGCTGTTGAGTCCGGTGCAGACAATCGGCAGTACACCTTGATTGATGCAGTTACGGAAGTATAAGCCACTGAACGAGGCGGCGATGATGATGTTCACACCGCAGAATTTGAGGGCCGTGACACCCTGTTCGCGGCTGCTGCCCATACCCCAATTCGAGCCTGCCACGATGACATCACCGGCTTGTGCGCCTTTAGCAAAGGTTGCATCAAGGTCTTCCAGCGCGTGGGCGGCAATGTCTTCCGGTGTTTTGAGGGTGTAGGTGTACTTACCGGGGAAAATTACGTCGGTGTTGACATTATCCCCATAAACCCAGCAGCGATGAGAGGTCATGATTGGTGTCCTTGGTTTAAGCATCAATTTATGCAGATGATTATGCCGCAAATCGTAAGAAATCCGTAGCGCTAATCGGTTTGCCGCACGACATCATTAAGTACGGTGGCGCAATGCCAAGTAGAAGTGTATTGAATCGGCGGATAGGAATCGGGCTACGCTAAGGTTATTCCACGATGTTGAGGGTAAACCAGAAGGTGCTGCCGATATCGGGGAAACTTTCGACCCCTACTTGCCCATTCATTTGACTGACCATACGATGCACAATCGACAATCCTAACCCCAGCCCTTCAGCTTGAACCGTGTGCAAACGGGTGAACATTTCAAACAAGTGCAGTTGATCTTCTTTGCTGATACCAACACCGGTATCGGTGACTTGATAACGAACACAGTTGCCCTGCTGATACCCGCTGATACTGATACACGGATTGAGCTTATTCGTACCCATATACTTGATTGCATTGCTAATGAGGTTGGCGAAGATTTCTTCGATCCATTGACCATGCCCCATGACCTGCGGCATCTCACCGTTGAATACAATTTGAATTTTATTCGCTTCAATCGAATGAGAAAAGCGGCTGATAGCTGCCTCAATGCGCTGCTTAACATCCACCGGTATGACGGCATCGCCAGCATTGCGGGCTTTAGCAAGCCACAACAATTGCTCGATCATATCGGCCATTTTGTGAGATGCCGACTTGATGTTTTCTAAGTACTGGTCTGCTTTAGGGGGCAAGGCATCCTTCGATACCCGTTTGACCAGATCGGCATTCAATCCGATGCTGGTTAAAGGCGATTTGAGATCATGAGCAATGGTGTGGTTGTAGGCATCCAGTTCGCGGTTGCTGGCTTCTAACTCTTCGGTGTAGATATGCATTTCCGCCTGTACACGGTTGAGTTCTTGCACATGGTCAGCGTTACGGATGGCGCTGGCAAGCTGCAAGGCCAGCATATAACCAATACGGAGGTCATCTTGTTTATAGGCATTTGGAAGTGAAGCCGCAAAAATGATTGTCCCCATGACCTCACCTTTACTGAGCAAGGGTACAATGATTTGTGAAGCGTATTGTTCCAGATACATGCCCGGTTTAGTTTGTTGAATCAGGCGTGATTGTCCGGTTTGCAAGACCATGCCCACATTATCGGTTTGAACCAACGCTTGGCTAGTGATCGTAACAGGTGATCCAAAGAGGGTAATGACACGCCAACCATCCGGCTGGTGTAAGCAAGCACTGAAATGTTCGTAGTCCAGCAGCCACTTCGCTTGACGGGCGACCACCTGTAAAATCTCTTCCAAGTCAAAGGTGCGGTTAATAGCCACGCTAATTTCGTTAAGCGCGGCTATCCGGCTGGACAAGGCTTGGGCTTCCGCTAACAGGTGACGAGTGGTGGCTAACAGTTCTTCACGGTCAAGCTGGTCAAGTTTGCGTGCGCCCAAAGGCGCGGTACTCATAAAGCATCAATTTCCAATTTAATCGAGTCGGTGTACTGGTTAACTTCTGTGAACAAGTTGGCTGTGGCGATGATCTCATAGACTTCTGCTTGATCTAAGCCCAACTTGGTTAAGCCTGTGTAATGCTCGTCGGTGATGCCGTGTGGATCGGTAGCGGCTTGCAGACCAAAACGGATCACGGCTTTTTCACGGTTGGGCAGGGGGCATGCATCAAAGTCGGATACCAATGTTTGCAGGACTTCCTCGCTCATACCCAATGCTGACAGTCCGTGTAAATGCACCTGAAGCGCATATTGGCTGTTATTGGCCTGTGAAATGGCGACACCGATCATCTCTTTGAGTGTACGTGGGATGCTGCCCGCTAGCATAGTCGCCTTGAACTTCTTCCAGTTGGCCTCAAGTATATCGGGGTTGGTTGCCATTGATTTGAAGAGGTTCGGAACCATCCCAAAACCGAGTTCGGCTGTGATCTCATCAAAGACGGCTTTTATTTTGGGGTTGGTGACAGTAGCGGGGTCGTAAACAGAGACGTAAGACATCAATTCTCCAATCTAGTCATTACAATGAATACTGCGTAATAATCCTAACATCATTGTTTGCTTAATCTTCGAAAGAATTTATGAAAAATGCCCATGGCTCGTTATTCTATAATGATAGCTTAATAATGAGACCATGCCATGATGTGCTTAACTAGAGATGTCGATATAATGAGAAAAGCAAGGTCTATATATAAGGGTATCGAAATGCCTTTCGATGTTACTTGGTATGATGAAGAACACACCATTATTCGCATTCTGATTCACGGGCGACCGATGTGGGAAGAATATCATGAAGCAATCGATAAAGTGATAAAAGAACTTGATGCTTCTCCACACCGTATTGATATGGTTCTCGATGACAAAGTCGGGATGCCTCCGGGGAACCCGATGCCACATTTAAAAGCGGCACTGGATAAGGCAACTAAATATCCGAATTTGGGCATGAGCATGGCGGTCAGTGAACGGAGTGTCGCGCTATTTCCCTCATTGATGATGGAAACAGCAGGGCGACTCTATGACATTGATCTCAAACGTTACGGACTCTTTGTGAAGTCGATGGATGAAGCGGTGGCGGTCATTCAGGCCGACCGTGCCAAAGTTCGCTCATCTGACTGAGTCATTTTCGTCGTTTCAACTGATCAGTCCCCGCAACAGCAACACTTCCATCTTAGGAACTCATGAACGGCAAAATCCTTATATTTTTGGCTAAAGATGTTACGCTATAGTATTGAGGAATATCCTGTATTTCAGGAAGTAATAATATGCCCTTCGAGTTGAAGTTGTAAGTAAGATGTTGGGTACGACCAGCCAGATCAACGGCAATGTCTTCAAAACAGTAGAGGAAGCCGTCACTTATATTGAAGCCGACCGTGCTAAGGCACGATTATCCCCAACTCAATAAGTGCTATTTCAGATGCCTCTGCGATATGGCTGAGTCCTTCAATATGGGCGGTTGGTTCCCACGCTTGGGTTTTAGCCGACGAACTCCTGCGGGTCGGCAATCGCTCCGGCTAAGGCGCTGGCCGCGACCACATAGGCATTGCTTAAATAGATGGTCGAGTCGTTGGTTCCCATACGTCCTTTGAAGTTGCGGCTGCCGGTCATGATGGTGGCTTCGTTGGGCGCTGGCACACCTTGATGGTTGCCCATGCACGGCCCGCATCCCGGTGTGCTGATGGTCACGCCAGCTTCGAGCAAAGTTGCCAATGTGCCATCTAAAGTTGCATCCAGTAAGACCTTTGAACTGGCGGGAATAATCACGAAGCGACAGGCCACTTGCTTACCACGCACGACTTCCGCTGCGGCCTGCATATCCGAGAGTCGCCCGCCTGTGCATGTGCCAATCAACGCCTGCTGAATGGGTGTGCCAACTGCTTGCGCCAAATCCACCACATTATCGGGCAAATGGGGTAGGGCAATTTGCGGTTGCAATTCGCTGACATCCAGCGTGTAAACTTCGTCATAAACCGCGTCATCGTCGGGATACAGCGGCCTATAGTCGCGGTAACGATAGGGGTTCTTCTCGTTGCCTTCGGTGCCGCGATGATTGGCAGGCTTGCGACGTTCTTCGATATAGGCCAGCACACGCTCGTCCGGCGCGATGTAAGCGCTCATTGCCCCGAACTCTGCCATCATATTGGGCATCACTGGCAGTTCATCAATTGACCAATATTGCACGGTATCGCCTGTGATTTCCACCGAGCGATATTGTCCACCACCGACTGTTTTATCCTTCATCAGGCGCAGGGTAATATCCTTGGCGGTCACACCCGGACGCGGCTTGCCTGTCAGTACCACTTTTAAGGTTTCCGGTACGCGCAGCCACAATTCACCTGTCGCCCAGATCGCCGCGATTTCGGTGCGGCCTAAGCCCATGCCGAACGCGCCCAGCCAGCCATAATGCGGCGTGTGGCTGTCCGAACCCATGATGACCTCACCGGGTAGGATGATGGCTTCCTCGCTCAACACCTGATGACATATGCCGCGTCCGACTTCGAAGAAATGTCCCACGCCCTGAGACTTGACCCATTCGCGGATTTCGGCGTGGTTTTGGGCATGTTCAGTGGTTGGCGCAGGCACGGCATGATCGAGGGTGATCGCCATGCGTTCGGGATGCAGCACTTTGGGCGCACCGATCTTCTCAAAGATTTTGCGGATAGGCGCGGTGTTGTCGTGGCTCAGATAAATATCAGGCTTCACGTCGAGAATATCGCCAACTCGGGCGCTGCTTACGCCTGCGGCACGGGCGAGGGCTTTTTCAGCAAAAGTGTATCGGGTCATGAGTGAGTCATTTCCTAATGGGTTACGACGTAGTTGGAATTTCGCACAATGCTACCACGTTCCCTAGCACCCAGCGACTAGAATTGTCCTCACCCTGATACCAAGCTGCAAAAACTGCAAATACGGAAATGGTTCGAACGGCGGATCTGAGGGAGCCAAGTGCCGAATATGCGGAATATGCGGCAGTTTCTGCAATTTCGGAAGTGAAGTTTGTGCATCTTGCGAATCAGTTTTGCTCAAATGTTGCTGTTGATGCTGTTGTTACAAATGAGAATTAGTTTATTTGTCGCAAATGTCGTCACAGTCGTCGTTGTCCTCAGTGACATTAAAGGATTTTGCGTCGGAAAACGACTACCCCACCCAAACCCTACATCAGCAACGTTCGCAGGCTCACTCTGCTGATAGCCAAAACACAGGGAGGGCTTTAGATGCCGGACACGGCGTGCCGTGTC
>JBBQLX010000074.1:0-30081 GCA_038328375.1 Aggregatilineales bacterium | reverse complement strand
GGTGTATCTGGCAGCTAGCTTTTTATTGTTCGAATTTGTCATCGAAGAATGAAACTATAGGAAACAGATCAGAAAATATATAGATTTTTGCAGATTTCAAGACATTCGATTAGAATTTTCGCAAGTTTAGGTAAGGAGTTTAGGCTTATGAGTGCGGTACAGAATTTCCCACTGCAATCAGCGGATGTTGTTCCAGCCAACGTCACGCGAACACGAATTTTGATCGGCTTGACCATCGTTACTGTAGTGCTGGTCGCGATTGGTATAGCTATGGCGCTGGGTTACGCCCCGACCGAAGCGGCGCAGGGTGAAGTGCAGCGCATATTCTATATTCACCTTTCAGCCTTTGCCGGGGCATTTATTGCCTTTAGCACTACGGTAGTCGGCGCAATCATGTATCTGCGAACACGCAAGGTCAAATGGGACACACTAGCATTGGCGGGTGTGGAAGTTGGTATGGCACTGGCACTGATTAATCTGATTACGGGAATGATCTGGGCGCGTCCGATTTGGAATACGTGGTGGACATGGGACCCACGCCTGACCTCCGAAGCAATTATGATTTTGACCTATGCAGCTTACCTGATGCTGCGAAATGGCGTTGAAAATCCTGAACAGCGACGGCGCTTCGCCTCGGTGTACGGCATCCTCGCCATGACCACGGTGATTGCGGTGCTGGTCATTACCCGCATTCGCCCTGATACGATCCATCCGGTGGTGATCGGCCCCAGTCCACAAAACACCGAGGGCGGCTTTGAGATGACTCAACGCATTGGTTCGACCATTGGCATCAATTCAACCATTTGGAGCATCTTCGTACCTATAACACTCATCTGGTGGCGCATTCGTTTGGAAAATCTGTCAGAGCGAGTACGTGCGGTTAAGATGCAGGTTTTATCAGGTCAGGAGCGCTAACATGGAAACAACACCCGATACCATCGCATATCTTTATTTGGGGCTGGCAGTCGTAGCCATCATCGCCGTCAGTTTCATAGGCAGCATCGCTATCCGTTTCCGTAACCTTCAAAAAGATTTGCAAGTGATGGAACAACTGCGCGACGAGAAATAAATCCTAATCGACAACAAAAATCACTTAGAGAGATGAGCGTGAAACTCATCTCTTTTAGTTTGAAGTAGCAACCGAGGTTTGTATTTCATCGCGATGATGTGAATGCCAAGTACACGTAAAAACACAGCACCGATAAATGCCTTATATTTCAAGGGAGGAGGTGCTTGATACCAAAGAATCCTTTTAAAGCCAAAGCGGTTGTAATAGGTCTCATTTTTGATTTGACATTCTAGGTAGACATAGCCTGACTCTTTTTCCAGTAAGGCTTTCACGAGCAATATTCCAACCCCAATTCCTCGATAGGCTGATTTCACAATCAGACTACCTAATTCACGGCATTTGGGATAAGGGCGAATTTGACCTATGCCGATGATCTCCCCTGAGTTGTCAGCAACCTGAAAATGTGACCAATCCAAGGCGGAAGGATCGAGGTGTTCATCTTTGACCATTTGCTTGATTGTGGCTTGATCGGCAGCAGTGGCAGGGCGAATACGAACATCAGACATTGCGTTTACTTCTCCCCGATATATACTTTCACCTATGATAACCAAATTCACCGTCAATTCGACTCATCAGTTGAGCCGAACCCTATACAAAACACTGATTGGAGCCGTGATGCTTGCGGCAGCAGTGATACTTATGGGTTGCCAGCCAAATCTAAGCAGTGGGCAAAATGTACCGCCCACAGCGATACCCTTCCCAACCGTGACACCGGGACGTGAGATACAAGGTGTGCTGCCGGAAGTGGTTGGTATTCCACTAGATGGTGTGGGACTTTCAAATCCGGCGACGGCCGTAGCACTTGCTAACCAGCCTACCCCTACCCCCGATTATAAAACCTGCCCCGGTTCAGGAAATCCAACCGTCGATCAGCGTTCAATTCCGACCAATGGACGGACAACGGTGGCAGCGGTGCTATCGTATCTGACCAACGGAGGTGCGCCGACAAGTGTTAGCGATGTCCTCAAGAGTTGGAATATGTTGGGCGACACAGGTTTGGTGCGGGCAGATGTGGATTTCACTGGCGAAGGTACACCCGACATTCTGATGAGCTACAAAGCGCCGGATGATGGTGGTACGCTAGCGATCTTAAGCTGTATCGCAGGGCAATATACGACATTGTATCAGGTGATTACGGGTGGAGATGCGCCGCGTGTGATCGACATCAGCGATTTGAACGCGGATAATCGACCGGATGTCCTGTTTGACAGTTATGGGTGCAGTGCTGAGGACAAGAAAAATTGTACTTATCGTACTCAGTTGATTACATGGCAACCAGAAGACGGACAATTTATGAGCGTCTTGAATGGGCCGATTACGAGCAGCGAACCGCCAACACTCAATGATGTGGACAATGACCGCATCCAAGAAATTGTGGTGAAGCTGACCGATAACGGAAATGCCAGCACAGGGCCATTGCGAACGGGCGTGAATATCTACGATTGGAACGGAACTGGCTATGTACTTTCCATTGTACAGCTTGACCCGCCGCAGTTCGTCATCCAAGTGGTGCAGGAAGCTGACAATAACTTCGCACGGCAGGCGATGGATAAAGCCATTCCCTTGTATTTACAGGCGCTTTCCAGCACAACTCTGCGCTTTTGGTTGAATGACGAGCCAACGTACATCAAGAGTTATATCTACTACAAACTGATGCTGGCACAAGCCTATGCCGATGATAAAGGCTTACTGACCACTTTCCAGTCAGCTTTAGCAGCTTATCCTGACCCAAACACTGCGCCGGTTTATGTGGCGATGATTAACAGTTTCTGGAATGGCTACCAAGTGACGAACAATCTGCATAGCGCGTGTCAGGAAGTGCAGGCTATAATCAACTCACGTCCTGAGGCAGTTGGGCTGCTGAACCGTTATGGCAGCCGCAGCCCGACGATTGCGGCACAGGATTTGTGTCCATTTTAGTGGTCAGTTTTCAGTTTACAGTTATTCGTCCAAAGAAAATTCTTGGAGGTCTAGCTGTAGGTGAGGCTGATTACAATCTAATTTTTAGAGGATTTTCATGTCTGATTTGTTGAAATACTTCCAGACCCGGCAGCAAGAGATGGTTGATTTTCTAACGACGCTGGTGAACTTTGAGACTCCAACCTTGGACAAGGGTCATGTGGATAAGTTGGGCGCGTTCTTGGAGGAGCAGTTTCGCTCTTTAGGGGTTTCCTCCGTCACCCGCTATGCTCAAGAAAAAGTCGGCGATCTCCTACTGGCGAAGTGGAACGAAGATGCTCCCGGCAAACCGATCATGTTCTTGATCCACATTGATACGGTGTGGCCCTTGGGAACACTCGCCGAGCGTCCCGTTAAGATTGACGAGAACGGTGTGCTGTTTGGCCCCGGCGCGGTCGATATGAAGGGTGGCATCACCCTCGCAGTGTGGTCGATTCGCGGCTTGATTGAACGCGGCGAACTGCCAAATCGTCCAATCTGGATATTGATGACCAGCGACGAAGAAGTCGGCAGCATCTATTCCGAAGGCACTATTCATGAAGTCGCGGCGAAGGCCGGTTTGGTGCTGGTGATGGAACCCGCGACCAAGGAAGAAGCCCTCAAAACATGGCGTAAGGGTGTCGGCAGCTATACGGTTACGGTAGAAGGGCGACCTTCACATGCCGGTAACGCACCGGAACAGGGCATCAACGCGGTGATCGAACTGGCACAGCAAGCGCTGAAACTGAACCAACTCAACGACCTTAAAAACGGCACATCGGTTTCGGTGACGGTGTTCCACGGTGGTTCAGCGACTAATGTGATCCCAGCGAAGGCAACCGCAGAAGTGGATGTGCGGACATTGACCGAAAAAGATTGGAAGAACATCCAAGAGAAGATTATGGATGTGAGTCCATTTGTTCCCGGTGCGAAGGTGAGCGTCACCCCCGGTCATGTACGCGGGCCGATGGAACACAACGAGCAAATGGTACGTTCATTCGCGCAGTGCAAGGCGATTGGTGAACGCTACGGCCTAACCATTCGTGAGGACGGCAGTGGTGGTGGTTCTGACGGGAACTTCACGGCGATGATGGGCATCCCAACACTGGATGGTCTTGGGCCTCAGGGTGATGGCCTCCATGCGTTGCATGAGCAGGTGGTTGTGGCAAGCCTGCCGCGCCGCGCGACTCTGCTAGCGGGTATGCTCAAAGAATGGGAAATGGATCAATAAAGACAGTTTAACCGCAAAGTCCTTATGAAATAACATCACACTCGAAGACGAGAGACAGATTTGAACCGCAGAGGCGCGGAGGACGCAGAGATACACAGAGTGTTTGATATAAGGGCTTTGCCCAAAGACTTTTAGTAGAGCAAGAGGGATGAGTTCATCCCTCTTTTTGTTACCCGTTAACAGATATATTACGATTTATTACAAATACGGCGAATTTAGCAGCAAACAGGTTGCTTTTGATTCGCAATATTCGGCAGATTCTTCAGATTCAGAATGAAATTTGAGGGTTTTCCGAATCTTCTCCCTCAAGTGTTGCTGTCGATGTTGTTGATGCAGTTGCAACAGGACGTTTTGGTGAAAGCATGTGTCAGGTAGAAAAAGGTTAGATCGAAATAAATCGGTGGTTTTTTCGCATCAGGCTAAAGCCGTGATGCTAACCATAAGACAAGCCCACTAAAGGGACTTCAAATACACCTAAACCATCCTAATGTCATTTTGTTGACCAAACCCTATGATACTCAACACGCGCCGGGTTTCTACAAAATTCATTTGATGGCGAAGTTGGCAATTTGGTGCTGAAATTGAATCATTTTGTGGCGAAATTGCCAACGTGTTTTCAGTTATCAGCCGAGAATGAGTGTCAAACTATTGGCAATTTTGGTAGGAGGACTGCCGCCGCCAACTTTGCCAAAAAGTGTGCTTTCGGTGCAGCGGGTTTCGATTGTTAAGATGCGAGGCAAAGAGATGATTTATTGATATTCGTGATACAATCCATCATCCACTCAACCCATTTCATTTTAGAACATTTGTATTATCCAGTCAAGCGATCTGGGTTCGAATTTTCTAACTGTAGAGTCAACAAATAAGGCAGAGAAATCAGGGAGTACACATCGGTTCTCGCGTATAGATACAGAGTGATCAGGATAATGTGAGAAGGTGGTAACGTGATTTACTCGTAAACCCTTGCCGCAAGTAAGAGCTGGGCGATAAAACGCCAATTGACATTCGTTGGGGGTTCTTCACCTTTATTGTGATAATAACCATCCATATCGTGAGTCCATGCTGCCAGCGATTCGAGATAAGTTCCAAGTTTATCGTTGTCCCAAGCGGTAGGATTATTCCGAAAATCTTTTGATAACCTTTGAACAAAGGCGATAAAGTCTTCACGCGTTTGAATTGAGTCGGTTGGGTCGGAAATATTCACGGATTGAGACCTCATTGTGTCATCCAGTGCAAATATGCGCGAAAAACAAAAAAGGAAGGGTCTGAGACCCTTCCCTACGAGAAGACACGGCATTTTAAACAGATGCCATGTCTCCTAAAGTGCAGATTGGTGTTACGAAGGCAGAACCCACTCTGGTTCGGGAATATCGGCAACGCAAGTTCCATCGGGTTTGGCAGTGGGGTCTTCGAGGAAGGCGAGCATGATGCTCTGGGTACATTCGTCGAGATCAATCACACCATGACCACCACCGGGGAACATGAAGAAGGTGCTGTTTGAAAGGTGGCTAGCAGCACTTTCCGCCCACTTGGCGGGCGTAATAGGATCAAATTCGCCTGCCACGACCAATGTGGGAATATCGCTGACGACGGGTTGAGTTTCAAGCTCGTCAGCGGCTTTTACGCCCCAAGTCTGGCAGTCGCTAAAGGTTGATTGAATAGTGGTGACGCTGTTGTCGTGAAGCAATGGAGGATCAGCAGGAACATTCGAGATGGCTTTGGCTTCGTCGTTAAAGGACACTTCTTCCTGACAGTCCACCGAGAGATTCATGCCTTCGCTGTCGGAAATATCTGCATCTGAATCTGGAGCCTGCCGACGAGCCGGTTCACCCGCATCGCCTGCTTCAAGGGTATCTAAGGCGGCGTAATTTCCATTGGCGACTTCGGTAATGACCATTGGAATACTGGGAATACTGGTGCTGACATAAAGAACCTGAAAAAGACGATCAATGTATTCACTGCCCGTCATGGTTTTTTCTTCCGCGTCGCCGGATTTGGCTGTTCCGCTATAGGATGCAGGTTCGGCATTCAACTTTCCAACGGTATCGTAGAAGGTTGTCTCCAAATCGGGATACGCCGCGCTGCAATCCGCATTATTGGCACAGGCTTCAAACAAACGCTGGAAAACATCAGCAGTATTCGCGCCGTATTCTTCCCACGAACTGATTTCCGGCGGGTAAACCGAGTCGATCACCACGCTGCGAACGCCTTCGGGATGATCGCGCAAAACGGTCAGCGCCAAACGAGTGCCGTAGGAAATGCCAAAGAGATTCCATTCGTCATAGCCAAGGGCAACACGCAGATCGGCAACATCAGCCGCGTTTTGGACGCTGTTATAGGCTTGAAGATCGACACCTTCGCCAACCAAACGATCATGGCAAATTTGGGTGGCATTCTCCTCGCCTTGTTCAGATTCGGGGCAATTCAGCGTTGGCTCAGAGTAGCCTGTGCCACGCTGGTCAAGCAGGATCAAATCACGATCTTCGAAATAAGATGTACCGACCCATGCGTTCAATTCAGCAACTGCATTACCACCGGGGCCGCCGGAGAGGTAAATCACCGGATCAGGCTTCACTTCAGCGGCAGAGGCATGTAAGACGGCATAAGCCAGTTTAATCGTCTGGCTTGACGGGTTGCTGCGATCTTCGGGCACGATCAAATAGCCGCAATCGACATTCTTGCCTTCTTCTAAGCCCTCGCCTAATTCAAACCAGCAAGATGTGGATTCGGTCTGTGGGGCATTATCTTGAGCGAGCACAGGTGCAACGATCAAAGTAATGAGTAGAACACTAACGAGATATTTCAAACGCATTGCCTATTCCTTTAAACAAAACTGTAAATGAGTCGCATGTTTCATTAAGAAGCATACTCTAGAAAACATATAACATTCGTGAAGATATAAAATGTAAATGAGCTACGTGAAGAATCAATCAGGGAGAACACACACGTTCTCCCCTACAAATACAAATTCTTCGTACAGTCCGAATTATCGAGGAAGATAGCGTAAGGGAGAACGTAAGGTTGGGCTGAGGAGCAGTGATTCAGATGGAGTAGCTAGATACGAGCCGAGTATTTGCGTCACTGTTGGCGCGAGTTGGCTACCTATCGCCCGCCCTTGTTCTTCGCTTTGGTAGGCGGTGATGACCACGAGTTCATTTTCGTCCTGTAGGGCAGGCAAACGCGGATAGGTATTCTCGCTCATTTCGGCAACGAACGCGCCACGAAAATCAATATCCTCGCTGCGGTAAATCGGCAGCAGTTCAGATTGAAAGGCGTTAATGAGATCATCACGTTGACCCGATTTCGCTTGATAAAAATCAATGGCGATCATACCTGTTTCAGGTGAAATAGTAGAGTCTGCCAACACGGTAGCAACAGTTTCGGCGGTTTGCCCACAGGTGAGATCCAGATTGGCATCCAACGGGCGGAGCAAATGCACATTATCCGAGTCGATGATCATGCTGTTGGTGGTGGTACGATGCTGCTTCCAGACAGGCCCGCCGTAGAAACTGTCTAGGCCGTTGTGGCGCGTTTGCATGTTTTCAAAGCCGCGTATCCAGACAAAATGATCCGGTTCACCAATAAGGCGGAACTGACCCAGAACATGCATGTTCACCGCCGTTTGGGTGGTGATGAAGTTAGCTTCAAAATAGTCGATAAAATGCTCCGTCATATGCGGTTGGAGCAAGTAGTTACGGATTTCGAAGACGTTGAGAGTCATACCCCCTCCTTAATCCTCCCCCGCAAGCGAGGGAGGAAAAAATACAAAACAAATTGATGCGTCTTTATTCAACGCGAGTGAACTCGGTTATCAAGTTGGTTTCCCAAGTCGCGCCACCATCGAGTGAGAAAGCCTGCTCCCAACGGACGGAAGTGGGGGTGATATTCGACCAGACATAGCGGCTGTAGATATGTTTGCCTTGATGTGGTTCATGGGCGTAAAACTTGCCTGTGCCGTTTTTCTCGTCAAATGTGCCAATCATTGGAATGTCGAGATAACCGCTGCCAGTCGCTGCCCAATAGAGTCGCCATTCGCCAGTCTTTTGATCGTAAAGGCGGAAGGTGATACCGTGAAAGGGGCCGTTTTCGCGCTGCCAAACCACTTCATCAAAGTTGACTTCGCCGCCGAGCATGGTGCGAACTTTGCTGGTGCCTTCAAATTCATCCCATTCGGTGCAGCCAGCAAGTCGTTCACGCAAGCGGCTGTTATGCGATTTCCACTTGCCCAAGAAAAAGTCAAAGTCGTGTGATCCGTCGCGGGCTGGTTGTGCTGTTGTCATGTTTAATCCTTTTTAGACGTGATATTTGAAAATAGTGGTTGAAGGCTTATGAAATGCGCGTGTTCTCCATGTACCAGTTGGTTTCCCACGTTTTGCCGCCGTCGTTGGAAAGCGCTTGTTCCCACTGGCAAAAATTTTCACTGATGCGCGACCAGATGAAGCGACTGAGTACGTGCTGGCCTTTATGAGTCTCTTGAGAATAAAACTCACCGATGCCGTTTTTCTCCTTGAATGAGCCGATCATGGGAACGTCGAAAATGGCGCTGCCAGTCGCCGCCCAATAGAGACTCCATTCGCCGGAGTTTGCATCGTAGAGGCGCAGAGTCATCCCGTTGCGACTGCCTATGTCAAACTCCATCGCACTTTCATCAAAGTTGGCTGTGCCACCCATGATATTGTCATTAAAACATGTGCCATCAAATTCCTTCCACTCGGTGCAGCCCGTGAGCCGCTGCGTTAGAAGGCGATGATGCACATTCCATTTGCCGACTAAAAAGTCGAAGTCGTGAGAACCATCGCGTTTGGATTGTGTTTCGGTCATTTAGATTTTTCCTGAGGGTGTATTTAAGTTCGATATTTCTATCATGGCATCCAATGAGGTTATAATCAGTCCTCATTCAAAATGAGTTTTCAAGATTGGTCAGAACCCTCTCCCCAGCCCTCCCCCATAGCAATACGGGAGGGAGCAAAACAGAAAGGGATTGGTAGGTAGCAGATGTATAGTCCGACGACGCGCTTATTGACGGTGCTTGAGGTGTTACAGTCGAAATCGGCTGTGAGTGGGCCGGAACTGGCGAAGAAGCTGGAGGTCAAAGTTCGCAGTGTGCGACGGTATATTACGATGCTGCGTGATATGGGCATTCCGGTGGAGAGTGAGGCAGGTCGCTATGGGAATTATTACCTGCGACCGGGATTCCGGCTGCCTCCACTGATGTTCAGCAATGATGAGATTTTGGCGGTCAGTTTGGGGTTGATGTTGGCGCGGAAGGCAGGCGCTACTCAAAGTACAGGCGTTGAAAGTGCGGCGGCGAAAATCGAACGGGTGCTGCCCGTCGAACTGCGGCAGCAAGTGTGGGCGCTGCAAGATACGTTGGTGTTTAATTTGGAGGCAAGAGAATCTGCACCACCAACATCGGTTGTGACGGCGGTGACGATGGCAGCACATGCACATCAGAGTTTGGCAATTGAGTACCAATCGTATAACAATGAGTTCACCGAACGGGTAATTAATCCGTATGGCATCGCAGTCCATACGGGCATCTGGTATGTGGCGGGTTACTGCCATCTGCGGCAGGATTTGCGGACGTTCCGGCTCGACCGTATCCGCAGCATCAAAACGATTGACAAGACATTCGAGCGTCCAAAGGATTTTGATGTGCTGGGGCATGTCTTGGATTCGATTGCCCAGCAGCCGGGTAATTGGACTATCGAGGTACGGATGCAGACCACATTGGAAAATGCGCGATGGGTTTTCCCTGCGGATATGGCGTTACTCGAAGAAGATGGTGACAGTGTGGTGATGCGCTGTTATAGCAATCAACTGGATTGGATGGCGAAGTGGATTTTGCGTATCTCCTGCCCGTTCGTGATTGTGCAGCCAGTCGAACTGCGCCAGATGGTGAAGGATGAGGCAAAGAAGATCATTGATACAGTCAATGCAAATTAAACCGCAGAGCAAATACCAACCCCCTCCCTAACCCTCCCCCGTAAGCGATGGAGGGAACCGATCTCATAGTCGGATTATCTTCGTGGAACTACTAAGAAAATGGGTTTAGAGGCTCCGCCAGATTTTGCGGACGGAGCAGCCAAGTATTTCATCGACATTGCTGATTTGTTGATCGTCGAGGTCAGCGTTGGGGTTGAGGGCTTCGAGAGAAAAGCGGGCAAATCCGGCAGGCCATTCGTAGTGTAGGTCGTTCAACGAGCCAACCGCGCCACAGCATGGCATGGTGACATTGAGATCATCGAACTGTTTACTGAAGGCGACATCCATCATCTGCTGCCAATCGGGCATGACAAGTTCAGTCCCACAGGCAGGACAAATAACGCGCTCGAAATTATTGCCGGGATCAACAAATTCAACCGTGTCCGAATGTACCCATACGACATTTTCAGCTTCGGGCAGGATAGAAATCAAATAATCATTTGCGGCCTGTGCATGTTCGGACGGTGGAATGAAGTGGGGATCGGTTGGGATGAGAATCAAAAAGTGATCGGTCATATGCTGATTATAGGACGCAATTTAGGGTTAGGAGCAAAAAGATCAGAGGGCGCAAAGCCTTGCGCCCCTACGAGGTTATTGTTATTTAGGTGATGGCAGCGGTTGGGCGCTGGACTGTGAGGCGGCTTTGACTTCCTCGGCAGTGACTTCATGACCACGGGCGCTTGACAGATAAATACCTTCCGAGATGAGCATGGTGTTGAGGGCGATTTCAGCCGAGGGCAACAACTCTACACGGCCTTGCAGCGCGGCGACCCAATGATGCTGCGAACTGTCGTAGGCATCACCGGTTTCACCCACATTATGAATGCGCCAACTCATGCCTTCGAGGTCGGTGGTGCTGTTCAAATCCAAATCACCGACGCTGCGGAAGTAACCAAACGGGTCGAGGCGCACACCACCCTCGGAGCCAACCACAACTGAACCTTCCAGCTTATCAAGGTTGATGGCCCACGCTTCGATAATGTCGAGGCTGAGGCCGCCCGCGAGGCGAATGAAACCCAAGCCGAGTTCTTCCACATCGTAATTACTGAGCTTGGCGCGGCGGTCATCCATCGCGATTTCTTGATGGGTTTGACCAGAGATGGTCAAGGGTGCAGGATTGCCGAGTAAGTAAAGTACCTGAGCGATATGATAAACACCCATGTCATACAGTGCGCCACCGCTGGCATGAGTCTTCTGCACGAACAGCGGCGTACCGTAACCATCGACAAAGGGACGACCGCGACGACGATGCCCACTGGAACGGGCGTGATACAACTTACCAAGCTGCCCCGCATCAATGAGGGATTTCGCGGCTTTGGTTTCATCGGTGAACAGCGAGAAGAACTGGATCGCCAGCTTTTTATTGACATCACGGGCGGTAGTCAACATCTTTTCAGCATCGACATATGCACCAGCCATCGGCTTCTCGCAGTAGACATGTTTGCCAGCTTGCAAAGCCGCGACGGTCATGGGCATATGTAGGTTGTTGTGCAGGCAAACATCGACTGCTTCAATGTCGTCGCGCTTGAGCAGATCATGAAAGTCGGTGTATACATCGGGAATGTTGTAGAGGGCGGCCACGCGACGGGCTTCGGTCTCATTAATGTCGGAAATCGCCACGATATTGGCGTGGGGAATCTTGCTATAGCGTTCGAGGTGCATCTTACCGATTTGCCCTACCCCGATGACGCCGATACGAATAGGTTCAGCCATTTTTAAACTCCAGAAAGAAATACAATTTAACCGCAGAGACGCAGAGAGAGAACCCCCTCCTTAATCCTCCCCCGCAGGCGATGGAGGAAACCGATCAAAGCTGAAAGTTTTTCACAGCATTACTTTGGCATTACCAAAATTAAGTTGAAGCGACGGTCTTTTCGATGAAGGCCATCGACTTGCGAATGGCTTCATATTCGTCACCATCGGCGGGGATGCATTCAATACCCCAGCAGCCATTGTAACCCGCATCAACCAACATTTTGATGAGATGAGTCAAATCAGCCTCAAGGGTGTCAGGGTTTTCTTGGGTACGGAAGAGGTCGATGTGGACATCCTTGGCGCGTGGCACACCTACCTGCCAGCCTTCTTCTCGCATTCCCTTTGCCCAATTACGCGAGTCAAATAACAATGTCAGGCCATCAACTGCATCGAGGACACGAACGACATTTTGGGGAATGTTGGAAGCACCCCAATGATTTTCGATGCTGACGCGAACACCCAGTTCACGGCCTTTATTCACCGTGTCTTGAAGGCCATCGACGATAATTTTGAACATATCATCGGGCAGTTCGGGCTTGCCACCGGTATCAGTACGCATGGATTCTGCGCCCAAACGGTGAGCGACATCCAACCAGCGATAGGCACAGGCATGGTTAGCAGCGCGGGCTTCTTCGGTCGGTTCCCAAACATGAGAGCCATCTGCCGCTACACAACCAAAGGGCAAACCCACCGCATCGGCAGCCGCTTTGACGCGGGCAACATATTCCAAACCGGCTTGTGAAAAAGTGGCTTGAGTCGGGTTGGAACTGGCACGGATTTGCTCGTCTTCGAGAACCAGCGGGGCGAGATGGCTGTTCCAAGGATCAAGCTGTGAGCAGCCGAGGTCTTTGCAGTCGGTGATGTATTTGAACATATCCTGCCGACCGGATTCGAGTTCGCGATGAAAACTATATGAACCGACACTGAATCGCATATTTAGCTCCTTACTTAAAAAACTTTACTTATTAGGTTATCAAAACTTTCAAGATCAAATCCTCACCCCCGCCGATCTCCATTACATGGCAAAGGGGAGCAAATACAACAAAGTGATTAGTTAATATTCTCGACAACCATTTTATTATGAGAGCGCTCCCAGAGAACACTCAAAATATTATCCACTTAGGACAAATTGTAACGTGATCTGTAAGGGGATGATAGCACCAACATCTGCTTGTTAAGCCGAAGGCAAAGGTTTCTTAGGGGAAGAAACTAGCACAGCAGATGTTGTAAATGGATATTTAGCTAGCCTGAAACACCGGTTGTCTTTCAACGAGAACGGTCGATGCCATACGCACCATACGGTCGCAAGAAGTCGCACAGAGGCGGCAGATTTTAGCGCAATCCAACAATTGACGGTCGCCATTTGCCAGCCGTTCGCAAGCCTGAGCGCAGCGTGTACAAGCATCGGCACATAAAGCACAGGTCAAACCATGCAAGTCTGAATTCCGCAGCAGGAAATTAGCGCTGGTCTGGCAGCTTTCAGCACAATCCAAGAGCAGTGTAATTTGCCCTGCTAAGGCATGATTACCGCCGAGTTCCATGCAGTGGTAGACAGTTGCTAAGCATAATTGGTGACATTCTGAACAGTTTTCAATACACTGTTGAATTTCGCGTGGCATATGTTGAAACTTGGTCATATATTCCATATAAAAACGCCCTTACTGCTTGCTTAAGAATCCTTTATTCATGTGCTTCTAATGTGACATAAGAGATCGGAGAGTACATCGCCCACCCGTCCTATTAGAAGCCTACTTACAGGCGCATATTTACTTATCTACTACTTATCGCTAGGCGAGAAAATAGGATTATGGAACAGTCCGTTTGCTAGAGTATCTCAGGCAGGTTAAGGTCAATAGACAGAATTATTTAAATTGGTGAATTTGATGCCCGCAAAAGTAACCCGTAAATTGCCATTGGTCAGCCGTAAACGCGCTAACCTTGATATTCCACTGACCAGCTTGATGTGGCCTGATGGAAAAGCACCCAAAATGGCAGGTAGCGCCGCATGGGAAGGCGACTTAGGATTGAGCGATCTGGTCAAGGTCTTGGCGCTTAATGGACGCTACACCCCATATGTCCGACAAATTTTGACCGCCCTCACCCGTGATGTAAGCGTCATCCGTTGGCGGCAAGCGGTACTAGCCGATTTTCTCGCCAACCCAACATTGGTTGACACCGCGATTGGATTATTAAAGCGGCTGGCAAGTTTACAATCAGGCAGTCCGCTGCTGGGTAAGCGGCAACGCAATTTGCTGTTGGAAACGGCTGACCATCTGGCAGAACTCGACGGGTTTGTAAGAGTGGTGGAAGACTTACATACGGCGCTGGCGACAGCCCATTTAGAATCTGAGGCACTGCGTCAGGTACACACCAATCTCTCGGCGGTCGTGGCTGACCCGAACTTCCAAGCGCTGCAAGCCGAATTACCGGAACTGCGCGTACCGTTGGAGCGCATCACCAGTTTGACTATCGGCATCAATCTCGACGTGGAACTCCGGCCCGAATCAGCGGTGCTATTGAGCATCAACGATTACAAAGTGGGCAGTGGTGCGTCGTGGCTGCTCAAGGTGATGGGTATCGCCCAAAATGATGCCGACGACTCAGGCATCGCGCAACTGCATCATGTCCCAGAAGAGTTGAGCCAGCGACCCCTCTCACCCCTGTTTCAAGACTTAGATCGTTTGCTCACGCAGATGGCGCAGCCGATTGCCCGCGCATTGAACCACTACGCGCGAACCGGCAGCAGTACGCTGGCCTATTTAGAATACGAGTTGGCATTTTTTGCGGCAGCCGCCTTGATGATCCAAAAGGCACAGGCGAAGGGCATCACGTTCTGTGCGCCTGAACCGATAGAAATGGGCAAACGCATCACCCAGATCAGCGGCCTAACTAATATGGCGCTGGTTCTGACACAGCCGGAGCAGGTTGTACCGAGCGACGTGGTCTTTGATGACAGCGGACGAATCGCGATTCTGACTGGCCCGAACAGCGGTGGTAAAACGACTTATCTACGCAGTGTGGGGCTGGCACAGGTCATGTTCCAAGCTGGACTGTTACTGCCCGCAGGCAGCGCCCGATTGAGTCCTGTGGATGCCTTATTCACGCACTTCCCGGCCTTGGAGACACGGCAAGAAGGACGGTTGGCAGAAGAAGCCGCCCGTTTGCGTGAAGTATTCCATCAGGCGACAGAGAATAGCTTAGTGCTGTTGAATGAAACGTTTTCCAGCACATCATCTGGCGAGGCGATCTATTTGGCGCAAGATGTGCTGTGCGGACTGCGGGCAATTGGCGCGCGGGCGATTTTCGCTACCCATCTAATTGAACTGGCGGAACGTCTAAAAACGATTGAGGATACAGTTGCAGGAGATAGCGACCTGTACAGCTTAGTAGCAGGCATCACCATTGACACGGCAGGAGAAGGAATGCCCACCTATCAAATTAATCGAGGGCTGCCGCTTGGGCAAAGTTACGCGCGAGAAATTGCGCGGCGGCATGGCATCAGCCTAGAGCAAATCTTGGCGAGTAGGAAAGAAATAAAATAGGGAAAAGGTGTTCCTTTTCCCTAAAAAGACATCCACAAGTAGTCCTCTGATGATCTCTAGCTGAGATCATCAGAGGATACGAATATCAGGTATTAGCGTTTCCCGCTGTCGGTGGTGGCGGGTAAGTTGAGGTCGGTGCGACAGTAGCTGTTGCTGACGGTTCGAGTGTCGATATATCAGTTGGGGTTGCACTCGGAACGGGCGACGGTGTTTCCGTTGCGGTTGCACTCGGAACAGGCGACGGCGTATCGGTCAGAACCTCAGTTGGGAGGGGTACATCGGTTGGCAGCGGTGCGTCCGTCGGCAGCGGCGTGACTGGCGGTTCTTCGCTGGCAACGGGTGTCCATGTCGCCGTTGGGACAGGTGTAGCCTGTGGCAAGGTATCCACGAAGACCACATCAACCCAGAAGTTGGTTCCGTTGGCGCTGGTCGTCGGGAAAGTACCCGGTGCGCCGTAGGCAATCAACCCGTTACCGACTGCTTCAGTATTAGCCGGGACGTGCAACGGCGCACGATCCACACCGACATTCGACAATGTTCCCGGTTCGTTGATGACCATACCGCTGCTGCTGTAGTAAGCGGCGACGTAAACCGTGCCAGCGCTGATGGCAACAGGCGTATCGAAACGTGCGGCCTGCCAACCGGAAACGGTTTCATTGGCGAAGTTGACACTTGCGAGCAGTACGCCTGTATCCGTCCACAGTGTACCGATATGCGTACCCGTATCAGCAGCATCCTTGTAGAAGCGCAGTCCGGTGAGATAACCGCTGATGTCACTCTGGAAGCGAACACCCAATGTCACCTCGTTATTTTGCGCCGGATCAATCACCGGAAGGACAGGTGCAGCCGGAACAGTGAGATCAAAGATGGTGCATGGGCAAACCACCACTGGCTGCGGGACAGATGTTGGGACGACCGTCACGATGATCGGTGTCGGTGTCGGTGTCGGGACGACAGGTACAACAGCTATCACATTCACAGCTACTGTATAGTCGGTATATGCGCCATCTTTATCTTTAATACGTCCGCCCGCATTGTATGTGCCTGCGGCTGGATACGGGCATGGGAACTGTGCCAGCGTGGTATCCGTGATTTCAAAGACCTGATCGCCCGTGCAATCGTATGAGTACAGGAAGCCCGCTGCTGCATCTGCCACACCGAGGTCAGATGCCCCCGTGAAGGCTAGCATGGCTGTGCCGTTGGCATTGATCGTACCCGATGTGTTGACAAAGTTGGCAGTCGGTGCGCTGTTGCTGACGCTGACCGTAAAGGTCTGTGTCGTCACGCCACCCTGTCCATCGCTGGCGATGATCGTCACCTGACGACTATCGACTGCACCATCAAGCGGTGTCCATGACCAAGACCATGTGCCGTCAAGGTTGGCGATAACCGTGCCAGTAGAAGCAGAAAGGGTGACATTGCTTTCAGCGTCGCCGTAACTTCCACCGTTGGCAGCCGGAATACCTTCAACGGCAATCAAGCTCGATTGATTAACTGAGAGGGTCGGCGGTGTGTTGGCAGGAACAAGAACCTCGAAACCACCACCACTAACGGACTGACCTGAAGTGGTGCTAAAGACCACATCAACCCAGTAGTTGGTTGCTTGATAACTGTTGCTGGGGAATGTCCCTGCTCCACCGTAACCATAGCTCCCGTTGCCGATGGCACTTTCAGCGCTGCTCAGTGCATACAACGGAGTTACCGTCCTACCCGAGTTGAAGAAGGGCCGATCCATCGCGTAGTTGCCATTGGGCGCATGGTATGAGGCAACATACACGGCATTCGCTGTGATCGCGATGGGTGAAGCGAAGGTCGCCGTTTGCCATCCGCTGGCAGTCTCACCCGTAAAGGTCACGCTGCCCAACTGGATTCCAGTCGATGTCCACAGGTAACCCGTATGTGTACCGGTGTTGGTCGTTCCCTTATAGAAGCGGATGCTCGTGATGTAACCACTAACGGTAGCACGGAAACTCACACCCAAGTTGACAGAACCGTTATCACCTGTATTGGCTGCTGTTCCCGGAACCGTCGTTCCCCATAGTGTACACGGGCAGTTGAAGCCGTCCGGTGTGGGCGATGGTGTCCGAGTGGGTGTATTACTCGGTGTCAACGTTGGTGTGGGTGTATGCGTAATCGTTGGTATCGGTGTATTGGTCGGCGTATTACTGGGTTTCGGTGTAAAGGTTGCTGTAGGAACCATCGTATTGGTTGGTGTATTGCTCGGTGTCAACGTTGGTGTGTTGGTCGCAGTATTACTCGGTGTCAACGTCGGTGTAATGGTCGGCGTATTGCTGGGTGTCAACGTGGGCGTGTTGGTCGGTGTATTACTCGGTGTCAACGTCAACGATGGGGTTAATGTAGCCGTATTGGTTGGCGTGTTGGTCGGCGTATTGCTGGGTGTCAACGTAGCCGTGTTGGTCGGTGTGTTCGTCGGCGTATTGGTTGGCGGTACCGTCACATTCGGCGTGAACACCACATCAACCCAGTAGTTGCTTGAGTCGAACGAGGCATTCGGGAATAATCCGGCTGCTCCGTAACGATAGAGACCATTACCGGGAGTGCTTTCGCTGCTGCTCAGGGCATATAGTGGAGTAACCGTCTTGCCCGTCGTGAAAAATGGACGGTTAACAGCGTAGTTACCTTGCGGTGCAATGTAGGAGGCCACATAAACCGTATTGGCTGTCACAGCGATAGGTGAAGCGAAGGTCGCTACCTGCCATCCGCTGGCTGTTTCGCCCGTAAAGGTCACACTGCCCAACTGGGTTCCAGTCGATGTCCACAGGTAACCTGTATGTGTACCGGTATTGGTCGTCCCCTTATAGAAACGGATACCCGTGATGTAACCATTCACAGTGGCACGGAAATTCACACCCAAGTTAACAGAGCCATTATCCCCTGTATTGGCTGTTGTTCCCGGAACAGTCGTTCCCCACAATGTACATGGGCAGTTGAAGCCGTCCGGTGTCGGTGTCAGGCTCGGCGTGAATGTCGAAGTCGGTGTATTGGTCGCCGTATTAGTTGGTGTATTGCTTGGTGTCAATGTCGGTGTCCGAGTCGGCGTATTACTCGGTGTTAGGGTTGGCGTATTGGTTGGTGTCCGAGTCGGCGTATTACTCGGTGTTAAGGTGGGTGTATTAGTCGGCGTATTGCTCGGCGTTAAGGTGATAGCCTGCGTCATCGTCGCCGTATTGGTTGGTGTGTTAGTCGCCGTGTTGCTGGGTGTCAACGTCGGCGTATTGGTGGGTGTGTTCGTGAGCGTGTTGCTCGGTGTCAACGTTGGCGTATTGGTGGGTGTGTTGCTTGGTGTGTTCGACGGCGGTGGAACATTGGTTGGGAAGGTTTCAGCGGGTGTATACACTACATCAACCCAATAGTTGGTTGCTTGATAATTGTTAGTCGGGAAGGTTCCGGCTGCGCCATAGCCGTAGACACCATTACCGTTGCTGCTTTCACTACTGCTCAGGCCATAGAGCGGCGGCACACTGACTCCGCTGTTGAAGTAGGGTCGGGTCGTCGCATAATTCCCTTGCGGTGCGAAGTACGAAACCACATAGACCGTGTTGGCTGTGACAGCTATCGGTGAAGCGAAGGTCGCTACCTGCCATCCAGTGGCAGACTCACCTGTAAAGGTCACACTACCCAACTGCGTTCCGCCAGCCGTCCACAGATAACCGATGTGTGTACCGGTGTTGGTCGCCCCTTTATAGAAGCGGACACCCGTAATTAACCCATCCAATTCTGCACGGAAACTCATACCGAGATTGACCGCGTTGCTATCGGTTGTATTGGAGGCTGACGCTGGCACACCCGTTCCCAACAATGTACACGGGCAGCCATAAGCACCCGCTGTAGGTGTTGTTGATGGGGTGAGTGTTAGCGAAGGCGTGGACGTTACCGATGGCGTGGGTGTTATCGACGGTGTTTGAGTGATAGTCGGTGTCGGCGTTGGATCTTGCGCCACAGTCTGGTTAAAAATGACATCCACCCAGTAGTTGGCTGCCTGATTTGTTCCAGTTGGGAAACCAGCTCCAACTTTATACACACCATTCGCGCCGCTTGATCCATCAGCGGGCGCACTTAAAATTCCGGCAGAATAAGTATTTGTGAAATACCCCGTGTTGATGGAGATATTACCGGTCGAGGAATAGTAAGATGCTACATAAACCGTATTCGCGGAAACAGCTATAGGTGACCCGAAGGTAACTGTTTGCCAGCCACTTCCCGATTCGCCTGTGAAGGTTGCACTACCGAGCGATGTACCACCAGCAGTCCAAAGGCTGCCCACATGCGTACCGGTATTCACTGCACTCTTATAGAAGCGTAATCCAGTTATATAACCGCTTTCAGTCGATTGGAACTTCACACCAATCTCGACACCAATTCCGACACTTTGGTTGGCGGATGGTGTAACACTGGTACTCCACAGTGAGCAAGGACAGTTCGAGCTAACAGGTGTCGTCGAGGTTGGTATCGGCGTATTCGTTTTTGTGGGAGAAGGAGTAAAGGTCGGTGTAACGGTAACGTTTGTACCCACAGTGACATTGATTGATGCAGGTGAGTTACTCTTGTTACCGGAGTCATCAATACCACGAGCTAAAATCGTGTAGACACCATTTGCGTTCGGTGACCAAGCAAATGACCAGCTCGTGCTGCCAGTCGCTAATAACCATGTCGCACCGTTATCGGTTGAAACTTCAACTGCGGCGACCACACCGCCGCCGACATCAGCCGATGTTCCGGTGATAGTGACGTTGGAGAAAAGCGCCGCTTGTGCTCCATTGCTCGGAGACGTAATAACAGTGTTCGGCGCACTGGTATCAGTTGAGGCTGAAGCGGCAACCAAACCTGCCTGCAAAGTATGGGGTTGGACACCCATATCCGCAAAAAGATTGACGGATGCTTGACGAATGGCTGTGTTAATAATTCCGCCACCGAGTACGCTATCCTCTAAGCCCAATGACCAATGAACCGTACCTGCGCTAAACACCAACGCGCCGCTAGGGGCACGATACATGGTGAGTTTATGAACGGCAGTACCGTTACCATAAGTCGAACCATAATCAAGCAGCACACGATTGTCGACGTTGATCGTGCTCAGTGAAAGATAAAAAAGACCTTGTGGTCGATCTGTTGTATTCGGTGACTCATCCCACTCGTAACCGAGGATACCTGCGCCCGTTGAGAAAGTTTGACCATTACCCAGTGATGCGACCGAGGTATTGCGCCAGAACCGCAGATTCTTAAAGGTTGAGGGAACACTCAAGGCATCTGCTGCAAAGCCGTTGACGCGGAACTGTGTCCCGGTCAAATTCATTTCGGAATTGCCACCTTCAGGGTTGAACGAACGCGGGTCACGCCACGTTCCTGTCCAAGTGGAAGTTGGATCAATCTTTGCGTTAGCCTGTGTCTCTTTATAGCTGACAACAGTTCGCCATGCAGTGTGTGAGCTATCGGTGCTATTTTCCCAGCGGGTTTTCCAGAATGATTCGTTACCACTCCAGAAAGCTAAGTTAACCCCCGCATCCCGCGCAGCGGTCACACTATTGCGTTGTTCGGCTGACCAATATTCATCATGACCGACCGACAGAAACACTTTATGCGACAAGATAGCCGAACCGGAACGCGCCGTATCAACATTAGCAAAATAACTGACATCGTAACCATTGGCTTCGATCCAGCGGACAGCAGCGTATTCCGCGTTCCACGGGGTGCTATAGGGGCCGGGATCCATTGTCGTAATCGGGCGGTTATAACTAACTTTATAGGCACGACCATCGGGTGAACCGTTGTAAAGGGTGTTACCACCGTAGTTGTTATAGGCTACCCATGTGGCATCAGATGTTTGGTAAAGAATATCGGAGCTGCCCGTATCATCGCGCACAATGAAAAAAATGTGGCTTGAGCCAGAAGTCGAATCCTGACGAACTAATTTAGCAAAGTAAATGCCAGAGACAGCGTTTGAAGGCACTGACCAACTGGCTGAAACAGCCCAATTGCCGCAGTCCAATAAACCGGTAGCTGCATCGGGCAAGCAAGATGGCTGGCTTTGGGGTAAGGATGCGGAGGGTGAAATGGTCGTAATCAACCGTGCGCCGTTGCCGCCGTAATAACCCATGCGGTAGATTTCAATGCGGTAATTATTGGAATTGGTATTGATCTTGAATTGGACAGTGCCACCGTGATTGACACTTATATCGGTGGTAAACCCCTGAATATTGGTACTGCCGCCGATGGTGTCTATATCCCATTGGGACGATGGATTTCCCGGTAGGCAGTTTTCGGCAACAATTTCATTCGCCGGGGAAGCGCATGAACTTTGTGCCAGCGCAACATTTTGCCCTGTGAACAATGTAATCAAGAGTGAGACAAAGATGAGAGAGGCAACTTGCTTCATGTGCATATTCCGTAATCCAATCCATGGCAATCAATAAGTCAGTGTGCCATTACTGGCAAAGGCAGCATCTACTAGAACAAACTATTCAATTTTAATTGCCCACTTAAAGCGGGAATTTTTTGAGGGTATATAACCCCTTAACGGTACTGTCTATGTTGCCGTAGGGAGTTTGCCTACGCCTAAAATTCAGGGCGTTATAAGGCTGGAATTATGAATTTTGCAGTAAAATTACGAAGGGCTGAGGGAGAAAATCCTCCTTACAATGGTAAAGAGGACTTGAAAGGCCACCTAACAAAACATTACAAAAGCCATTTAGATAGCGGTTGGTTCCATCCGAAACTCTTTGATTTTCTCGACGACCGTTGCCTGATCTTCTGGCGAAAGGCTGTTGTAGAAAGGCAGCCGCAGCAGCCGGTCACTTACGTCCTCCGTCACCGGACAATCACCCGCCTTGCCGCCAAATTGTTTGCCCATATCTGAAAGGTGCAATGGCAAATAATGGAAGACGCTGTAGATCCCATAGGACTTGAGGTATTCGATCATCGCGGTACGTGCTTCAAGCGAAGGCAGTAGGATATAAAACATGTGGTACGACTGGTCACAATATTCAGGAATGATCGGCAACCGAACACCACTTGCCGCCGCCCATTCTGCAAGGTGGGTGTTGTAGTACGTCCAGATTTCCTTACGACGATTTTGGATCACATCGCGCACTTCGAGTTGAGCCGCGAGGAAAGCGGCTAAAACATCCGACAGCAAATAGCTTGATCCGATGTCCACCCATGTATATTTATCGACCTGACCCCGGAAGAAGCGGCTGCGATTAGTGCCTTTTTCGCGAATAATTTCAGCGCGCTCGAAAAACCTTTCATCATTAATGAGTAAAGCCCCACCCTCGCCGCAGGTGAAGTTCTTGGTTTCGTGGAAGCTCTGGGTCGCCATGCTACCAAATGTACCGAGATAGCGACCTTTATATTTACCGTACAAGCCGTGTGCGTTGTCTTCTATGACTTGGAGATTATGCCGCTTGGCAATATCCATAATCACGTCCATCTCGCAGCCCACACCTGCGTAATGAACAGGGACGATGGCCTTTGTGCGGCTGGTGATTAACGCTTCGATTTTAGTCTCATCAAGGTTGAGTGTATCGGGGCGGATGTCCGCAAACACCGGACGTACACCGCGCAGCGCGAAGGCATTAACTGTTGAGACAAAGGTGAAGGATGGGAAAATAACTTCATCACCCGGTTGCAAATCCAGCAGCAAGGCAGCCATTTCGAGGGCATGAGTGCAGCTTGTGGTCAGCAGCGCTTTCGGCACACCGAGCGATTCTTCAAGAATTTGATGACAGCGTTTGGTGAAGCTGCCGTCACCGGAAATATGACCATTTTCGACGGCCTGATAAATATTTTCAACTTCTTGCCCCGTTAACGTCGCTTTGTTGAACGGAATTTTATAAGGGCTGCTCATAAGGCAGAATGCTCTTTCTGAAGGCCAACACCTTCAATAACCTCAGGTGATGCCGGATTCACATACCATTTGTGATACCACAACTGTAGCGAACGGCTTGCAAAACCGCACTTCTGGTAAAGCCGCTGGGCAGCGATATTACTGCCCTGCGTCACAACTGAAACAGTCGCCATACCCTGCTCTGCGAACCAGAGCAACGCACGGTGCACCAATTGTTCGCCCACGCGTTGACCACGTGCTTGTTCGGCAATACCCACCAAGCCAATCGAACCGTCTTTAATCTGCTGGTCAAGGTGACAGGTTACATAACCAACGGTCTGCCCTGCTAACTCGGCAACCCAAACCGCATCCGCGTAGTCTTCAAGACAGCTACGCCGAATCCATGTTTGATATAAAGCCGAACATTGGGCTGGCGTGAAATGCGGGTCGTGGTAGAAGCGCGAATGAATATAGGCATCTCGGCTGATGTCGATGAGCGGTTGCATATCGTCTGCTGTAGATGGTCGCATCAACAATTGCGTGGGCAAGCGATCAACAGGCTGGCTTGGAACACGATAATCAAAGGTCATCCGCACATCAGTCAAGTGAAACTGGTTGGCTTCCGCGACACGAATCACCTGAGCATCATCTGAGTTTGCCAAGAAATAAAGGACAGCGATCTCATTAGCCGCAGCCCAATCGTCTACCAGTTGGCAGCGGTCAGCATCTAAAACTTGACCTTTGACACGTCCAAGTCTGAAGCCAAAAAATGTGGTATCCCAACTGAGAAAATCACAGACATCAACATTCACGTTTGCCACAGTGCTGCGTTACTCCTGCTCAACCGGATGCTGAATGGAAAGCGCTTCGTGCGAACTGTTGATCGCATCCTCTCCCAGTTGTTCACGCACAACGTAGGTTGGACGATCTTGCAAGCGGGCGTGCATCCGTGCCAAATATTCACCCATAATCCCCAGCGCCAACAACTGTGCGCCTGAGAACAAACCGATGATCGAAGCAAGGAATGGGAAACCGGGAACGGGTGTGCCTTGTATCATATAACGGATGAACACATAAATCAGCACAACCACACTGAAGCAAGCCAAGCCAATACCCATCAGGCTGGCGAGTTGAAGCGGTACGACACTGAAACCGGTTGTCATATTCAGAGCATGAGTTACGAGCTTGCGAAAAGTATAATTCGAGACACCGATTGTACGCTGATCTTCGCGCACAGGTATCGCGGTGAAGCGGGTTGTACCCCATGTCAGCAGCACATCAATCGAAACAAAAGGTGCGTGATAGGTCGCAAACGATTGACGGACGATGGTACGGAAGGCACGAAAAGCGCTTACCTGTTTGGCAGTTTCTGCGCCCATCGCGCTTTGTAAGGCCAGTTTGGTAAACTGCGAGGCAAAATCGCGCAGGAAGCCATGTTTTTCGTGCTGCGGTGTGCCGTACACGACATCGTAACCTTCATCCAACTTCTCCAGCAATTTATGGATTTCTTCCGGCGGATGCTGAAGATCATCGTCCATCGTCACAATCACATCACCGGATGCCTGCCGGACACCGCACAGTATCGCGTTGTGCTGACCGTAATTCCGCATCATGTTGATGGCGCGTACAAATGAGTAGCGCTGCGATAGATCAGCAACGACTGACCAACTATTATCACGACTGCCATCATTCACGAGAATGACTTCATACTGAGCCACGAGGTCAGGTAAAACACTTGAAAGCCGTTCGATCAGCAGCGGAAGTGATTTTTCGCTATTATACACGGGTACTACGATTGAAAGTGAATCCATTTAGACTGCTAACCTCTTATCGTATCCGCTGTAACAACTGATAATCACCGAATCGAGCCAACGGTTTAAAACTGAGGCCGACTAGAATTTTGTTGTAAAGCTCCAGCCAATTACTGGTTTGACCAACCACCAGATAATCTGGATCGGCTTGTAAAACATTATACTTCAAGTCGAATGGGATGTTTTCATGCCAACGCTGGCGAATAGCTTCGTACAGATATGTATAGTTCGCGCGATGAATTTCATGATGCGTGGTCAGCGAATTAAGCTCCACTTCCACGCTTTCTATGATCGCCGTTTGTGGAACATTCGCGTCGATGAAATCAGCCATTTCCTGCACATGATTCTCATCACGCCAATGGGTCACAATTGGATAAGCGTTACCACCGACAACCACCAGTATCAACAGCGCCACTAAACCCCCGTACACATACTGGTTGTTGAGATGTAACCGTTGGCCTAAAGCCATGACAACCTTATAGACAACATTACCCAAAAGCAACAGGCCGCACATGAAACCTAAGAACGTGTAGCGCTCGAAGCCCACCGACAAAAAAGCATACCAGATTGCCATCAGGATGGCAATTAAGGACAAGGTTGCCATGCCCCACTCTTGATTGGTCAACGGCAGATTAGACTTACGTCGCCAGCCTAATTGGATCAAGGTTATAGCACCACTAAAAATCATCACAGCGGTGAGTAACCAACCTGTATTGGAAATGGTACGCCCAAACAAGCCTGTGAAGAAGTGAAGTTTCATAGCTTCCAACAACAAATCCGGACTTTCTTGGCGCATGGCTGCGGTCATACCTGCATTTTGAATGACTGTCCAAGCCACAAAAACGCCGACAACCAGCGCGGGTGGCAGCATATAACGCAGGAACCAACGCGGCTGGCGGAACGTGCGAACCAAGGCAATAATGCCAATAGCGGTGCCAAAGGTGAAAATGACTTGCGGCTTAGAACTCACCCCTAAACCCATCAAAAGCCCGCTGACCACTAGCAGACCGAGCTTGCCCCGTTCCCAACAGTAAAACCAAACCCACAATCCAAATAATATCAACGCAAAAGACGGCACTTCACCCAACATCTGGCGGCTAAGCTGGATGTAACCAACCGCCTCAAACGTGAAGACACCGGGGAATAACATCAATAGTACGGCTACTAGCGCAGCCATCGGCCCGAAGAGTTCTCGCGTCAATGCGTAAGCCACCAGCAGTCCGAGAATACCATAAATGACGATAACGGTTCTGGCCTGTATGTAGCCACTGCCCAGCAATTTAAAGGCCACCGCGACTGGAAGAATGGTCATGGGGCCGGATGAGATGGTGGGGTCGAACGGGCGATAACCTTCGGTGGCGTTATAAGTTCCGTAAAAGCCGTCACTGACGACCGATTGAGAAACCTGAATGCTGTACCCTTCGTCATACCACGGCGTAGGATAAACGTTCAGCTTAATCAACAACAACGGCAGCGCAATCACCAGCAG
The DNA here is from genome assembly GCA_038328375.1 of Aggregatilineales bacterium. Classification (GTDB taxonomy): domain Bacteria; phylum Chloroflexota; class Anaerolineae; order Aggregatilineales; family Phototrophicaceae; genus CFX2. The sequence continues at coordinate 3,418 of JBBQLX010000074.1, read as the reverse complement.
TAGCAAATTGATCCTGAGTAATGAACCTCGTTTTGCCGCCATGGAAGGCATAGCAGTTGTCTGAAGTGGAGTGGTCTGTAACATTGCAACCCTTATGATTACGTACAAAAGCGAGAGGCGAATAATAGTATTATGCAAAGGAGGCTATCACTCAAAAATGTCTAACCCTACTCCTACAAACCACTTTATATATTATTCGATAAATAATTTATAAATCCAAACTCACTTTAATATTAAGCCGGAAAGATATGGCTGTAGCATATGATTTTGCCCTTACAATGCCCTAACATGTAGCCGAAAAGACCTTTAAGTTCCTTTAACAAACGCAATAGATAATTGGTAAGCGCGTTGCTTGACGCGACTCTGCCGTTGGTCTACACTACGCCATTAGTGTTGCGTCCAGATTTCCCAACAGGATTTGACCATGACAGTTTCATTGGATAATTCGAAGGCCGTTTATCAGGGCATTAAAGACGTGGGTGTCCATTTTATCACCGCCCTGCCAGAAACGTGGCTGGTCTATTTGCTGCAACTGGCAGAAGAAGACCCCGAAATGCGGCTGGTTGAGGTCGCCAAAGAGGAAGAGGCGATTGGGATTGCCGCTGGCGCACACTTCACAGGCACACCTCACGTCTTGCTGATGCAAAATCATGGCTTTCTGGCAGCCATCAACGGCATTGTGTCGTTAGCGATGCTCTACCGCATACCCTTGTGTATGCTGATCGCGCATCGTGGGCATATGGGCGAACCTTATCCGTGGCATACGCAAGGCGGAATTGTGACCGAACCCATACTGCGGGCGCTGAACATCCCCTTCGATTATGCCCGTGATCCTAAGCAGGTTGGCAAACAAATCAAGCAAGCCTACACCTATTCGCTGAGTGCGCTTTCTCCTGTGGCACTGCTGCTCAGCCGTGATTTGATGGAGGATTAACGATGAGACGCGCCAAGTGTATCGAAGCGATTTATCCCGAACTGCAAGACAAACTGGTCGTAACCATCATGGGAGCTTGCGCCCAAGAATTGTATGATCTCGGTCACTGCGAGAACTTTTTCTACTTGCAACACGCAATGGGCTTGGCCTCATCCATCGGATTAGGATTGGCGCTCAGCGAACCCGCAGAAAAAGTGGTGGTGATGGACGGTGACGGTTCGGTGCTGATGAACCTCGGCACATTGACTACCCTCGCGCGTTATAAACCAGCTAATCTAACACACATCATCTTCGATAATGGCAGTTTGCTTTCCACAGGCGGATTCGCCTCGCATACCACATCTGGCATCACTGATTTGGCGGCCATTGCCAGAGGCGCAGGCATCGAGAATGTGGCTGCTGTCAGTACCCCGATGGATTTTATCGGCGCGGTGGCAGATGCCTTCGAACGTGACGAACTGAGCGTGATCGTCGCCAAAGTGGAAGCGGTCGGTCCGGATCATTTCGGCATGGACTTGAAGCTTCCGGAGAACGCTTTCCGCTTCGAGCGTTACATCAAAGAGCGCAAGCAAATGCGCGAAAAATTATCATAAGCAAACTTAACCACCGAGACACTGAGAACACAGAGATTTTGTATCCCTTCTCTTTCTTTACGCCTTTGTGGTAAAAATCTCGGTCTTTTGATTTATCTTTTCCTGAGGAGTATATGATGGCTGCAAAAGTAACCGTTTTATCGCTGCTGGTGGAAGAACTGAATAATGGGCGGGTCAAGGTGGTTGATCTGACGCAGCCTTTGGATGCCGATACGCCTGTGATTGATTTGCCACCGCAGTTCGCGCCGTCGCCCGGATTTTCGATGCAGACCATTTCGCACTATGATGCCAAAGGGCCAGCGTGGTACTGGAACACCATTCACCTTGGCGAACATACTGGCACACATTTCGATGCACCTATTCACTGGATTACAGGTAAAGACTACGCGAATAACGCGCTGGATACCATTCCCGCCCGTAAGCTGGTCGGCGCGGCTTGCGTCATCGACGTGAGCAAAGAAGTCGCGCAGTACGAAGACTTCTTGTTGACACGCCAGCATGTACTGGCATGGGAAGGCGAACACGGCAAGATTCAACCGGGGTCATGGGTACTCTTACGCAGCGATTGGTCAAAACGCATCGGACGTGAAGCATACCTGAACATCAAGGCCGATGGCGCACATTCACCCGGCTGGCATAAGGACTGCGTCAGCTTCCTCGCTAATGAGCGCGATGTGCTGGGTGTGGGTGTTGAGACCGTTGGCACGGACGCGGGGCAAGCTGGCGCATTTGATGTACCCTTCCCCTGCCACACACTCATGCACGGCGCGGGCAAGTTCGGGTTGGCAAGCCTGACCAACCTCGATCAACTGCCGCCTACCGGAGCTATCCTCATCGCCGCACCTTTGAAGATCGTCAACGGATCGGGCAGTCCACAGCGCGTTCTCGCACTCGTGCCAGCCGAATAATCATTTTTCTGGCAATTGTTATCACATCAAGATGAATATGGGGCGAACTGACAACACCATCAGTTCGCTCTTTTGAATCAACAGTAGGAAAACAACAATGCGCGTTTTATGTATGGATTGTGGCACAGAAGCAGCATGGGGCGCGATGGGAGGCTGTGCGGTTTGCGGTGGTATCCTGCAACCGGATTACGACGATGAAAATATTCAGCAGTTGCGATACGTCCAAGCCGGACGTGGTATTGATCGCTACCGTGCGCTAATGCCCCTCGAATTCACGCCCCTTCCCTATATAGGCGAAGGCGATACACCGTTGATGCGTTCTAAGCGTATCGGCCCATCACTCGGCCTCGACAATCTCTATTTCAAAAATGAGGGCTTAAATCCCAGTGGCGCGTTCAAAGATCGTGCCGGAGCGCTGGTTGCGGCATTAGCCTTAGAAGCAGGCGCGGCGGGTGTCGTCAGTGCATCCTCCGGCAATGCCAGTTCAGCGATTGCGGCTTACTGCGCGGCAGCCGGACTCAAATGCGTCATCCTCATGGAACCGGGCAATCCGCCTGCCAAACTGCGGCAGACCTTAGCGACTGGCGCACAAGTGCTGCTGGTCGAAGGTATCTTCGCGCACGGGCCGGAAGCACTGGCGGCCTTCCTCAATCAAGTGGCGCAGCGCACCGACTACTATTTAGGTTTCGTCTGGGCACCGATTAACCCTTATATCCTTGAAGGCATCAAAACCATCGCCTACGAAGTCGCGGGACAACTCGGCGGCGCACCCGATGTGGTACTCACGCCCGTTGGTGGTGGTGATATGTTCGCGGCACAGTGGCGTGGCTATAACGAACTCCAACGCGCCGGTGTTATCGACAAGCTGCCACGTATGATCGGCGTACAGTCAGTCAATGCCCCTCCGTTGTTTGAAGCGGTTGACCAGAAACTGCGAAGCGTGGCGACCCTGCCTTACGCCAAATCTAAAATTTCGGGAATCA
>JBBQLX010000073.1:0-30170 GCA_038328375.1 Aggregatilineales bacterium | reverse complement strand
GGTTACCTCATTAGCTTTTTGCCCATCGCAGTCGCGCTCTTTCTATCCCTCGTTCAGCCCGGATTTATGAACCCGATGTTTGAAAATCGGCTTTGTGGTTGGCCTATGTTAGGAATTGGTCTGGCACTCATTGGTATGGGTATGGCTGCAATCCAGAAAATCGTCAACATAGAGATATAAGTAGGTATTGTAATGGAAACTATTATTGTCGTATTGGTGATTGTGGTGATACTTGTGATTGTAGGCTTGGTCTACATTTCACTAAAGGATGATCAAAAACGCGATCCATTACAAGATCGTTTGGCAGAATTTGGTGAGCGAGAATTACCCGAATCACTGGAAGAAATCGAGCTCTCGCTCTCGTTCAAAGATCGTATTTTAGTTCCACTGCTCCGTCGTATAGCCGACATGACAACCCGCTTCACCCCGCAAAAGCAGATTGATGAAACACGCAAGATGATTGAGCAAGCGGGTATGGCTGGCTCAATGGAACCCACTACTTTCTTGACCATTCGCATTGTCGCTACAGTAGGTATCGCGCTGGCAGCCTTTATGGTGTTCTTTGTGCTATCACCGAAGCGTGATCCAAATGCGCTGATGTATACCGCTGGTGGAGCAGCATTAGGCTTTTACTTCCCCGTTTTATGGATAAAGAGTAAAGTCTCGCGCCGCCAAGATGGTATTCTCAAAAGTTTACCTGACGCACTTGATCTACTAACCATATGCGTAGAAGCTGGCTTAGGTTTTGATCAGGCAATGGGTAAAGTTTACGAGAAGTGGGATAACGACCTCGCTATCGGTTTTGGACGTGTACTACGTGAAATTCAGCTTGGTAAGTTACGCCGTGAAGCCATGAGAGATATGTCTGACCGCATGGGCGTTCCTGACGTAACCAGCTTCGTGGCAGCCGTTATTCAAGCCGACCAATTGGGCGTAAGCATGACTAAGATTTTGCGCGTACAATCCGATCAAATGCGTGTGAAGCGTCGTCAACGCGCTCAAGAAAAAGCCCATCAAGCACCTGTCAAAATGATGATCCCAATGGTATTACTGATATTCCCATCGTTATGGATTGTATTGCTTGGGCCTGCCGTCATCTCCTTACTAGGAAGCAGTACACTGGGCAAAGTCTAGGTAGGCAGTAAAAATTCCAATAGCGAGAGATATGCCAGAAATTTCGCCTGAGAAAATCAATATATTGCAAAAACAAAAAGCCCCGATTTGGTCTGGGCTTTTTGCGTCTAGGGCATTTTTAAACCATTTGACATCCATCGGCCTAGACTTGCTTTTTCCGCCTCGCTGTGCTGGATGCGGGCAAATTGACACATTATGGTGCGCCAATTGTCAGCGAGAAATAGACCTGTTAACGTTAACAGAACCTATCGAGCCAAAACCTCCATTACAAGCTGTAACTGCATCCGGTTGGCATTTGGATAAGCTGCGTGAAGCGGTAAAAGCACTGAAGTACGAAAATGCTCAAGCGCTTGCCAAGCCACTTGGAGAAAAGCTGTCCGAGTGTTTGCGCCAACAAAATTGGATAATTGACATGATTGTACCCGTGCCGTTACACACTAAACGTTTGGCAGAAAGAGGCTACAATCAAGCACAATTACTTGCAGAAGTCGTATCAAGAATTAGCGTGATTCGTTGTGAGGCAAACGCCTTACAACGTGTAAAAGAAACACAATCACAGGTTACAGTCAGCGGTGTGGAAAGGCTGGTAAACATACAAGGCGCGTTTGTTGCAGATAGGCAGCTTGTGGATGGTCAATCCATATTGATCATTGATGATGTATATACCACTGGATCGACTTTAAGTGCCTGTGGAGAAGCACTCATTTCGGCTGGCGCAAAGGTTGTTTACGGCCTCACCGTTACCGCTGCTGGTTATTCGATTACGCACAAAAAGGAGATTGTAGATGAATTTCACCATAAAAGGGCGTAATGTTAAGGTAACTGAAGCGATTGAAACTTATGCCCGTAAAAAGGTAGAACATTTTGATCGCTATCTGCCCAATATCATCGAAGCACGAATTGATCTCAATCATGAGCATACTCGGCGTGGAGAGGATCTTGTCGCGGCACAAATCACGATCCGCCACAGTCGTGGGGCGATCCTGCGAACCGAGGAGCGCACTACGGGTGATGTGATGGCTGCGATTAATGGTGCTGTGGAAAACATGCACCGTCGAATTCAACGCTTTAAGAGCAAGAGGACTCCTAAGGGTAAGGAACGTTTCAGCGCTTCAATTGAGGAACTCAACAGGGCAGAAGCAATACCTGATCTCGAAGAATTTACCGATGAAGGCACACCGACCGAAGTGGTCCGACGAAAAGAAATTCCAGTTATGGCGATGAACGAAACTGAGGCAGTTGAGCAAATGGAGTTACTAGGACACGCCTTCTTCATGTTCTTCAACGGTGATACGGGCAGCGTGAACGTGTTGTATAAGCGTTCACATGGCGGTTACGGCGTTCTTATACCCAATATCGATTAAGTACTGTGTTTGACGATTAGACTTTAGCTAGAGCAGTGGCAGTATGTCACTGCTCTATTTATTCCGGTAATGGATCAATTTTTGTTCACCTAAATGCACAATCGGCACAAATATTGCAATTTGTGCCGATTTACCGCTGAATTGTACGGCGGGAAACTTGGGAAGATCCGCTGAATCGTCATTTTATGTTGGCGGGTGACTCGGTGTTATCCGCTGAAATGGCACAAATGCGGCGGGAAGCTCAGCTAATGCCACCGCTGCCGCCATAGGGGTCTGCCGCCGCTATCTTTGCAATACATTTTTACCACGATCTCACAAGGAGGCTTCGCATAAGCATAATGAACACAGAGTTCAATACAGAGCAATCGTACTAAAAGCATCAAAAAAACACTGATACCCAATCAATCTACGAGATTCCAATCTTAGAACAAAAGTTCAATGGTGTCAATGCAAATCGGTTCGAGTTTTCAAACCTTTTAGGTAAGCGTTAAAAATTTACGGCGCGTTCGAGGTACGTTTCGACCCTACAATGGACAATTGACTGTCAGCAATCTTGGGCGGGTTGAAGCTCAGAGAATATCCATAAGTGAGGTTATTTATTTTCTTGCCAAAGGTTGCGTAGATGAATATATTTGCGGAATTCATACCAGCTCATAAGCAGACTCAACCGAAAACCGTGCCAACCGTCTTGATAACCCTTTAAGGTAACAAATCGCCACCAAAATTGGCGAAGGGGTTGCAGGATAAAGTTTTGAGGTTTCGGATGGATGCCCTCTTGATGAAGAATGCGCGCATCATAGGCTGAATAACGCTGTTGCTTGGTATGGAATTGCTGAACCGTTTCGTAGTTCAAATGAATGAAGTGTTCATTCAACGTTCCCTCTGCGCCATCCATCTCCACCAATTCGTGAACTTTTCTATTGGGGTCATAATGGGCTTTGCCAACGCGTAACAAGCGTGTTTGATAATCAGGATACCAGCCTGCCCCTTTAGTCAATTTACCGAATATGTAATTGAGGCGAGGAATGCGCCATGCTACAAACTCAGGGTTTTGAATAGCAATCTGCACTCCGGCAGCCAATTCTGGCGTGACGCGTTCGTCAGCATCCACAAACAGCACCCAATCCGCCCTGCCCTCCACATATTTCAAAGCCGCATTGCGCTGTCCGGCGTAATCATCAAATTTACGCAGTGTTACTTCGGCGCCTGCATCACGGGCAAGCCGAACCGTATCGTCGGTGCTAAATGAGTCAAAGACCACTACGGCATGGGCAAAACGAACACTTTCAATACATGCCTGAATGTGTCGGGCTTCATTGTAGGTCAGGATAACGACGAATAAGGTCATTCGGAGGCCATTTCAAGAATTGACTTATAGGCATCAGCGAGTGCGAAGCGATCTTGCTCTGTTAATCCAGATAAATTGGGTAACTGGCGTAATTTGGACAGTATGCCATAGGCGATCATTTTACGGGCTAGCGTTCGCTTTAGAGGTACAAAATAGCGATCAAATAGCATCAGGCGGCTTTGCCAGAGATTCATTAAGCTGCGTGGACGCACTTGTGATGTACTCTGCCCGCCGAGGTGAGTCACATGGGCAGATGGCACACAACAAACATTCCAGCCTGCACGATGAATACGCCACGCCCAATCTATTTCCTCACAGTACATAAAAAATTGTTCGTCAAACATGCCTGTTTGCTCAATCGCTTGAGACTTGAGCATCATGGTCGCGCCTAGCACAAAATCGACACCAAACGGCTGCTGCGCGATATATTTTTCGCGTGGATAACGTCCATTGAAAGTACTATCAAACAATCGCCCCGGTGTAGGGAAAAATTCCACCCATAATTGGCGCAATCCGGGAAATGAAAAAGCACTATGCTGGAAACTGCCATCAGCATAGGTTAAGGCAGCACCGACCAGTCCGATTTTGGGATCTGAAAAAAGTGCGTCATAAAGTGTTTGAGTTGCACCTTGGTGAGTGATAGTGTCGGGATTCAGCAAGTAGACTGCTTTAGGTAATGGTTGAGATGACTTTGATCCAAAACCTATCTCGCGAAGCGCTAAGTTGTTAGCCGCACCAAATCCCAAATTTTGAGTGCTGGTGATCAACTTGATCTGTGGAAAGGTAGAGCGAATCATCTCAACCGTTCCATCGGTTGAGGCGCTGTCAACCACATACACTTCGGAGGTGATGCGGCTAGCGGCAAGATCAGCTAGGAGGCTTTGGAGGGCGGCAATAACCAAATCGCGTATATTCCATGTAACGATAACAACCGCTAAATCAACCGCCATTAGTTGCCTAACTGTGTAAAGTCATGTTTGGTACTGGCAGCAAAATCCAAGAAAGGTTGTAAATCCTCTGCCTTCGCTGGAACGAGCGCAGACTGTCCTAGCAACTGAGTTACATTGGTCTTGAGTTGGCGATCTTTAGACAAAGTTACCCATTCGCCATTCAGCGCTGTTAATGCACCAAGCGGAATATCTGAGGATGCAACCAAAACAGTATAAGGAAATTCAAGACTGCTGGTTAAAGTCGATACTTTTGTCGAGACAGCGGTATCGTCAGTAACCAATTCGCCCACTGAAGCATCCGATATTGCTGCCGCATCACACTGGCTGCTGGCTACAGCTTTCACCAAATCGGCTGGTTCGGCATAATCTTTAATGGTCTTCGGATCATTTTCGGGATCCATCCCTGCCGCTTCCATCATCATTGATGGAATAACCCAACTGATCAAATCGGTGTTGGCTATACGGCAAAATATACGACCTTTTATATCTGAAAGTCCGCCCATTCCGCGCCTGACGATAATGGTCGCAATTTCACCAGTGGATGCGTTCGCACCCGTTCCCCGGCTCACAAGCAGTTGCGGTTGCCCACATTTTTTAGCGTTGGCGGCAATATAGGCTAAGCCACTCACCCACGCCATAGCTGTTTGGCTCACTGTAGAAGAACATAAGGCAGTCAATACAGCAGCATCACTATCGACAACCTCGATTTTAACAACCAATCCCGTTTTCTTTTCAATCGCTGCTTCAAGGTCTGTAACAGTCTTATCAGAATCGAGTTTGGTATTCGGGTGAACAATTAAACGTAAGGGATTATCCGATTTCCCAATAGCAACACTGGTGGGAAGCGCTGGCAACGGCGTAGAACGTGGAACAGAAGTCAGCGTGGGTATAGGCGTGGGCAATAGTGCTGCTGCCTGCGGACGACACGCCGCGAAAACCAGCATGAGGGAACCCAACAGAAGTAACCGTGCTAAGCCGACTGAAAAGTTCTGCTTCGGTTGGGACACAGGGGTTTCCTCCACTCGTTTGATGACTAAAACTATTATAGCATCACCCACCCGTAGAACTGCCGGTTTGCACAAGCAAAATGTCACGCGCACCCACACGTTGATTCACGACTTCAACATCCTCGTGAATAAGTCCTGCCCAACATTGTTGAGGATTGCGGGCTTTGATTAACTGAGTCATGTGGACAGCGCCCCACACTTCACTTTGTGCGCCAGCAGGCAAATAATAATAAATGTTACCGTTCTGCGGGTCTGTTTCTTTGGTCAATGTATCGGGCGAACCCACCGCCCAACGCCAAGGCCAGTTGGTTTCTGATGTAGAACACATGATGCCAACGCGAAACGAACCGGATTGCTCATATACGCCTGTCGCGCCCCAAACCTGATCATCATTGTAAACAGTTCCCGGCCACGGCCCGCTGGTACGGATGGCTACTTTGCCATAATTGCGAACTGTGAGTTTAAAGACCAACATATCGCCCACTTGCATGGAAACAGTGCTGAAGCCTAAATCCTTATCAAAGTTGGGTGATGGCAAAAGTTCACCGGATTGAGTCGGTCTAACGGCATACTTAGCGTCATAAGGTTGTGGTGCAAAAATGACATCAACGCCAGTCGGTTGTGGTGCAATTTCAGCCTGTGGAACTCCACCATTATTAATGGTCAACTTGGCGGTTTCAGTAATGCGTTGGCCTTCTAAATCTTGAGCCACAGCAACGACTGTGTAATCGCCATTGGGAGGTGGTTCAACACCGCGTTCGATACCACCGTCGTAATCAAAGAAATGCTGACCCACTTCACCGGGTTTACGCCCACCCAAAATTTCGGGTATATAAATAGCCAATCCATCCGAACCTTGTAAATAAACGGTCAGTGAATCAACCGGTTTTGTGAGGTTAAGGTTCATAATGACACGATCAGCAATACCATCTTGGTTCGGTGAAAATTCGCGACGATCCAATGTAAAGCCTGTCATCTCCGGCAACTGCGAACCTGCGTCCACAATCTGAAGATTTCCGGTCTGTTCGGCTGTTTCTCCGGTGGTCGCGTCCTTAGCCAGTAAGTGCCACGTATATTGCCCATTGGGAATCAAACGGCGTTCTATTTCGCCCGTGACGTTCTCATTTGGCAGTTTATAACCACCGACGACTCCGCTAAAAGCAACCGTATAATCCGAGGAAATGCGGGCTTCATTCTGGCGAAATACAAAGTCGGTTCCATCAGCCGATTGAAATGTCAGCGACACCTCGGCATTCCGCGAAATCCCGTAGGAGAAATCGGTCACATCCGAATCGCCATCAGCGTTCGGCGTGATGCGATCCAGCGAAAAAGCCGCGTACGTTATCAGTGGGCGATTGGGTTGAATCAGTGATTGACCGACCAACACCACAGCCACTAACACCGCGACCGCGACCAGAATTGTTACCCAAATTGATGCTCGCATATCATTTCCATCTACTTACCAAACAGAAAGAAGTGTAGCGGAAAGGGTTGCCAACGCCAAGTGCAAGCCAATAATTATTAAAGCAGGATGTTTACTGTGAGGGCAGACTGAGGTAAACTGCAATCCCCTTCATCTTTCACCGTTTGAGGTCAAATTCATTGGCGAACCAGACAGGCACAAACGAATTTCAGAAAATTAAGAATACCATTCCCGACAAAGATGGCTTGATTATTTGTCCGGTTGTGCCACTGCGTGGGCTGGTTGTGTTCCCCAATGTCATTAGCCCGATTTCGACGCGCAATCCACGCGCGATGGCTGCGATTCAGGCCGCGCTGGTCAGCCGCAAAACGGTGATCGGTGTTGCAATGCGGGATGCCAATATCACCAATATCCAGATCAAAGATTTGTATGGCATTGGTACAGAAATCGCCTTAAGCCGCATTATTCGTACACCCGACGACAGCCGCAATGTGCTGGCACAGGGACGACGACGCGTTGAAATCGTTGAGGTGGTGCAAACCGAACCTTATATGATCGTCAAGGCGCGTCTGTTCCAAGAGCCGGACAGCGACACGGACAACACATCTGAATTAGTGGATCGTGTTTTCCAATTGGTACAACAATACGCAGACCTAAATACGACATTGCCTGATGACGTAGTTGATCATCTACTGGATGTGGAAGACCCTGAATTGCTTTCCGATTTTGTCAGTTCCGCGTTGGTTTTGTCGCTTGAGGAGCAACAGCGTTTGCTTGAAACACGTTCACTTGAAGAACGGTTACAGGAAATTTCACTGCTGTTAAGTCAAGAAATCAGCGTTCTTGAACTGCGTGATGAAATCAATAATCAAGTGCAGCAAGAGATGGATCGCAGCCAACGCGAGGTTTATCTGCGTGAACAAATGCGGATCATCCAAACGGAACTGGGCGAAGGTGACATCTTCCAGCAAGAAATCAACGAAGTGCGTGACCAAATTGTCAACGCCAATCTGCCTGACGACATCCAAGAAAAAGCACTGAAGGAACTCTCACGATTGATGATGATGCCGCCAATGGCTCCTGAAGTCGGAATCATCCGCACCTATATTGATTGGCTGGTGGGACTGCCGTGGAATAAAGCCAGCGATGACAATCTGGATATTAAGAACGCGCAGCAAGTCCTTGATGAAGACCATTACGGCTTGCCAAAAGTAAAAGACCGTATTCTGGAATACATCGCGGTACGCAAACTGGCAAGCAATAAGATGAAAAGCCCGATTCTGTGCTTTGTTGGCCCTCCCGGTGTCGGCAAAACATCTTTGGGTAAAAGTATCGCGCGGGCGTTAGGGCGAGAATTTATCCGCGTCAGTTTGGGCGGGGTGCGAGATGAAGCAGAAATTCGTGGTCATCGTCGCACCTATATCGGCGCGCTGCCCGGTCGCGTCCTCCAAACCATGCGGCGGGCAGGAACTATCAACCCGGTTTTCATTCTCGATGAAATTGACAAATTGGGTGCAGACTTTCGCGGCGACCCATCTTCTGCATTATTAGAAGTACTCGATCCCGAACAAAACAACACTTTCTCAGATCATTATCTGGAAATGCCGTATGATCTTTCCAAAGTCTTGTTCATTACGACCGCCAATGACCTTGACCCGATTCCTGATGCGCTGCTAGACCGTTTAGAAGTTATCGAGTTTAGTGGCTACACTGATGAAGAAAAGCTGGCAATCGCCCGCAAGTTCTTGATCCCGACGCAGCTTGAAGCACATGGGTTACAGGATGCCAAAATCAGCTTTGACGCTAAAGCGATTAAGGCACTGATTCGTGAATACACCTATGAAGGTGGTGTTCGTAATCTGAACCGCGAAATTGCCAATGTGTGTCGCAAGATCGCGCGGTTATTGGCTGAAGAAAAACCGTACTCGCCCAAGATTAGCCGTCAAAAAGTGGTTGAACTGCTCGGCCCGCCCCTATTTACCAATCGGCTGGCTCACAAAGAAGACAGTGTTGGCTTGGTTACAGGATTGGTGTGGACATATGACGGTGGCGACATCACGGTCATTGAAGTGTCGGTATTGCCGGGCAAAGGCAGCCTGCTCATGACAGGTCAGCTTGGCGAAATTATGCAAGAATCGGTGCAAACGGCCTTAAGTTATGTACGTTCTCGCGCTAAAGATTTCGATTTGCCGAGTGATGATTTTGAAAGCTACGATGTGCATCTCCATTTGCCAGAGGGAGCCATCCCCAAAGAAGGCCCATCGGCAGGTATTACTTTGGCTATCGCTATTCTTTCGGCGTTTACTGAACGTAAAGTGCGAAGCCAATTTGCGATGACCGGGGAAATTACCCTGCGCGGCAAAGTGTTGGCGGTCGGTGGTGTAAAAGAAAAAGTGCTGGCGGCAAGGCGCGCAGGCATCACTCATGTTATATTACCTGCTGAGAACAAAAAGGATTTGATCGACATCCCGAAAGAAGCCTTGGATGACCTGCATATCTCTTTCGTATCCGATATGCAGCAGGTTATAGACAAAGTGTTGCTGGCTGCACCGCCCGCAGGCCGCAAACGGGATAAAGATCGTCAAGAAGAGGAAAAAGACGAACCCTCAGAAACGGCAGTACAAATGTGAGTACATCAATTGATGAGCTATGGCACCTGATTAAAAATGGGCGCAACCATCACACCGAGTGGTTTAGCGAACAATCTGCGCCAGAGATGTTGGCCGAGACGTTGGTCGCGATGGCAAACAGTCACGGCGGAACGGTGCTGCTGGGTGTAACCGGTCACAACGGGAATATTATTGGTGTCCGCGATCCCAATGAAGCGGTTGACACCATATTACAGGCAGCACTCACCATTGAACCTCACTTAATCGTGCCTCTGCCACAGGTTGTCCGGCTGAGTGGCAAGTCAATTGTCATCGTTCAAATTCCAACCGGAATGCCCCATGTTTATGGCCTCAAAGGTCGCTACTTACAACGTCAAGGCATTGATAACACCCCTCTTAATCCGCCTGAACTCCGCAAGTTAGTGGTTGAACGCAGCGAAGGTAGCTTTGAAACCGAACTCGCGCTCAACACCAATCTAGAGGATTTAGACTGGGAAAAAGTAAAGTCTTATGCAGCCAGTCTGAGTGGCATTGGTGAAACTACGCCAGAACAAATCCTGATTAAACGCGGCTGTCTCACCGAACAAGATGGCAAGTTGAAGCCCACCTATGCGGGTATTCTGCTTTTTGGGAAAGACCCGCAGCGCTTTGTACGCGGTGCAGATATTACCGCTGCACGTTTCGCTACCGAAACGATGAGCGACACATTCATCCGGCAGGATATGAGTGGCACACTCCCCGACCAAATCCGGCGAGCCGAAACTTTTTTGGTTGATCACCTGAGAAAAGGGGTTCAACTGGGTTCAACGATGGCACGGGCAGAAACCTTTGAATATCCCTTAGAAGCAGCCCGCGAACTGGTCGTCAACGCCGTCGCGCACCGTGATTACCGGATTAACGGTGATGGGGTACGGCTGTTCATTTTTAGTAATCGGATGGAAGTAACCAGTCCGGGCAGACTGCCGGGGCCAGTAACCATCGCGAACATCAAAGATGAACGATTCTCGCGCAATCCCGCGATTGTACAAGTCCTTTCTGATATGGGCTTTATCGAACGGTTAGGATATGGTGTTGACCGCGTTATTGACCTGATGCAACAGCAGCAGTTGAGCGCACCGGAATTTGAGGAGACGGCTGGCGGGTTCCGCGTCGTGCTGCGAAATGCCAACACCAAACCCAAAATGCAGGCTGCCCCAACAAACCCTGTTCCGCAACTGAATGGCATATATCAGGGTGTTGAGATTAATCCACGACAAGAAGAAGCTATTTTATTTTTGAACCGAGAAGGGGGCAGCAAACGCATCACCAACAGCGATTTGCAATCCCTTTGCCCGGATGTGCATCCTGAAACGATTCGACGCGATTTAGCTGATCTCGTTACCAAAAATATCTTACGAAAAATGGGGCAAAAACGTGGGTCATATTATGTTTTTCGCCCGGAACTCATTGAGAGCAAATAATAACATGGCACGTATCCGCATTGTGATCTGGTTGATGATGTTCATACTGACCGGATGCAACTTGAGCCAAGGTGCAGACTCGACACCTGTTCCATTGCCTACTCCATCACCAAAGATTGCGACGGCGCTCAGTTGCGATGATCTGGTGACTACTGCTCTCAACAAAGCCAATCAGGTTTGTACCACTTTGGGGCGCAACCAAGTTTGTTACGGAAACAACCTGATTGACGCAGAACTGCAACCGAATGCCACCACCAGCTTTACCAAAGCCGGGGACATTGTTAGTGTCGATCTTATTCATAAGCTGACGACCGCACCACTTGATACCACCAAACAAGTGTGGGGAATCGCCATCATGAAAATACAAGCGAATCTGGCTGACACGTTACCGGGGCAAAATGTGACCTTCCTACTTTTCGGTAACGCAGTGCTGGATAACATTAGCCCGCAAATGCAGGCCGTTGTACTTAAGACAGGCGTAGGTGGGGCAACCACCTGTAGTAACGCGCCGAAATCAGCATTATTGCTGCAATCGCCCGAAGGCAGCCAAGCGACCATGACCATCAATGGTGCGACGATTTCGCTCGGATCAACTGCTTATTTAACAGCAGAGCAAAATTCAGAACTGACGGTCGCGACGATTGAAGGCTCGGCAGTGGTGAGTGCGGCAAATATTACGCGGGTCGTGCAACCGGGCGCACAGGTGCATTTGCCGCTGGGTGGAGGTGATGGCTTGCAAGTCAGTGGGCCTCCATCACAGCCTGAGCCATTTGATGTGCAAGCGGTAGGACAAGCACCGTTACCCTTACTTGAGCGTCAGGTACAAGTTCCAGCGCCGATTGCACCAGTTGTTCCGACCAATACAAGTGTGAGCGTACCAGTCGTGCCAACAGCATGTGTGGTTCGGGCAGATTGGAATTTCAGCTATACTATTCAAACAGGCGATACCCTGTTCAGAGTTGCTCAATCCTTTGGCCTAAGTGTGGCGGACTTGCAAAAAGGTAACTGTATTACGGATGCGAACCAGATTGGGGTCGGGCAAGTGATACGGGTTCCACGCCAATTGGTGACAGCAGCCCCACAAGCGACTGCCCAACCCGCCTTGCCGACCAACACGATTGTACCAACAGCGATCAATCCAAACCTTCGTGCGGACAGTACCCAATTGCAACAGGGTGAATGCACCACTATTCGTTGGGATGTTACGAACGTGAGTCAGGTTTATTTCCAAGGGCAGCCCGTGACGACAAACAGCCAGCAGGTTTGCCCGCGTGTAGACACCACTTACACATTGTTACTCAATTATCAGGACGGTCGACAACTGCCTTATTCGGTTAGAGTTCTGGTTGCGCTTCCACAGGCAACCAGCGAGTCAACAGCTCCTCAATAGTTGAAGGCGTAGAGTAATCGTCAGCTTTCAACAATAGTCCGAGCAGGTTCGACATGGTATTCTAAACAGTTTGGCGACCGTCTAAGCAGGGATTCTGAATATGAAAGTTCGTGTTTTATTTCTAGCCATGATGCTATTGATTGCATCATGCAGTCTGGCAAGCGCACCGACACCTACATCCGTTCCAACAGCCACTGCAACCGAAATGAGCACGGCGACAATAGAGCCGACCGAAACGGCTGTACCAGCAACCGAGACCGCAACAGTCACCAGCACAGCAACCGATACACCCACTATCACGCCGACAGAAACGATTACACCTACACCCTACCCCACAGCACAAGCAACTGTGGGATTCATTTTTGACAATTGGGAACTCCTATCTGTACCCAATGACATACTCGCCAGCTTGACTTCACCGATGTTGGCCTTCATCAACCAAAATGACAAGGATGCTGTTTCCAACCAAGGCACACCTCAACCTGCAACTGGATTAGAGACCCTTTACTATGTGCTGCCGAACAATCCCGGTGGTCGTATTCCTGTCATGCAGCTTGCCTCCAGCACCAATAATCAAGTTTATATTTCAGCTAACGGTCGCTCGGTCGCTTATTTCAAGGATGGACGCGACACAACCACCGCGCAAACCGGCGGGTTGTATATGCTAAGTCTGGAAAACCGAATCAGCGGGCGTATATTGCCCATTAATTCACTGGTGCAACGGGGATTCTTTAGTGATCCAGCATGGACACGCGATGGAACACGGTTAGCGATGGCAGTTGCCACAGGCTACGACATTGATATTTTTACAATTGGCAGCGATGGAGCGGATCTCAAAAACCTCACCAATAACGGTTCCTATGATATTTGGCCTTCGTGGTCACCTGATGGCAGCAAATTGATGTTTGTTTCGGATCGCGATACCTGTCCAAGCTGGATTCCGGGCGATGCGAATGCTTGCGATCCAGCAACTACACCACCACCGATTGAGGGAAGTGTTGTCGGCAGTATCTACTTGATGGATATGACCAGCGGTGAAACCCGTAAATTGACGGATGAAAAGCTCAATGAACCGCCTCGTTGGTTGAATAACACAACCATCACCTTTGCGACAGGTGATCCAACATTGGGTGAGCCTCCGCAGCGCCACTTATGGATTGAAGACATTACGGCTGGAATAGCACAGGAAGTTAAACTGGCTGATGGAAGTGATGGAGCGATACGGTTATCCGAAGCATGGGCAGCCGACGGCAGCGCGGTTGTTTACCAGAGTGTGAGCAACACTGCGACAGAAGTGATTGCTGTGCGGCGTAATGGTACATTGATCGGGCGCACCAGTGAACTCATTTTTCCGCGTTTTGGGATGAGTGCCTCGTGGGTAAGAGATGGTTCGCGCATTGCTATTGGTGGTGTGGGTGGACAGTGTTCTTATGGACCGCGAGTGTTGGATGCGGCTTTCAACTTCGTCACACGAGGCAATCCACCACCGGGCATGTGTAATCCTAGCTATTCACCGGATGGAGCGTGGCTGGCATTCATCGGTGTAAACCCGCGTGTCGATGGACGGGTCGATGCGCTGGTTGCACATCCGAACGGCACAGGCACAGTCAATTTAACAGGTGTGTTAAAAGGAACCATTAACGTGATCGGTTGGGTTGGTGGATCCTAAGCATGGCTGAGAACGAGCCGAAACGGTATAGTTCTGAGCATAAGTATCTTTGATAGGGGTCTTTGCCAATTAAAACATTGGCGAAAGGAACGAATATGGCTCAATTGACCGATAAAATCGCTATCGTCACCGGAAGCAGCCGAGGAATCGGCAGAGGCATTGCACTTGAACTGGCAAAGCGCGGCGCAACTGTGGTCGTGAATTACAACAGCAATGCCGATGCAGCCAATGAAGTGGTTGAAAAGATTACCACCGATGGCGGCAAGGCTATGGCCTTTAAAGCGGATGTAGGCGAAGAAGAAGGTGCAAACGCGCTGATTAAAGCAGCGATTGATGCCTATGGCAAGCTGGACATTCTGGTGAACAATGCCGGAACAACCCGCGACAACCTGATTATGTTAATGAAACCGGACGACTTTGATACAGTCATCAAAACAAACCTCCGCAGCACATGGTTGTGTTCCAAAGCGGCGGTCAAAAGCATGATGCGGAAGCGTTATGGGCGTATCATCAACATCACCAGCATCAGCGGCATCGCAGGCAACGGCGGTCAAACCAATTACAGCGCGAGTAAGGCAGGCATCATCGGCTTCACAAAGTCATTGGCGCGTGAAGTCTCGTCACGGAATATCACCGTGAATGCGGTCGCACCGGGTTTCGTACTGACCGACCTGACCAAAGATTTACCGCCTGAGATGACGAGCAAATTGAACGATAACATTCCGTTGGGACGTTGGGGCGCGATTGAAGATGTAGCCTATTCCACAGCCTTCCTTGCTTCTGACGAAGCCGCCTATATCACCGGGCATGTGCTGGTGGTAGACGGCGGAATGGCGATGTAGAGGAAATTATGCCAACCCTATTTTCAAAAATTATTGCCAAAGAAATTCCAGCCAGCATTGTGTATCAGGATGAACTGGTGACGGCCTTTAAGGACATCAATCCGTCCGCACCTGTGCATATCCTGATTGTGCCGAACATCGAGATTGCTTCAACGAATGATGTGCTGCCAGAACATGAGCAGATGTTGGGGCATTTGTTTACGGTTGCGAAGCAAGTCGCCAAAGAACAAGGTGTGGCAGAAAGCGGTTACCGATTGATTGTGAATAACGGGAGCGATTCGGGGCAGGAAGTGCCGCACTTGCACGTACACCTGATTGGTGGGCGCAAACTAGGGCCATTGTTACAGAAGAACGACTAAGTTTTGCTGTAAATAAAAAGGGCGAATAAGGTTATTCGCCCTTTTTGATTCAGCAGTCTTATTAGGAGGCGGTGGCCTCGGCGGTCGCCTCAGCCGTTGCTTCCGATGTCTTTTCGACAGTCGGTTGGGTTGTCGCTTCGGCAGTAACTTCAGTTGTCGCTTCAACAGCGGCTACTGGTTGGGTAGCCTCAGCCGTTGCTTCAGCAGCAGGTATACCACCCGCAGCCTGTAGAGCAGTGTTAATCGCATCCATCAACGATACGTTGCTGGCGGTATCAACAACTGTTCCGTTTACCAGCAAGGCAGGGGTTCCTGCAACATTCTGCAACCTAAAAGCATCCATTGCGGCAGTGGTCACGGTATCGGGATGACTACTCGCTACACATGAATCCCATTGGCCTTTGTCCAGACCTAAAGCGTTCACACCACCGGTAAAGCGGTTTTGTGAAAACGCGGTATTGGCATAAGTGGTCTGCCAGCTAAACAGGGCATCATACATTTCCCAGAATTTTCCCTGATCTCCAGCGCAAATGGCCGCTTTAGCAGCGCCTTGACCATTTTGAATGCCACCCGTGCCATACACGGGAACATAAGTAAACTCTACTGCGCCACTGCGAATAGTTTCCAACACTTGAGGCCAAGTGCCTTGGTGGAACTCAGCGCAATGGGAGCAATCAAAACTGGAATACTCGGTGACTTTCACAGGCGCATTGCTCTTACCCAAAACCGGAAAGCCCTTATCAGAATAACTTTGGTCAATCCCTTGATAGCGCGTCGCCGTGCCATTCGGAATTGGTGCATCAGCCGGCATTGTAATCAGCAGCACAATGACAATAGCGAGTACTGCTACTACCACGCCGCCGATAGCGAATGTGAGCTGACGTTGACGCTTTTTTTGCTGCTCACGTTCTTTGCGACGTTCCAGCGTTCGTGTACGACCCATCTTTCCCTCATTTCTTACAACAATTAGCAACCTCTACATATCAGAATCATAAGTCTACTTCCTCCCGCCCAAAGTGCAACAGTTTCTTTGCGGACTCTCAGTCTTTCATGTAACGACGCATTGAGGCAACCAGATACGATACCAAATCAGTAACATAAGCAGGCAATTTATCTATCAGCAGCGGATTTTTTAGTAATAACTCTGTGTTAAAGGTATCACCCACGTCGAAAGCGGCTGAAAATGTGTTCTCTGCGGTTAAGGGGGTAACCTGCCCCCGCGCAATCAAATCGGCTGTTAAGAGTTCAATCTGCCGGACATCTTCATCGTTGACGAGGCGCAGGCACATACTTCGCAGACGGTTCGATGTGTCAAATGCCAAGGTTAAACCGCCGTAAACGTCAAGGTGAGAGCCGTTATAGCCGAGGAATTTAGCGCCCTGTAAGTTAATACGACGAGTAGACGCATAGGTCATAAATACATTGCCAGCAGCATTGCGATAGGCAGCAAGTGGGGTAAAAATAGTACCTGAAGGCAAATTGAGTTTTGGTATCATCTGTTCGTGCAGGAAAGTAAGCGCCACATCGGATGAATCAACGGCGGAAGGCGCATGAATATCGGGCAAACCTTTCAAAGTGGCAGTGTACTGATGGGCTGCTTCAGACGAAAGGATTTTGCGCTGGTCAAACACTTTAATCAGAATATCGGTGTGTTTTCCATCATAGAGCAAGTTATCCGCCGCCAGAAAAGCCTGTGCCATATCACTAAAGGTGAGTTCGCAAACCGGGCCAAGCTCGATGGCTGTTGTCAACAAATTCCCAACAATATCGCGTATACCATGAATGACAATGCGATCCGCAGGAACTTGCCGCATTTGTTCGTAGACTGCGACCAGAATGTCATAGAATGCGCCCGTGAACAGCCGAGAGTAGTTGTGTTTTTCACGCGACAGTTCGAGTTCGGGATTGTTGGGACTCGGCGGCAATTGATCAAACGGCACATCGGTGAATTTATTAAGGGCGTTACGGAGGTAAACAGTACGTCCCTGTATCTTTTCACCACGTGCCTGCAAGCGACTCGTGACCTGTTCAGCCACTGTCGAAATAAAGTTATCCATTCGCAAATCGCCGCCCGTCCAATCAAGAAAGCGCTTAATCAGCGAGTCATCATGTAAAGCAACGAGTACAGCCGTCATATCACCAAAGCTCTCGTGGAAAGCGTTTGCACCGAGACCGAAAGACTCGTTATATAGGTCGCGCATCCCGTCCAGAATGGCGTGACCGGTTTCATGACTCACAATATCAGCGCTTTGAGAGGATTGAATGAGATCATTACCATCCTGAAATCCGTTAAACCCCAATAGATGATCGAGTTCACTATAGTAGGCATTACCACCAGAACCCGCGTGGGGATCAATCATGAGTTGATCGAGCTTGAATGACCACGGCAGCGCACGTTGGGCGTAACGCTCGTACATCCGCAGGGTAAAGGTCGCATAGTAAAAACTATTCACCTGATCAAATTCCGGCTTACCCGGCCAAAACATATAATTGCCCTGTTCGTCTGGTTGGGCCGGAACAGCGAGATGATCCCGCAGTTGAAAGCGGGTATTCACCAAGCCGGGGTTAATGTAGCTGGCGGTCATCTGACGGACTTCTGGCGCACTCACAAACGGGTCTTGTGGATAGACCATCACATTGACGAAACCCGGTCCTGCTTCGCGCTGACCCTCAGGTTCGGGTTGAAGTGTAAAGGTGGTGATTGCTTTCTGAGCAATATTGACGGGGGCATCGGACTCATTTTGCTCCTGTAGTCGGCGGAGCAAATTAAACGTTGAGGTGTTGTTATCTGTCATGATGAAGAACTCCCAATAACCTTCAAAGCAATCTTGTTAGTACGGTCATTCGACATTACGCGGTGCGAAAAGGCAGTAAGGCCATAAATGCCGTGACCGCTTCGTTGGGAACAGAACGTTTACGAACCGCGATCAAATAAGTACGAACATTGTCTGCACCTGATAATGCAATCGTGCGAAGCGTGCCTTGCTGGACTTCTCGCTCAATCGCGATCTTCTGAATGAGCGCTACCCCTAACCCCAACTCGACACTACGCTTGATAGCCTCGGTTTCACCCAGCAAAATCGTCTCCATGCTGGTGAGAGGGTCTTCACCAAATAAGCGTGAGACAGTGGTGTAAAGGGCTGATCCCGGTTCACGCGTGAGCAACACCCGTGTGCTAATCTGTTCAAGCGTAACGCTTTCATAGCCTGCCCATTCATCTTGCGGACTGACAATCACAACCAAATGATCTTGCATAAAGGCTTTCGATTCAACATCGGGATGCTCGGCAGGAGAACCGACCAAAGCAATATCAATTTCACCTGAACTCAACTTCGACAAGAGTTCTCCTGTGTTGCCCACAACCAATCGCACCCGATAATCGCTGTGGTGGGTACGGTAGCGACTCAAAACATCCGGCAAAATGTAGGTGGCTAAGGTGTGACCCACACCGAGTTTGAGCTGTTGTTTAGCAAGTCCAGCCTCATTACGAACAGCGGCAAGTGCTTCATCTGCCAATTTCAACAGGCGTTCACCATATGAGAACAACACTTCACCTGATGCAGTCAAGCGCATCTTACGGGTATTGCGATCAATTAGATGCACACCGAGTTCGCTTTCCAAAGCAGCAACTTGCTGGCTAACGGTTGGCTGAGTCATATGCAGAACCGCAGCAGCACGGGTAAAGCTGCCGAGACGCGCTACAAACACAAAAATACGCAGCCGATGGACATCTAACATAACGATTTATTGAAACGACCTATGAATACCATAAAAACTATCCATTTGAATAATAACTAAAAGAGGTTTAGGATACAACAAGAACGCTCACTATCAATTTTCGATAAGCGCTACTCTTGAACCAAATCAGCAACAGTGTTATACCCATTGAGGCTGACGCGGATGCTCTATTTTGGATAGAATTATTTGCGCTGCGGTGTTGGCGAGCAAGAAAATAGTGTTTGGATAATCATTTTTGCTAGCAATGCCGGATTAGCCATCCGGTTTTAAAGATTTTTGGGCAACTCAACAACGAGAGGACGACACATGGCAAAGATACTGGATAGCTTCGGTACACGCGGCACCCTGAATACGGCGAAGGGTGAGGCGACGATTTATCGCCTGAATAAACTCACAGAAAAAGGTGTCGGTCACGTCGACAAACTCCCTTTTAGCATCAAGGTACTATTGGAAAATGCCCTTCGTAACTTGGATAACTTTCAGGTGAACGAAGATGCTGTTCATAATTTGGCGAACTGGGATGCCAAAGCACCCAAACAGGTTGAAATCCCTTTCAAGCCTGCGCGTGTGATTTTGCAGGATTTTACCGGTGTGGCTTGTGTTGTTGATCTGGCAGCACTTCGCAGCGCGATGGTACGGATGAACGGCGAACCCAAGAAGATCAACCCGACTATTCCAGTTGATCTGGTGATTGATCATTCGGTACAGGTTGACCGCTTCGGATCAGCCAACGCCATCATGATGAACTCGACATTAGAGTTTGAACGCAACCAAGAGCGTTATGAATTTCTGCGCTGGGGGCAAAGTGCTTTCGACAACTTCAAGGTTGTTCCACCAGCAACTGGCATCGTGCATCAGGTCAATTTGGAATACCTCGCCAAAGCGGTGCAGATGTATGTGGATGATGAAGGACGAACGGTTTTGCTACCCGACTCATTGGTCGGCACAGACAGCCATACGACCATGATTAACGGATTAGGTGTGCTGGGTTGGGGTGTCGGTGGTATTGAAGCGGAGGCTGCGATGCTCAACCAGCCGATTTACATGCTGATGCCAGAAGTGATCGGTTTCAAATTGACGGGTAAGCTGCGCGAAGGGACAACCGCTACCGATTTGGTGTTGGTCGTCACACAAATGCTGCGTAAGAAGGGTGTGGTTGATAAGTTCGTCGAGTTTTATGGCACCGGTTTGAGCAAACTCTCATTGGCTGACCGTGCGACTATCGCAAACATGGCTCCTGAATACGGCGCGACGATGGGTTTCTTCCCGATTGATGACGAAACACTGAGCTACATGCGACGCACAGGTCGTGATGAAGCGCTGGTCAAGACGGTCGAAGCCTACTGCAAAGAACAAGGTTTGTTCCGCACGGATGCAACACCTGACCCAGAGTTCACGGACACGATGGAACTGGATTTGGCTACAGTCGAACCGAGCATGGCAGGGCCGAAACGCCCGCAAGACCGTGTGCTGTTGAGTGAGATGAAAGAGACTTTCGAAAAGAGTCTACGCACTCCCATCGACAAACGTGGGTTCGCGCTGGATGAAGCAGCGATTGAAAACACCGGCAGAATGGGACAAGAAGGCAGCGAAGTTGAGGTTGGTCACGGTGTGGTGGTGATCGCCGCGATTACGAGCTGCACGAATACGAGCAATCCATCGGTGATGATTGCAGCGGGTTTGGTAGCTAAGAAAGCAGTTGAGCGTGGGCTGAGTATCAAACCCTACGTTAAGACCAGCCTTGCTCCCGGTTCGCGCGTCGTCACTGAATATCTCGATAAGGCCGAGCTGACTCCTTACCTGCAAGCGCTGGGCTTTTACACGGTTGGTTATGGGTGTACGACCTGTATCGGCAACAGTGGCCCGCTGCCTGAGAAAATTTCCAGTTCGATCAAGGAAAGTAACCTTGTTGCCAGCGCTGTATTGAGTGGTAACCGTAACTTTGAAGGGCGTATCAATCCATCGGTGAAAGCGAATTATCTGGCTTCGCCTCCCCTCGTGGTGGCTTACGCCTTAGCAGGTACGGTCGATATTGATCTGGTGAGCGAACCGATTGGTCATGACCGTGACGGCGAACAGGTGTACCTCAAGGACATTTGGCCGACACAAGATGAAATCATGGAGTTGGTACAGAACACTATTACGCCTGATTTGTTCAGAACACAGTACGGCAATGTCTACACGGGTAACTTGATGTGGAATGAAATTCCGGTTAGTGGTGGTGCAGTTTATAGTTGGAGCAAGAAGAGTACCTATATTCAGGAGCCTCCGTTCTTCTTTGACATGGCAACCGATGCGGAAGCTATACAACCGATCAAAGGCGCACGAGTGCTGGGATTATTCGGAGACTCGATCACCACTGACCACATCTCCCCGGCAGGCGATATAGCCATAGATAGTCCGGCAGGCCGTTACCTGATTGAGAACGGCGTGGCAAAGAAAGACTTCAATACCTACGGTACACGACGCGGCAGCCATGATGTCATGATGCGTGGTACATTCGCGAACATTCGCCTGCGTAATAACCTCGTTCCCGGCACTGAAGGTGGGGTGACCGTCCACTTTGGTGATGATAAGGTGATGAGCATCTACGAAGCAGCGATGAAGTACATCAGTGAAGGCACACCACTGGTGATTTTGGCAGGTTCCGATTACGGTATGGGTTCCAGTCGTGACTGGGCAGCAAAAGGTACGATCCTACTCGGTGTGAAAGCAGTCATCGCCAAGAGTTTCGAGCGTATTCATCGCAGCAATTTAGTGATGATGGGTGTGCTACCGTTGGTCTTCAAGAACGGCGAAGGCTGGGAGTCACTCGGACTTACTGGAACTGAATCCTTCGAGATCGTTGGGTTGGATGACAACCTGCAACCGGGGCAAGAATTGACCGTTCGTGCTACAGCCCTTGATGGAACGACCAAAGAGTTCCAAGCAACAGCGAAGATCAATACGCCTGTGGAATTGGAATACTATCGTAACGGTGGTATTTTGCCGACAGTGCTGCGTAACTTCCTGAAGGAATAACAAAGTCTTTAGTCAGTAGTCGATAGTCTTTAGAAGAAACATCTGATTTCGAAAGAGGTCAGGTGTTTTTGTTTTGGCTAACCGGACATTCCAAAAGGGAGGAGGACAGCTAAAATAAGACCTCCTTATTTTGTTGGAGTTAATTAATATGAATACATCTGCCTCAAACCGCAGACTCTATAAGCATTTGGATTTTGTGACCGCTTCGTTGGTAGCGGTGTTGATTGTTTCGAACATCGCAGCGACGAAGCTATTACAGGTCGGGCCGTTTCAGTTTGATGGTGGGACATTTTTGTTCCCACTCTCGTACATTTTTGGTGATGTTCTGACCGAGGTTTATGGGTATAAATCCAGCCGACGGGTGATCTGGACGGGCTTCTTTTGGATGTTCGTGACGGCGATTACACTGGCGATTGTTGACAGCGCGACTCCAGCACAGGGTTGGGAACTTCAAGCCAGTTTCCACGCGATTCTGGGACAAACAATGCGGATTGTGATCGCGAGTTTGTGCGGGTTCCTCGCGGGGGAATTTAGTAACAGTTATGTGCTGGCAAAGATGAAAATCTGGACTGAGGGCAAGTTCTTGTGGGCGCGAACAATAGGATCAACAATCGCAGGTGAAGGGGTTGATACGCTGGTGTTTACGATTATCGCGTTCGCAGGAACCGTTCCGAACGAGGTGTTAATCAACCTGATTATCTCCGGTTATCTGTTCAAGGTGGCAATTGAGGTGGTGTTTACTCCGGTGACGTACCGCGTTGTGGGCTGGTTGAAGGAAGTCGAGAAGGAAGATTATTATGATGTTGGGACGAACTTCAATCCGTTCTTGATTGGTGATGTGAATTCAGCACCGAAAGCAGGAAGTTAATGCGGAAAATTCACAACTTTCGCAAATTTTGCAATACTTCCGCTGAAATGGCAGGCGGGAACACGGGAGAAACCGCTGAATCGACATTCTTGCACGGCGGCTGGCTCGGCTAGTGCCACTGAAATAGCACAAGTGCAGCGGATTACTCGCGTATGTCTGCCGCGTCTTCGGAAGTGCGCCGTTGCAGCGGTAAGAAGGGAAGAAGCCGCCGAAAATGCAAATACAATTAACCACCGAGGCACAGAGAAAATGCAGAGAAAGCCAAATTAAACCCCAAGGCAAGACAGTGTGTGGTAGGACTGCATTTAGTAGTGGAGAACATTATCCCCTCCCTAAATCCCTCCCCACTTCGTAGAGAGGGACTTGAAAACCCATTTCGCTCGCTCGGTATCAGCACCAACATCAAGAATTTTCAAGTGCAATAACCTCATTTTAGCTTCCACCGTTTAGTGTGGTGCTACCGAGATAAATCAGAGATTTTATTATAGAACAAGTGTGCATATCCGTCAATTTGAAAATGGTTAGAAAATCGACTGGCATCAATTGGTATGCTCGGTCGTTGTAAGCAAGGACAAATTGGGTAATAATGACGGGACTATGACTAAACCAAACATTATCATTTACTCAGATGGTGGCTCAAAACCGAACCCCGGTGCAGGCGGTTGGGCGGCGTTGTTGATTCGCGATGGAAACATCGAGGAGATCAGCGGACGTGAACCAGCTACAACCAACAACCGGATGGAATTGACCGCCGCGATTATGGCGCTGCAATCGCTTGAAGAAGCCAGCAAAATTGAGTTCCATACCGACAGCCAATATCTTAAAAATGGCATTACGCAATGGATGGCAGGTTGGGTGCGAAACGGTTGGTTGACCGCCAATAAGCAGCCCGTACAAAACCAAGATTTATGGGAAGAACTGCACGAGGCATTGCAGGATCATGACATCAAGTGGCAGTGGGTTAAAGGCCACGCCACCAGCAAATACAACAATCGGGTGGATGAACTGGCAACGGCGGCGCGTGAACGCCGAGAAGCATCTTCGATGACGATGCCAGAGGTGAAAGCCAGTGTGGCATCAGCCGATAGCGATGCACAGCTTTATGTCTATTCCAATATGGACTACGGCACAAAGGTTGGCGGTTGGGGCGTAAGTGTCGTGACCAAAGATGGTAAAAAGTTGTACGCCGGAAATGAGGCCAATTCGTCAGATAATCAGTTGGTGCTGGCGGGTTGTGCGCGAGTACTGGAAGAATTGAGCGACCTCAAGAGTCTGGTGGTCTACAGCGACAGCGAATATCTGACTAACGGCATGAGCAAGTGGCTGGCGGGTTGGATGAAACGCGGTTGGAAAACAGCCAGCGGTGATCCAGTGAAAAATCAAGCGTTGTGGAAACGGCTGTACGAGGCTGCCAAACCGTATACGATCCAATGGGAACATCTGGAAAAGTTTGAGAACGAACATAGCAAGAAGGCTCATGAGGCGGCGCAGAAAGCTGCTCAACAAGTCGGCGGATAAACGAGCATAGGATTTATTAAATAATCCATCGGACACGACATCAAGTTAGATCAAAATGAATCGGTGGTTGTCTCGCATCAGGCTAAAGCCGTGAGGCTAAGCATAAAACAAGCCCTAAAGGATGCTACTGGCGAATTAAAATCCTCACTCCCCATCCTCCTCTCCATTTCATGGCAGAGGGGGAGCTAAGGCTTTAATTCAGGGAGTAAAATCGATTCGCCAGCAGCATCACTAAAGGGACTTCAAATACATGTGATCTATCCTAACGGCATTTTGTTGATACGACACTCAACATGTGTCCTGAGAGAAATTCGTTTCCCGACAAAGTTTATATTTGGCCTCACAATAGGTGCAGGCACATCATATTTAAGCGACGATAACAGCATTATGGCTACACCCAACATTATTATTTATTCCGGTGGTGGTGCAAAGCCTAGTCCCAATGGGCCGGGAGGTTGGGCAGCGCTGATCGTTCATGATTATGAAGTCGAGGAATTGAGCGGACGTGAAGACACCACGACCAACGTCCGCATGCAGTTGATGGCGGTATTTATGGCGTTGGAGTCGCTCGACGAACGGCATTACATCGAAATTCATACCGACAGTTTGTACCTCAAGCGGGGTATTACTAGCTGGCTGCCCAAGTGGACACAGAACGGTTGGCACGCGACCAAAAACCAAACCATACAAAATAAAGATTTATGGGAAGGTTTATACGACCTGATGCAAGGCCATGAAATCCGCTGGAAGTGGATTAAACGGGATATTAATTCTCAGGACATGTATATCAACCGTATCTACGAATTGGTAACCACCGCGCGTGAATATGGCACAGCACCCAAGATGATCGAACTGACATCCGAAGGTCCTGATGTGGATGTCAGCGTCTATGTGTCCGCGTGGTACAAAGGCGGTCCCTGGGGTGCAACGATTGTCAGCCTAAACGGTGTAGAAGAGATGCAAGGGCATGAAGCGGATACCACTGGCAACCAAAGCATTATGATTGCTTGTGTAAAAATACTCAAAACTTTGACCACGCCACAGCGCATTGCCATTTACAGCAGCAACGAATATCTGATTAACGGGATGAGCAAATGGCTGCGTGGTTGGATTAAAAATGATTGGAAAACCGCCAAGGGAGAACCTGTTAAAAATCAGGAACAATGGCAGCACTTATCTGCCGCTGCACAAGTGCATACGATTATATGGATGCATTTAGACGATTATGAAAATCCTTACGCCCGCCGTGCAAGCACTCTCTATGATGTTGATTTAGATATTTAATAATTACGGAGCCGGATAAACCTCATGCCCACCTTTTCCAAGCGCGTTTCGACCTTTGGAACCACCATTTTCAGTGAGATTAATAACTTAGCGGCACAATACGGCGCGGTCAATTTAGGGCAAGGCCGTCCTGATTTTGATACACCCAACGATGTTGTCCAAGCCAGCGTCAAAGCACTGATGGACGGGCAGCACAACCAATATCCACCGGGGAATGGCACGGTTGAACTGCGTAAGGGTGTGGCTGACCATGCCAACCGCTTTTACGGACTAGATATTGATCCTGATCGCGGTGTGCTGGCAACCGCAGGCGGCACGGAAGCGGTATTCTCGTCGATCTTGGGATTGGTTGACCCCGGTGATGAGGTGATCGTCATTGAGCCGTATTTCGACAGCTATGTACCAAATCTGATTATGGCGGGGGCAATTCCGGTATACGTGCCGCTGCATCCACCGGAATGGACGCTTGACCCTGACGAACTACGTAAAGCCTTTACCCCCAAGACGAAAGCAATCCTGTGGAATTCGCCGCAAAATCCAACGGGGCGCGTATTCAGCATCGAAGAAATGACGCTGGTGGCGGATTTGTGTAAAGAACATGATGTGATTGTCATTGCAGACGAGGTTTATGAACATCTGGTATTTGAACCCGCGAAGCATGTGCCGATGGCGACGCTGCCGGGGATGTTTGAGCGCACCGTGACGATCAACAGTTTGGGCAAGAGTTACAGCGCGACCGGATGGAAGCTGGGTTGGGTGTATGGGCATCCTGATCTGGTGGCGGGGGCGATGAGGGCGCACCAATTCGTGACCTTCGCAGTACATCATCCATCGCAAATCGCGGGGGGATACGCGCTGCATCTGCCGGGGTCGTATTATGAAGAGTTCCAAGCGATGTACACGGTCAAGCGTGACTTGATGATGGAAGCGTTGACGGGCGCAGGCATCAAGGCAAAAGTTCCCGAAGGCACCTATTTTGTGATGGGTGACTTTTCGGAGGTCTTCGACGGTGACGATATGGCATTCACCCAGCACTTGATTAAGAACATCGGCGTGGCTTGTATTCCGCCCTCCCCTTTCTACTGCGACGAACACCGTCACATCGCGGGCAAGCTGGCAAGGTTCGCGTTCTGCAAGAGTGATGATACACTGAGGCAGGCAGGCGAACGGATGAAGAAGCTAAAGGCTTAACGCACAGGCGTTACCCACGGTCAACAAGAATAGAGGGCAGCGGTGAGTGATAGTACGGAGAAAACGGAATTGATCGCACAGTATTCTCAACTGCCGCTGAGTTCAGAGTATATGCGGGTGATCGCTCATGATGTTCGCAATCAGCTCAATACCCTTATGCTGGCAAATGATATACTGCCCGATGAGTTACAGGATGCAGAAGGCGATCCGCTTAAATATATCGCGATGATTCGACGATCCAGTGAGGACATTTTGGTGATCCTTGAGGCTGCTATTATCGCGCTAAAAGGGCGTGATACTCCCAAAACGCAAGAGGAATCATAGGATGACTCCTTACATCATATAATGACCGAAAATCAAATTCTCAAGTTCTGGAAGCCGTATGATGTGCTAACGCAGTTTACCGATACACAAGGCAGGCCGACGTTGGCGGATTATGTTCAGATTCCCAATGTCTATGCGGCGGGACGGCTGGACAGAGACAGCGAGGGTTTGCTGCTGCTCACCAACGACAACAAGCTCAAAACACGGCTGACTGAGCCGCGCTTTGCCCATCCGCGAACCTATTGGGTGCAAGTTGAGCGCATACCGGATGAAGAGGCATTGGGCAAACTGCGTCATGGATTGCAACTTGGTGACGGGCCAACGAAACCAACCATCGTTAAGCACCTCGACACTGCACCTGATTTGCCACCGCGAGAGCCACCGATTCGGGTGCGGCAGACTGTGCCGGATTGCTGGATACAACTAACGCTGACCGAAGGGCGTAACCGTCAAGTGCGACGGATGACAGCGGCGGTCGGGCATCCCACGCTGCGGTTGGTACGATATGCGATTGGGAATATCACGCTAGAGGGTTTAGAGCCGGGGATGTGGCTTCCATTGACGGATGCCGAAGCTGATGAACTCCGTCGCAGCGTGAAGCTAAAGTAGTACCATGACCTATACGGATTACACCTCATCTTATCTGCCCAATGTGGCCTACAGCGAAGCCGATTTAGAAGCTAATCGACAAGGAATGCTGACACAGAATCAGTTCGAGATTGTCGAGGCGGTGTATCAGGCACGGGAGCGTGGCGCAGGACAAACCTATAAGTTGTTCGCGATTTGGATACCGCTGCTGATGATTGTGGGTTTCATCATCGAATACAGCCAATCGGGTAAAAGCTTGGGCGAATTTCTGCTGGGTGCGCTACCGATTGTGGTGTTGGTCGGAGTGGGTATAGGTGTTCTGTTGCTGATTTCGTGGGCATTCGGTGCGATTAATTCACGGGATGCGCGGGACAAACGTATCAGTGTGGCAGAAGGTGAAGCGCATGTGTTGGAGAAAGAAGCACGAAATCGCGGAACGAGCTACATCCGTTATGAACTCAGGTTAGGAAATCGTTTGTTTCGATTCGCGAACCATGCCTCGATTGCTCACTTTGAGGATAGCAAAAGCTACCGCGTGTACTACATCAAGTACTACCCGTTTCCGTTGATGTTGTCGGCGGAGATGGTATGAACTAAATATCAAATATTTGCTCCCCATGCCAAATTAGCCCATCCATTAGCCCTGAAAGTCTTTCTGCTGAAAGTCTTTCTGCTGAAACTAGGCTGGCATCGAACGCGGGATCGTTATTGCCCATCGCTTTAATAACTCTCCAGCCATTTGTTTGCCATTCTAAATACAATTCAAAAATCCCAATTCCTGTCCAGCTCCGAAACCAATAAAGGCAATCTTTCTCAAAATATGCAAACCAATGATCTTCCATCGCGGTAGGAATTTCACCGAGTTTTATGCGGTCATATTCCTTTTGAGTAAAGAGTCGTACATACTCCAATTCCACTTTGTTAGCATCAGGAATTGGCATGTTTTGCCATGAAGCTCGTATTGCAGGTTCAAACCATCGGCGACTGACTTTAGCCTTATAATGTTCTCCTTTACTCGACAATGACGTTAACACCTCTAACAAGCTCCCTTGATGAAGCAACGACATGGGTGCAAAATCATTACCAACTTGGGGCTGAATCCTTAACTGAATAAGAAGTTGATTGTCATGGGAGATAGTCGATTGTTTGACAATACCTACAACTGGCAACTTTTTAGCTGAGTTCTCGACAAACATAGCGAGAAACCCACCATCCTCAACTATGAATATTACAGTCTCTAAAACAATTTCGATGTATTGATACATACGGATAACTCAGACCATGTATATAGAAATGCTCTGATTATTTTACTTGGGAAATGCGATTTTGACATTGGGATATATTGGGATTGGCTTTTTTGTTCGATCTGAGTATAACAATAATCATATGAAATTACTGTTAAATGAGAGTCAATTCCATGATTGAGCAACAGGGTTTATTTATCGCAATTGCGGGTAACATCGGTGCGGGTAAAAGCACACTCACGGGTATGTTGAGCGATGCGTTTGGCTGGGAACCGTTTTATGAAGCCAACGCGGAAAACCCTTACCTCTCCGATTTTTATAAGGACATGGAACGCTGGAGCTTTCATTCGCAGGTGTTTTTTCTTGGAAAACGGTTGGAACATCATCACCAATTGATACAACATCCGGGCAGCGTGGTACAAGACCGGACAGTCTACGAGGACGCGGAAATCTTCGCGCGGAATTTGTATGAGCAAGGCAATATGACAGCGCGGGATTATGATGCATATCGACGGTTGTATGAGGCGATCAGCGCGTTCCTACCTCCCCCCAATTTGATGATCTACCTCGAAGCCAACGTCGATACCCTGATGACGCACATTGAACGGCGTGGGCGCGATTACGAACGCAACATCTCATCTGAATACTTATCGCGGCTGAATCGACTTTATAATGAATGGATAGGCCGCTGGAAAGCCAGCGAGATTTTACACGTCAAAATTGACGGTTTAGACTTCCAACATAACAGCCAAGACTTCGCAAAAATTCGTGATGCAATCGCGAATCGCCTCGTTTTTATGAATTCTCGCTGAAAACTTAAGGCATCTCTATAGACATAA
>JBBQLX010000072.1:0-30393 GCA_038328375.1 Aggregatilineales bacterium | reverse complement strand
AACCCCATTAGCCACATTGAAGCGATTACGGAAGGGGCTGCCGGATGCACCGCTGGCAGTAGCCGGTGGAGTTGGATTGCCCACCATTGACTCGATACTGACGCAAAATCCGGCGATTGTGGTGGTGGGTGGCGCGATTGCGCGAGCGGCTGATCCGGCTGCGGTGAGCAAGCTGCTGCAAGAACGTATGTCGGGTGCAGTCTAGAAATAATTTACCGTAAAAGAGTGGATGAAATGACCGATTTTCATGGCTGGGTTGATGTGGTCATCGGGGAAATAGGCACGGCGTTGAAGACTGTCTCGGCTGATGAAACAGCGGAGTTACAGCGCGAGATTATGGGCGCGAAACGCATTTTCATCGCTGGAAAAGGACGTTCCGGTTTGTTTATGCGGGCGTTTGCCATGCGCTTGATGCACTTGGGTTTACATGTGTATGTGGTAGATGAGGTGACGACTCCAAGCATTGCCGCCGATGATGTGTTACTGCTGGCATCGGGTTCAGGCAAGACCGCTTCAATGATTCAGTACACAAGCAAAGCCAAAGAGATTGGTGCGACAGTGGTCTTAATTACGGCCTTTCCTAATTCTCCGGTTGGGCATCTTGCTGATAAGATCGTTCGGATTTCCGCGCCCAGTATCAAAGCCGAGGGCAGTAGTGCAGTCCAGTCCATACAACCGATGGCGAATCTATTTGAGCAATCATTAGTGCTGTTACTTGATATTTGTATCCTTCAATTGATGAAAGCCCTCGGCAAAACGAGCGAGCAAATGTTTGCTCACCATGCCAATTTGGAATAAGTCGTTAACCTCAGTTTGGATGAGTGCGGAAGCGAATTTTATTTTTATCATGAGAAATGCCTATGCATAATATCCACAAACTGATAAAACCCGCACATTGTAAGGTATGCTGTAAGACTAACTTGCTGACTCCTTAGTGTGATCCGTTGAAGCAGGTTACACGCTCCTCTATTTACGGATCGAACTTACATCTGAGCACAAGGAATAATCAATATGCCCGACAAAAATCCTAAGAATGTGGAAA
The DNA here is from genome assembly GCA_038328375.1 of Aggregatilineales bacterium. Taxonomy (GTDB): domain Bacteria; phylum Chloroflexota; class Anaerolineae; order Aggregatilineales; family Phototrophicaceae; genus CFX2. Next base: position 29,351 of record JBBQLX010000072.1, on the reverse strand, counting down.
AACTCAAAGAAGCTGCCGAAGAAAAGCACGAAGAAGTTCAGGAATGGAAGCACGAGTCACCTGCTGAAAAGAAGGAAACTCATGATAAGGAAGACGCTGAAAAGCTCCCAGACCCTGATAAGGCCTAGTATTTATAATCAAAACGGCTTGTTGTTGGCAAGCCGTTTTTGATTCCGATGTTGTTCAATAACTCCTAGAGCGTGTTCTGCAATTTTATCGGTGAGAAATTGCCCTCACCCTAAATCCCTCTCCATCAGGTCGAGGGACTTCAAAACCTGCTTTTTAGGCTCACTTGCTACATGAGAGAGAATTAGTAGTGAGAAATTTAAGCCAAAGGGTATAACAGGCTCTAGCAAACGAGCGAGAAAGATTGAGCCGATGCCTTCATTTTGAAGAGGTTTCTCCGCATAATGAGAAATCTATGTGCATCACATTCAACGTATGGTCGAATGTGAATATTGTAAGGTACACTACAATATTAAACTTGCTGATTGCGTCGAGAGTGTGATCTGTTTAAGCAGGTTCCCTTCATCATTACGGATCGAAATTTGTAGATAGACACAAGGAGTCATCAATATGCCCGACAAAAATCCTAAGAATAAGGTCAAACAAAAAAAGATTGCAGTGGTGAATCACGAAGTTAATCAGGATCGTAAGCACGAGTCACCGACTGCAAAGAATGAAAAGAATAAGAACGGAACGGGAAAAGTTACCGACAAGAAGTAGTAACGCGCCTTACCGCTCTCGATTTCTGTTCATTCATAACTAAGTTGTCATATGAAAAGAGGCTTGCCACGCGGTAAGCCTCTTTTGATTTCTGGCTTACTAACTCCGTTTGGCTAACCAGCGGATAGTTTGCTGCCAGAGTTGTGCGTAACCACTCCATGCAAGGAAGGGTGGCGGACACCAATGTGGGCCGATGTCGGATGCCCAGATGAGCGTGCGACCTTCTCCTACATTTTGCACAGCCAGTAATGGATCATTACCCGCGCTGGCGATTAACTGCGCTTCTGGCTTGAGAACCACTTCGTTATAACCGAGCAGCGGCGGCCATTCACCATTGATGCCTGCCACAATCGGATGGTTAGGATCAACCACTTGGGCGACCACACCTTCAGGTGTTTCAACACGGTCATCAAAGGTGTGAATGTTGACGGGTAGGATTGCTTCAATCGGTGAACGGTAATATTTGGCCGAGGCGTTAATCCCCGCGAAGGACATATAACCGCCGCACATACCAAGTCCACCGCCATTTTCCACCCATGTTTGAATCAATTTGAGGCGGTTGGGAACGATCATCCCAGCCGAGGTGTCGGGGTGAAGCAGGAATGTGTTCGCGCCAATATCACTCAGCAGAATGACATCATATTGCGCTAGTCCCTCGATGGTCGTTGGGAAAGACGCAGCGGCGATATGACCGGGCATATGACCAAATACAAACTCTTCAGTGGCGAGTGCTTGAACCAGATAGCCCGTGCCAATGCTATACTCGGTGCTTGAGAAAAAGTCCCAGCCCTTGACGTGGGTTGTAGTGGAAATCCACGATTCGCCGACCAATAAAACGCGTATGCTGCTCATTTAGATTAGATACTTTCGCTAAGATATAAAATTAACGGGCGAGAGGCTTCGCACATCTCGCCCCTACAATTCGGAATTGAATTAATGGGTATCGGAGCGCAGATCAAGCCACGCCGATGTTTCCGGTGAGAGCCGATGCTCCAAAGCCGCGATGTTCGCCGCGAATTCCTCACCATTCTGGCAGCCGACTAATGCGTAAATGTCGAGCGGTTGGCTCATCACGTAAGCCATCGCCACCTGTGGGATGGAGAGTCCGGTTTCTTGTCCGTACTCTTTAACGCGGTCAAGACGCTTGAAGTTGTCTTCCGAGCAATAACATTCGACGCAGAGTTTTTCAAAATAATCGGTGAAGGTGTCGAGATTATCACGGGTGAAGCGACCGGAGAAGAAGCCGCCCGCGAGACTCGACCATGTGAACAACGGCGTGTGGTTTTGCTCGTAATATGCACGGGATTCGACGTTTTTGGGGCCGCTGATGGTGATGCAATTGGCCCAAGGTTCTTTGACCTGATCCGCGAGACTGAAGTTCGGGCTGCTAGCGCTGAAGCCTTGCAATCCGTGTGCCTTCGCATATTCATTGGCTTCTTGAACACGGCTGTATGTCCAATTCGAGCCACCGAAGGCATGAATACGTCCGGCTTTGAAATGTTCATTCAAGACTTCGACAATCGGGCCAACCGGAACATCGGGATTATCGCGATGGAGCAGGTACAGATCAATGTAATCGGTTTTCATGCGCGCCAATGAGTCGAATATATCGGAGGTAATGTCATGCGGTGTGACTCGCTGACGATCTTGACTGTGGTGTGCGCCTTTGCCAATGATGACGACTTTATCACGCTCGCCCATATTCTCCAGCCATTTGCCGAAAGCTCGTTCATTATCGCCGCTGCCATAGGTATGAGCTGTGTCGAAAGTGTTGCCGCCAAGTGCATAAACGTCATCGAGCAGCTTAAAGCTGTAATCGAGCTTGCTTGTGCTAATCGGGATGGTTCCCTGTACCAGCCGTGAGATAGGCTTATCAATGCCCGACAGTTTGCCGTATTGCATCGTTAATCGTCCTTTTTAAAATGATTATTATTCAGAAGGGTATTTGAGTCTCCATTGAGAGCGAATTGTATCCATTGTCCGGATGATTGCCAGCGATTCATCCAGCGGCATGGTTTCACTTTCGATTTTGCCAGCGCGGACACAGGTCGCGACTTCAATCGCTTCATGCGGGTAACCGTTGCCGAGGTGCGGAATATCGAGGGTTTCCGATGGTTTGCCATTCACATTAACGATGAGTTTTTGTCCGTGCCACCAGTCAGGAATGCGGATTGAACCATCTGTGCCATAAATGATGGCTTCATGGGCGGTATTGGTACGGCTGGCGGATGAGAGTAAGGCAAGCTGACCCTTGTCGTAGCTGAACAGGATGGCATTTTGGTCGTCCGCGCCGGTTTCGCTGAAATGGGCTTCGGCAGCAACGGTTTTGGGTGTGCCGAACAGCATGAACGCCAGCGACATCGGATAAATGCCGACATCTAAGAGCGCACCGCCACCGAGCGCCATATCGAACAGACGGCTTGTGGGATTGAAGCTGGTACGGAAGCCGAAGTCGGCGTTGAGCATACGGACTTCGCCAATCGCGCCGCTAGCGATTAGTTCACGGGTGCGAACAATCGCAGGCAGGAAGCGCGACCACATGGCTTCCATCAAAAAGACTTTTTTCTCTCGTGAGAGGTCAATCATTTCTTGAGCTTCGGCGGCGTTGATGGCGAATGGCTTCTCGACCAGTACCGCTTTGCCTGCGTTCAAACACAAGAGGGTGTTGTCTTTGTGGAAGGGATGGGGTGTAGCGATGTAAATGGCTTCGACTTCGGGATCGTTCGCCAGCGCTTCATAACTGGCATGACGGCGAGGCGCGTTGAACTCATCCGCGAATTTATCGGCTGATTCTTGGGTGCGTGAACCGACCGCAACCAACTGCGCGTCTGTTAGCACCGATAAGCCGGTAGCAAATTTGTGGGCGATGCCGCCCGTGCCAAGAATGCCCCAGCGAAATGGCGTGGTCAATATTTTATCCTCCTAGATGATGAGTCACAAACAAAAGTGCAGCACAGGCACTTTCATCGAATTCATATTCATAAAACTATCGTCCCTCGATTGGAGTGTAAAACAATTTTATAATCTGTCCAAATTTTCTGATCGGTTCAGATTGGTTTTCGCTTTTAGGGGCGCGAATGTTATCCTATAGGCAGGCGACAAGCGAGCTTATGACAGGGGATAACGGATGTTTCGTTTCTAGCAAGTTCGTGAAGATAACGTTAGGACACGACAAAACACAGGCTGTTGATGCGCTCGGAATAATTTGTTAATGGGTAAAGGCAGGCAGGATGTCTCGTCTTGAACGTTTTGAAGATTTGATCGTGTGGCAGAAAGCCCGTGAACTTACCAAGTTGGTATACTTTATCACGCGCCATGAAACGTTCGATCATCGCCTCGCCAACGACATCCGGCAGACAACCGTGATGATGGCGGCGAAGATTGCGTCGGCTTTCGAATCGCGTGGCAACCCACACGCTTTGGATATGCTGATGTTGGCGAAATCGGCCTGCAACGGGTTTAAGCTGCAATGGTCGATTGTCTACAGACGCAACCAGATTAACGAAAACGAATATGATGAACTGATAAACCGTGCTGTCGAAATTCGACAGTTGCTTTTTGAACTGGAATATACATTTGAGTTTTGGTATCCGCAGCAAGATGATTCACAGGAGTAATAGATATGCCTGATTACATGCCCCCTTTTACCACCATGATTAATTTGTCCAATGGTGTCATTCCGAACGCGGTTGTGGTTCAAAAGCGTTATCTGCACGACTTGGAAGGGATGTTCGCCGACTCGATGGCTGAGGATGCCTTGATGATTAATAACCCGCTGTTGTATGAGGTGCATGAGGCCACCCAAAATCCAGAGGAAGAAGGTCAACTGCGCTATTCAACCACGACTATTTATCCCGGCAAAGTAGGTGACGAATATTTCTTCACCAAAGGCCATTATCATGCCATCGGCAACCGCGCCGAACTCTATATGGGTTTGGCAGGCGAAGGTTATTTATTGCTGATGTCACCCGACGGTGAAATCAATCTGCAACGTATGGTGTCTGGATCAATGAGTTATATACCGCCGTTCTGGGCGCACCGCACCATCAATGTCGGCAAGGATAACTTCGTGTTTTTTGCCTGTTATCCTTCAGATGCGGGTTACGATTACGCCTCGATTGCTGATAAAGGCTTCGCCAAAATTGTGGTGGAACGAGAGGGTAAGCCAACATTGGTCGATAATCCGAAGTGGTAACAAGTAAAATGGGTCATGAAGAGGGGATTAAATTATGGTGTCTCCCGAACTGATTTATGAACTGCATCAACTAAGCGCTGCTGATAAACTGCGGGTCGTTCAACTATTAGTAAATGAATTGGCTGTTTCCGATGTAAAGTCTATGTTTCCGAATCAATCTTATGAAATATGGTCGCACTATGATCCGGCTGGGACAGCACTAAAACTTCAGCAAATGCTGGAAGATAACTAGAAAAGATAGAGAGGTTTGAAGGATGGCACGTTTTGACCGCATGACGGTATATAGCACGATGATGAGCGATGGGATGCTGCCCTTATTCAACAGCCCTGATGTCTCTCTGGTAAAGGGTGTGGTTGCAACTTTAGTACGTGGTGGCAGCCATGTGATGGAATACACCAATCGCGGTGAAGGGGCAATTAATGTATTTACCGAACTGATTCAGCACACATCCAAAACGTATCCCGATATTATTCTCGGTGTGGGTACGGTTGAGGATGCGCCGACCGCTGCCGCCTACATCGCACAGGGAGCAAACTTTATCCTTGCGCCCAATTTTAACCCGGAAGTGGCACGGCTGTGCAACCGTCGCAAGATCGCTTATGTTCCCGGTTGTGGCAGCGTCAGCGAAATCTCGGATGCCGAGGAACTCGGTGCGGAAATTGTTAAGCTGTTTCCGGCGGATGCACTCGGTGGGCCAGCTTTTGTGAAAGCACTTCTTGGTCCGCGTCCATGGTCACGCATTTTGCCGACCGGCGGCGTGAGTCCTGATGAAGCCAACCTTCGTGCATGGCTTGATGCGGGTGCGGCCTGCCTCGGCATGGGTAGCAAACTCATCCGCGCCGATTGGTTGAAAGATGGCAACTTCGCCGCGATGGAAACCTTAGTGCGCGACACTTTAGCGCTGATTAAGACCATACGCAGCGAGAAACAAGCCAATTAAATAAGCATAAGGGCGAACAGTAGCTGCTGTTTGCCCCTTATGAGCGGATTTATTTGGGTGGAGCAACAACACCAATCGTCAGCAGGATATTGGCATAGATGCGCTGCTCACCAGTGGCAATGACCAAGCAGCAGTCAGGATCACGAACCAAATCGTAGAAGGGGACGCGCGCATTTTTCTTGAGTTCGAGGTCAGGTAACAGTCGTCGGAAATCAGCGAAGATAACGGGTTCGTCGCCGCTGTCAGGTGTCATGACATCAGCCGACTCAATTGGAATGGCCTTAGCCAACACCTCTAATATCTCGACCACATTGAGCTTACCGGGTGTGAAGTTCAGGTAGACCCGTTTAGCTGCGGGATTGGCACGGGTAGCAAATGGGTAGTTGCCATCGGCAATCAATACTTTACCACCATGACCCGAAGCACCGAGTGCCGCCAAAATTTCGGGGTGAAGCAATTGTGTTGTGAGCATGGAAATGATCTTTCATGTTATCTGGATAATTATTTGTTGCTTGTTTGACCAAAACGTTTCCTAATCCAGCCAATGATACCCACAATCAGCGATAATCCACCTAAGCCGCCCAAAATCACCGTCGCTAGATTTTTGCCGAGAATGCCATAAATGATCGCCAGTACAAATTGAACGCCTTCCGCGCCGCGCGTTTGCGTATCGGTCGCGCCGTAAGGATCCAGAAACATCACCAGTGTGACCACAAGCAGAATCACACCTAGAAAAATCCACAACATAGGATCAATTGGCTTGTTGATCTCTGCTCTCAACTTCGCTTGACGTTCCGCCTCACGCTCGGCTTTGGATTTGCGCGGACGTTTGGGTTGCGGTTCGGGTGAAGCCGTCATGGCATGATTCCTCGAATGATTAAGCCCCTCTCCCTTGAGTTCGGTGGAGAAGGGGTTCCCTCGCTCTTATTTTACAGTTTGACATCACCGCACAAGTGGACTTCGATGCCCATCGCGGCTAGCATCGCCGCTTTAGCAGCCAGCGCTTTGTCAGCCGATTCCGCATCATTTCCATAAGCCACATTAAGATGATTAGCTTTGTGCCGCGCCATCATCTGGTCACGAGTAACGCCGTGCAATACTGCGTGCATAATCGGCCATTCTGGGCTGGTGATTTGCCAGCGGCGGTCGGTTTCTTTCTGCGGCAAAACGACAACTGTTGCACGTCCCAGATCAGCGTGGAGGATACCATCCATCACATAAATACGACTCCAGACGATTTCACCCGGTTTGCTCACCCCTTTGAACGTACCGCCGCCCAAACGGAAGTACATTGGTGATTGGCGCATACTGGTTGCACCTGCGTAGCCATCAATAAAGTGTGAGGCGGGTGCTGCGCCCGAAATCAAGAACACCCACACATAATCATCCACGCCTTTGCCTTTAAAATGTTCGCCGTAGCGGATGTCGTGCAGCGTGGTCGCCGGATCGAGTCCCATCGCGTTCCAGATGCGGTTGGTGACAATCTCATCCACTGCCGCGCCTTCGTCCACCTCATTGAAGTGCGGCAGCGCTTGGCCTGCGTATAATTCTTCGCCAGTTAGGGCATGATAAACCGGAGGACGCTCGACGTTATTGAGCAACCCTTCCACCAAATCCGAGGCCGGAGCGGTATCTTTCAAACCCTGTTGATATTGGATGCCAATCGCCGCGCAGCCGAACTCATGGGCGATGCGGACGGCAGCAATATACATCTTGCACTGCTCAAGGAGTTGTCTATCGGTGAGTTCGGTGGCTTCATCTTTGCCCGTGACAAACGTGACACCCCGCTCATCCAGCCATTGGCGCACCTTTTTGGCTTCGGCATCTTTGACCAGCTTCATACCAGCCACCAAACTCGATTGGCTCAATCTCTCTTTGTAAATGCCGGTCGCGTTCATCAGTTCGTCATCAATGATGGCGTTATACATGCCCATGCAGCCTTCATCGAAGATACCGATGATCGCTTTATCGTGCTTGAGTTGGGCAGCTAAGGCTTCACCGAGCGCACGTTCGTCTTTGGGCAGCTTCTTTTTCTTCAAATCTTGGACTTGGTTCGTCTCGTGGGTGATTTTGCCCGTCTTAATCCATTCGCGGATGCCATTGACGAAAAACTCATCCTTAAAGTCCACGCTCCAAAGGGTGCTGTACTTCACGCCCATCTTGGTTAGGGAACCATTCAAGTTCAACATGCCCACTAATCCCGGCCATTGACCACTCCAATTGGCGACGGTCAGGATCGGCCCACGATGCGCCCGTAAACCCGCGAGGACATGATGGCTGTACTGCCAAACGGCTTCGGCGACGATTAACTTGGCATCGGGGTCAATGTTCTGGAATATATCCATACCCATGCGCTGACTCCAGATAAAGCCGTGCTTGAGTTCGGGGTCATAAGCATGTCCGCGTTTGACCTTAATGCCTTCTTTTTTGAAAGCGGCGACGATCTGTTTTTCCATCGCTTCCTGCGCTGCCCAACAGGTCTGGTTGGCGGTGAGGCGCAAGTCCCCGCTGGCAATCAGGATGGCTTCGTCACCTTTAATCGGTTTTGCTTCATGGTGTTCGGGAAGAGTATAAGTTGCCATGTAAAGCTCCTTAGAAACGGGCTGCTCATACGAGAATAAGCAACCTTATATAAATACAAAAAATTCAAACGATCATTCTTTTCGGTTCTGCGTAATATAAGTGTGGATTATACGCCGCCTTTGCCGCTTCACAACCGGATCATGGTCTTATTGAGCGAAGAATCCGAAATCCATCAGGCTGTAGGTTTTGCCATTTACGGTGGTTGTCCCGTGTTCCTTAAAGACAAACACGCTGGGATCATGCCGCTTAAATTTTTTCTTCAAACTGCTCCATTGGGATTTGCTCGGCTCGGTTTGTCCCGGTTGCAAGATGAAATAGGCCGGATCAAACAGTACGCGATAATGTCCATCTGCGTGCGTCACCAATTCATGCAGATAAGAATGGTCGCTGTGCGAGTCCAGCATCAGAACGCGGTGAACCAACGCCATCACCTGATCGCGTGGGCGTTCTCGGAAGGTAGGCAGCTCTTTCATGAATGTTCCTCTTTGGCAATTTGTAACCGTCCTTCGATTATAGTGTAATCTGCTTGGGCAGGGCAGGCTCTTATGGACATTTGCATATTTGATGCCGTTCTATAGCCGTCTGTCCTACACATGACCTCCCTAAAGCATGTTATTATAAGGGCGCTTGATAACCGAGTGGGGTATAAGGAGCGGGATGAACACGCTTTTAGGAGTATTGTCGGTATTTCTACTGGTCGCAACCAATGGGTTTTTCGTCGCGGCAGAATTCGCGCTTGTGGGGGCGCGGCGCACCCGTATTATACAACTCGCCAGCGAGGGCAACGCTGCCGCTAAAATTGCGAATAACGCGATGCAGCATCTAGACAGTTATATTGCCGCCACGCAGTTGGGTATTACCCTTTCTAGTTTAGGACTGGGTTGGGTCGGTGAGCCAGCCGTTGGACATTTAATCGAGCCGCTGCTTCATGCACTGCTGCCTGAATCCAGTGTGGAATCAGTCGGCCCAGCGATCTCATTTGCCATCGCCTTCTCAATTGTGACATTGCTGCATATTGTCATGGGCGAATTGGTTCCCAAGTCCATTGCCTTACAACGACCGGAGGCCACTGCTTTAGTGGTTGTCCGTCCCGTGCGTTGGTTTCTGCTGCTGTTTCGCCCGGTCATTCTTCTGATGAATGGCTTGGGTAATGGCATTGTCCGCATGTTAGGCTTCGAACCCTCCGGTGAACATTCCTCTGTGCATTCGGCGGAAGAGTTGGAAATGCTGGTTCATTCCAGCCGCGAAGCTGGCCTGTTGCAAGAAAACGAAGAAGTTTTGCTGCGGCGTGTATTCGATTTTAGTGACATCAGTGTGGAAGAAATCATGCAACCGCGTGTGAATGTGGAAGCCATTGCCAGCGATGCGCCGTTTTCCACCATATTAGATATGGTGATTTCCAACATGCATTCGCGTTATCCTGTTTACGAGGAGAAAATTGATAACGTGGTTGGGCTGCTGCTGGCGAAAGATTTGCTGGATATCGTCATGCACAAGCCGGAACTACTGACGGATCCTACGCAAATCGCGAATCTCAAACCCTATATGCGTGACCCTTTATTTGTACCGCAAACTTTGGGTGTGGATATTCTGTTACAGCGGATGCAGGAAACCAAGACTCATCTCGCCATCGTGATTGATGAATACGGTGGCATGGCAGGTGTGGCGACCATGGAAGACATTATCGAGCAGTTGGTGGGCGAGGTGCAGGATGAATATGACGAAGAGGAAGTGGAAGCCATCCACACCGAAGGTGCTGATATTGTGATTGACGGCTTAACCAGCCTGAACGAAGCCATTGAGCGTTTCGGTCAGCCCGATGGTGAGCCGACTTCGACGACGTTGGGGGGGTATATAGCCGAAAAGCTGGATCGCATCCCGGAACGCGATGATATAGTGGCCTTTGGTCAGTATGATGTGTCCGTTGAAGAAATGGATGGTATGCGTGTGGCGAAACTTCGCTTTGTGAAACGACCAGCCTCGCCCTCCGAGGAAGCCGATGCTGCGCCCGAAAACCAGCCTGCAAACTCTGAAATCTGACGCTGGGTGTATAATGCGTCCGTTATTCACATTCGGAGTTTCGAATTCATGCGTTTAGTTTTTCTCACCATGCTTGCGCTTTTCTCAGCACTATGTGTGGCTTGCGATTCACCATCTGCACAGGCAGTTTCCGCTACCACTGAAGCCACCATCGTATTGACGACGACAGCGCTGCCCACCTTGATGCTGCCGGACAGTACACCAGAAACGAGCGATGGTGCTTCGCCAACCTTGCACATCTGGTGGCCGGACGCACTTTCGCCGACCAGTGACCAAAAAGCCGCGTTGATGCTGGCTAATTATGTGGATACCTTCCGCGCCACCATCCCTGATTTGACAATTGAAATGCGCCTGAAGAAAGCACAGGATTCGGGCGGCATTATCGAAACGTTGGAGACCGCCAACACAGTCGCACCGGATGCTATGCCGGACATAACGCTGCTGCGGCGTAACGATATCTTGGCGGCTGTCGATGCTGGCCTTATTCAACCGCTGCAAGGGCAGGTGACATCAGCCGTTCTCGGTGATTTGTATCCGGCGGCTTTGGATTTAGGCCGCATCGATGGGACACTCTACGGTCTGGCCTATACACTGGATGTCGAGTTGATTGCTTACCGTCCAGTGATTTTAAACGGCAACTTTGCCCGTTTTGCTGATGTGCTGAAGGATAAACAGAAATTTGTCTTTCCGGCAGGTGTCACCGAAGGCTTGAGTGATGTGCTGCTGCTGCAATATATTTCAGCGGGCGGCACACTCAATGAATTGATTCAGGGCAAGCCGAATGCTGCTGCGCTGCTCACCGTTTTGACCTTTTATAAACAGGCCGTTGACGCAGGTGTGATTGATCGCAGCGTCTTGGATTATGCCCGTCCCGACGATTATTTATTTCAAGTGGCGCAGGGCAAGTTCGACGCGGGGATGATTACCTCGACCCAATATTTGAATCTGCTCTCCAGTGGGCAATCCTTGGAAGCCGCGCCCATCCCCTTAGCAGACGGCGAACCCTCGACGGTAATGAATGGTTGGATGTGGGTCGTCGTAACCAAGGATAAAAATCAGCAGGCGTTAGCATTACGTTTCATCGAATGGATGCTGGAAGCTAATCGTCTAACCGCTTACAGCCGTCAGGTTAATATGCTGCCAGCCCGCCGCGCAGCCATGCGTTTGTGGAATGCGGGTACATTTACCGATTTGGCAAATCGACTGTTGGCAAATGCCCTTTTACCCTTAGTCGATGGCAATGCTACGACTCTACGTGCGATGGAGAATGCGTTAGCCGCAGTCATCTCCGGGCAGCGTACACCCGAAGAAGCCACCAATGATGTGGTTGAGCAGGGACAAAAACCCTAAAGTTACTTGACCCCAGCATTAACGATGGCGGCTTTCAGCATATCGAGTTTGATGGGCTTCATCAGATAGCCGGTTGCGCCCGCATTTGTCGCCTCTTCCGTCATGGGTGGAAAGTGCGCCGAAATCATAATGATCGGCACGGTTTTTGTGGCCTCGTTCAACCGCATTTTGCGGCAAATTTCCAAACCACTGTCGTCCGGCAGCATAATATCCAGCAGCACCAAATCTGGCTCTTCATATGCCAGCTTATCCCATGTTTGGCGGGCAGACAGCGCGGTAATCGCCTGATGTCCGATCAGTTTGAGGAAGGTGCTGAGCATTTCGAGAGTCAATTGTTCATCATCTACGACCAGAATTTTTGCCATACGATCTTAGATCCTTGCAGCATCCGAGGCTGGATAAAGAGTGTAATAAAAAGCGATAATTGTCGCAGCAGGACATAAGTCAGCAATAATAACGGGAGGTTTCCCCGTGGCGCTTGTTATGCCTGCAATTTCTTCTCGTACAGACGATGCGTTTTATAAATCGTCGAACCAAAACTCAGAGAAATACTCACCATATTTTCGTTGACTTCCAAAATCCACCCTGAGTCTGAATGTTGTATTCTGGGTGCATTGAGCAGCGCCTGCAACACATAATAATATAGCACTGCATCAATCCCCTTGTTGCGAAAGGTTTCTTTTACGCCCATCAGTGGGATGCGTGCCGTATCAATAATAGGGCGAATCTTCCAGTACCACAGCGCCCGCACCAACGACACGACCTCTGGCACACCGGGACGTGGGTTCGCCGCCTTCAATACTTGGTTAAAGTCTGGCACACCCATCACGAAACCCGCTGGTACACCGTCCACCTCGGCGAAAAAAGCGAAGCGCGAGTCAAAGAACTGCCCCAAACTGTTAACCATGCCGTCCAGTTCTTTGGGGGTCATCGGTGTGAAACCCCAATTCTTGTCCCATGCCGCGTTATAAAGGTCTTTAAACAGGTTAAACTCTTCTTTCAGATGCTTGCTGTCGATCTGCCGCACAGTGATTTTATTGCGCTTCATCACGGCTTTGGTCAGCCGTTCCAGCCGTTCACCGGTGGCGTGTTCCGCCGCACCTTGTCGGCTCAGATGGAAGCTGAACACATCCATTGACTTAACAAAACCCGCCCCTTCAATCAATGTCCTATAGTAGGGCAGGTTATAGGGCATCAGCAGCACCGGACGTGTGAAGCCATCCACCAGCACGCCCACATCTTCATGAGTTGTGAAGGTTTGCGGCCCACGAATGGCATCGTACCCCTTCGCCTTGACCCATTCTGTCGCTGTATTCAGTAAGGCAGTCGCGGCTTCTTGATCATCAAACACCTCGAACGCCCCAAACCACCCAATATGTTCGTTGTGGTATTCGTTATTGCGGTGGTTGATATAAGCCGCAATCGTGCCGACGATTTTGTCTCCACGCCATGCCGCGAAATAATCCCCCTCCATATACTCCCAGCTTGGGTTTTTCTTTTTATCCAACTGATCACGCCGCATGGAAAGCAGCGGTGGAACCCAGTTAGGATCATTTTTGTAAATCGTCCACGGAAACTCGAAGAATGCTTTGAAGTCAGCCGCATTTTCAACTTTGCGAACCGTTACCGTTTGTGACATACATCATTTTCCGATCTAAAATTTAGATAATCAGGCGTTTGGGAAGGGTGATTTTGTGCGTTGACGATGCGGCTGATAATATTACTCTCTTTTGCTGCGCCCGCAAGAAATTGCCTTGACAGCTTGCCGCCTGTTTGCTACCATTCAGCCTATCTTCCGCAGTAGCTCAACGGCAGAGCAACCGGCTGTTAACCGGTAGGTTCCTGGTTCGAATCCAGGCTGCGGAGCAACCGAACGCCCTGCATCTTGCGGGCGTTTTTGATTCTGATTCAATTTATTGAAAAAGGTTTGATAGTAATATGACCGCCGCTTCCAATACACTCGCGTTCTGGCAAAATCCGGTTGGCGTAAACATCCTTCATGATCCTCTGAAATTTTTGTATATCAGCGATGAAGCCGAGCATATGATGGTCTCATGGCTGGCACATCGCGTTTTTGACTATCAACAGAAGTACATTGGCACAGAACGCCAATTCACCAAAATGATTATGATTACGATGGGCGCGCTGCTCCCCGGCGTACTCTTGCAGGATTACATCAGCCACTGCGCTACGCCCGATATGCCGCATATTGAGTTTGGGACGTTCGGCGTAAAGTGTTATCTAGGGCCGGGGCAACCGCTTGAGCATCCTGAAATTGTCCAACCGCTTTCGATTGATGTGCGTGGACATACGGTTGGCATGATCGAAGATTTGATCGACCTTGGTGGCACAGCGCGTTTTGTGCGTGACACACTCACATCGCCAAAATACGGAGCGCGTGATGTGGTGATTATCGCGCCCTATCGTAAAAGTGCCTCCGCGACTAATGAGATGGAGTCTATTACCTTCGGCTTGATTCCCCATGATACATGGGTGATTACCCCGCGTGAGCGCGTCGAAACGATGGTCAAGCGTGTTCCCTTCTGGGCGCAGCAAGGCGCGGATCGTGCCGCTTGCATCACCAACTTGCGCCGTATCGGTTATCCACAGTATCTTATTGATGACTGGTTCGATACCGCATGGATGAGAGTCGATATTTAGTTGAATGATCTGGGCTGGAGAGGCTGCGGATGGCTCACGAGATCGATATACTTTTGTAGTAAATGCGGACGAATAAGGTTCCGAGTTGGATAAGTGAGCCGTTCTTGAGCGGAATAGGCATTTGCGCTTGTATACGCCGTCTGTCCACCAGTGTTCCATTGATAGAGTTCAAATCCATCAACGTTAATCCTCCATTTGCTACAGAGAGCAGGGCATGTTGCCGCGAAACGCCGCTTTCTTCGGCATGAAAATTTTCTAGATTAATATCCATATTCGCCCCACGACCAATAAACATCTTGGTGTTTTTGAGTTCAGCGACCATTGTTTGCGGCAGGTAGTCAGGAAAAATGAGAAGGAGTTGATTATCTTGAAGTGAGGATTTGTACTCTTTAATAATGTCGTCACTGGCATTCATCAGGCTGACGATGGTTGTTTCTTGGGTGATCCTACTTGATATTTTGGTGAGTGAGGTTGCGTTCAAGTCGGGGGTAGGTAGTGACTTGATGAGTAAATTAACCTGCTCATCGTATTTTGTCTGGTCAACAAAATCAATCCGTTGAAGATGACGAATGAGAAGCGGCAGCGGTGCAGGACGAAATACAATAGGGACGATGAGTTTATTTTTGGTGTGAAACTCGCGCCACTCGACGCTGACATTATTCGAAGTCGATGCCGTTGGTGACCATACAAGCAGCATCACCTTTGAATCTTCTAACTTCACATCGACAAATTCATCCCAATACTGTCCCGCTGGAACATTATGGAGATGATCAACCCACACATCAAACGCATACCGTTCCAAACTGCGGCTAAGATTGTCTACAAATTCATCTTCAGCAGTAGAATGGCTAATAAATACCAGCATTACAAAACCCTCAAACCGATGATCGTCGCACGTCAAAAGTATAGCCATTAAAATATAAACCAACCACTAATACTACCCAAACGAGAATGAAATTTTCAAGGTTCATCATTTCATAAACATCGCTTGTTTTGAGCTTGGCTTCTCTTGAAAATCGTTATGTGGTTTTGCTATGTAGCGATTGGGTTCGAATATCCACCACATTGGCAATGACCTTCATCACCAACGAATGTTGCATAATTTTTTGATTGTTGAGTAGCTTGCTACCGTGTGGATATTAAGTGCTGATGTCTTTAGAATATTTATCCTGTTTTCTCGTGGATGAGGGTCTTAGAGGGAGCTTTTTCAACACCCTTTGCTAAGCTACTCTCGGTCAGAAAATGTGGAACATTCTACACGCAGAAGGCATGACTCCCTTCTCCCTTGAAACTACGGGGGAGAAGGGTTAGGGATGAGGGGGTCAAGATTGTCATAAGTGGGCTTTTTCAAGACTCTCTCAGACTCTCTCGATTTTTGTTAGGTTGCTGGTGCTTCGATAAGACCCAGTTGTTGCAACCACCCCAAGCGATTGTATTCCTTGTAATCAGCCATACCGATTCCGTCTTTGTTGAAGCGCACAAAAACATTGATGACGAATGTAATTGGTTTGCCTGTAGAAGCAATCGTCACCCCGTCTTGCGAGATTGGAACGGCGAATGTTCCGGTGTAAATAAGCCGCCCCGCTAACCAATCACCTTCTGCGACAACTGCATCCATACTCACATGTAAATCCGGTACGACGGTGCGGA
This sequence comes from Aggregatilineales bacterium, assembly GCA_038328375.1. Classification (GTDB taxonomy): domain Bacteria; phylum Chloroflexota; class Anaerolineae; order Aggregatilineales; family Phototrophicaceae; genus CFX2. Next base: position 13,205 of record JBBQLX010000072.1, on the reverse strand, counting down.
AAACTTGGACGACTGTCCTAAATGTACCCCGTGTGAAGTTCCCAAAAGGCTCATGTGTTAGATAATCCTCAGCCATATATTTGTCGATAGCTGTCAAATCACCCTTATTGAGCGAGTCATCAATAACGCCTGAGTAACCGTCTTTGTGGGCTTGCTCCATGCCTGCTGAAACGGTTTCGCCTAAAATGATCGGCTCGATTTCGCCTGTAACCAAGGTACTGCTGATGTAATCCGGTAACTTGGGCGCAGCATCCATCTGGATGAGCAGACCGAGTTTGTCAAACGCTGTGAAGTCTTCCGCGATTTTGCCCTCGTCATTAAAACGATGCAGGATATTGAATGACATCATGATTGGCTTATTGTTCGCTGGAATAGTTTCGTCGCCAAAAACCCACGGCTTATCAAAGGTTCCACTGAAAATTACACGACTAGCTGCCCATTCATCCTCAGCAATAATCACTTCTGGCGTAACCTTGAAATTGGGCATCGCTGAAACCCACGCGCTGAGGAAGGCTTTGAAGGTGGTTAAGTCAATGTCCTCACCGAAGCCGTGGTTGACGTAATCGTCCGCATAACTGGCATTCATCAGGTCAACATCACCCATTGCAATGGCCTTCTGGTAAATCTGTTGCAGCAGAGCTTTGCGTTGAGTCGCCGCATCATCTTGGGCAACCACGCGCAGCAGACCGAGGCTGCACATCATCAGTGTGACCAATAAAACCTGTAGAACGAGCTTGATTTGTTTTTGTCGCATTAAACTTTTCCTTACAAAGAAAATTAGCACATACGAAAACAGTATAGAGTGTCTTTGTTTTGAGAGCAATTTGGCTGGGTATTGCCCCACATTGATTTTTCAGAGTATCATATGAACAAAAGTTCGAAACTTCGTTGCGTAGAATGGAACTGAGGTCAATGAACTCCTATCACTACGAACAGATGCGCCCACCAGCAGCACTTTCAAATACCATTGAATGTTTTTGGCGCTTGTTAATGCCCACAACTGAGCCACCTGACGAAATACTCTCGGCAGAGGGACGCGCTGAAATCCTGTTTCAATTTGATGGACATTCACAAGCCATCAGTCCCAATGCAAATACACCCTTTGCCTGTACATCCAGTTGGATTGTTCGCCCTTATGCCCATGCTTTGCGGGTTCAGCAGGTTGGTGTGAGCGCATCAGCCATGATTGGTGTACGTTTTGTGCCGGGAGGCTGGGCGGCTTTTCATCAGGATTTCACGACCCGCGATGATTCCCAATCATTATTCGTGCTGAGTGATTTCTACAAACCCTTTGATGTTCGTATCTTGGAAGAGCAGCTTTATGACACGCTCTATACACCGCGTTGGGCAGAACCGTTAGTGGCTTATTTTAAACGTCACCTGAACACTCCGCTTCATTCCGACCGTGTTGCGTATGCTACAGAGCATTTACTTCAACACGACATAAGTATTTTAGCGCTCGCCGATCAAGTTAATTTGAGCGAACGTCAATTCACACGGGTATTCCGCAATCTGGTTGGATTGTCACCCAAACAGTTCTCGCGGATCGCACGCATCCATCGTGTTCTTTATGCGCCGGTTAGCGCCCTGACGCTTCAACAATTAGCTGCAAGGCATGGCTATCACGATGCTGCCCATTTAACGCATGAGTTTCAGGATTTGGTGGGAACCACACCCCTAAAATATTTTTCAGATATACACGCCCTCATCGCCCAGAAAAATCCCAAAGATGACCGATTTTTACAATCGGAGTAGGGTATAACAAGAATGTCGTTAAAACTGTGTAAGGAGTAATACACCATGAATATCAAACGCATCGATCTCGTCGGCGTTCCCGTGAACAATCAAGAGGTTTCTCTCGCGTTTTACACCGAAAAACTTGGCTTTGAAGTACGAATGAACATTCCCCACTTCGAAGACCCGTCTATTCGTTGGATTCAGCTTGCACCTCCCGGTGCTGCCACCAGCATCGTCCTTGCACCTTGGGTGAAGCACGAGAATTTCATCACCTTTATTCTGGAAAGCAGCAACATTGAGGCCGATTATGCCGAGTTGCAGAAGAAAGGTGTCAATCTCGGACAGCTTGTTACCCAGCCTTGGGGAACTTCCGCCACCGTGACCGATCCCGATGGCAACGAATTGCTCTTGCAGCAAAGCACCCAATTACCACCACAATGATGTGCTTTGGTAATTAATGTAGGGGCGGAACATGTTCCGCCCTCCGATGCCTCGCCCGTTATGGATGATTTATTCGTAGCAACGTTTATTTTAGGTTTGTCGGTAAACCGTTTACCAACCAATTCACAACCTCGTACTTGATTTTCTCGCCTGTAATGTTAAGTCTGCATCCTTAAAAGAGTTACAAAATGTTCTTCCAAAATGTAACCCGTTCCGTTTTCATTTCGGTTATGATCTTCGTAGGGGCGGGATTTATCCCGACCGTGAATCTTAACACCCCACCGTTGGCAATATTGGCAAAAATTGACATGGCATTGCCAAAAAATACAGTGCTGATTTTGCCGTAAGCTCGGCTAAAAATGATAATAAATCATCTTTATTGGCGAAGATGGCGGCGGCAGTCCCCCCTTACCAAAATTGCCAATTTCGCCAATAAAAATCAATTGATTAAGCTTTAAAACTTGCCACTGAAAACGTGTATCTTGTGACTTATAAATCCTACCGTTTTGTTTAGCTACACATCTACGTTTTAATCGTGTATACATGAAAGAATAAACCCACACCAACAAAAGGAAAATATAAATGGGCAAAGGACGCTTAGAGGCTTTCAGCGATGGAGTGTTCGCCATCATTATCACGATCATGGTGCTAGAACTTAAAGTGCCGCACGAACCCACACTCGCCGCCTTAGCTGAATTGACTCCTGTATTCCTGAGCTATGTGCTGAGCTTCATCTTTATAGGCATTTATTGGAACAACCATCACCATATGTTGCACCTGACTCGCTCGGTCAATGGACGAATTTTGTGGTCAAACCTTCATCTCTTATTTTGGTTGTCGATTGTTCCCTTCGTCACCGCTTGGATGGGTGAAAACCATCTGGCAACCATTCCTGTCGCACTATACGGTGTGGTTTTGGATCTTGCCGGGTTCGCCTACTATCTTCTCAGTCGTGCCTTAATCGCGCGGATGGGGAAGGACTCGGAATTGGCTCTTGCCGTGGGGAATGATCGGAAGGGCATCCTATCGCTTATCATTTACACAGTCGGAATTGTGATGGCATTTTTTAATACGTGGATCGCTTTTGCTTTGTATGTTGTGGTTTTGCTGATATGGTTTATTCCAGATCGACGTATTGAAAACACAGTTTCGAAATAAAGGTCAATAACTTGAACAATCCTGTACCACAACCGCCCGTCGAAGTCACTGAAACCAACCGGTTGGAAGCGTTTAGTGATGGCGTATTTGCCATTGCAATCACGTTGCTGGTGTTAGAAATTCGTCTCCCATCGACATCGGATTCCGAGAAAGCAGGCACATTGCTGACCGCTTTACTCCATCTTTGGCCCGCCTATTTAGCTTATATCACCAGCTTTTTGACGATTGCCATCATGTGGGCAAATCACCACACCATGTTCAAAATGATTCGCCACGCGGATCGTACAATGCTGCTCATTAATGCATTGCTGTTGATGCTCATCACGTTTTTGAATTTTCCAACCGTCATCGTGGCGGAATATTTTCAAAAACCGGATGCTGCTATTGCTGCCATGTTTTACAGCGGCACACAATTTGCGATTGGTGTCTTTTTCAATCTGATGTGGTGGTATGTCATCAGAAGACCCCATATGTTGGAACATGGAATTCCCAAACAACAAGCTCAGAAAATGCTGCGGCAGTATGCCATAGAGTTGATCGCATACCCCATTGCCTTTGGGGTCGCTTTTTTCAGCGCCCAACTGAGCCTTATTCTCTGCCTGCTGGTAGCTGTCTTTTTCGCTCTGCCCATCCAGCGCCGGGAAATTAACCTAAACTAGCCGCGAATCCCATTGGATAACGGGTTGTCCATTCGTCGCGTAAGACACCATAACCTAGACCATCATAATATTGACCATCAACAATTCGTGCTTTGCGGAAGCGGGCTTCTTCACGGTAGCCCAGCTTTTGCGCCAGCCGCATCATACCCGCGTTACCTGACCATGTTCGCACATCCAGCCGCACGAATAACGGCTGCACTTCGAGGAGATAATCGCTCCACAAGCCTAATGCCTCGTAGCCGATGTTCTTGCGCCAATATTTAGGATCGTAAATTACGATGCCCAGCGCAGGCCAGTTGGTTTCCTCGCTGATCCAATACCACGACACTTGCCCGATCATCAGGTTATCGGTTTGGCTGGCGATAATCAGTTGATGACGCGGGGTAGGCCAATCCGCAAACTCGATGGCGTTGCGTTGGTCTTCGATGATTTCGGGGATTTCTTCGCGTGTGGGGCCTGCGTAATAAGGGCCGTCTAACTTTTTCCACTCGTGACCGGGCTGTAACCAACGCTCATAAGTGGGCAGGTCGCGCGTATCCCAATCACGTAAAATGATTTGCTTACCGTTAATGACCATCTTTTTTAGCCTTTCAGTGCCGGGTTATAAAGAACACCCACTACTTGAAACCAGAAAGGCTCACCGGGAGTTGGGTTGTGTTCCACTGTCATGCCCAGCTTACGCATAACCGCTTGTGAGGCTTCGTTTTCAAACTCGGTGGTCGCTACAATCCGGCGAATATTCATGCTATTAAACGCATAATCAATCATGGCTTGGGCAGCCTCAACCGCATAGCCTTTACGTTGGTGTGAGGGATCAATCGCCCAAAACAGACCGAACTCCGGCTGATTAAAAGTATCTTCTGGTTCACCGTTTTTACGGAATGAAGGCAGCCGTTGATAAGGCCCACTCGCAGGTACTAAACCGACTGCACCGATCAGTTCACCGGTTTCTTTTAGGCTGATCGCACGTTCACCATAAAGCGGTTGGTACAGCCGCGCCAACGCGACATAATTTCGCACTGTCCATTCCAACCATTCATGTCGTTCTTCCAAAGGAGACTCGCCAAAACAGGCATTCATAATCGTATGTATGCCGTCGAGATCATCCATTGTCAACGAACGGATAGTCAATCGAGGTGTATCAAGCATCAAGGGTTCGGTCATCTCTATTAGCTTTCTATGATCATTCGTTTACGAGAAATTTATCGCCAGTAAAACTCTAGGTTCCCTCATCAACCAAATACCGGGCAATCAAATGCGCGGTATGCGCAATACTGCTGGTATGCGTGCGCTCGTAACCGTGTGACGCATCAATACCGGGGCCAATCAAGGCGACTTTTGCCGAGCCGCCCGCCCGCCAATATGCCGAACCATCCGAACCGTAGTACGGGTAAATATCCATCTTGTACGGGATATTATTCGCGCTTGCTAGCTCTCTCATCCGCGCAGTAAACGCATAATGGTATGGGCCGCTGCTATCTTTAGCGCAGATACTCACCGAAAACTCGTCGGAGTTTTGACCATCGCCCATCGCGCCCATATCAATCGTCAGGAATTCTTCGAGGTTGCTCGGCCAATCTGCCGAACCGCCGTGTCCGACTTCCTCATAATTGGCAATGATAATGGTTGTGTCCTGTGCCGGTTGCTGCTTGGCTGCTTTGAGTGCGATGAGCGCCCCATAGATCGCTGCCACACCCGCTTTGTCATCCAGATGGCGCGAACGGATGAAACCAGTATCAGTCACTTCGACGCGTGGATCGAGGAAAACAAAATCACCAACTTCAATACCGAGTTCTCGTGTCTCGGCTGCGTTGCGCGTAATCGCATCCAACCGAATTTCCATGTTGTCGGCTTCGCGTTGGGTGCTGTTCAATTTGCTGTTGACGTGCGTACTGGGATTACTCAGCAGCACCGTTCCACGAATACGTTTGTTATCCGCAGTTCGGATTGTCACGCCTTCATACTCGACCGCGTTCCACGCGTAGCCGCCTAATTGAGTAGCTTTCAACCGCCCGCTGCCCTTAATCTCTTTGACCATCAACCCCAATGTATCGACATGCGCCGTGATGCCACGCGGGGCGCTGCTTGCTGCACCCTTGAGTTGGATGCTTAAAGCACCTTTTTTGGTGCGATTAATTTTCGCACCGGCAATTTTCAGCTTTTTGAAAGCTGCTTCGGCATAATCAATCGCCTCGACAGCATATCCGGTCGTGCTGGGCGTATTCAATAGACCCGTTAAAAAGTCCATCGTTTCATCAAGGTTGATTTTCAAGTCGCTCATAGCAATCTCCTGCCTAGAATAATGACGTAATACTATAACACTACGTTGGGGTTTATGGGGTTCAAAAGCAGTCCATTGTGGGCTGACGCAGGGCGCATTACCCCAAGCAGTGTTACAATCGTTTCTTTCAGTTAGTGCAGGAGCAGGGCATGAATTCAATTCATATGCGTGGTGCGACGCTGGATGACACTCAGGCGATTAGTGCCTTGTTTCGAACCCATATTTCCGTCTGGCAGCGCTTGAATCCTTCTGGCAAAGTGGATGATGTGGCTTACGATTCATTGACCATCTACGAGCGGTGGCAGCACGGCGGCCCGTGGATGAGTATCGAAACGGCTTCTATCCATCTCAGCCATTTATTGCGAGGTGCGGGTATACCGCTGGTTGTCGAAGCTGATGGCAAGATCGCTGCCTATGCTGAAGCCTATCGGGGTACTGAACCTGAACCCTTTGGCGACCATTATCATTTAGCATTGGTGGTCGTTCATCCTGATTTCGCGTCGGCTGGATTACAGGATGTCATCCTACACGATCTGCTTGAACAAGCGAAAATCGCTCGTTTAGTTCGGGTCACTGCTAACTGTATCGCCAGTGATGTTCAATCTCAGTCGCTTTATACACGGCATGGCCTGAGCGTCATGTCACGCATTCGTCGTTATAATCTGCCTGCGAAATCGGGGCAGGGGTTTTATAAAGTTGTCGATCACCCTAACGACAACCCACAACAAATTTTTAATTGGTTTATGCCTGTTGGTCGCCTTGGCAGTGCGCGTCAACAGTGGGAAACCTTATGGCCCCAAACGTGGTATGCCATCGCGGAAATGCGGGAGCGTCGCACCCATCGTCTGAACTTTTCGGCTTCCGGGCAAGAAGCGCTTATTTACTGCCAGCAGCAGCTTTATGCCCCCCGTGCGGTTGAAGTTTATTTGTGGTCGCCCAAGCCACTGACCGCGCAGCTCTTAACAGCTCTGCGAGATTGGACACACCGCGAAGGGTATCGCAGCCTCGTACTCAGTGTGAATGATGACACAGCGAAGGTTTTAAGCGCGGAAGCTGAAGCGGACGGTTACTATGAAGATGTTTACGGGATCAACATCTAAATAAATGAAATCGGTTGGAAGCGCTTCCAACCGATTTTCTGGCTGAATAGTTTCGGTTTACTTCTTTGGCTTCTTGGGTTTTGGAGGTTCTGGTTCGTCTTCATCACCCGTTAATGCTTCCCAATCAATGTCTTCTACTAAATCGCTTGTACGTTTAGCCGCATGTCCCGATTCTTCAAGTGCGTGGTTTTCAAAACCGTGTGCCAGATAAGCGTGATGATTGGCTTCTTCGTCTTTTTCAGCATCAATCAACTTTGCGGCTTCATCATGTTCATCGGCTGCCGACCGTAAATAGGCTGCACTCCAACGATGATGATCTGAAATCTTTGGTGGCATTCTGTACCTTCTTCGATAACTAAAAAGTGGATGCATAATTGCACCCACTTTTTAGTATCTCTATTTGTTTTGTTCCGAGAATGAGCCAACGGTCTAAGTTGGCTCATCCATCCAGACTATTACCGATTAGCCAGCCGCAGTAGGCTCTAAAGTAGCCTCGCTCATGGACGCATCAGTCATTGCATCAGCCATATCGGGTGTGCTGAATGTCACCTTCTGGATGAAGTAAGATTGTGCGTCTGCTGCACTGAATTGGGCATCGGTGGTGTAAGGAACACCATCACGAATGGCAATGGTCGTCACTGAACCGGATTCAGGATAATATTCACCTGTAATCGTGGCTGTGGCGAAATCATCTTCGCTCGTCAGTTGTACGACGTGCTTGGGGTTACCAACTGCCGCAACCAACGTCTTGGCATCAGAGAAGATAATGCCGTCACCACCTTGAACATCACCATCAACCGTAACGACTGAGAACGATTGCGGGTTGTCCAATGGGATTTTGATGAGGTCAGTGCCGCGAACCGCCACTAAATATCCATTCGGGTTGTAGTCAATGCCGTTGAGGATGAATTGACCGACAAAGCTGGGGTCTTGCAGGAAAATCGACGCGTTACCATCGACATCGACTTTGTAGAACACACCTGCTGCGCTATCCGCAACATAAGCGTTGCCATCAGCATCAACTGCGATGTCGTTAGGGAAGTGACCAGCGGCATCCGGCGTGAGTGCTGCCAAATCAACCACATGGATTTCTGCGCCAGTTGTCAGGTCGTAGATGCCCAATTGCCCAACCTTGGCTTGATCAGTTGAACCAAACAATATGCGATTACGTTCGGCATCAATTTGCAGACCGATGACCGACTTTAATTTGGGGTCTTGGAGCAGGGTAGTCAGTGTGCCGTCATCACCAACAACTGAGACGCTGCTCTGTGAAATGGAACCGAGGAGGAATTGACCGCGCGTAGCATCATATTCGATTCCCTCTGGCATCAGACTTGGAACATTAATTTGAATCGTATCTGGTGCTGCCGACATAGTGCTTTCAGGGGTAGCCTCTTGGGCAGCAACGGCGAAAACACCTGTGCAGAGTGCTAATACTGCCGATAAAAGGACAATGTTTCGTTTCAGCATTCTTTTCTCCTCATACTTGCGAATACAGTGGATGCCGGTGGCTTCCTTCTTTCCGAGTATGTTTTGTATGCAATCCTTACCCTTTGGCTGGTTCGCCTCTCACAACCTTTTCATATCAACTGGGTACAGAGCTTTAATGCTAATTTAGCTATAATGAATGCAGGACGCATTTTTGAAGGAGTCGCCATGTCTGGTTATGACTCGAATCGTGCCGAATATGGCTTTACCAGTGGACATATCCAGATGGTGATGGAAGGTGGTAATCAACTACCAGCCTATTGGGCGCATCCAAATACTGGACACTTATTTCCGGCTGTTGCCTTGATTCATGACTGGTGGGGAATCACACCGGCTATTCGTCGCATCGCTCATCGTTTTGCACAGGTTGGCTACTACGTCATTGTGCCAGATTTGTTTGATGGACAGGTGGCGACCACCCCCGAACGTGCCATTGAATTGGTCAAAGCGCTGAGTGATTCAGGTTATCCGCGTGTAGATGCTGCTCTAAGTGTTCTCGAAACTCATAGTAACACCAATCACGATGTGGCTGTCGTCGGTGTTGGCATGGGCGGCAGTCTGGCCTATGAAGCAGCGATTATCCGCAAAGATATGGAAGCGGCGGTTGTCTATTATGGTTTCCCGCAGCGCTATTTCGGTCGCTTGAAGGATGCTCGCGTTCCTTTACTGGCAGTTTATGGTCAGCATGAACAGTATGTAACCTCAGCCGATGTCAACCGAGCTCGTCGGGAACTCGTTGCAAATGGTCGCGGCTTAAATCACGAATTCCTCATATTGCCGGATGTTGCCCATGACTTTTTCAGCGATTCAGCCAATGAAGCAGGGCAATTACAAGGACAGATTGCGCTGAATGCAACCTTTAGTTTTCTTGAGAAATATCTTAAAGGCCCGTCACGGACAGGCTCATTGAAGCAAATGTAAAATCACCCTAAGGCAACAAGGACACACAACTATGACCCAAATAAACAATGACCCCTTGCGTGATCTTATGCATTCGACGCTCGACTTTTATGAGCGCTTTGGCTGGCAGCCGGTTGCCGAGGATGCTATTCGCGTTTTTGAAGAAGAAGTGCGCGAAGTGACCGAAGCCGCTCAAGACGGCACCGATAAAAACCATATCGCCGAAGAAGCCGCTGATGTCATCGTTACCCTAATCGGCGTTTGTCATGCTACGGGCGTAACACCGGAACAACTGATTGAGCAGTTATATGTGGTGGTCGCTAAGAATGACGCTAAAAACCACGATACCCATGTCTATACTGACGGTAAAATTCGCCGCCGTTTTCCCAAATCAACAACCAAATGACACCGATTTGTGAAGTTTTACAGCCCGGTTGTATGCCGTATCAGCAGGCGTTGGATTGGCAGAACACACTGGCTGACTCGCGTGGACGGGGTGAAACGCCCGACCGTTTAGTGCTGCTCCAGCATCCACATACCTATACGCTCGGCACATCGGCCCATGAGGACAACTTACTTCTATCGCTGGATGAATTAGCTCAACGGGATATTGCAGTTTTTCGCGTGGATAGAGGTGGAGACATTACTTATCATGGGCCGGGGCAGGTGGTCGGTTATCCGATTATCCAACTGCCTCGCGCCTCTGATACCCTCCGCATGGATGTAATCGGTTATGTCCGCAATATTGAACAAGTTATCATTCGCACATTGGCGGATTATGGTGTGGTTGGTAAACCCATTTCTGGTCTAACAGGCGTGTGGGTCGATATGCCGCTGGGTAAGGCCAAAGTTTGTGCGATTGGTGTACGTGTGAATGTTCGTGCCGTGACCAAACATGGTTTTGCGCTCAATCTCAATACGGACTTGAGCTACTTTGAGGGCATTATCCCTTGTGGCATTCGTGATAAAGGTGTGACCAGCCTCGCTCAACTGCTTGGCTCACCTGTGGATGAAACAGATGTAACTCAACGCATTATTCGCCACTTTGGTTCTGTCTTTGGCTATGAAATGCTTATGCCCTAATTTATTCCGCTGCTGTATCTTCGAAAATCGCGCTCACAGGCATTTGGAAATCGGGTAGCACTGCGCCACCATCCAGCATCTCGCCTTCAAACAACACCTGCTCATCATTCAGCGAATAGACCTCAACGAAGCGTTTTTGAGGTTCAACTAACCACACCAGTTTTGTGCCATTTGCCAGATAGTATCGTGCTTTAGCACGCATATCCTTCAGCGAGTCATCCGGCGATTTTACCTCAATAGCGATGTCGGGCATTTCTGGAACGCTGCCTTTTTTCGTCAGTGGATTACTACCTGCACGATATGACACATCGGGAATACGTGCATTACGTCGGTCTTCTTTTGAGCGATAACGGACTTCTGTAACCACTCGCCCTTTAATATGGTTGGTGAGGATAAAATTGAGTAACCAGTGGGCAATCAGGATGACAATCATCCCATGTTGTTCAGTAGGCACTTTTTCTACAATCTCCCCGTCAATAAGTTCGAGTAGTCGGTCACGGTTTTCGGGTGCGTCCGCGTACTGTTCGAACTCCTCAACTGTGTAGAGTAACTGTCGGGCTTCCATCTGTTTACCCTTCGTCTGCTCAACTTCTAAACAGATTTTAGCACGTTTAACAGCATTCCGTGTGTATGATGAAAAAGCATCATTATTCGGAGAAACCCATGCCACGCTTGTTGCTCAAACTCGCTCTAAATTTATCTTCATGCTGACCGTTACCAGTCTTGCTGCGCGTATTCTCGGCAGCACTCAACCGCCTAATCCTGCTTTGCGTGGCTTCACCGAAGGCTGTGAAGATCAACCTCAACCGTGCTGGTACGGTGTTGTGCCGGGTGTGACCGTCGATTGGGAAATTATGGAAATATGGACTGAGCACGGCTATACAGTCAATGATGTTGTCAGTGGTTCGATGCGACAATTACAGGCAGTTTCAAATAACAGGCCTGACTGTAGAATGCTTGCAGAAATGGATAAAGGGGGAAACAACTTCTCCGCTAAGGCTTATGGCTTGTCCTTAAATTGTATTGATATGAATTTGGGTGATTTCATTCAAACGAAAGGGCTCCCAGAACGAGTTTGTATGTTCATCTATGATTTGTCTTTGGCTTACGGTGAGAATGATACGGCCTTTATATTGGTACTCGATCACGCGAATCTAATCTCACCATATTCAAAAGTTTCGGGAGTTTATTTAAGTTCATCCTCACTCAGTAATACGACTAACATTTTGTGGAATGGATATAAATCTTATCAACGTTATACAAAAGAACTCTATTTGGCAGCAGGAAATAGTGCGGGTTGCTTACAAAGGTAGAAATTAAAAGGCGCAGAATTTAATTCTACGCCTCTCTTGTATTGGACTGTCAACTGATAACTGTTGACTGTCAACTCCTACATATTAATCATGTGGCCTTCAAGTCCATGCGCGGCTTCCATGAGTGCCTCGCTCAGCGTCGGATGAGCGTGAACGTTGCGGGCGATTTCATTGGGAGTCAGTTCAGCCAACCGCGCCAGCGTCAATTCTGGCAGCAGTTCGGTGACTTCTGGCCCAATCAGGTGTGCGCCAAGAATTTCACCATATTTCTTGTCGCTGATGAGTTTGACGAAACCGACTGTGTCACCCAATCCATGTGCCTTGCCGTTGGCTTGGAAGGGGAACTTGGCGACATTGATTTCGTAACCCTTTTCCTGTGCCTGCTTCTCTGTCCAACCGAAGCTGGCGATTTGCGGTTGGCAGTAGGTCGCACGCGGCATCATGTCGAAGTCCAGTTCGATAGTTTCCACACCGGCGATATTTTCTACCGCTATAATGCCCATGTTCTCGGCAACGTGCGCCAGCATCAGCTTGGCAGTAACATCACCAATCGCGTAAATATGCGGCACATTGGTTTGCATCTTCTTGTTGATTTCAATCGCGCCGCGGTCTGTTACCTTCACGCCTGTCTTTTCTAAACCGTAGCCTTCAGTACGCGGTTTGAAACCAATCGCTTGCATCACTTTGTCTGCTTCCAAAACCGACTGCTTACCGTCCGCACCAGTCACGGTTACCTTGACGTTCTTGCCAGTGTCCTCAATCTTCTCGACTTTGGTGCTGGTCATAATTTTGATACCTAACCGTTCATACTGCTTGCGAAGTTCAGCCGAAACTTCTTCGTCTTCCAGCGGAACCATCCGGTCAAGGAACTCAACAATAGTGACTTCGACACCGTAGTTATGCATCACATAGCCAAACTCCACGCCGATTGCGCCCGAACCCGCGATGATGATGCTCTTGGGCAGCGTTTCTTCCATGATTTGTTCTTCATAGGTCACCACCCGTTCGCTCAACTTCGTGCCGGGGATCAAACGTGTGGTCGCAC
>JBBQLX010000071.1:0-30459 GCA_038328375.1 Aggregatilineales bacterium | reverse complement strand
CACTGAGTTCGTTTTGCGCCCGCATAACTGCCGGAGAGTGGCGAGCCTCCGACTGCCGCACCACTGGAAACGATTATGACTGTGCTTCCCGGATTGAGCGGTGTCAATAAGGCTTGTTTACCAAAGAAAAAAGTGGATTTGACATCGGTTTCCCAAACCCCGTTGAACTCTTCCCACGACTGTTCGTGTATCGGAGCCATCAAAGGTGTTGCGCCTGCACTCAACACCAGAATGTCAGGGCAAATATCCTTCAACGATTGCGATGTGGTTTGCGGATTGGTGACATCAGCGGCTAGGGTTTGAACACCTTTGATGTCGTTTTTGAGTTGATCCAGAGGTTCGGCGTTACGCGCCATAGCCCAAACATTGATGCCTTCTGCTGCCAGCGCTTCGACAATCCCGCGTCCGATACCTTTGCTGCCGCCCGTGACCAGTGCGGTTTTGTCATTGAGTGTATTCATTATTATGCCTCTCGTTGTAATTGAGTTTCATCTATACAACGAAAGGCGAAGGCAAAAGGATACTGTCCGGTTGCAAACAGATTAGTTTGGGGTGGTGCGGGTTACTTCAATTTGTGGAGGCTGGCGCAAGGTTTGATAAATCACGCAATAACGCTCGGTCAAACGGATGAGGGTTGCCTGTTGATCTTCTGGTGCATCAGTATCGAGGTCGAAGAACAACCGGATTTGCTGAAAGCCCACCGGCGCTTCTTTGGATACACCCAACGTGCCACGAAAATCGAGGTCCCCTTCGGCACGGATAGTCGCATCACGCAGTTCGACACCGATGGACGTTGCCACGGCTGAGAGCGTCACCCCGGCACAGGCCACGAGTGCTTCTAGCAGCATATCGCCAGAACAAACACTCAGGCCATCACCGCCCGTTGCAGGATGCAATCCAGCTTCGACCAATGGTTTCTCGGTTTGTATTTTGCAGATTACATTTTCACCGAGTTTGCTCTGCGCTTTTAAAATAATCGGCGCAAGCGGCCTTCTAACACGAAACCTGACTGGTCATGCAGCCGAACTTTTTTGCCTTCAAAAATGGCTACCATGTTTTACTCCCCTACCCCACCAATCACACCTTCTGATCGTAGTTGATTGATTTCGTCTGTACTGTAACCGAGTTCGGTTTGCAAAATGGCACGGGTGTGTTCGCCTAATCGTGGCGGAGGCTGTTGGATGCGGGCAGGTGTTTCCGAGAGTTTAGCGACTGAACCCAACTGTGGCACATCTTGCCCACCTTCACGCGGCACATACTGCACCATGTCACGGGCAACCGCTTGAGGATGATTAAGCGCATCAGGAATACTATTGATTGACCCAACTGGAATCCCCATCGGCTGAATCAATGTCAACCATTCGGCGGTCGTGCGCGTTTTGAATACCACTTGCCATAACGGAATGAGTTCGGCACGATGTGCCACCCGACCCGGATTGGTCTGGTAACGGATGTCATCCCAGAGTGCGGGTTGATTAGCCACCTCACATATGCGTTTATATTGTGAGTCGTTGCCCACCGCCAACGACAGATAACCATCAGCCGTTTGGAAGACTTCGTAAGGCACAATATTGGGATGGGCATTACCGTAACGCTGTGGGGTATCACCCGAAACCAGATAGTTCTGCGCCACATTGACCAACCAAGCCAACTGCGAATCGAATAGTGCCACATCCACATACTGCCCTTGCCCCGTTTGATCACGATAACGCAGCGCGGCGAGAATGGCTTGAGTCGCATACAGTCCAGCCGTCACATCGACAATTGCCACGCCTGCTTTGTGCGGCATCCCATCTTGTGCGCCTGTGATCGACATCAGACCACCTTCGGCTTGCAAGATGAAGTCATAACCGGGACGGTCACGGTCTGGCCCCGTTTGCCCATAACCGCTGATGCTGCAATACACCAAACGCGGATATTGAGCGTGAAGTTTGTCGTAATCCAACCCCAACTGTGCCATGCCACCCACTTTAAAGTTCTCGACCAGCACATCAGCTTGAGCGATCAGTTGGTGAGCGATCTCGATGCCGTGCGGATGTTTGAGGTTGAGCGCGAGGCTGCGCTTATTGCGGTTGATGCTCAGGAAGTAGGCACTTTCGCCATCCAACCACGGCGGCCCCCAACGGCGGGTATCATCACCACCATCAGGATTCTCAACCTTGATGACTTCTGCGCCCAAATCGGCTAAGAGCATGGTGCAGTATGGCCCTGCCAAGACCCGCGAGAAATCAATCACACGGATGCCAGCCAGAGCGCTTGGTGTTTGGGGTGTAGTGTTCATGCTGTAAGCATATCGGAATGTGTTAAAGGGTCAATTGCCTACTGAGCAAAATTAAGTAGAATCCCTCACGACAGAGTGGGCAGTCAACGCTAAGGTTAGACTAGATATTGATTGGATAACACTATGGCTGATATACCTTGTACACATCTGGATCAGATTCAAGATGTAACCGCCAAACAGCATGGCTGTGAAGAATGTTTAGCAATGGGCGACCATTGGGTTCACCTGCGCGTGTGTTTAATCTGCGGACATGTGGGCTGCTGTGATGATTCCAAGAACAAACACGCCACCAAACATTTCCACGCGACTCAGCATCCCTTGATGCAATCCTTCGAACCCGGTGAGGAGTGGATATGGTGCTATGTCGATGAAGTGGCGCTCGATCCCGGACGCATCCTCTATCACACAGGGCATTAGTGCGCCTTCAATCCCATACACTCGCGTAGGGAAACACATTTTCTCTATGCGAGTTTCATGACACCGAGGAAGCCCACAACCTGTCTCAACCGACGCATAAGCCCGCCTCCCTATTCAATTGGATGAAATTTGAGAACGGGTTAACTCTACCCAACTTCACTCGATACCAGCAAAAATGGTTTAGTTGGGTAGGCATTTCGACAAAGGCAGTTAGCTAAGGAAGAGATTTCTATCTCATGATGCAGATGCAATTTCGCTTACATCTACATTTTCTGGTAGCCATCCCGCGCACGACTGACTAGAGCCACAGGTATTAATTTCCCGATAGTCTGTCCCATCCGCCTTGAATACCGCTGTTCCATATACTCCATTGAAGTCGGCATACCCAGCCATGACCCATTCCCCATCGGCTGACCAAATTGCATTTATGGGTGTCATCGGATGCGAAGAGCCAAACTGAGACAGGGGCATTTTAATGGATGTGTTGTCCGTTAAATTTTGTAAAATGCTTGCTTTTATTTGACTAAGAGCAATTGTATATTTTCCACTGGGCGCAGGAAAATATTGGGTATCTGTAGTGGATGACGAATCATCCGGTGGAGTATTTGCCTTCCACTCATCATGACTAATGGGTTGCTTTTCCACCCGCCCATCATTGTGCATGTTGACACGGTAATAACCAAGGCCAGCTCTCTGAGTAAATACCTCCTCTCCAATATAGAGGCTTACAGAGTTGTCGGGTGTTGACCACTCGATACCAACTTTTACTCGTTCTCTATAAATGTCAAACACCGCAATAGTTACGGCCTGCTCGACATCTACCAACCAGTAAGTATCGGTCTTGCAATCGGTCATCTGCGATTTGCAATAAGTAGGATTGAGATCGAGCAATAAATATTTACTGCCTAGACTCCAGTCCATTTGATATACATTTTTGTATCGGTTAAAAATATCCAAATTTTTGCGACTGTTACTCCCAATAATATGACCATTCCTAAATACAGCACCTTCAGCCGAATAAGTCGTTATCCATGCAAACCATTTGCCATCCGGCGACCATCCCGGCCCATCAATACCAAGCGGGTTTTTCTGTCTTGGTGTTTCATCTTTTGCGAGCAAATGCTGATCAGTACCATCCGCACGTTCAATTACAAACGCATTGTCTTTGTCCGAGTAATAATACAAATATGGTGCGGGTTCTTGTGCCTTTGCCAACTGACTGAAAACGAACGCACTAAAAATCATCAAGAGGAAAAAGAAGCGTCGCATATAACCTCCACATTTTATTAGATGAGAAGATGCGAGACAGGTTGACTCTACCCAACTTCACTCGAAACCATCAACATTGGTTCATGTGAATAAGCGGCTTATTACTCAATCCTGTTCCCAAATGGTAAGCGTGCCATCACTGTCACCAAAGGCCAACTGCTTGCCATCGGCGCTCCAATTGGCGGCGGTCACAGATGTAGTAAGTTGCTGTTCAATCATTAACTTACCTGTATTAACATCCCATTGCCGTATACTTCCGTCACGGCTGACACTCGAAACAAGTGTATTTTTCATCGTAAAAGCCAACGCGATAACTGCACTTTGAGGAATACCACGATTCTCAAAAACCACATCGTTGGCTTGATATTCATTAGCGATTTTTGATGTCTTAATATCCCATATACGAACCTTACCATTGAGATAACCAGCGGCAACCAAGTTTCCATCAGATGACCATACAACCGAACTGACTTGATACCCCTGCTCGTAGTCGTTGTCGATATAGAGTTTCGCAATGCGGTCAAGGGTAATCGCATCATGAAGTTCGAGCCAGTAGGAGGGAGCAATTGCTAAAACGCTGCCATCTGGGCTGTTGAATATTCCCGCCCCGCCGACAGTATAGCGTTCAACGAGTTTTCCCGTCTGGATATCCCATCGACGTACCTCTGCCGTATCATCAATGCCATCTGTACCTGTTAGAATTTGGTTGCCATCGGCTATCCAAGCGAGGCCAAGCGATCCTGTATCTTCTGTGATAGATTGGAGCAGCTTACCGGTTGTTGCATCCCAAATAAACGTCTTTTTTGCGTCATAAGAATTGGCAGCAAGACGTAGTCCGTCTGGACTCCAACGGATCGCACTAAGATTATTGCTAATGCCATTGATTGCTAACAAATTACTCTGTGTCTTCGTATCCCAAATCGTTATCACATTTGTGTAATCTACAGAGGCGATCTTATCTCCACTTGGACTCCATGCGATCTGGTAAATCGTTTTGGTTGTTAAATTTTGCTGTGTTGCTCTTAGATTCGAGAAAGGAAAGTTTAGCAACAAAAATAGCACCCAAAGGTAGAAGGATATTCGTTTAACCATATGTTAAAGCGCCTTGCGAATCAAATTGGCCTGTTCGGAGACATCAAACTGCAAACACAACGTATCACAAATCGAACATAAATTCTACCCACTTTAGTGTATTTTCCGTTCGAATAGGGTTTGCATCTACAAACCTAATTTGAAGCCAATTTTTCTTTTGGCTTCATTTCGCTCCCTCAAGAAACAAACCTTCAGGTTAGAATTCGGTTAAGTTATCTCTCGTTGTAATTATTCGTAAGGTTTTTAAGGTTCAAGAAGGTTCAAAAACCACCCTTTTTACCTGATACCACCTGTATATCAGGTCACTTTGCAAAGTTTGAATGGCTTTCTCTGCATTTTCTCTGTGTCTCTGTGGTTAAATTCTGGTCTTTATCCCACTGAAAATGGCACTCGTTCACCTGCATGAAACGCCAATGGAACAGTCGTTGCCACATCACTCCCCGCTGTATACACATACAGGTTGATTGTCCCACCAAATTGTGCTCTGTATTCGCCTTTTATTTTCGCCCCGTCCACTTCGATTCGTATCAGTCTTGTATCTAACACCCACCGTTTACGTGGCACTTGTGGACGAATCACCAACCCTTTTCCATCGGCTGAAGGCTCAACGCCGCACACTCGCATCAACCCCAACAAAGCCATTGCATCTGCATTCGCGTTCATAATTGGAAAATCGGTCATTGGTGTTAAAGCACTTGACCATGTACCCCCCGGTAACGCTGCTGTCTTTCCATTGATGCCATCTGGCCCTCCCCAAATGCCAAACCAGATGGCTGGATATTGTTCAGCATGCATGGCAAAAGTATTCCGATTTAATGATCGCCAAGCCAAATCTGCCCTACCCGCCCTTGTATATCCCCATGTCAATAGTTGGCTCACCGCAGGCCATATCATGCCGCCTTCCAGCAACGTTGCCCCAACCAATGAAGGTCTATCCAAGCTGGCTTCAACCCGTTCAATCAGGTTGCTTTCATGGTTATTTTGTTTGGCTGATCCACTGATCAGTCCCCAAACCTGCCCTTCTAATGTCAACGACTCGATCATAATCGGCTGGTTGGAAACCCCTCGCAAAACGGCCCGGTTATACCAGCCTTTTGCATTCCACTGCTTTTCGACTGCCGCCTGTAACCGTTCAATCCGCCCATCACGCAGCATGGTTGTAATATCTGGTGCTGCTTCTGCCATCAAATTCGCTAACAATGGCAGCACATATAAAGCCATCTGGCTATTCGGAATCGATTCGCCATGTGCCTTTGAGTTCTGATACGCCACTCCAAATAGGCCATCGCTCAGTGCTGTTTCCAACACAATCGAGTCTGACCAATCGCCTGTTCGCACCCGAATCAAGCCACTCTCGCCAATTCCAACCATGTCGAACAGGTGCTTTAGTGCAAACCGGATATGATCCACCACCGTAATCCCACCGGCTCTTGTTGGTTTATCCGGTGGATAAAACTGCACTTCTTCATTCAAGAATTTGAAATCTCGTGTTGCTGCTAAATATTCGGTCATCGCCAGCAAGAAAAATAAATCAAGGTCTGATGGATTAGTGTGAATATTCAGGCCGTTGCTGGTATAACCATGTCCACAGAAAGCATATGGAATTTGTCCGGTTGTGCCGTCGGTCAAGTGCATAATCAGCCGCAGCACATCCTTTGCCAACTCTGGTTGAATGTAGGTCAATGCTAATGCGAATAAGGCTTGGTCACGTGGTGCTCCATCGGCTCCATGTAAGAACAGGTAAGCCGAACCCTGTGGTATCAAATGTACTTTGTGGTAAGCACTGTAAACCGATGCTGACAGCAAGTTGTAACTGTGCCATGCCATTTCACGCTGCAATACTGGATCGTCGCCCGTATAGAAATAGGCCAAATCCATTTTCCAGTTTTCTTGACCATCCGCGAAATTTTCTTCGGTGTTTAATTCGCCCAACATGGCTCGTCGTGCTTCTGGAAAAGCCGCTCCATAGGCATATCGCAGCGTTCGTTTTTGACCCGGATCAAGCGTTATGTCCCGCCGCAGCACCATGCAGTAAGGCATTGGCTCCAACACCGAATTCATCTGTAATGTGCCATCTTCTCCCCGCAGCCGTACTGCATCCGGCTGCTGCGCCCCGCCTGCTCCGAAAAACGTCGCTTTATTGATGTAATGTCCATCCGGCTTCCCACTTAAATCGGTCAAAAAAACAGGTGCAGGATACCAGTCGATTGGTGAAGGTTGATCCGGTGGTGGTGCATTCGGTGGTGGATCTTGGCGGAACTCCAATGTGTTATCTTCCGCCCGATAGTTGATGCTGTTGACAAACTGTTTAGCCAATGCCCGCCGTTCTTCGTCGTTCGCCGCACCAAAAGGATTACCCCGCAGCCATTCCAGTTGAAGCTGCTGCACATTGACATCCCAATATTCATAATGGCGCAGTGTAATCGGTTTCGTGCCTGTATTTTCCAGTGTCACATCAGACAGCACCAGCGGATAATCACCATGTGGCGCATAAACTCGCCGAGTCGCCCGAATATTGCGGTAGGTCATCGCAGTTTCAAAGTAGCTAACCCCAAAACGCCGTGTCACCTCTGCCCCACTCGGACGATAACGGTAGGCCGTTGCCCACACCTGTTCGCCATCGTCAATATAACCAAAGCCACCCGAATAGGCATAAGCCGTAGCTGATTTATCCCGCTGCTGCGGTGTTGTAGAAGCGGCAGCATCTTGCGCCTTCACCAAAGGTTCATCTTGCTCCGACAGTAAGTTATACGACTTTTGCAGTGGATCATTGGTTTCTTCACGCAGTCCACGCAGCCATTCGATTCCCAAGGTGTCACGCGGATTTTGAGCTGCATCAATCCGAATGCTTTGTGCCGCAGCACTTTGAGACGCAAACGGTTTGGCACTCTCCACAGGTTGTGGCATTCGAATCCGTGCGATAAAACGAATGATTACCAACACAATATGTACCAGAAACGATAGTATCCCTGCGGCTGGACGATCAGACTGCCACGCCTCAAACTTATTCAGCAGCACACCACCACGATCACCCAAATACACTTGTATAGTTCCATCGTTGGAAGCCAACGCCGTAACCCAACGATTACCAACCTGATGCCAATGATCCCGCCGATCTAAATTTTCACTGTTTGGAAATTTGGCACGCGCATCTGCATATTGATCGAGGTTGTAGTCGTAGGCTGGTAAGCCTGTTTTATCGACCGTCCATTCGCCAAAGATGCCGCTGCCTTCGTTGGTTGGTGTGAAGACATAGGTTGTGTCCACTTCAGCATTAAAAGCTCGAAGCGTTTCCTGAGTCGGTTGTGACTCACGAAATTGAAGGCGAAGCCACCGCTGCCGCCGCGAAAGTGGAAGCACATCTGCTGCTTGCAGAAAACCGCTGCGGCGTGGACGCGTGGAACGAGTCATGATTGCTACTCCTAACATGGTATGGAATGCCCTTAATTATGGAGTATTTGTAGAGGATGCGCTAAGAGTCATTTCCTAGCTGTGTGCTTAGTGAGAGTTTGGTGACTTACGCAGAGGGGCTATGCTAAAATATCGGTATCGGAAATCATCAACTATAAAATCATGTACGATTTACCTATTTTCCCGTTGAATACCGTCCTGTTCCCCGGAATGCCGCTGAAGCTGCATATCTTTGAAGAACGCTACAAACTCATGATCAATCGCTGCTACCAAAATGGGCAGCCTTTTGGTGTGGCACTGATTAAAGCAGGTCAAGAAGTCGGTGGACGTGCCGAACCGTTTTTAGTTGGCTGTACCGCGACCATTACCGAATTGGAACCGTTACCCGGCGGACGCATGAATATTGTGGCTGTTGGGGAAAGTCGTTTTGTGGCGCACAACTTCCGATATGACCAGCCCTATCTCGTGGCTGAAGTCGATACGCTGTCGCTATCCAATACCGACTCGAAGAAACTCGGCCCAACCAGTCGCTCACTGCGTCCGTGGGTGCAACATTATTTGCAAACCTTAGCCGATGCCAGCGAAACCCAATTTGACATCCAACAACTGCCGGATGATCCACTTCAATTGGCCTATCTTGCTTCGTTCTTGTTGAACGTGCCGATTGAGCAAAAACAAGACTTGCTCAACATCGAAGACGCCGATCAACTGGTTACGAATCTTCGCACGATTTATCGTCGTGAAGTCACCCTCTTGAATGCTATGCTTACGCCCCAAACTGCCGACGATGCTGGCGTATTCTCGGCAAACTGATCCGAATTTTTGTACCCCCTCATACGCCTTTTCCAGTTGGCGACTGATATTAGGTGCAAAACACCAATCTCAATAGAAATAAAATCCTCACATAATGCAAGCATGTGAGGATTTTAAGTATATCACTTTTGGATTCAGTTGCCCTGCCCTATCGCAAAACTCGCAGTAGGGGGTTAAGGCTGGTTTATTTGCAGTTGCCTCGCTAAGCTAGCAAATATTGTTGAAAAATTGAATTGAACACTCTATGACAAATGAAATCATCACACTTGAATTGACGGGTATGGCACATGGCGGCAGCGCGATTGGGCGCTACGAAGGCCGTGCTATTTTTGTACCTTATGGCATTCCCGGTGAGCAAGTGCGCGTGCGTATCGTGCAAGATAAAGGGCGATTCGCGATTGCGGAAGTCGTTGAGGTGCTGGTTCAAGCGCCAGATCGTGTTCAAGCGCCTTGTCTATACTTTGGAGAGGGAAAATGTGGTGGTTGTCAGTTTCAGCAAATTGACTATACGAAGCAACTAGATTTCAAGCAGCAAACCGTCAAAGATCAGTTGGCTCGACTTGGCGGTTTGCCTGATGTGACTGTACATCCGACGATTGCCAGTCCCGATGCTTACGGGTATCGCTCGCATACCACGTTTCATGTCGCCTCTAATGGACATCTCGGCTTCATCAAAACCGATCATCGCAGCGTTTTGCCTGTCGAAGACTGCCTCTTGCTCTCCCCTGCCCTACACGACTCATTTGAAGCTGCAAAAGATCAACATTTCACATCCGGCACACGCATTCGTTTTCAGTCCGGCAGTGAAGGCCAGCCGATTCATTTCGCGATGGGAACACTTATGGATGACGTTGCCGAGCCGTTAGCCGATAAACCTGCTCAGCGATCCTCAAATAAACATAATCGTTCACGAGTACCTTCCCCTGCCCCAACAGTCTCAGATAATCTATCCCATGAAGCCGTTTATTACACCGTAAAAGACCGCACGTTCCGCTGCTCGGCTGGTAGTTTCTTTCAGGTAAATCTGACGCAGGCCGAAAAATTAGTTGATTTGATATTGAAACGACTAAAACTGAGCGGTAACGAGCATATCCTTGATCTTTATTCAGGCGTGGGTTTGTTTACGGCTTTTCTTGCTGCTCAAGCGGCACAGGTTTCAGCGGTTGAAGTGTTTGCGCCCGCCGTTGAAGATGCACAGGTTAATTTGAATGATTATACGAATATTGATCTGTATGTCGGCAAGATTGAGTCTGTGCTGCCTCGTCTCAACCACAAATATGAAGCTGCGGTCGTTGATCCACCGCGTGCAGGTATGGATGCACCAGCACTTGACGCGCTGATTGATCTGCAACCTCATCAAATTGTCTATGTCTCGTGTGATCCTGCCACTCTTGCGCGTGATGCGAAACGTTTGACGGCAGCAGGTTATATCTTACAGGACGTGCAGCCTGTCGATATGTTTCCCCAAACCTACCACATCGAATGCGTAGCGCACTTCACACGGTAATACCACACTCCAGTGGCGTTCGCTTTCTAACTCAATTGACGGCATATTTATCCGAAACCGAGTAGCGTAAGGATAAAACCATGAAGTCAGCTCTTCAGATTCAAAGTATCAGTGCCACCCCGGGAACCAAAGCTCAAGGATTTTTAACTGTTGCGGGTACAACTGTGCGTATCCCGATTGTCATCGTCAACGGGGCGCAAGAAGGCCCCACCCTCTTAGTGACCGCTGGTATTCACGGTGGCGAATATCCCAGCATTGAAGCGGCGATTCGCTTTGGTCAAGAACTCGATCCGGTGCAGGTCAGCGGTAACATCATCGTGATGTCACCGATCAGCCTGAACGCCTTCCATGCACGACAAGCCTTCCTTGTGCCTGACGATGGCAAAAACCTCAACCGCGTATTTCCCGGTAAAGCGACAGGTACGATTTCCGAACGTATGGCCTTCACCATCATGAACGAGGTTGTGCCACTCATTCAGGGTTGGATTGATATGCACGGCGGCGATATTCCAGAAGCGTTAGTGCCATTCGGCGGCTATATCATCGGCACAGATGAGAGCGTCAACCAACAAGCGCGATCCATGTCCGAAGCTTTCGGGCTTAAATATTTATTGCATCCAAGTGGCTTACCCGGCACATCCATTAGCTCGGCAACCGCTTTGGGTATTCCGGGCATATTGGTCGAAGCCGGTCAACTAGGTATCTTGGATGAAGAAAATACCCAAATCCTGCTCCAAGGCTGCCGGAATGTGGCGCAGTGTATGAACATCCTCCCCGGCACGGTGACACCCGTCGAACAAACCGAATATATGAACTTCCCGTGGGTGCGCTCAGAGCATACTGGCTGCTGGTATCCGCAGGTCAAAATTGGTGATGTCATTGAAAAAGGACAAACCGTGGGTGTCGTCAAAGATTACTTTGGCGCAGTGCTGGGTGAATACAAAGCCGTCGAAGCGGGGTTGGTGCTGCTGGTCTGTGCTGCCATGTCCGTCAATGCTAATGATCCATTAGTCGGTGTTGGCAACTAAATAGCAAAGTCCACTAGAGACCACAAGAGATTTTTAGCCTATAATTGTGTTGGATATAAATGACCGCTTTGAGCGGTCATTTTCTTATGGAGTAAGCTATATGGTCGGTATCGACAAACCGATTTTGTTGGATTTCCCTGATTCATTTGAGACCGAGCGTTTGTTGATTCGAGCGCATAAGGCAGGCGATGGACAAGCTGTGAATAATGCACTTATCGAATCCATTCACAACCTCAAGCAATGGCTGCCAATGGCATGGACACAAAATGTTCAAACGGTTGCCGAAACTGAAGAACTCATTCGACGTTGGGCAATCATGTGGATTACCCGTGAAGATTTGCGCTTCGGTTTATATCGGAAGTCGGATGGCTTATATGTGGGTGGCTGCGGATTACACCGCCCGGATTGGGATGTCATGCGCTTCGAAATCGGTTATTGGGTACGTGCCAGCCTTGAAGGTCAAGGTTTTGTCAGCGAAGCGGGTGTGGGTGTGACAGCCTTCGCCTTCAATATGATCGGTGCGGAACGTGTCGAACTACGCTGCGACAGCCTCAATGACCGCAGCATCGCGGTAGCCCGTCGAGCAGGCTACACGTTGGAAGGCAATCTGCGAAATAACTATGCAAATGCCAATGGTGTTGGCTTACGTGACACATTGGTATTCAGTTTGTTGCGGGGCGAGTTTTTGCAGCGCCAAAGCGAAACGGAGCAATCCTAATGTCGCGTGTCGAGAACCCCATCCTTTTCGATTTTCCCAATTCGCTTGAAACCGAGCGTTTGCTGATCCGCGCACCTCGAATCGGTGATGGTCAAATGCTCAACGAAGCAATCGTAGAGTCCTTACCGAATTTGCAACCGTGGCTATTTTGGGCGCAAAAATTACAAACGCCGCAAGATACCGAAGAAATCATCCGCCGCGCAGTTGCCCGTTGGATTACACGCGAAGATTTATGGATGCTGTTGTTTCGTAAAAGTGATGGCCTGCTTGTTGGTCGCAGTGGGCTGCACAATATTGATTGGGACACGATGCGTTTTGAGATTGGCTACTGGATACGCACCAGTCTTGAAGGTCAGGGTTATATGAGTGAGGCAGTGGCAGGTATAACTGCTTTTGCCTTTGAAAGGCTGAATGCCGAACGGGTCGAAATTCGCTGCGATAGTCTGAATGACCGCAGTGCAAATGTGGCACGTCGCGCCGGTTACCAATTGGATGCCACGCTGCGAAACAACGACACCAGCACCGATAAAACCGTTCAGAGAGACATATTCGTGTTCAGTTTATTACAAGCCGATTTTTTGCAGCACACGCCTTCCTCAGAAACGGAGAACTCCTAAAATGCCGGGTATCGAGAAACCGATCCTCTTAGACTTTCCTGATTCATTTGAAACCGAACGCTTGATCATTCGCGCACCGAGGGCAGGTGACGGACAAGCGGTGAATGATGCCGTTCGCGAGTCACATGAACATCTCAAACCGTGGATGCCTTGGGCAGTTGATCTTCAAACCGTGGAACAAAGCGAAGAACATGCCCGTCGTAATGCAGCACTTTGGATTTTGCGCGAAAATTTAGGGATGCTCTTGTTCCGCAAAAGTGATGGTTTATATGTCGGCGGAAGCGGTCTGCATCGCATGGATTGGTCAGTCCCATCTTTTGAAATTGGTTATTGGGTACGTTCTAGCCTTGAAGGTCAAGGGTATATCAGCGAGGCAGTCGAGGGTATCACGAATTTCGCCTTTGGGGTTATTGGCGCGGAACGGGTCGAAATCCGCTGTGATACAACCAATAACCGCAGCGCCAATGTCGCCAAACGTGCAGGTTATAGCTTAGAAGCCACTCTGCGGCATGACGGTTGGGCAAATGATGGTACATTACGCGATAGCTATGTTTTTGGAATGATCCGATCCGAGTGGGACGCGGCCTACAAAACAAAAGCGAGTAATCAATAATGACAGGTGTCGAGAAACCAATTTTGCTTGATTTGCCTGACCAATTTGAGACAGAGCGCTTGATATTAAAAGCGCCCCAAGTGGGCGACGGTTACATGATTAATGAGGCCATCCGCGAGTCACATGCCGAACTGAAACCGTGGCTCACATGGGCTGATCCGCTGCCAAGTCCCGAAAAAAGTGAGGAGATGAATCGGGTTTCAGTCACCCAATATCTAAAGCGTGAAGTTTTCCGGTCGAATGTCATCCAGAAAAGTGACGGGTTGTTAGTAGGTGTGACCAGCCTTCATCACATTGATTGGTCAACACCAGCCTTTGAAATCGGCTATTGGGTACGCACCAGTTTAGCCGGAAAAGGTTATGCCAAAGAATCTGTTCTTGGAATCACAGACTTTGCTTTTGGCTTACTCGGCGCTCAAAGGATGGAAATCCGCTGCGACCCGCGTAATGATCGCAGCGCATCTGTAGCCCGACGCGCAGGTTACAAGTTCGAAGGCACAATCCGACACGATATGCGTGAGCGGGACGATACTCTATCGAGCGCCTATATCTTTAGTATGATTCGACCCGAATGGGAAGAACAACGTAATATGCAATCAAAGGTTTAGGCAAAGATGCCCGAAGTTGATAAGCGTGGAAAACTGGAAGAGCAGCCCTTTGACTTCCAGATTACAAAAGATCAGCGTGTTCTCATCTACTGGGATAACCACATCATTATGACTCTCAAAGGGAAAGCAGCAGAAAAGCTCATCACCAAGCTGGAGGGGGCTGATGAAGCCACCATTCAATTGGCGTTAGCAAAAGTGACAGGGCACTTCAAGCACGGCAATGAACGCTAGATCAGCCTGCTATTTTTTGAAGTTCGGTAAGCTGGGGTCGTTTTCTTGCAAAAATGCCAGTGATTCGTCCAAGTTTGAGAAAATACGTTGGCGCAAGTTGAATATCGGTGCGAACAAAGAACTCCCGAACTTCAATAGCACATTGTTGGCAACGATGATTGACCAACCCATGCGTTCACGCACCGCTTCAATGTCCATTGACCGGAATTCATTGACAACGTTTAAGGGTGGCCATTTTTCAATTTGGCTGAGGTCGATGATGGAGTGAATGAGCGGTGTGCCTTGCTCGATCATGAAACGGGTTTCTTCAATTTGCCCACGAATATCTTCAATACCGATGATCCCCGTATAATTCGTCAGAATAACGCGCTTTTCAACATACCATCCGGTTTGATACGGCATTCGCCATCCCTGAAATCAAAATAAACATATAACATCGAGTATAAAGCAGAATAGATTTAATTCAGATGAGACTCTGCCAATATTTTATTTTTTAAGCGGTGGAAGTGTATCGTCTTCCCCTTGTAAAAAGGTTAATGCCTCATCCAATGAGCCGAAGAAGCGCTGCCGAACTTTAAATATTGGCACAAATAATGAACTAGCAAATTTCAAAAATTTATTATTGGTGATCACAATTGTCCAACCGAGTTTTTCCCGCACATCACTCATATCTGTAGACATAAACTCAGAGGCTAGTTGTAACGAAGGTAGTTTTTCCACCGCCGACATGTCGACCAGCGAATGTGTCAGTGGAATCCCTTGTCGTATCAGAACATTTGCCTCCCTGACTTGCCCACGCGCATCTTCAAGCGAGATAATGCCCTCATAGTGACTGAGTAGTACCCGTTTCTCCACCAACCACTCAACTTTGTAAGGCATAATCAAACCTCCTCACAATATTAAAAAATATCATTATTTATAACATCGGATTACTCATTATACCATTAGCATACACGCAATTGATCATTTGAGGTATAAGAATAACGACTGGTGCTATACTAACTGCGTAATGATCTGTAGTGCATGTGAGGACAATCATGCTATCAGAATTAACAGAGCAAACGATAACCGGGGAAATTGTCGCTACGGGTGTGAGCGAAGCCGACTATATGGCTGTGTATGCTGCCGATTTCTATGAATGGGTTGAAGGAACAGTCATCAAGATGTCCCCGGTAACATTCAATCATGCTGAGATGACGAACTATTTATATATTCTCTTGCGCGTATTTTTCCAGTTGAAGCCCATCGGTCGAATAGTGACTGCCCCATACGTCATGAAAGCCAATGCGGAAGCCCGTCGCCGTGAACCGGATTTGCAGATAATCTTGAACACGAACACCGGTGAAATTACACCGACTGCGATGCTTGGGCCAGCCGATATTTGTATCGAGGTGGTATCCGCAGGGAGTGAGGAAATCGACTACGGCACAAAGTTTGTGGAATACCAGAACGCTGGTGTGCAAGAGTATTGGCTGTTCGATCCGCTGCGACGAGACTATCGTTTCTTCCGCTTAAACGATGCTAAACTTTATATCTCACAACCAGTTGATACAAATGGTCAATATGAAACACCGCTCCTGCCGGGGTTAAAAGTTCATGTAGCGACACTCTGGCAGTCGCCTCTGCGTGATCCGATTGCGACCGTTGCCGCTGTACAAGCCATGTTAGGAACATCTTAAAACAGACGTGGCGAGGCTAACTCGCCACTTTTTTACTGCTTGCGGAAATCAACCCAATCCACAGCGACCGCCAATTTGCGTGGATCATCACTCTGCCCCACGTCCTTCGGCACAATCACCGAGTCGTAATCCAATGTCAGCATGAGATGTTTACCCTCCCCCACCACATCCGCCGGAAGCATAAACGTAAACGTTTGCAGTGAATTGGGTTGAACCACACCGTCTGTAGTTGATGCTGATTCACCAGCACTTGATACCACTGACAGCGGCACATCATTCACCGATAATTTGATGGTGCGCGGTTCCCAGAAGGCTTGAGCTGCCAGTGATACTTGATATGCCCCCGCAGGCAAATCGACATACAACTTGGTTTGTGGATATTCGCCCATCCAGCGCCATGTGGTATCTGCGCCAACTAACTCAGGCCAATGCCAACCCCAACCGATAAACTTTTCATCACCACTGCTGCCAATATCGATGCGATACGCGCCTGTTTCGGTCTGTGGCGGTGTTCGCGCTGGACAGCCATCAGGATGCCAATAAGTGCGGTAAACAACCGCATCGCGCTCTACCCATACCGGACAAACCAGATCAGGCAAGCTGTTGAGATAACCAATAATTTCCTGTGGAGTCGGTCCATTACGCCCGATGTCATCCTGATGCACAACGATATAACCCACCGGCCAATCCTTGATAATCTGGCGCAGTTCGGCCTCGTCCGTATCCGCTTCGAGGAAACGCCGTTGACCTAACCACGCCAAAAGTGGATCGTCATAACGGATCGGCCAAAAGTTTTCGACCGGAGTACGCGAAATGAAGCCGTTGAGCATCCGTTTATGATGCGTCATGCCATAAAATTGGTACTGAATTGGGCGGGTATCCCCCACCAATATCTCACCTGTGCCTGCGCCAGTCGGCACTTCCAACACAACTTCATCATCGTAAGGCTCGCCCTGTTCTTTACCAATCTCGCTGTAAAATGCATACGGTTGCAGCACAGGTTCCAGCGGCGCGGTTTGATACAGTCGAATGTCGAGTGCTGCCAGCAAGATGACTATCACCAGCGCAAATGTCCTGAGCGACCTACCCTGCCGCGATTTGGCACGGACGTTATTGTCAGACACCTTCGAACGAGCAGCGAATAGAATAGGTGTCCATGTTTGCGCGACGAAGACAGCAGCAGCAGCCACAAAAATCGGTGCGAGCCGCCACGGCATCCGAAAGTTACCAGCGGTAATGATATGCAATAGACGAAACGGCATCGGAATCGACACGCCAAACACGGTGATATTCGGCCCCATCGACAGCAGCAGCGGCGGAATCAACACCACCAACCAGAACCAACGCCCGACACCATTGCGATCCGTCACAGCCACCGTTTTATTTGTGGCTCGTCGGCGCAGCATCACCACAGTGACTACCAGCGAAATAATCAGCAGAATCGTAACGCTGCCACCGAGCGTCGGTGCATTCCACCACCACCAAACCGGATCAAGCGACAAGTAGCCGCGTGGAAAGGGAATGCCGGGGCGATCTTCAACCGGGCCGGGAGCGAGTGCGCCTGTAAAACTCCGCATGTAAGGCAGCGGCCCAGCAAACCACAGCAGTGCTATTCCAATAATCAAAGCCAACGCACTCGCAACAAAAATAATCCCAAGAGTCGAATATCTTGTCGTAAACGATGATGCCTTCGGATTGCTATAAGCGGATCGCAATAGCTTCCATAATGTCCACAGTGCATAGGGAACCAACCAGAACGCCACAAAAATCGGAAACTGCAAATCAGTGTGACCAATGCCCCACAAAGCCAGCCCTAATACTACACCCCACAGCATTGACCTAATCCACTTGCCCTGCCCCGCTGTACCAATGATTTGCTGCCACAGCAAAATGCTAACAGGCAACCAGAACCAGTCGCCGAGATTGATATGGTTGTTGTAATAGAAGTAGCGAGACACGGGTGATGCCTGTAACATCGCGCCGCCGAGCAAAGCCAACGCCGGAGCAGCGCCTTCCCGCAGCAGCAGCACAAACAACATGTACCCGTTCAGGAAACACATCAGGAAAATAATGACCGTCATAGCAGTGAGCGTACCTGCCAGCGGTTCGATGAGCGCCCATACCGGATACCAGAAAGCCGTGAGCGCGTGGTAGCCAAAATTGTTTACATGAGGAGCCATCACAAAGTTGTTGAGATAAACATTTAAATTTGGCGTAGTTAGCGCATGACGAATCCACCAGAAGTTCCAGTTGTAATTGAAGTAATCAAACCCCGGAACTTGCACCCCATTAGCAAAGATGATGGCATACAGGATGATAAAAGCTAAGAGCGCATAAAAGCCGATAGCCAGTAAATGTAACCGGAAGATGCTTGAGGGTCGTGAAAAGAAAATGGACACCGTGAAGATGCTCCTGCTGGACAAATAGACCTAGTATTTAACCACAGAGATAAAGGCTTTAGAGAGGGTTAGTCTGATTTACTCATGAATGCCACAAATAAAAAGGACGAGGGTCGCCTCGTCCTTCTCGCTAAACTTTCATGATCTCTACAGGTTGCTGTATCTACGCTGCCGAGTGCGTACAGCGCCAATTCCAAACAACATCAGCAGCACCGCTATACCCACCAGCAGCGGTTCACGCCACGCTGGTGCAAAACCCGTCGCCGGTAATGAACCAACACTCAAGACGGTCGCACTCGCCGAGGAAATAATCGAACTGCTTGAACCGACCAATCCATTGGTAAGATTGACGGTATTCGTGATGATAAACGGCACAGGCGTACCCACACGGATGCGCGTCAGAACGCTAACTCGTACTGATTGCCCCGGATTGATGACCACAATACTATAAGTCACCGTATTGCCGCTGACCACCAATGAACCAACATTGTTATCTGCTGATGTGCTAATAATTTCTAGTTGGCTGGGGAAGTTATCCACAAAAGTAACGTTATTGATGGCAACGGAATGTGGATTGGTGACCACTATTGTCCAGCGAACATCTTCACCGGGTAAGGCAAAGGCCGGATCAACCAGCTTGACGATAGCCGGGTCAAGCCGGATCGGTGCTGGCCCCGGGGTTCCCGCTGCCGGTGTTGCAACAGGTGGATTAATCGGTGTTCCAAAGAAACCAAAGTCCACTGTCAAATTCGAATGGTCATTCGCTGCCGTTCCTGAACCACCGGGGCCAAGATCGGTTTCGCCACTTGGCTCAACCGGGCCGGGCGGGCCGAGTAGAATTGGATTACTACGAACGCCACCACCCACCAAGTTTACGCCGTTATCGTCACGGTCAACATCGTTATCAGGTAAAGCCGATGTCGGTGCATCTGCACTGCTGGCTAATCCGGCGAGTGGCCCAGCACCTATAAAGTTGGAGCCCGGAATTTCAACCGTATAAGAACCCGGTGCTAAATTATCAAAACGATAATAGCCACCTGCTGTCGTGACGGTGGTCGCGATAACATTTCCCAGATTATCAAGCAGGTTAACGGTCACACCATCAATGCCGGGTTCGGTACCGTTCTGGATACCATCGTTTGGTGTACCGCCACCTGTCCCATTATCAAGCCAGACACGGTTGCCGAGGCTGTAAGGCGGCGTAAAGAAACCGAAGTCGATGGTGTGGTCATTCTGTCCGGCTGTACCTGTCGTCACGTCGGCAATAGCGAAATTACCAGCGGTCACACCATTCGAGTCGCGCGCAGCATCGGCGACACCAGCACCATTGGGGGTAGTCGTCGTATAGCTTGCTAAATTGGGCTGAGTGGTATCAATCCGTACCTGATAATTGGTGTTTTCAGTAAATGGCACACCATAAATAAAGCTGCCTGCAGCTCCGCCTGTATTCGAGCTAAAAACGTAGCGACCTTGCGCGTCAGTCGTTGCTGTAACAGGAGTAAGTGGATTACCGTTCAGAAGGATAGGATTCCCCAACGGATCCGTCAGAGTCACGATAATGCCCGTTAACGGCTGTTCATTTGCATCTTGAATGCCGTTTTGGTTGGCATCAAACCAAACATAGTTGCCAATTTCAATCGGGGCACTGTCGCATAAAGCAGCTAAATCGCCCAAGCCATTGCCCTTGCCAAAGGGAGCTGTGGCCGGAATGATAGTAAACTCACGATTACGGTTGCCAGTGCCATTGTCAAACCAGCCCGTCCCTGCCGAGAAAGTAGCACCGGGATCCATAATCTCGGCGCTAATCTCAGGTGCGCCCGCTACTTGTACAATACCACCTGTTATTGTTTCATCATGTGACCCTACAAGATTGTCTTGCCAGTAGAACTCCCCATTACCCGGCCCTTCCTCACTGTTTGCACCTGCGCTGGGACCAAACGTACCCGGTACAGAGGGGTTGGCGCGGGCATTGTCTTCAATCGTCCAACCGCCTAGACCGTTCGGACTGGCACGTAGAATATCACCAGCAGTAATTGTGACCAACAGTGGAGGGAAAGTACCATTTGGCCCATTATCCTCATAGCCGATTTGATCACCCATGCGATCCCGAAAACTTACAACCATATCTTCGCCGACAAATTCAATGCCCGCCAAAATAGGCTGTGGATAAGCAAAGAAACTGTCAGCTGCACTAAACCCGCTACCCGGCGGTGTCTGATCGGGGTTAGGCCAAGTATCACGCCATGGTTGCCACGCGGCACGACTGCCATTGGTTGGAATGGGTACAGCACGGCACTGCTGCGGCGCAATTGGCGAACCATAGCCGGCGAATATATCGGTACATCCACGCGGATAATTAAGTGGAAAGTTCAAAACCGGTGCAGATACATTTGTGGCTGGATTAAATGAATATACAAAAGCCTGAAGGCTGTTGCTCATCGTGGCGCTAACAGGTTCGTTTTCGGCAGTACATACCCCGCCAACATATACCAACCCGTCGCGCACGCCGAGACCAAAGGGACGATATTCACCATTAACACATGTACCCGCAGCAGGGCCGATAATCCCGCGTGCGGTTGGTGTACCGGTGGCTATATCGATTGAATACAGTTGTTGATCAAAGAGGTTAACGACAAATAGCGTATTTCCATCTTCGGAAATATCCATATCACCCAGACCTTCTTTGCCGGGAGCAGCATAGAAAGTCGCGTCAACAGCATATGATGGCACGTTACTGTGTACAGTAGGACCTGCATTTAACGTGGTCACGAGGGTTGAGGCCAAGGTTGTCCCATCAATCGCATAAATCGCGCCGCTCCCGTTTGGACTATAATCGGCCTGACGTTTGGCAAATGCGGACACATAAATCGTGCCACTCCCGACTGCGCTGCCCACAGGTGCGCGTTTGTAAGCCACACCCCATGTCGTACCAACCTGTGTATCAACTGCGATGGTGTTATCACCACCTGTACCGTCATAGTTATGTGAGACAACCACTCGTTCTGTCCCTGTAGTTTGAGCGCCTAGTTCAAAACAGGTGGTGACGAGTTGGAGGTTAGGCGTTGCGAGACAGTAATCACTAGGGCGATTGATGCCGTAGTTGGCAACTGCTCCTGTACTCACAAACTGTACCGATGTACCCGAGCCCCCTGCTGCGCCACTAAAAGCACCTTGTTGGGCAATACCCGGTAAATTTGTAAATTCCAACCGGACGGTTATATCTGCGCTCGCCCAACTAATCGAGTAAGTTCCAACCGTCGTCAGGGCGGTACTGGTTGCAGCAGTACCAACAACCGTATTGGCTGCCCCGTAAGCCGTGACTGTAACACCACCCACACCCGGCTCATTAGCGTCCTGCACACCGTTGGCGTTGTAGTCGCGGAAAACCAGTCCAGTAACCGTGCCAGCAGCTTGTGCGACACCGACCACCGAGACCATCAGCATCAGAGTTAGACTCAGGGTAATCACCCAAGTAATGATCCGATTGTGGTGCTTATTGTGAAACGTGGAGCGATACATCTATAGTTCTCCAATGCCCAACAATAACAAGGTTCATATATAAGTTGGCAAGTCGTCTATTATAAGACTACATTAAAGTGACAATTTTGTAATAGTATAACGTGACGAGTAATTTTCGCACACCGACCAAAGTCCTGTGAGAAATGAGCGAAAGCAGCCGAAACTTCCATCAACGCTGCAAAGTACATGTAGGTCGATGTTAATTCTCATCGGATTGGATTTATCTGATTCGGTATGAATGTTGAGATTTCGATTTAACATTTTAATAAAGCGATTTCAGACGTTTATCTTTCCAATAAGCTAGAGGACTAAGTAAAGCATCTACAATAGGCTTAAAACGGCCTCCGCTATTGATTTGATGGTGTGTTTTGATATTCACTAGCGTGTAATTAAGCCTTATCCTTCCTCAATGCCAAGCATCTTGTTAATTTTGGCGATCAAGTCTGGAAATTTGATCGGCTTGCTCTCATATTCGTCACATCCAGCAGCGAGACATTTTTCACGATCACCTGCGACCGCATGAGCCGTTAGCGCAATAATCGGGATGTGCCGTGTAACTGGAGATGATTTCAAACGACGTGTCGCTTCCCACCCATCCATAATCGGAATACTCATGTCCATAAGGATCAACGCAGGCATCTTCTCCTGCGCCCTTTCCACCCCTGCCGCCCCATCAGTAGCGACCACCACGTTATGCCCTCGTTTTTCGAGTCGGCGTGAAAGCATGTCCAAATTCATTTCATTATCTTCAACGATTAGGATAGTAGGCATAACGACATTTCCAGAACTAAAGTTCTAAATCAAGATTGCCATGGATAGTAACATTATAGGTTCAGTAACGATGGATGCAAATCTCATAATTTTCGCCTATGCCTCTGAAGCCTTGTTAGGCGCTTCCAAATGCAAATTCAGAATGTCGTCAACGTTCGCTATAAAACTCAGATATTCCGACGTTGCCAACCGTCGCAGCCACTCAATGGAAGATTCCTTTTTCGCATTTTGAGTAGCCAATGCTGGGCTTTTATTATTAAATAATAATTTACTTTCCGATCTTAAAAATGAGACTAGAAAACCGGCTGGGCTGCGAATTTTTTCCCGTCCATTGATGACAGTTAGGGCTTTCTCAATAAGCTGTTCACTAAATTGATGGACGAGCTTACGTGCGTTGGCAAAACTCAAATCGGGTATCTGTTTGTGTAACCGGTCTACCAACGATTTGGCAGTCTCAGTTATCGGCTCTTCAGCAGGGGCTGTAGGTGCTAATGTGCGCTGATGTTTATCCTGTTGATGTTCCCTGTACCGCTGCTGCCACCAGTGCTTGAGTGCTTGAGCATCGCGCCAGATCGCAGGCGACACGAATTCCCACACAGAGGAGTTTCCACATCGTGTACAGGTTGTCGGTTGTTCTGCTGTGATATGGAAGTTTAGACACTCCGGGCATAGCCAGAACGACGGTTCGACTTTGGGTAGCGTCGGAATTCCGACACTTAATCCTGCTTGTAGTGGTGGCTGATTGATGAGCAAAGCCTTATCCGCATAAGCCTCGCTGTGTGGCAATTCAATATGAGATAACCATTGAGGTGTCGGAATTCCGACACCTAGCTCTGTCCGACCAGCCATCGAAGTTGATGCTGCTTGTTTGGGTAGTGAAGCTTGTTCCTGTCCCAATAAGTCATGAGGTGTCGGAATTCCGACAATTAACTGCTTCCGGTCATCCACTGAAGTAAATGTTGTTTTCTGATGGAAAGCATTCTGCTCACGATTAAATGCGACTTGAGGTGTCGGAATTCCGACGCTTGCGACTCCTGCTCGGTAGAAGTTCCCCTGTTGATGTTTGAGTACAGGCATATGACCCGTCTTTAGAAGTTTTAAGGCTAACCCGCGAATAGCCGGATACCGATTGCCATCATGCGTCTCCATAAACACACCGCGAGGAGCCTCAACGACAGTCTTTGGCAAGCTCGCTGCCGTTCCCCACGAGAGTGTCTGCATCATATAAGTCGGCTGCACTTGAATATCGGCAGCTTTTTCGTATCGTCTGGCAGTCCAGCGCGAAACGCCTAATCTGGCTGACAACCACAACCGTCCATAATAACCGGGGCGGCGCGTCAGCAATTCACTATGAAGTGCTTGCCGATAGGCTTTGGAACTACAGTAGTCATCATTCGCCAGCATATGGCTGCCTTTGCTCTTCAAACCAATTTTAGCTGCCACAACATCCGGTGACGGCAATCGGTATAAACGCGCTGGACGGCCTCGACCATTTTTGACTCGCTTTGCACCCCTACTCATCTCGCATGAGTTATTCAGGTCATCCGACCCTTTAGCAGCGTTAGCGGATACGGGGGGGTTCGGGGGGGAAACAACCGTCTCGAACAGTCGCCAATCAGCGATTATGGCCTTAAGCGCAACCATAATTGAACGGCGACCAATCTTGAGCGCAGCCAAATTTTGGCAGGCATCTAACTCAGTAAACTGGTCGTCGGGCTTAAATCCAACCGAATACAATCCATCCAAAACACGAGCCACATTCGCGAGACCATTCCCCAAGAACCACTCACGAACCGACGTTCCCAAACATTCGATTGCAGACTTCTGCTTTTGACGTGGAGGCCGACTATAAGCACTACCAATGGTACGAAGCGCCTCTGCATAGCGGACGTTATAACTTTCCTGATTATGACCCGGCTCCGAAGCATGTACCGGTGCGAGATGCAAGCCAAACGCCGCTTCCATAACACCCATATCACGCGCGATCAGTGCCGTCTGAAACAAGGCTTGATTGCGTCCTGTGCCGCAGCGCCGACGATAATGATCGACTAGATCATCACTTGACACTAAGTGTCGGAATTCCGACGCTTCAGATATAGACACAGCTTCAACAGCCTCATGTACAGGTTCAAGCGCCTCAATTTTACGCGTTGCAAGGAAGCGCATAATACGGCGTATATCGAGGTCAGAAACCTCACGTATTGGCAAATCATTTTCGGGCAACCATACAGCATCACCAACCGTTGTAGGTGATGCAACCACATACGATCCTTCACCCCGCAAATCCACACCGGGATAAGCAACCGTCTGAATCAACATCCCTTGTGGCAAGCGATAATAGAAGTGGGGCAGCTTACGTGTACCCGAACGAACAGTGAATGTATTGACGAGATCAGGGTGTAAGTGTCGGAATTCCGACGCTACAGCCGCATCATCGAAGTCCAACACCATCAAGCGTGATATGCGACCACACACAATACCAATGCCCGCTTGAGGCTGATTGCCGAACCAACTTTGAAGTTCTTCATCACTTGGATGTGTGTGTTGGAAGCGCCCCCACTTGATAACAGGCAGCTTAGGGTGCTGTGGATTTCGCGCACCATTGAGCGGAATAATCGAAAAACCGAGTGTTTTATAGCGTTTTGCAGCGGATTCGAGTGATTCTGTGCAAAAACGCCCTGAATCATGTCGATTCAAAGCAAAAATCGCCTTTCTGGGGCGATTTCGTAGAAATTTGACTGATTCCGTGTTAAACTAACAGATGGATGTGGGAATTGTTTTACACTTTCGTGAATTGGCAATTCGTAACTGTCAGTTGTGTTTATACGGAACCAATCTCTGTTTCGAAATCAGGTTAGCAGCCTGAAATCTATTCTTTGAAATCAATTCCCCAAAAGAATGCCCGTGTCTTAGCAGATGCGGGTTTCTTTTTTATAGGGTAGAAACATTATTTTATTATCGAAACAAGTTACCTATTATACCTCAGTACCATCCCCTATTACCTCGACAATTACCTGATTGAGTCTATCTACCAACATCAGTTGCGAGGATTCAGTCATTCCGATCATCAAATAGTTCTAAAGAATAGTAGGTTTCAAGCATATTACTATAAATATATACTAATTTCGAGATAAAGTGTTACTTCTTCATATTGATGCGGGCGATCTTCTCAACCTCTGTCAACCACTCACGCATTTTTTGCATTTCCCAAATGTCCATATCACTAGCGCGACGAGTCCCCTCCCCTATCGCCTTAACTCGACTAAACACCTTGCGAAATCGAGAGAAAGTTTGCGTCGAAAATGGAGAATCATCGGCTTCAATGGGTTCATCAACTGAGATGGGTGGGGCAGGGGGTTGTGCTATGCCAACGCGGTATCCATCAGTCGAAGCCTGTTTTAAGGCGCGACTAATTAAATTTTTATCATCACCTTCGGATTGACGGATAAGCTGGCGAATCCGTCCCTGAGTCCAGTTTAAATCATCGGCGATGCGCCATACCTCATCTGGCAACCGCAGCAGGTCGCGATGTTCGCGCATGAGACTGGCAGACTTAAAGCCACCTGCCGTCATAACCGCTTCACCTGTACCTCGTGGGGTAGGGTAAAGATCACCATCTGCAACTTGGGCATAGAAAGCGCGATCACACTCACCCTGCCCTACCAGTTGATCATAAGTTCTAAAATTTTCACCGCGTTGATGATGATATAAATCCATTAATAAAATTGCAAGTTGTCGTGCTTTGCTGATAGCATTCAAATTTGCACGGGCATTATTTTCGCTGGCTTGCCGCCATACACTGAAACCATCAACAACCCGAGCAGGGATACGTCCCCACTTATCCTGTTCATCCTCAAAATAAGTATTCAGCACATGATAAGCCAACCAGCGCCGTTCACCCGTCTCAAGTCGATAACCATTTCCAGTATTCGCTACTGTGATAGGATTTGTTAGCCCATTAGAACGGATGTTTGCTGCCATCTCCAGCACATCAACCAGAGCAGCATCAATCGGCCCCATCTTTTCCGGGCGTGATACTTCATCTTGTGCCATTAAATAAGGTTCAATTTTGAAATCTTCGCCGCGTTCTTCGACTGCCAGATGAAACCAGCTATTAAAGAGCGCAGCAGTCGTTAAAGGGCGACCATCCCAATAGGCACGAACAGGCGAAGGGATAGCACGGCGCGGTTGAAGGGGGTCAGGATAAATATCAAATATGCTAATCGGTTTAGCAACCTGACGACCTGCATCAACTTCAGCGATATTTCCAAAAATAGCGGAATCAGTAATCTCGGATGTAACGATACCGCCGTTGTCAAAAATATTTGCCTCTCGCCCGCCTCTGCGCCTATTTGACACCGCCTATCGCCTCCTGTACGCGATTGACCATGACCCACGCATCTTTAGCCGCTTGGCTGTCCGGCGCAAAGCTAAATACCGGACGGCGTATGGCTGCTGCTTCTGCCCATATGGTGCGCTGCGGAATAGGATCCCACACCATCGACCCAAACTGCTGTTTAAGCTGCTTAAGATTTTCAGAGTGTTCCAACGTCTTAGTACGGAACATCGTCGGGATAATTCCCAACACTTGAATATCCGAAAGTCCCCACTGGGTACGATGCGCTTCCGCTGCCTGTCGGTGCTTGATGCTCTCAACCAACCCATCGAAGCTCAGGTACTCACAAGTTGTTGGGTAGAGTACGCCATCCGTCGCAATA
This sequence comes from Aggregatilineales bacterium, assembly GCA_038328375.1. Taxonomy (GTDB): domain Bacteria; phylum Chloroflexota; class Anaerolineae; order Aggregatilineales; family Phototrophicaceae; genus CFX2. Next base: position 2,768 of record JBBQLX010000071.1, on the reverse strand, counting down.
TAGATTGAACCGTGCAGCAGTGATGGGGTAGGTGAGGTGTCGAATATCACCAGATCAATTGTATTTTCCAGTTCGTGAAAACGTTCACTGACAGCGAATGAATCCGAAATCGAGTTCGCTATATTTCGCGTTTCCACATTTGAAGGAAGCACGAATAACTGTCCGTTAACCGCTTGGTTCGGGATTTGGTACGCCTTCGGTGGAATGAAACGTAGTACCGATTTGAAGGTCGCATCGCGCACCAGCAAGTCGTATAACCCCGGTTCTTTTTGTAGACCAAGTGAAACGGTGGCGTGACCTTGTGGATCAGCATCCACCAAAAGCACACGCATTCCACGTACTGCCAGACCCGCCGCGATATGCGTGGCAATCGTGGTTTTGCCCACACCACCCTTTTCGTTGAGCAGGGTAATAATTTTCATGCTAGGTAACCTTTACTTGCTGACTTTACTTTCGGCAGGCGCATGGTAGACCCATTCATAACCGATAGGCGTACCGTTGGCGCGGGACTTGATTTCGACCAGACCCTTGTCCTGAAGAAGTTCGAGTAAAGCGATGTCGTAAGGGGTTAGACGGCGCTTGCCAATGGCCCGCGCGATGTCCTTCCGGTTCATCCACATAATCTCGGTAGCACGCAAAATTTCGAGCAATTTGTGTGCTTGCTCGGTCAGTCGGGATACCGGAGGATGAGTAGGAATAGGAATCTGATTCATACTTTTGCCTCTATACTGCTTACATTCAAAACATGCTAGGAACAATTGAATACTACAATACTTTAAACATTCATGCAACCAGATCGTTTTAACGCTCCTAGACAACCTACACGCCAAGCTGATTAATATAACTTTGTGGCTTATCGAATATTCCAAGAAATCCCGTCACTGAATCTTGTATGGATCCCCTCCCTGCTACTACGGTTCAGGGGACGACACTTTTGAAAATAACGCCATGTCTTTCTCTTAGGGGAGGGTCTGTGACCCTTCCGTTTTTCCCGTATTCGCGCAAAACTGTCGTCTTGGGAAGTTACTACGGGGAGGATTAGGGAGGGGTCAGCTTGAGACTTTCGAGAACTTACTTAGTGACATCTCGAAAGTTTTGAGAAAAAAACCACTGTATTAGGATTGATTCCCTCCATCGCTTGCGGGGGAGGGTTAGGGAGGGGGTTGGCTCATCACTTTCGAGAACTTACTTTGCCCACTTTAATCAACAATAACCTAACATGCTTATCCACCTCTAGATAATTGAATATTCGTGGAGACACGGCACACTTTTTCCGCCAGATAATCGCCTACCCATTATCGAGGATTGATCAACCGCATTTGCATTGGTCTCAGTACTCGGCACTCAGAACTCATTACTTCTTATAGATTAGGTTTAAACGCACAAACCATCCTAAACCCTTTACCAACCATATACTAACCAACTGCAACTCCTTACTCCCTCAAAACGGTAAATGCCAACCGCGCCAAAGAGTTACAAAATGTTCTTCCAAATGGTAACCCTTTCCATTCTCATATCGGCTATGATGTTTATGGAGATGCTGGGTCGTAAGCCTGTACACCCTCTTCTCCCACGCGCCTTAACATCTGCCAAATGTTGCAAAAAAGCGCCAGTTGCAACTGCAATATTTCTAACATTTGCAACATTTATGGTTAATATCCTCAGTTTTGATCCTTGAAACCAATAACTTTTATGGCGAAGTTGGCGGCGGCGACCCCTCCACCAAAATTGCCAACATTTTGATACGCTTTCTCGGCTGACAACCAAAGATGGTTTGGCAATATCGCCAAAAAATGGATCAATATCAGCGCCCAATTGTCAACTTTGCCAATGATGTTTAAGGATACAATCACCGAATCAAAAGAGCCAAAATGCACTACTGAATCTGAAGAAACTGCCGAATTTTCCGAACAATCGGCATCTCGCTCCCTCACATCCGCCGTCAAATCTGGTTATCGCAATTGCGGTATTTGCAGTATTTACAGGCTGATAAGCAATGATCCCAACAGCCTTTCTTTTAAACTCTTGGATAGGATTACCCATACCATAGCAACATAGCAGCCGATTCTGCGTATTATTAAACATAAAGTAATCATCAAAGCTGCGGGAGGTATCGTGGCAAACGTTTTAGATACGGTAATAACAATTGTGATCGGAACAATTACCGGTGTGGCAAATGTTGTAACCACCACCGTGAATGTGCTTCAAGACTTCTTCTATGTCAAAGTGTCTGGGGTTTCGTTCATCGTGTTGGGCTCACGCCAAACGGGTAAGACCACCCTCATCGAATGGCTGAAGCACAAAATGAACGCGTTGGGCGAGTTTAATCCCGACCCGACCGCCGCGGGTGGCGATGTCGTGCCAGAGTTCACCACCAAAGTCGGTGACACCTATATGAAGCTCAAGCCTAACCGCGATGTGGGTGGTGAGTATGCCATGTGGGAAACCGACTGGATTGAACTGTTCCGTGGCGCACGACCCAACGGCATCTTGTTCATGCTCGACCAAACCGACCCGTTTCTCCAAAAGGACGCGCTCAACTTCGTTTTGCAGATGATTGATGACGAGCCAGCAGCCGCCAAATCACTAAAAGCGTTTTATATCCTTGTGAACAAGTCGGATGTATGGGGTGAAGAAACCACGCTTGACGACGTCATGCAGAACTACAAGAACGAGCAGAAGCGCCTCAAAAGTCAGGCCGAGCGTCTTGGTTATAAATGGGAAATTGCTGAGGGTAGCATCATCAGCAATCGCGGTGTAACCGAGTT
>JBBQLX010000070.1:0-30696 GCA_038328375.1 Aggregatilineales bacterium | reverse complement strand
GGCACAAACTGCTTGCCATCAATTGGCAAATCGAGTATGTTGCCTGTCCACGTCAGCAGCCAATACACCACCCAACCGTAGGTGATGCCATTGACGGTAAACTCACCCCGCGCATTGTTGTCTAACACGCCTTCATAAGCCACCTGTAACCACTCGCCATCCAAGGTTCGTCCTGTTGCCCGATAAGTGGTCGCGAATGGCAGCACCGCCAGCCGATCCCAATCACGCCCCGGCCCAGCCCGCAGCGCGGCATTATCTTGTGTGGTCACATACACAATCGAAAGATCAACCGATTGTCCATCGACACTCGCCACACCAGTGAACGCGATACATAGAGCAATCAGGCTAATGAGGACTAAATGTTTACGCATCGTCATTGCCCCTATGATGGTGTTGCCGTCGGTGAAGGCGAGGACGTAAAGGCTGGTGCAGTCATGCTCGGTGAGGGTGTTAATGTCACACCCAACGTCGGAGTCACGACTCGACCATCTCCATAGCTACCCGGTTCTTGCGCCCATGTGACGATCTGCACGACTCCTGTTGTCAGGTCAACGACTTGGCCATTGGTGACGTTCAAAATGAGTGTATGTTGTCCCACACCCTCTTTAGACTCATCTTTAGGCAAGGATACTTGCAGCGCCACATAACGGTTATCCGGCGACCACACAAATGAACCGCTATATCCCCGCGCACCTGTTTCGGGTAGACAGAAGGTCTTGATTTGTCCTGTTTCGCTGTCCCATACGCCAATCGGTTGTGATAGGGAGGTGGTGTTGTATGCGATATAACGCCCATCATTTGACCAATTGCCATTCGGCGCATAGCCAAGGAACTGGTTCGTCATACTCGGAAATGTCACTTGGTAGGTTGCCCGCATGTTATTGTTCTCTTCCGGAAAGTTGTAAAATAGGCGGTCGCCCCACGGATGCCAATAGACATTGATGGAACTGGTGCTGCTCTGGGCGAAGAGTTGATATTTCGCGGTTGTCGTATCGTACAGATAGAACTTAGAGCCTTGTCCGACACCGGTGTTGTAGGTGGTGGAAACCACAACCCAATTGCCTCCCGGCTGCCGCGTGACCAACTGTGTTGGCAGTTCGTTGATGCTCACCTCTGGAATAAACGGCTTTGGATCAGGAAACACATTTAACACATCGCGGATAAATGCTTGCTTGAGAGTCGTATAGGGTGTTGGCGCGGGAACAGTTACACGTATTCGCGCTTGCCACTCTAAGGTATCATTCCCCGACCAATTAATCTCGCGCGGCGGTGGTGTGGGTGGATTGGGTGTGAGCAGATTCCACAGGATGCGCGGATCGCTGTTATCGGGCCGGATGATGAAAATCGCTTCATAAGATTCAGCCAATATCCACTGGTTGTCTGGCGAAAACTGACAGTTTACTCCGCGTCCGCATTGCAGAATGTCTTTATCTTCTACTCGCGTACCATTTTCAGGCTCAACCGACCACAGATTATCACCCTGTACCACCGCGTAAATGCGTCCGGTCGCGGCGTAATCATTCGGCAGGTTGCTTACAGGATAAAGCTGCTCGGATGGGCAGAAGTTTTCATTACCTGCGCTGCCTGTGAACACGCGGTCTTGCGGACGCGGATACAAGGTTTGCTCGGGTGTTGGTGTCAGTGTCGGGCGTGGTGTACCGATGCCGTTGTAAGTAGGTGAGGGCGTGGCTTGCCCTTTGATCAGGTTCGCTTCTTGCAACTGCACCACTGCGGTCGCCGTGAGCTGCACCATCAAGTTGCGGTACGGAACCAGCAGTTGGTAAATGATGAGTTCCCCCGGCATACTGGATGCGGCGACTAATTGCTCATTCTGGCTGAGTATGGCAGTACCGATGGAGCGCTTTTCGGTCTTTTCGAACAGCTCATAAATTGAGTCGAGTGGACGTGTTTCTTCAGTCGGCACTTGATAATCGCCGCTGGCACGTTCACCGGTATCCGAATTGATGAACATGGTGTATCCCAACGACGGATCGAGCATACTCGCGGGATCAATCACGCCGATGCCTTCGCACAGCATCACCGCCAATTCCTGCGTCTTTTCTGGCGAAAGCCCTTGTACTAACGTGCGCCATGTTGCCGAGTATTCGTCTTCTTGCCCCGGATAGCGATCCAACAAACACTGTGGAACTTCGCCCGTTGGCAGACCCGTCACCAAAACGGTTTGTGGTGTAGCCGTGAGTACTAGATGCGCTTCAACCGCGTTGGCACTGTTCGGCACATTGGCGCACAAGGTCGATGATAAATCGTCGAGTTGGTCAGCCCGTAAGTTGTAAACCAATCGCTCCCACAATTGTAGGAAATGTCCTTGCCGTTCCGGATAAGCATCCGCAATGCAGCGTGGTAAACCATTCGCCGCATAATCCACACCATAAACGCGCGGCGGAATATCGTGATTTGTCCCTTGTCCATACACATAGGCCGTCTTGTCATCCACCCAGCCATACTGACGTTGTGCCAGTGGTGGTAAATCGTCGCCTGCGATAAACGATTTCAGTCCGTCTTTATAATCGTAAATCGCGACTTGGTTACCGGGATAGTAGGGGCCAAATTGATTTTCAGAATAAATGACGAGGAAGCGCGTCCACGATGGGTTGGCATAAATATCAGTGACGGTGCTGCCTTCTATATTCTGGAAATTGACATCGTAGCTCTCTTTAGTGTTCATATCAACCACTTGAGCGCCTGCCGAATTGTTATTATTGTTGTAGTAAGTCAGGTAGCGATAGCCATCTGATGAGGTAGCGACGATTTGACCGTTGAGGTAAATCAATTCGCGTCGCAGCACTTGACCCGTAACCGCATCCCATTCGCGCCATTCAGTTCCTGCCAAGGTGATAATCTTGGTGCTGTCGTTGCTAAAAAAGAAACGGTCGAAACTGCGCGAATAACGTAAATCCTCGGCCTCAACTTGGTCACTGGCCGCGTTGCGCCGTTCAAAGTCACTGATGATGATTTTGCCGGATGCATCATAGGCTAAGATGCGGTTTTTCGTTTGACGGCTGTATCGACCAATCGAGCGCAAGGCTGGAATAAATCGCCGTAGTTCCCGACCACTTGCAAGGTCGAAGGTGACCACGTTTTCGTCGTTGTCCGTCAGTCGTACCAATAAATTTTTACGGTCAGGACTCAATACCATTTGTTGTGCCGTCCCGCGCCCACCAAACACAAAACTGCCTGTTCCGGTTGATTCGTCAAACACGTACAGCAGCGCCAGTACATTATCCTGTGTCGCGGCAGGTGGCAGCACCAGATCAATCAAGGTGACAGTTAAGGGCTTGTTGCCGTAGTATGTTGACCTACGGTAATCGCGCCCTAAAAACACGCCAATCAGTGGATTATTGCTGCGGTCGCCCACCGTGCCAATCACCTGTGCAATCGAACCGAGTTCGATGCCGCCAATCAAATTAAGATCAGAGTCGGTGACGGGTTTGTTCATGGGGATTTCCACCAACACCCCACGCTTGGTATCCACTTGTAATAAGGTGTCGGTTGTAACAGGTCGGACATAGACGCTGTTATCCAATAAGCTGTACCACGCCGTGAGCGGGTCTTGTTCATAGCGCGCCGTTGGGATTTCATATTCTGCTTGGAGGGTAAAAACATCCAGTACCCGCAGACGACCGGGTAGGGCAGCGATAATCTTGTCATCTGGCGACAGCACAAATCCGTTGGCGTAATCCACCATCTGAACAGCTTCTAGTTTGTTCGGGAATGTCGAGTCCCCTTCGCCTCGTGCTGATGTTAAATTCCATAGCCAAGGGTAGGTAATGCTGTCAGTTTCCATTTGCCGCAGTTCGCGCGGCGCGGGATAAATCCCAAAGAAGATGGCGACCTCATCATTGCTAGAAAAGGTAATCGGCCCCATGATCCCTTTTGTGTTGCCAAGATCAGGCAAACTTGCGGCGATCTTACCCGTTGTGGTATCCCATAACTCCATCGTAAAACCGTAGGCTACCGCCAGCCAGCGCCCATCATGGCTGAAGGCCACATCGCCATAACTCCCTTGCTCGTGCAAGATATAAATAGTGCTGTAATCCAGCGCGTTAATCAGCAGCAAGCGGTTGTAGGCATCCACCACCGCAATCCGTTCCGTCTTCTGGTCGTAGACGATTTTTCTCGGCAGCGCTCGCCCTATTTCGCCCTCAATACGGAAGGCAGGTGGCAGCGTTGGCGTAACCGTTCCCCCGGCCGATGGTGGCGCATCCTGCGAAAACACCAACAGGCTAGAAGCGAATGCGATCAAAAGACAGGCTATCAGTACATATAGTCGTCGCATAATAAAATTCCCGGATGCCAATGTAAGGATTTAAAAACTTATTATATAGCCTATGTGAGATTGTGGTATAGATGCCCACTGCCCACCTGACGGCTCCCCTACGCTCATGTTTCGTTCATAAAAAGTTCGGCTATAGTAGAGTCAACACAAGTTGCAGACGAAAACGAAATCAACATGCTTCGGAAACGCCTAATTTTGCTGGTACTGTTTTGTCTAACCGTTTCATTTGTCCACGCGCAGGATAATCCCGCCTGTCTGCCTGCATCGGGCGAACCGGTGCGGGTAGGTGCGGTTTTTCCTTCAACAACCATCTTGACGGCTTCTGCGGTCGAGCCGTATCGCGGTGTTGTGGCAATGGTCGCTGCCATCAATGCCTGCGGTGGGGTCGATGGTCGTCCGGTGGAGTTGGTCAATATGCCAGCCAATAACCGTGATCGTGCGCGTGAGGCTGTTGCCAAACTTTCTGGCGATGTTCCACTCATTATCGGCAGTGGATCGCCTGCCGTGAGTGAAGTCTTGTTGGATGAATCGCGGGGTGGAGCGTTCGTTTATTGGGAGGTCTCAGAGCCGTTGGATGCGTCCCATCAATGGAGCTTTTCACCGCTGCCAACCAACAGCCAACTTGGTTCTCAAACGGCTGATTTTATACAAACTCAAGTTTCCACGCTTTTGGGTGAAAAACAACCCCTTCGCCTTGCCATCATTCACGAGAAACGGCCTGCTGCTCAGCAAATTGCTGATGCACTCTCAAGTAGCTTATCAACGCCACCAGTGTTCACCTATGCTTATGATAATGTGCTTGCGAATAGTTACAACTTCGCCAAGCAAATCCGCGAGAAAAAGGTGAATGCTGTTGTGGTCGTTACCTTTAACCGTGACTTTGATCTTTTCTGGTCAAATATGCGTCGAGCCGATGCCAATGTCATGGCTTACATTCAGGTGGGTGAACCTGACCGTCGCAATGCCTGTGATCGTATTGGTAATTCCGATAACTTGATTACAATTAGTCGGACGGGCGCGGTCAGTGATGCTTATCGTGAACAGCAAATCGGTTCGGTTTATGACGAATATACAGCGATCTATATGAAGAAATTTGCATTGCTGCCGGATGGTGCGGCTGACCTTTCTGCGTCAAATACTTATCTTTTGCTGCATGATATATTGCCGGATGTCGTGAATGATTTTACTGTGACTAATTTGCAGCAGAAAATACAAGTGGCACAGGTCGCGGTTGGAAGTAGCTTGATGGGCGAGGGTTTTACTGTCAAGGACAACGTTAATCAATCAGCAGTTGCCGTCGTTCAACAGCGGCAGGATAACCGTTTTTGCTCACTATTTCCCTCCGACATCGCCACTTGTAGCGCTGGTTTGCTGCCTTTTCCAACGTGGCGTGAACGGGTTAGCCAATCGCAATTTGCATCTTGCGTCCATTGAATCGAGGAATAACACATGCTATCTAAAAAAATTGCAGCGCTCATTGTATTGATAGCCGTTATTCTGGTGGGTTCAGTGGCGCTTGCCCAACCTCCCGGTGACCCTGATGCGGCTGACCCCGGCGAAACCATCACCGGCATTGTCGAAGTTGCCGGAACGCGTGTCTATGTTGGACCGGATTTCGCCTATGACATGTTGGGGCAGCTTGACATCAATTCTTCCGTTGTCATTTTAGGTCGGCGCGGCGATTTCATTTATTCGTGGAATGGGGATCAATGGCTGGAAATTGATTTTAGTGGTGAGACCGGTTGGGTTTATGCCCGTCTGATTCGAACCAGTATCCCCTTTAACAGCATTCGTCCCACAGGTCGCCGTTTACCTCGCAATCGAGATAGACGTGTACCCAAGGTTTTTGATCTTTCCGATAACGTGTGTGATGCTTGGACAGGGGATTACATGCTGACGGGCAGTTTCGCGGCGGGCGATAAAGAACTGACGGTGACTTATCCTCCCTTAGAAGGTGCGAATGTCTACAGTGTCATCACCATTGCACCATCAGGCCAACGCACTGCTCACGATAGCACCACCACCACCGCCCACATTAAATTGGAAGACTTACCGCGTGAAGTGGGCGAGTATGTTTGGCGTGTCGCTCCTTATTGGACGAACGCGCCCCAACGTTCCAATTGGCAGCAGTTGTGCCTTCTGCAAACAGGCGGGACGTTTGTGGTTCCCGGCATACCCGAACCCACTCGACCGCCGCGCTACCGTTACTCATACTATTACACACCGATGCCTCGACCTACGCCTGCGCCGCTCGTACCATAACGGCATCTAAAAATATCCTCTTTTGAATTTATTCTCTCGTAGGGGAGCACCTACGTGTGCTCCCTTATTGGATTTTAATGATTTACTTTGTCCGCATTATTAAATATACCTTCCCAATCACTTCTTATTTCCAAAGTTTAATTCAGGTTTGTTGGCAAACTGTTTACCAACCATACATCAACCTGTTTTGGTATTTCCTCGCCTGCAAAGTTAGTGCCAGCACCTCGAAAAAGTTACCAAATGTTCTTCCAAATGGTAACCCGTTCCACTCGTATATCAGTTATGATATTCATAAGGGATGGACTACTTGCTTTGCCAGCGACAAATCCATTTTTCCTACACTCGGCTAACACGAAACGTGATAAAAAACCACTTTTTCGCAACTGCAACAGCATCAACAGCATCATTTCTCCCTCAAAACCAATAAATCTAATGCTGTAAATGTCACAGAATGATCATTTGTAGGGTGTGAAAATGAAGAATGTGAAGAATTTTGTGAAATTTGAGAGCAGCTTGTTGAATGAGGATAACTATCTACTAAAGCCGAAAGACTGGTATTCAGCAATGACAGCGGCGGCGGAAGAAGAGTCTCTGCCGCCGCTGTAAATTAATAACTTTTTTCTACTTGACCAAACCTTTGCGTAGGATTTTCATTCGCTCCAAGATCAACGTAAAGATGTTGTGGGCATTAATCGCCTTCGCGTAAGCCGATTGAATCTCTGGATAAGTGTAGACTCCGCACTTCTGCATCGTACTGATTGACGTATTAATAGCGGCAATCGCTTGCTTCAATAACCGTGTTTGTCGCCGTAACTCTGGCAGTTCGGTTAAGTCACGCAGTCCAACACTGTAGTCTGCGAAATTCCCCGCCGGGGGTAGACATTCCATCGTTTCACCGTCAGACATCAACCGCCAATAATCAACCACGCCGTTTGTCACTTCGTTGATCGGTGTTAGATACCCAACCAGTCGGTCAATTTGGGCAACCTGCACTTCTGGCGCAATCACCTCATACGGGGCGTAGTCAGGATTACCCGCGTACTCTGGGCTAATCGGAATACTGTTTATGTCTACCGTCATTCGTGTGGTAAATTCAGCCACCCAACCCACATAACCCCGATAATTAATTTTCAGCCATTGGTTATCGGGTGTTCGCTCGAGTACAGGCAGTGTTAAATTAAGTGGCACCACAATAATTTTGGCTGCGTAACGGCTGGCTGCGCTCCGCAGTGTTCCCTCATTAATCATCAACACTGCCACACCACTGTCCACCACAGGCTCAGTTCCCAACAATCCGGTCGTCGCATCTGTGATCGGTAGTTGAGCCACACTGAACGTGAAAGCTGTCAGCTTCCGAGCAATCCATCCACCTGTCTTTCTTAATCCCGGTCGTTGTACCTGCAACCATTCCCCATCCATATTGCGCCCGACCGCAATCAGGCTGGCGTTCGCGAATACCGAGCCTGTAGCCTTCGCTGTCTCATCTGGTATCTCTCTCACGAATGCACTCTCGGCTACCACTTGCAGTACATATTCTGGTTTGCTCTGTGCTGAAACGCTCATTGCCGCCCAGCAGAAGATGAGCAAAATGATGCCTATTTTTTTCATAACCATTCCCCCTAGAAGCGGTTCATCTCCTTATATTATAAGTGGAGTTACCCACTCATAATCACCGCCTAACCTACGGTTATCCATTTTCCATAACCGATATGTTGTCTAGCTTTGCTTGCGATTGTTTGTTCCCTGAAACATCTGATATGTGACCTTGCAAAAAAAATGTCCACTTCTCCTATTCCTAAACTGCCTAGAGGTCTCATATAATAACTCGTTAAAAAGTTTACATTGTTCACATGGTTTGCGACTTGAGGTAAAAATGCTACCACAGTAATCGAAATGGCAGCATTTTTTATTAGATAAATTGATCGTCTTCCAAGTCACAGACAAACTAACTTCTCATCGTGAATTATTCTAAATCGTAGACGACACACCGTTTCTACCGATGTTAGAGGGAAATTTAGCACACAACCGGTAACAGTGGAGTAGGGCATAGGAGCTAATTATGAATAACACCGTTGGAATCAGCATGTCGTCGTTTCAGAAAATTTTTGCTTATGATGAAAAGGAATCGAATCATCTGTTTGATGTACAGGTGAGCGACTTCCCCAGAGTGAGTGTCATTATCCCCACTCTCAATGAAGCAAAGAACTTGCGCTTCGTTTTGCCATATATTCCTGACTGGGTACATGAAGTCATTATCGTGGATGGTCGCTCGACCGATAACACCATTGAAGTCGCGCTTTCGATGCGTACCGACATCAAAATTGTTGAAGAACAACAAAAGGGTAAGGGCTCGGCGCTCCGTGCTGGTTTTGAAGCAGCCGAGGGTGACATCATTGTGATGATGGATGCCGATGGCTCGATGAACCCGGCAGAGATCGCTATGTATGTGGGTACATTAACCTCTGGCGCAGATTATGTGAAGGGTTCACGCTTCCTACAGGGTGGCGGCAGTTCTGATCTGACGTTCTTTCGTCGCATTGGCAATTGGGGGCTGAACTTCGCCGTTAAAGTTTTGTTCGGTGGTCAATATACCGATTTGTGCTATGGATATAACGCCTTTTGGAAACGTGCCATTTATGCAATTGAACCCGATAGCTCCGGCTTCGAGATCGAAACATTGATGAACATTCGTGCGCTGCGTTCGAAATTGCGTATCGCAGAAGTTCCCAGCTTTGAAAGTGACCGTGTTCACGGCGATAGCAATTTGAAACCCATCCGTGATGGTATCCGTGTACTCAAGACGATTATCCGTGAACGTCTTAGCGCTCCCAAGAACCGGATTGCGACCCACTGGTCATGGAATGTTGAAAGCCCAAGCAATTACTACAATCACATTTCAGGCTAGCGAGTTGTAGGTCAACTAGGGTAGGGGGATTAGATGGGATCTACAGTATCCGGGATCGCGGTGATTATCTGCGCCTATACAGAACAGCGCTGGGAACAACTTGTCGAAGCAATAGAATCGGTTCAGGCACAAAGCTTATCAGCAACCGAAATCATCGTTGTGATTGATCACAACCTCGTTCTATTAGACCGTGTAAAAAACAGGTTTCCGTCAATCAAAGTTGTCGAAAATGTTCAGGACAAAGGTCTTTCTGGCGCACGAAATAGTGGTATTGCTGCAACTCAAGCCGGGTTGATTGGCTTCGTAGATGATGATGCTGTAGTAGAAAAAGACTGGCTCAAGAAATTGAGCCAGATTGTGTTTTCAGACCCTCAAGTGATGGGTGCTGGCGGACGCATCATCCCGAAATGGGAAGGCAAGCGCCCCAATTGGCTGCCCGAAGAATTTTATTGGGTGGTTGGTTGCTCCCATAAAGGTGTGCCTGAAAAGACAGCAGAAGTTCGCAACTTAATCGGTGCCAATATGCTCGTTCGTCGAGAAGCATTCGATACGGTTGGCGGCTTTCTAAACGGTATTGGGCGCGTCGATAGCATTCCACTGGGTTGCGAGGAAACGGAATTCTGCATTCGGACTCGCCAGGCCATCCCAAATACAAAATTTATCTATGATCCGAATACGGTGATTGACCACAATGTGCCAGTAAAGCGTACTGGTTGGTCGTATTTCCGGGATCGTTGTTATGCTGAAGGTCTTTCCAAAGCGTTGGTGTCAAAACTCGTTGGTCAGCAAGATGGATTGTCGGCTGAACGGACACATGTGCTTAAAACGCTGCCCGCAGGATTCTTCAAAGGCATTAAAGATGCTTTTACCGGCGACTGGCATGGCTTACAACGTTCAGCAGCCATTTTTGCTGGTCTGTTCCTAACCACGTTTGGATACCTTAAAGGACGCACTTCTAAAAGCGCGGTTCTCTCAGATCAAGTATCAGCCAAGTACGCTAAGGACAAACAGCACCTTCGCATTTTATTGGTATCTGCTCGTTTCTCTCCTTATATGGGCGGAACCGAAACCCACGTCAATGAAGTGGGCAAGCGCATGGCTGCTGCTGGTCATGATGTAACAGTCCTGACGACTGATCCCTCAAGGAAGTTGCCGCGTTACGAAGAACGCGATGGGATGAAGATTCGCCGTGTAGCGGCTTACCCATCAAATCGTGATTATTACCTTGCCCCCGGTCTGTATTCGGTTATCGCACAAGGTAATTGGGACATTGTTCATCTTCAGGGTTATCACACCCTTGTCGCTCCACTGACGATGTTAGCGTGTCTCCTCTCGAAGACTCCTTTCGTTGTGAGTTTCCACAGCGGTGGACATTCCTCACAAATGCGAACGTCAGCCAGAGGCATCCAACGATTTTTGTTGAAGCCGCTGCTCAATCATGCATCCCGATTAATCGGTGTGGCTCAGTTTGAAGCCGATTTTTTTAGCGAGAATTTAGACATCGACCGCAGTCGTTTTGTAGTTGTTCCAAATGGTTCTCAACTGCCTAAACTTACCTCTTCGGTTGAACCCAGTCCTGACACGCTTATTGTGTCGCCGGGGCGTTTGGAGCGTTATAAGGGACATCAAACAGCGATTGAGGCACTGCCCAAAGTCCTGCAATCAAACCCTAATGTGCGCCTACGAATTGTAGGTACTGGCCCTTACCAAGCCGACTTGCAAAACTTAGCTCTGTCATTGGGTGTTGATAATCGTGTGGAGATCGGTGGTATTCCTCCTGAAGACCGTCAAGGTATGGCAGCCCTGATGTCGCAAGCGGCCTTAGTGGTCTTATTTAGTGAATATGAAGCACATCCCGTAGCCGTGATGGAAGCATTGTCACTTGGGCGCTCAGTATTAGTTGCGGACACCTCTGGTCTGAGTGAGATTGCAAAGAAGGGCTGGGTAAAAGCTATTCCCTTAGATAGTTCGTCTGATGAGGTCGCAGCAGCAATTCTCCGTCAACTCAATGAGCCTCAAGTTCATCATGACATTGTGCTCCCAACATGGGACGAATGTGCGGCATCGCTAGTAGACGTTTACCAATCTGTGCTTAAGCCAGAAAGCCACGTCACACTCGCGATGGTAGCAAATTAGGTTTCACATTATTCTTACCCGTTTGAAATAGGCAGTACAAGCACATGCAAATTCATTTAGGTGCGTTAGGAATAATGACTGAATCCTATTCGATTTCGTTTCTTGCCACGCTGCGAAATATACGCAGTGATTTGGTTCGTTATCGTCTAATCGAGAATCGTTCTTATCCAGCTATTCTGTTGATTTCACCCGGTATGATTGCAGGCATCTATTACCGCTTGGGTCATTGGCTTTGGCATACACAAGGTGTACCGGAAGTGCTGTTATACATCCTTCGTCCACTTTATCTGGTTGGTAAACGAGTCGTTGAATTCTATTCTGGTATTTCAGTTTCACCTCGCGCAAAAATTGGGCGGGGTTTGTACATCGAGAACTTCGGATCAATTTATATTGGTCCAAGCATCATTGGAGATAATTGCAGCTTGTCACAGGAAGTCAGTATTGGCACTAATGGCGATATTCATAACAATGATATGCCAATGATAGGTGATCGTGTCTTCATTGGAGCAGGTGCGAAGATCGTTGAACCGGTTTCAGTTGGGAACGATGTTGTCATTGGTGCGAACGCGGTTGTGGTGACAGACCTTGATGATTGTGCAGTGGCAGTCGGTGTGCAAGCAAGAACGATTTCACATCAAGGCAGCTTCGAATTCGTTCTATACGACACAATGAACATTGATCCTAATCGACTTCAAAATCTCGCCGAACGAGATCGGTTGGCAGTTATGGGCGAAGTTCAGTGACCTGAAAGACTAAAATGGTGGCAATGATCTGCCGTTAAAGGAAATAGTCGTAGCAATCTCTGAAGAAGCAATCCGCATATTCTGATAGCATGGCGACTTGTGATTTAGGTTAGGTTTTAGAGGAATAGTGTGGGTAAAGAAATGGCTCAATCAATGCAGGTATCTAATATTCAAACAACGCTTGATCCGGTTGCTTTTCCTGTTTCATCCAAGCCAGTCGTAACTGCTAAAACTGAAGCAGCACGTTGGGGGTGGTTTCCGGCGTTGGTACTGCTTAATTCCTGTGCCTTATTGATCGTTTCACTCGGTTACACCTTGAACCGGATGAACGTCGAATGGGCAGCAGTTTTATATTGGTTAAGCCTGATCATTATATTCGTTCCAACAGCCTACCGTTTGCTGTCGCCTTCAATTGCTCGGCGGGAACGTATTGGGCTGATCGTCGCTCTGGGACTTGCGTTGTATCTGGTCAAAATCCTGCACAGTCCTGTAGATTTCACATTTTACGACGAGTTTTTACACTGGAATACCGCAAATCATATCCTTTCTACAGCGCATCTCTTTACGCCAAACCCTTTGCTGCCTGTCAGTTCCCTCTATCCGGGTCTAGAAATAATAACCACCGCGCTCTCGAATTTGAGTGGATTTTCCGTGGTGACTTCTGGCATGGTTATTCTCGGCATCGCGCGAATCGCCTTTATGTTGGGGTTGTATCTGTTCTATGAACGCATTAGCAGTTCACCCCAAATTGGTGGCATTGCAGCGCTGCTCTATACCGCTAATTCCAACTTCATTTTCTTTGACTCGCAGTTTTCGTATGAATCGTTGTCCTTGCCCATCGCCGTGACGGTTCTTTTCTTGGTGGCCTACAGCACCACTAAAGCGACAGGTAAATTTTTACAACATCTCTTGTTAATGCTGCCGCTCATTTTTGTAGTGGCTTTCACCCATCATCTGACCAGTTATGTCATGATTGGCATTTTGTTCTTGTGGGCAATTGTGGCGCTGCTGAAGAATTATAAGTCGGGTGAATGGATTCGAGTGGGCATGATTAGTATGATTGCCCTCGGTATTACATTAGGCTGGTCAGTGTACGTCGGCTCTACCACCAGTGACTATCTCGCGCCGGTCATCCGTAATAGTATTGCTGAAATTTCCGGCCTTATCCTCGATGAAAATAGTGGTCGTGAGTTGTTTCAGGGTACAAATGGGCAGTCTTCAGCGGTATGGGAACGTGTAGTCGGTATTGGCGCAGTTGCTTTCATTCTCATCATCCTGCCCTTTGGTATATTTGAGATTGTTCGTTCTCCGTTTCAACAAAGTCCGCTGGGTAAAAAGATTACATTGTTGCGCGCAGACTTGTTGCAGGCGTGGCAACGCTACCGGAGTAACTCGGCTGCCTTTGCCTTTGCTATCATCGTGTTATTTCATCCAATAATGCAGAGTTTCCGGCTCACATCGGCTGGCTGGGAAATCGCTAACCGCTCGTCGGAATTCATATTCTGGGCGATTGCATTCGTCGTGACAATTGGCTTTTTCTCGCTGAAGTCAAAAGCATTTTTACGTCCGTACTGGAAAGTCGCTTTTGTTGTCTGGGCCAGTGTTGTCTTTATTGGTGGTGGTATTTCAGGTTGGCCGCCGTGGGCAAGATTACCCGGTTCTTATCTGGTGTCAGCGGATACGCGCTCAATCGAACCTCAGGGAATCGCAGCCGCTAAGTGGGCAGGCGAGTTTCTGAAACCTGAAAGTTTAATCGGCACAGATCGTATTAACTCATTACTGGTGGCGATATACGGACACCAGCGTCCAATCACCCATCTTGCTGATAAGACCTATTTGGCATCTGTGTTTTTCTCGCCAAATTTTGGTGATAGTGAACGCGAACTGATAAACCGTGTTAAGGCTAATTATCTAGTGGTTGATGAACGACTCAGTGCCAACTTACCATTGGTTGGTGTCTATTTTGAAGCTGGGGAGCCACGAGACAAATATGATGACACACCAATATCTTTAGAGGCATTGGAAAAGTTTCGTCGTATCAACAGCATCAGCCAACCCTTTGATGATGGGAATATCCAAATTTATGATGTGAGTTCAATCCATGTTAATCCGTAAACAATCTGATCTACTGTTGGGTGTTCTCGTTGCAGTTCTTTTGTCAGCATTGATTTTGCTAGACATCAATATTGTAATTCTTCGTCCGGTGTTGGCTGTAATGCTCATCCTCCTACTAGGTCATACTGTGCTGACTGTATGGGCAAGAGGGTTGATTTTGCATCAAGCCGTTCGAATTTTGATGAGCATAATGCTGGGTCTTACCTTAACTGCCTTGATTGGACTGATTCTCAACTACACATCGTGGGGATTAACCCCTCAGTCATGGGTTCTATTACTGTCAGGTATTCTCTTGGTTCATGTGCTTATTGCCTTCATTCAAAGACGGCAGTTTATCGAATCCCCTGAACAAACCCACCGCCTAACCTTTAATTTTGGTCAGGGTGTCATGCTCATCTTAGCTGTTCTTGTGGTAGGTATTTCAATTATGGTTGCGCAAATTGGCAGCTTAAACCAGCCAAGGCCGGGGTTTACTCAACTCTGGATGACCGCCGACCCCTCAAACAACTCATCGGCAACGTTCCTTGGTATCCGAAATGAAGAAGCTGATACACTGAGCTATAACCTTGTCGTGACACAAGGCACGGAAGTCCTTCAGGATTATCAATCCTTGCAGCTTAGAGTGGGTGAAACGTGGCAGCGATCAGTGGATTTGAGTTCGCTGACTGAGAAAAATGTGCCTGTTGAAGCAGTGTTGTATCGGTCTGATAAACCTGATGAACCCTATCGAAGTGTTAAGCTGTGGTTGAAATAAACCCGGTTTAAGTAAACAGTGCAAGTTTAATGAAGAAGTCAAAACCTCTGAAGCATTTATCAGCTATTGAATGGTTAATCTGGATCATATGATTGTATTCGTCAGTTATAGCAATAGAAATCGGCAACGTATCGAAGACCTTGTTCTTCAACTAGGGCAGTTGGGGCATGATGTACAATTCGAATCGAAAGTTATTGGTGGAGCAATAGCTTGGCAGCAAGTTCTTGATACGATTGCGACCAGTGATCTTTTTGTAGCGACCTTGAGCGCTGAAACGCTGGTTTCTTATTCAAGCGCCATTGAAACGGAATATGCGCGTGATCTGAATAAGTACATTTTATTTGTTGCCTTAGATGAAATCAGCACTTTAACCTCGCTTGACCCTCAAATAAGCGCCAATGCGGTTGACTTTAGTAATGGAAATCCATCTGCGAATGATGCTTTAGCTGCTGCTATCAATTCGATAGCAAGCCTAGAGCCTCGCCCCTTAACAGTGATGCCACCTCCTAACTGGAATACAGCATTAAATGAATTGCGTGATCGTATTAACGCAGAAACAGATGATGCTGGCGAACAGGGCGCAATATTACTCAATTTACGTGAATTTCTTGAACGGCACGAGACTTTTGAACCAGCAAAAGCTCTACTTGCTGCATTTTCTTCTCGCAGCGATTTGCGCCCGGATATTAAGATTGGCGCGAGACGGCTGACCAGACAAGCTAAGCATGTAGGTTCATTAATCCAAAAGATTCAGCGTCGAGGTATTTTTTACGGCGCAATTATTTTGTCATTGATGGTTAGTTTAGCGGTTGTCCTGCTGAGTCAGGTCGTTTTACAATTCCGCGCTCAACGAGGGGCTACGGCACGTTTGACCAGTACCGCCCAGACACCTCGTGCTGTTACGGCGACCTTCACGCCGGTTCAAACGCGCATTATTGCAAGCGCTACCTTTACACAATTAGCTGCTGTCGTTTCACCGACACGCATGACAACTTCTCCAGAGGTTACGGCGACCGATACTCCGATTGTCACAAATGACTCAGTATCGACATCAATGGCAGCATTTCCAAATGGCACATCAACAGCTATTCCTTCATCAAGTGTGCCAGCAGCAACTTTTACACAAACTGCGATCCCAATTCTACTCACCACAAATACATCTAGACCTGTTGATCCGACCTCTGTGGCTCAGGTTATTACAAGTGTGACAAAACTTCCTGCAACTTCGACACCATTTCCACCGACATTAACGCCCACACTCACATTGACTGTGACACCTAAACCGACGCTTATAGCAACGACAACAGCAGCGACTCAAATCGCTGCCAGTGTGTCATTGACTCCGGTTCCCGCACAAAGCCTTACACTTGCGCCGACAAATGGATCAGCCGTTAATTTAGAGCCACTGATGGCTCGAAATATTTATGTTGGTTTGGGTCTTGAAGACTCGGTATTTGGTGTGCGCGTGAACGTTGTTGGCACAACGGCACAATCAGCGGGTGTTCAATTGGGTGATTATATTCTTGCGGTTGGCACAACATCCGTCAGGACACGCTTTGAGTTTCTTAAAGTGGTTCAGGCTCAAAACCCTTCTTCGAATATTGCCTTACGTATACGTCGCGATAACCGCATCATCAATATCCCCTTGGTACTTGATGAGCGCGATTTCGCATTGCCATATCCAAATTAATCTGTTTGAAATTGCATCTATAGTCGATTTTCTGTTCCGTTATCTTCAGGTATTAGCTACGGTTGGTATGGATGACAAAACCTCAGTTCAGCTTTCAATCAATTAATTATCAACGCATTGTCGCACATTTGCGTACACCTTTATATCGTAATGGGTACGCACTGATCCTGAGTACTGGGATAACCTCTGCATTAGGGTTGCTGTATTGGGCGGTCGCCGCGAAATTCTATAGCACAGAAAATGTCGGTTTAAATTCGGCTGTCATCTCGATCATGATCTTTCTGTCGGGCATCTCGCAGATCAATCTTCAAGAGACGATGGTTCGCTATATCCCGATGGCTGGCACGACGACGAGGCGTTTTGTGATTTACGCCTATCTAATTGTTCTCGGCATTTCTGCGATAGTTGGTGTAATCTTCTGCCTCGGTATTCAAATCTGGTCACCATCTTTAAGTCTGATTACCACATCTCCGGCCTTAGCCATTTGGTTCGTTGCGGCAATCATGATGTGGGGTATTTTTGTCATAGAAGATAGTGTTTTGGTCGGCTTGCGGCAGGCGTTGTGGATACCCGCTGAAAATGCTGTTTTCTCTGTTGCGAAAATTGTGCTGCTGATTGGGCTGGCTGTGATCCTTCCCCAAACCGGCATTTTTATATCGTGGACATTGGGTGTCCTGCTCGTCATTATCCCGATTAACATCTTGTTGTTTCGCCGTTTGATTCCGGCGCATCAAATTGCTACGGCTGATCAAACGACACCACTTCCGGTTCGTCAGATTTCCAAGTTTGTAGCGGGCAACTATGTCGCCGCCTTATTAGCGAATATGGCGAGTACCTTGCTCCCACTGATTATCACACAGGTAAACGGGGCTGAAGCCAATGCCCATTTTTATCTGGCGTGGACAATTGCCAGCGCCTTGCAGATTATGACCGCGAATATGGCAACCTCATTGACCGTAGAAGCCACGCTTGATAAGGCCAATATCAACGATTATCAGCGCCGTGCCATGATTGGGATTATTCGTTTGGTTTTTCCGGTCGGAATACTCATGTTTATAGCGGCTCCACTGATATTGCAATTTGTTGGGCCATCTTATATCGCGGAAGGTGTGCCGCTGCTCAGATTGTTAGCATTAGCAGCAATTCCAAATGTTTATAATGCTGTATTTATTAGTCTCTCACGGACGCGCAATAACATAGCGGGTATTGTTGCTGTTTATGGAGCGAACGCGTTTATGGTACTGGGCTTCAGCCATCTCTTTTTGCCAACGCATGGTATTGTCGGGGTAGGAGAGGCATGGGTAATTAGCCAAACCGTTATCGCACTCACATTATTTATATGGCAGCGTTTAAAACCAGCCAAGCCTCTTGTGGCTGTCATGGTTGATCCAGTAAGGAGTCTAGAAGTTGACTGAACAGCGCCTTGATACGTTTGTCTGCGTCCATTCACGGGATGTTGGCTATTTGTTGGAACTGGTCTTGCTGTCCTATGAGGTTAATTTTTTGCCTAAAGGACGTTTAATCATGATTACCAATGACTTACCGCACCTTCAGGCATTTATCAAGGACATCGGCCTCAAAACGCCAGTCATTATCTCGGAAGATAAAGATTGGTTGTCTGAAGAAGAAATGAAACTTCCCGGTTGGTATAAGCAGCAGTTGATTAAATTGCGCTCGTATAAGTTCTGTGATACCGAAAACTTTTGCAATCTCGGTGCAGATACCGTTTTGTTACAGGCCATTGGTGAAAGTGATTTGTTGGATAACGGGTTTCCTGTTCTGTACTACACTCAGCATTTGCTGCCTGATACCCATGCCCGCTATGAACGGGGGCGCGTCCGTTACATAGGCGAAATCCTAAAAGTTGAGCCGACTAACGCCAGCCGTTACGTGGATTTCATTAATGATCTCTTTTGCTTTAATCGCGATTCGCTCATTAGCCTTGAAGCCTATCTCAAACAAGTGTATGGCGATAATCCCTATGTCAGTATGCTCAAAGGGTTGGATGATCAGATTGAAAACCGCAACAAGTTTGGTGAGTGGACTCTCTATAGCGTTTACCTGCTCGATAAACTTCACCGACAAATAACTGTGCGGAATACAGGCAACGGTTATTTACATCAAGTTCACAGCAATTTGTCTTTGCGGACGTATCGGTTTAATACCAAGGTTGCTCATTTTGTGAGCAAAAATCTGGATGTGGACTATATCAAACGGCAAATTTCCAAGCGCAACCTGAAGTTGGCTGGCAGTTTGTAATTCTGCTCCCTACCTCGATTTTCCCCGTAGAAATGTGTGTTTTTGAACGCACATTTCTATGTTTCTGTTCAATGATTAGTGAGTAACGATACCTGATGAAACAACGGATGAGTTTACTATCAGTTTTAGTGTTTATGGTTATCGGCCTTGTGGTCACGAGAGGATTTGTGCAAGGTCAAGATTTACTTGTACCTGATGGCATACTCGGAAAAACGTACAATGCCGCTTTTCCTGTGACCATCACACTCGATGGCGATTTCACAGACTGGAACAATGTGCCTGAGGCAACTGTTGCTGATGGCCCGGTCATGCCAACAACGCCGGATGCCAAGGGTGTGATGAAATTTGCGTCAGTGGCTGACACCAATAACCTTTACTTTCGAGTGGATGTTACCGACGCTCATATCATTGCGGGACAGCATGGGATTAATTACTTTAACGAAGATTCGGTTGAGATTTACATCAACGCCACAGGTAATTTAGCGCTGACCGAATATCAAAAAGGCGTGGTTCAACTAACCGTTCCCGCCATAAATATTGGCACACCCCTCAACCAAACCATATTGTATGGGAAAGATTGGGAGTCAACCGGCGCACAGGCCATTGTCGTCAAAACCGACACCGGCTACGCAATGGAGGTTGCCATACCCCTTCATAATGCCTTATGGTCGATTATCCCCGCACAAGATGGAACCGTTGGGTTTCAAATTCAGGTTAATGGAGCCAGTGAGAAAGACCGTGATCTGAAATTGAGTTGGTCGAAAGCCGATACAACCGATCAATCTTATCTCAATCCCAGTCTATTTGGGCAGCTTGTATTTTATAAGGTGAATGAGAACGTGGCCGCGATGGCAGCAACCGCAGCACCTGTTGCGGAATCAACTGCTATACCGAAAGCCACCATCATACCCGGTGGAAAGGGCTTTTCCGTGACTGGCACCAAGATTTATGGGCCGGACGGAAAAGAGTTCGTGGCGAAAGGTGTCAACGTCAACGGTTACAACTGGGTCTGGACTCGCAATACCGTCAATGATGTCCATCTGATTGCGGATTGCTGGGCATTCAATCTGGTACGGGTAAATTCCTTCCTGTTTATGGGGGAAAGCAAATATCCTCAATACACAAGTAATAATGACTTGGATGCCATTGTCAAAACCTATACTGAGCGCGGTATCGTTGTGGTATTTGAAGGTCATGACCGCATCGGAAGTTATTATTCGGGGGATGATTTAACCGCATTGGTGGCGTGGTTTACCGATTTAGCACGGAAGTACAAAGACAACCCTTATGTATGGTTTGATGTGGCGAATGAACCGGGCGGGCGTAAATCAATCGACTCGGCACAATGGATTAACATGCACGGTCAGGTTATTAAGGGCATCCGTGATGATGCGGGCGCGAACAACATCATCATTGTCGAAGGGGCGTATGGCGGTCAGGATGTCGGTAATGCTGACGCTTCATCTGTAACGGACAGTGCCATCTTACAGTATGGGAAAGATGTCGTTCATTTCGGTGGTAGATCATTTCAAAACATCGTCTTTAGCATCCATACTTACGATCTATGGAATGCGGGTGACGCGAAACTGGCGATGTATTTTGATAAAGTTGCCGAGCTAGGCTTCCCTATGATTATTGGTGAATACGGTGTGCGTACCGACCGCGATGTCATGCCCGCTGCAATATCGACATTTAATGTTGCCATCCCGCGCAACATTGGACTCATCGTCTGGCAGTGGGAGGGTAGGGATGATAATGATTTGACTACGGGTGCTTCAGAAGGCGGTGGTTGGGAGATTAATGACTGCACCAATCCGACTAATTTAACTTGGCTAGGCCAGCAGGTCTGGAACGATAACCACGACGCTTCATAACCTCGGTAAGTTCGGGATAATCAAATCTCTTGTAGGGAATGGTCTCAGACCATTCCTTTTTGTTATGATCGTCGAAATTCGCATTTAGGTTTAAACTCACAAACCATCCCAAACGCTTTTCTGACCATTTGCCAACCGGCTTAACAATCCATCTCCCTCAAAACCGTTAGCGCCAACACCGCGAAAGAGTTACCAAATGTTCTTCCAAATGGTAACCCTTTCCGTTCACATATCCATTATGATATTTATAGACCTGTAGGGGTTTGCCGTCGGCAAACCCTTCTTCAACGATCAACTAAGAGCTGTTTTTTGGCAAAGTTGGCGGCGACACCCCCTTCGCCAATTTCGCCAGATTTTCCGCTAATGTACGGGTTTGGCGCTGGCAAAACCTCTCTCAAAAGCCAAATCGGGTAAACGGACTAATCTTTTATGGCACAAAATCGCAATTGGCATTGCCGAAATTGCTGCCAACTTTGCCAATTAACCTGTCATCCGTTCGACGCAGTCGTTAGTCAAATAAAGTATCATTATTCCAAAGTAAGGCTTTAGCTGCCTTAGCATTCAATTCAACCCCAATACCGGGTTTCTCGGAAACAGCCATAAAGCCTTTTTCGATAAATGGATTTTCCGCGTCGCACAAGTCATTCCACCATGTAATGTCACGGGCATGAAACTCTAACAGTAGGAAATTGGGTACGGAAGCCATCACATGACAAGCTGCCATCATCCCCAGAGGAGAAGATACGTTGTGCGGGGCAATCGGAATATAATGAGCGTCCGCCATATCCGCGATGCGTTTTCCCTCGGCTATGCCTCCCGCTTTTGCCAGATCAGGCATGATTATATCGACCGCTTTTCGCTCGAATAGTTCGAGATATTCAAAGCGCGTATATTGGTTTTCACCCGTACAAATAACCGTGCTGCTTGAACGACGTACCTGAGCCAGCGCGTCAATATTCTCCGCTGGGACAGGTTCTTCTAACCATAGGAGGCGCAGAGGCTCAATCGCCTTAACAAGGGTAATGGCTGAAGGTAAATCGAATTGACCATGACAATCGATTGCCAGATCAAATTCATAACCGAGCGCATTTCGGATGGCCTCGATGAGATTAATGACATGAGTCATTTCTTTAGCGCCAACCGTCCAATTATACTTATCCAGTTTGCCTGTTCCCGTATTGTCAACATCAAATTTGACTGCGCTGAATCCTTCTTCTGCCACTTCCATCGCTTTGTCAGCGTAGGCTTTAGGATCATCAGATTCGCCAGCATGGCAATCGGCGTAAAGCCGGATTTTGTCCCGGAATTTGCCGCCCAACAATTTGTAAACAGGCACATTTAGCGCCTTACCCACAATGTCGTAAAGCGCGTTATCGATACCCGTTAGCGCGAAAATCAGAGGAGCATGAGTTGAACCCCCGTAACGCCCACCACGCCGTATTTTTTCATAAAGCTTATTGATATTAAAAGGGTCTTCCCCAATGAGCAGTGGTTTCATGGCTAATATTGCTACTTTAGTCGCAAAACCCGAAAATCCGGGGCCGCCGGAGTTACATTCACCCGTTCCTACAATCCCTTCGTCGGTATAAATGCGGACAAAAGTCCACACGCTGCCACCACTATGTGCTTCTTGTCGACCAATCACACTTGCCTGTACATCGGTAATCTTCATGTCTATCCATCTTTCTAATAGAAAAATTTATCAATATTCGATGCTATAAAGAGTATTCGGGTTCAAAGCCGATTAACGCGTGTGCCTTTTGGATGCTCACTAAGCTGGCTGAATCACTGAGTTCAGTTTTAAACTGGGTCACATTCGGATAAAAGAGATTGATTAATGTACAGGAGTCATACCCTAAAGCATTGTGTTCTGAGTTAATAAAAAGCGGATGGCTGCCTTGATAATCGGCTGTGACACCTTTTTCAAGGGATTGTGCCGCGTCCCGTACATCAATAAACGCCCAAAAGTCAAAACGGTATCGCATGTAGAGTTTGAATAAGAGATCGCCAAATGGAAGTTTAATTTGTGCCGTTTCTGGAGGGCGAAACTCGAATGGACGCTGCTTTCTAAGATCCATAACGCGTTTTTTGACTGCATCTAGACGTTCATCTCGTTCAGATTGAGGTTGTCGCGCAAGTTCGTCTAGTAGTTCCCGTAGCGCATCCCGATCTTGATAATACTGCTCGGTAGTTCTCGCTTCTTTTGAATAAACACCGGGAAAACGCATCGCGACGCTAGAAATGCCATCTCGTCGCCAGTAATAGTCGCCAATATCTTCGATAAGTTGCTTTGAAAACGAATAAGAATCAGTTGTAAAACGAGGATGTTCCTCATCAATCGGGAAATATTGTGGTTTAATGTCACCAGTGCTGAAGTATCCACCCAGTGCATTGATTGAACTCGCTTGTACGACCTTACTAATGCCGTTAGCGGCTGCCGCCTCAAACACGTTGAATGTTCCGGCTACATTAACTTCGAATATCTGATGTCCGGGCGCGAGGCTCGGCCCGCGAATAGCCGCCAAATGAATGACCGCATCGCACCCTTTCGTATATTTAAGCAGGCTGTCGTAATCGAGGATATTGCCTTCAGCATATTCCACACCTGCAATTTCAGTTTGTGGGGCTATATCCAGAATACGAACATCCCAACCTTTTTCAAGGAGTCGCTCGGTGGTTGTTTTGCCGATATGTCCGGTTCCGCCCGTAATTAATACACGCATCGTTTAGCCCCAATGAGGATGATTAGCTCCATAGACGGTCGTGTGAACGTTCGTTATCCCACATATCGGTTGGGTCAAAGGCCAATGGATCACGCGGGTCAATAAATTCTTGTAGACATTCCATGTTAATTTCGCCAAGCCCTAAACCCGGTTCTTCTGGCACTTGGATAAACCCATCAACGATTAGCGGTTTGGATAGGCCATCAAACAAGTGATTCCACCGTGGAATATCAATCGAATGATTCTCCAGAACGAGGAAGTTATCAGTTGCTGCCGCACAGTGAACGCTTGCCATTGCCGTTACAGGTGAACCCGCCATATGCATTGCCATCGCGATACCATGTTCCTGTGCATAGTCGCCAATTTTCTTCGTCTCAAGGATGCCTCCCGATGAGGCAAGATCAGGATGAATAATTGACACGGCATTCGACTCAATCAACGGCTTGAAACCGTCTTTGAGATAAATATCCTCGCCTGTACAAATGGGCGTAGTGACAGCTTGTGATAATCGAACATATTGACTCGTGTGCTGCCACGGGATCATATCCTCGTACCATGCCAATGTGTATTGGTCGAGCGCACGTCCGAGTTTAATACACGATTCAAGATTGAGATGTCCGAAGTGGTCAGCCGCTAACGGCACTTCATCCCCTATGATTGAACGTACTGTGCCGACATAATCAACCAGTAGATCAACACCCTTTTTGGTTAATTGAATACCCGTAAAAGGATGCATAATGTGGTCGGTATGGATCATATTGGGTGGGGCATTAATCGCGCCGGGAATATCTTCTACGAGGTCAATCCCCACATCCATTTTGAGATATTTGAAGCCGCTTTCCATGCGTGCCTTGAGGCGGTTGCCCATTTCTGTAGCATCTTTAACGGTCGGTGTGTCGCAGTAACACAATACTTTGTCGCGGAACTTTCCACCCGCCAATTGATAAGCTGGAACATTGTACGCTTTGCCTGCCAAATCCATCAGCGCCATTTCGATACCACATACGCCGCCTGCCTGCCGCGCATGATGCCCGAACTGCTTGATCTTGCGAAAAATCTTATCAATATTGCAGGGGTTTTCCCCAATAATGCGATTCTTGAGCATCAGTACATAAGTCTTACTGGCCCAATCGCGCACCTCACCATAGCCAGATATGCCCTGATTAGTGTCAATCCGAATGAGTGATAAATCCATCGGCATCCCGACTAAATTAGCGACACGCAAATCGGTAATTCGCAGCTCAGACGGATTAGAATGGCTCGGCACACGATCTACGATTTGTTCTTGGTCAGCCATCAATATTTCTCCAGATTATTTTATGAGTTTGTAGTCAAAAATTAAATATTCCTAGGACGAGCACAGTCCCGAAATTATAGAAGTTTCCTACAGGTTCTACAAATACCACCAAAGTCTTTGGTCTTGCAAATCAAAAGTGGCTACGGATTAGCCGCTTTTAATCCGCTTAGCCGAGCAACTTCGCTAATGTGCCGCCAAGAATTTGCTCTTTATCAGCCTCAGAAATAAAAGAACAATGATAGCGGAACGCCTCTAATGCTTGCTTGTAGGTCATGAAAAAGCGCACGACCGGATAATCCGACCCCCAGCACATCCGACCCGCGCCGAAATGTTCATATTCTGCCCGTACAATGTCATGCGTATCTGTATAAGGGTAGTCCCAATTGATCTTTGTCGCATAAGCAAAGCCCGATAGTTTGATGTAAATGTTCGGCACTTTAGCGGACTCAAGCACTTGATAGAGTCCCTCTTTTGGAGGTGGTTCATCGGCTTTGACCCAACCCATGTGATGACAGAGAACGGGAACGGAGGGAAATATTTCTGCGATACGCCGTATAGCTGGTTGGTGGTGTGGATCACAACTGATGCTGACAAGCAGATTGTGGTCAGCCGCTACTTGGAAAACCTTTTGACCGTCTTCAGAATAGAGCCACGCGCCGTCATCCTTTGGAGCAAGGTAGTGGGTGAAGCCTTTGATAGGCCATTGGTCAATCATTTTCTTTAACCGGTCGGCTGATCCCGGCGTATGGTAAGTGGACGACCATTCGCTATCGAGGTCGGCTATTTGGTGCAGCCTCGTTGGATAAACGGTGACTTGCTCGGCGATATAAGCGTTATTTTCGGGATTGTGGTCAATTTGGGCGCACACTACAGCCGCTTGGTTGATCCCGTTCAAGTCCATTTCATTGATGAGTTGTTCGATCTTCGCACGATGTTCGTCATCAGGCACAGGTGGTTGATAGGGCCAGCGCGTCCAAGCATGACAATGACTGTCAATAATCATAAATCGCTCCGTAAATAGATTTTGTTATCTTTATTTTGGCATAAGCACTTATTCTAACGTCACTTTTGGATACTCGCTGAGTTTCAACCCATCCAAAAGTTAGTAAACTCGAACCAAAAGTGAATTGCTAAATATGACCATTTGTTCTATGATGTTTGAAAAATAGGTGATATTCGATTTTCAAAATATCTCCATGTAGGGGTGGAACATGTTCCGCCCTCTTGTCTCTTGTCTTTGCTTTGAAAGTCTTTGGGTGAAGCTCTATGTCAACACTCTACGTTCCTCTGCGGTTCAAATCTCTTTTTCGTCTTTGCATATTCAGCGGATTCCTCCCTCATAGCCGCAATGCCAATGCCACAAATGGCACGCGGTGGCATTAGCCGAGCGACCCGCCGCATTTGTGCCATTTCAGCGGCTCGCACCGAGCTTCCCGCCAGCACAAAATGACGATTCGGCGGATTTTCCCGTATTTCCCGCCGTGCAATTCAGCGGAAAAGAGTCACAAAATGTGCAATTTGTGCAGAATTTATATTTAGATTCGTAAAAACCTAATCTGTAATCGGCTTTATTTTACGGCTGTGATGCGGCTCCTGTAGTACCTCGAATAATGAGTTGGCTGGAAATAAATATTTCTTGCGGTGGCAAATCCGGATTCTCTAAGCGTCTAAAAATGAGCTGGCTTGCTGCCCGTCCTAACGCTTCACCATCCACATGCACCGTTGTTAATGGTGGGTTCAGATAAGCCGCCACATCAATATCATCAAAGCTAACAATAGAGACATCATCAGGGATACGCAACTGGCGCTCATAAACCGCTCGCATCACGCCAATCGCTAACATATCGTTGATGACGATAATGGCAGTCGCTGGTGATTGTTGGTCAATAAGGCTGCTTGCTGCGCGATAACCTTCATCAATCGTCGTTCCACAATATTGAATGAGACTTTCATCGCTACTCAAGCCCACACTTTGCAATCCTTGCCGGTAGGCGACCAAGCGATCCGTCCCTTGGTCGGGGTAGGCCGTCCCGACACCATAAATCAAAGCAATCCGTCGATGTCCTTGTTCCAGTAGGTGCTTCATAACCTCTACCGCGCCCTCTTTAAAACTAGTACGCGCAATATCGGTTTTACTGGCAGATGTACCAATCAAAACCAACGGTTTGCGCTGCTGAACAAGCTTCTCAATTTCGGTACGCACATGATCGAAAAAGGTGAGCAAAAGAATTAGGCCGTCAATCCGCCGTCTTGCCAAAGTTTGTACACTATGTAATTCATAATCGGGGTTGAGCGAAGCACTCATTAGCATCACATCAAAGCCTTTGCTACGAACCTCTTGCTCAACACCATAAGCGATTTGCCAGTAATGGGGATTGTGCATATCGGGGATTAATAAGCCGATAGTGTTAGTTGTTCCTGAGCGCAGCGATTGTGCCATTGCGTCCGGTTGATAACCCAATTGCTCTACGGCCTTTAAAACCCGTTGACGTGTCTCTTCGGTAATCGCGACATAGCCACCCGCAAGGTCATTTAAGACATAGGACACCGTTGCGCGGGATACACCAGCGAGCTTTGCAACATCAACTTGGGTTGGTCGCTTCATGACAATCCAATAATGATCAGAAATCTAATCGGGCAGTGAGAGAAGTAGTGTAAATAGCGCACACATTATTAGCAAGTACAATTGTAAAACTTGGCTTCTAACCAACGCAATTGATTTGTTGACAAAGTCCCACATCGCATGGTATTCATTGTAAAGAGTACCCATTACTCGTGTCAACCAGTGTGCCGATAATTAATTTCTGTCTATAAACAATCTTTTTAAGAGCGAAAAATGTTTTTAATCCTTCAACATCTTGACGTTGATAAAATCAACGTAATCCCTCTTTTACCACAAGTAATTTCAGTATATCTCGACAGTTTTCAATCTAATTTAGAGACACGATTAAAGGACACTCATCGATGACTATTCGTGTGGGGTTAATTGGCTGTGGTTTGATGGCACGAGCACATCTACCGGGATACCAAGCCGCAGGTGATCGGGTAAAAATTGTCCTCTGCTGTGACAATCACGAGCAGTTGGCACAGGCACATGCAGCGACTATTGGTGGTGAGATTGAAGTAACCACCAATTGGGAGCAAGTGATTGCGAATACGAACGTGGACGCAGTTGATATTTGTTCGCCGCATTTCCTCCATGCGCCGATGGTATTGGCTGCTGCCAAAGCGGGAAAACATATCCTGCTTGAAAAGCCAATGGCGATGAACTTAGCAGAAGCACGTCAAATGGTGGATGCCACCACCGCTGCTAGTAAAGTGTTCATGGTGGCGCAGAATCAACGTTATTTACCTGAACATCAGCCCATCAAGGATTGGCTTGATCAAGGGGCTATTGGGCGGGTGATTGCTGCTCGTATCGACGGTAATCAGTTTTTGAGCAAAGGCTACCCAAAAGGTCATTGGTTGTTCTCGAAGGCGCTGACAGGCGGTGGAGTCATCCGTACTACAGCTATTCATAAAATTGATTTGCTGCGTTATTTCTTGGGAGAAGTAAAGCGGGTGACGGCTTTTTATTCCACTTCAGGATTGAATCCCGAAATGGATAACGAAGATGTTGCCACGATTGCGATGGAATTTGAAAATGGTGCGCTTGGTGAAGCTTTTTTCACTTTTGCCGCCTATCAAAATCCAATTCCTACTGCCAGCCATGAATTGGTGATCCTCTATGGCAGCAAAGGCATGATTAACAACATCAACGGCTGGCATATGTACAGCACTGAACTAGAAGCCTACAGCGGCGCAATGACACCAATGGGTTTGCCCAACGCGGATTATGCCCAATCATTTGTGCGTGAAGTGAAACATTTCTTAGATTGCATCGAAACCGGGCAAGAACCGCTGACTTCAGGGCGCGATAACTTGAACACCATCGCAGTGATTGATGCGATTTATCAGGCGGCGGAAACCGGACAAACCACTACAGTACAAAGAATCTAAAGGAGATTAATAATATGTCGAATCTGCGTTTTGCTGCACCAAAAGAACGTCGTGTAGCTATTGTGACGGGCGGTGCAAGGGGTATTGGCGGTGCGAGTGCCTTGCGTATTGCCGAAGAGGGTCGTGACATTGTTATTGCCGATGTCGAAGATGGCACTGATACCGTCAAAAAGATTGAGGCATTGGGTCAGAAAGCACTGTACATCAAAACCGATGTAAGTGACGAATCGGCGGTACAAGCACTAATCGGTAAAACAGTTGAGACTTTCGGACGGCTGGATATTTTGATTTGCTGCGCGGGCATTTTGGGCAAAGAGAAGCCATTTCTGGAACAAACAGCGGCTGAGTTTATCAAACTGATGCAGATCAACGTCAATGGGGTATTTTACTGCCATCAAGCTGCCATACCGCACATGATCAAGCAGGGGTGGGGACGCTGTGTGACGATCACATCAGGGGCGCGAAATGGTGCGCCTAATCTAGTTCCTTACGGCACATCCAAAGGCGCGGTTTTCTCATTTATTAACGCGCTGGGCAATGCTTACCCCAAACAGGGTGTTTTGGTAAATGGTGTCGAACCGGGACGCGCATTGACGGAGATGGTTGTCCCTCGCTTTTCTGCCGAACATCTGGCTAATCCGGGAACGCCCATTGGACGTTATTCGGATGCGGAAGAAGTTGCAGAAGTTGTCGAAATGCTCAGTTCCGAGCGCAACACATATACCACTGGATCAGTGTGGAGCGTCAAGGGTGGTACTGGTTAAAGCGAGTCATTGATCGTGGAATTCACCGCGATGCGACGAGTCACCTTTGAGTTGGTCATGTAAGGCATGTTGGGTGAGGCTAATGTGTTGAATCGCCCGTTCTTTAGCGAGTTCTGGGTCGCGCAGACGGCAGGCTGCAAGGATGTCATCATGTTCCTGATGGATGCGCTCGTGGTCGCGGGTCACAAACATATAGCGAAAACGGTAAAGTTCGCTCCGTTCCCAAAGCAGTTGGATAACCTGCATCAGATGTTGGTTGCCCAGCGCGGCATAAATATGCGTGTGAAACTGTCGGTTCAAAGCGATGTAAGTGCTGATCTCATTCGCGTCAGTCGCGCGGCGCATGGCGCTCGTCATATTTTCCAGAGCAGTAAAGTCAGCATCCGTCAGGCGAGGTATAGCATGGTAAATGGCCTCGCCTTCGATCAAGCAGCGTGTAAAGTACAGGTTATCCATATCAGTCAGGGAAACCTCAATTACAAATGCGCCGCGTCGGGGTTGAATCATGACCAAACCTTCGGCTTCCAATCCTTTCAACGCCTCACGGATTGGAGCCATGCTGACTTGAAGCTGTTCGGCTAGTTGGTTTTGGTCAATCCGTTCACCCGGCTTCAGCGTTTGTTTCAAAATTGCTTCTCGGATGCGTTCCTGTACCTGTGCCGCCAGTGTGCGCCGGTGTACTTCAATAGGGCCAAACGATTTGTTAATCATTGAGAGTCCTTAATTTACAAGTTTGAGTTGACAGATTCGAAATTCGAATTTACAATTTCGAAATTCGTTTCATGCATTCTATAGAATATTTTTGTTTTTGGAAAGTTTTACATGCCAACAGTTTTTGTTTATTGGTACCCCGGTCGTGATTCTGAGCAAAAGCAAAA
>JBBQLX010000069.1:0-31226 GCA_038328375.1 Aggregatilineales bacterium | reverse complement strand
GGTGACCTATAACGGTCAACCGCTGTACTACTGGTACAAGGACGAAAAAGTGGGCGACACCACTGGTCAACGTGTCGGTCATGTCTGGTGGATTGTTCCACCGGCAACCGTCGCCGCACAACCTCTGCCAACAGTGGGTACTGTCTTGACTGGCCCCACGG
The DNA here is from genome assembly GCA_038328375.1 of Aggregatilineales bacterium. GTDB lineage: Bacteria > Chloroflexota > Anaerolineae > Aggregatilineales > Phototrophicaceae > CFX2. Next base: position 31,065 of record JBBQLX010000069.1, on the reverse strand, counting down.
GTATGACCCTGTACATGTTCACCAAGGATACAATGGACACCAGCGCCTGCGTTGACAAGTGCGCCACCAACTGGCCTCCGCTGACCGTCGCCAGCGCTGATGCGATTGTCCCCGGCCAAAATCTCCCCGGCACATGGGGTACATTCACCCGTGCTGATGGCACCATTCAGGTGACTTACAACGGTTGGCCGCTGTACTACTTCGCCAAGGATGCCGCCATCGGTGATACTACTGGCGAAGGTGTCGGCGACTCATGGTACACGATTGCTCCAGAAGCTGTCGCTATCGGCAAGACCGATGCCTTGGGCGAATTCCTGACCGCCACCGATGGCAGCACATTGTATACCTTCAGCAAGGATACCGCGGGCGTGACCAATTGCGCTGATGATTGCGCCAAGGCTTGGCCCGCTTATACCGTACCTGCTGACCTCAAGCTGACCGCTGGCACAGGCATTACCGGCAAATTGGGCACAATCAAGCTGGAAAGCGGTGCTATGCAATTGACCTACAACGATATGCCTTTGTACCGCTTTGCTAAAGACGCTGCCGTTGGTGATACCACCGGTGAAGGTGTTGGCGGCGTGTGGACAGTCGCTAAGTCGTAAAATAGTACCCCCACCCTAACCTTCCCCGGCAAGCGAGGGAGGGAATAGTGGTCATTAGAGAACACAAAACGGGGTGAGACACTCACCCCGTTTTGATTCCTAACAGTTAATTCATTGCGCGTGAAGCACCACTTTCACGCACGATTGGCGCTTCGTAAGGCTTTAGGCCTTATCTTTTTGAAGATTATAAGCGGCTGCACACAGGGGGCAGGCAATAGCTTCCCTTACGATCTCGTGACCGAAAGACTCGACGCGGTGTTCTCCGTGTCTATTCTTTAGAAAAGCATTCTGTGGATTTCTATAGGTGCGTGGTCTTGTCTCCAAGACAATACGCTGGGCTTTGGTTCTAGAGGGCGTGACCTGCTTGCAAAGTTGACATGTATACATTGTCCTTTCAGCCAATTGGTTATCTTCCATGATGGCTTATTTCATGGAAGTGTGTAGGCTCATTTGTCCCAAATTAGGGTTATTGAGAGCGCTATCGTACAAAGTGAAATCAAAGATGACTCGCCAGCGACAGGCGAACAATGAATAGGCATAAATAATTGAATGGGGGTGCGCGAATCGGAGGAAGGAAATAAGGTTTTTGCAAAAACTAACAGCCCGTTTGGTGGAATGTTCCCCCTAACCTCCAGTTCGGCTTTAGCTGGAGAGTCTAATTTGGACGAAAAGATAAAAATCATTATAGCGCGTTTCGGCCAAATGGCAATTAATGAAGCAATGAATTTACTGTAGGGCTGAGGCGTGCCTCAGCCGCGTACTCGATAGATTCATCTAAAAAATTTACTACGGTTTCCACGTCGGCACATAAACTTTTCCGTCAATGTCAGTGAAACCATATTCGGTTGCCAGATCGGATACCCACAGACCACGCCCACTTTTATCGAAGGCATTCGGATGCGTAGCCAGCGCGACCACCGCCCGACCCGTAAACTGCGGCGATTCGCTGTTCGATAAATCCATAAATTTTTCGTGCAACATGATGCCTTCCGTCCGAACCAATCCGGGCCACAGGGCGACAGCGGTAATATGATGCGGGCGCAGTTCTTCCGCCATATCAGCGATCAAGCGTTCGGTGCTGATTTTGGCGTTGAAGTAGGCGGCATTTCGATCAGTTTCAGAGTGAGGATCAACATGGTGAGAAATGTTGACGATCAAACCGCTTTCCTGTTTGACCATTATGCGGGCAGCTAATGCGCTGGCTATATAAGCTGCTCGTGTAGCAAACAGGTTGTCATCCCAATAGGATAAACGGCGCTCCCAAAACGCTTGGTTAAACGGAAAATCCGACATATCATGCAGCCCTTCGTAGCCTGCCCACGCACAGTTGACCAGAATATCCAGCCGAACTTGTTCGGATTGTACCCGTTGGAACAGCGCTTCGGTTTGGGCATCATCGCGCAGATCAGCACGGGCAGCGATGCCCACACCGCCCATTTGAGTAACTTCGTTGGCGGTATCCTCGACGGTTCCAGCAAGCGGCACAGTGGCTTTATGTTCCGCATCGGTGCGACCAACCACATAGACCGTTGCGCCTGCTTCGCCCAAACTGAGGGCAATCCCTTTGCCGATTCCACGACTTGATCCGGTTACAACTGCGACTTTGCCCCGTAATTGATCGCTCATGTGTTTACCCTTTAAGAAATATTATTGGAGAGGGATGCTTATTTTTGCACTTTACCGCTGAGAAAACTCCCAAGGGTAATCGCATCAAATCCGAGTAAGAAGCTGAAACAGGAAATCATTGTCGAGAGCAGCACGAAAGCGTTTCTGTTTCAATCTGCTTTTGGAAGGGTCTTGTTTGAGAATGTTCAAAGCGAAAGTGCGCAAGACAGCCATATTTTGAGAACTCTCACCCAATCGAATGCGCGATGCGTCTTCCCCGAAGGTCACATCTAGAACCCAGTGAAAGCTATTTTCAATCCCCCAATGCTGTTGGGTGGCATCAACAATAAGGGCAGCGTTAGTGGACAAACTGCTGATGTAATAAGCCGTTTCGAGGGAGATATGCTCCTGTTCGCGCCGTTCTCGTTGGATGCGAATAATGCTATTGAGATCCGCCCAGCCTTCATAATGGCGAATGTATTCAAAAGCCAGCGGGTCATTCACCACCCAACAGCGGCGGATCTCAATGCGACCACTAGTTTTGGGGGTGGTTTGGTGAAAATCCATCTGCATTCCCTTAAAGGCTTGCTTGTCACCATAGGCAAACCAATCTTCAATATCCTGTTTGAGCTTGGCTTGGTTGTCCTTCACTTGCAAAATGTAGTCCGCTTTTTCGTCACGGATGGTCTGTGCAATTTTCTTCTGGCAGCCCATGGCATCAATCGTCACAATACAACCCGACACATCCAGTAGCCGTAACAATTCAGGAATAGCCACGATTTCATTGGATTTGCCATACTTTTCGTTGCCCCAGCACAATCCCGTTGGCACTCGCCCACGCACTCACCAAGTGAATGGCACCCTTACCACTCTGTTTATCGTGACTCCCACGCACCGTTTTGCCATCAATGGCAAGTAATTGCCCTTTTGTCACTTCGAAAACCGCCTCGACCCACCGCACAAATCCCTTTTGGAACGCCTCTCCCTCTAAAGGTATCATGCGACGGTATCCCACTTCTTAATTCCAAAAATGTACTCAACTATTGCTCTTTTGCCTTGCCAAACGTTTCGATCCCTGTCCAACTATCCGCTCCACAGATTACACCACAAATGGCGATGACTATCATATCCATCAGTTTGTGGTCACAGCGTCCTTCTACCCGTGGATCCACGACCTTTTCGAAACATTCTTCAATACGGGTTTTCAGCTTGTCCGACATGAGGCTTGCCTTTTTTGCCTCATTATCTCTTCTTCCCTATTTTGATGCGATTACCCTGTTCAAATTGGGCAAGATGTAGTCTCGAAACTGTTCTTCAGTTACACTTTCAGGGATGGTACTCATGATGGGTTACTCTTTGGTCGGAGTTTTCCTCAATCATGAGTTACCATCCTTTTTTTATCAATATGTCTGAATCAGTTCTAAGTTATATTTTTCAAACCCTAGGAATGAGTAAGTCAGTATTACGGAGTTGTCATAATCTGTTCGCGCATCGCCTCAATCTTGCACTGAAGATAATCTTTGATGTCATCCAAAGCCTGCCGTTTCTGCTCGATTTCTTCCATTTTGCGGCACATGTAGGCTATTTTTTCGTCTGGTGTTAGTTCATCTGTCTCCCACGCGTGGATGGCCTGCCGCATCTCATTCAGCGTAAAGCCCGCTTCCTGCCCCATTTTGATGAGCTGCAAGCGTTGGATCGCCACCTCTGAATAATGTCGATAGCGGTTAGCGCTGCGCTCGAAATGCGTGTCATCGAGCAATCCCTGCTTCTCATAAAAGCGAATGGTATCAATACTCACGCCAATCCGGTTAGCAATTTCTTTAATGAGCATGATTTTCACCTCTTGACTCTGGACTATACTCCATAGTTTACACTACTTCTATCAACAGGGAATGTGAAAAGGATCAGCAAATGGCGACCATTATGATTACAGGTGCATCCAAAGGTATCGGACGGGCAACCGCGTTGTATCTGGATAAACGAGGTTTTACGGTGCTGGCAGGGGTACGCACACAAGCCGATGGTGATGGACTTTGTCAGGAAGCTTCGTCACGACTTCAACCCGTCATCGTTGACATCACCAATCCTGACCAAGTCGCGGCGCTTGCCGAAACGGTACGTAAAGTAGTCGGTCAAAACGGCTTAGATGGCTTAGTCAATAACGCGGGCATCGCTGTCGCCGCGCCACTCGAATTCCTACCGATTGACGAATTTCGCCGTCAAATTGAGGTCAATCTCACCGCACATCTGATGGTCACGCAAGCGCTTTTGCCTTATATCCGGCAGGCCAAAGGTCGCATCATCAACATCAGTTCGATTGGTGGTCGGCTGGCTGGCCCGATGCTCGGTGCGTATCATGCCTCCAAGTTCGCGATGGAAGGGCTAACCGATTCGCTGCGCCAAGAACTTGCGCCGTGGGGAATTAAGGTCATCAGCATCGAACCCGGTGCGATTGCCACACCTATTTGGGAATCCGGCGCGAATACGGCTGATCGTCTACTGGCACAAATGCCACCACAAGCCAGCCAATATTATCAGGCCGGCATGAATGGCGCACGAGCCTTTGCCGCTCAAGCCTTCAAAACCGGATTGCCAGCGGAACAGGTTGCCGAAGTCATCTATCAATCGCTAACCGCCCCCAAACCCCGCACCCGTTATCCAGTCGGCAGAGATGCCAAATTCGGTACGCGCATCATCGCCCATCTGCCCGACAACCTACGTGATTGGATGCTGGCCCGTCGCCGATAAATGAAATAACCAAAGATATTGTCGGTAGGGGCGCAAGGCTTTGCGCCCAGAATTGACCTATTACAAAATCGCATTTACAGCCAAATTTGTCACAAAATGGTCTCAAAGAATCTTCCGCATTTGTACGCGAGACTAATAACTAAGGACTATCGACTGATCAATCTTAGGTCACATTGCACCGTCACCCGCTTTGCGTTACACTTTGTCATCCTTGACCCAGTCAAACAATGATGATGAAAGTTTAAGATGTGAGTCCGACGAATCTGTCCGACCCAACCCTCCAACAGTTGTTACAAACAGCGATTGCTGTCACTGAACATGCCTACATTCCATATTCACATTACCCTGTCGGGGCAGCACTTCGCGCAGTCGATGGAACCATATACAGTGGTTGTAATGTCGAGAATGCGGCTTATCCGGCGACTATCTGCGCAGAACGGACAGCCCTCGTCAAAGCGGTTAGCGAAGGCCAACGCGAGTTTGATACCCTCGTAGTCGTCACCAAAAACGCTGGATCACCCTGCGGAACCTGCCGTCAGATGCTTTATGAATTTGCGCCTCATCTGCGCGTCATCTTGGCAGATTTAGACGGGAACATCCGGTCAGACACAACGCTTTCAGACCTCTTGCCGGATGGCTTCGGTCCTGAGCATCTTCCCCATTAATTCGATATGAATACCCATAACTTACCACCATGTCCTGACGCACTATTTTTAGTAAGATTAGGTTGTCCTCTCCTCGTCTATACAACGAGGAAATTGATCTCAATTTCGCAGTTATCCGTTTCATCTCCTCGTTCGTTGTCCGGTACACAATTTCTGGTTTATCAACATGTCACGTATTGAACGTGCGTTTCGCACACAGGCTATTATTCTCAAACGGCGGGATTTTGGCGAAGCCGACCGTCTCTTAACCATCTTCACGCCCGACCGTGGCAAGCTGGATGTGATCGCTAAAGGTGCGCGTAAACCGACCAGTACCAAAACGGGACACGTCGAGTTGTTTACCCGTTCTGATATGCTCATCCACAAAGGTCGTGACCTTGATATTGTGGCGCAAGCCGAGATGAATGAGCCGTATTTAGGTGTGCGCGAAGATTTGGCACTCGGTGCATATGCCAGCTACATCGCCGAGATGCTCGACCGTTTTACAGGTGAAGCCGATGAGGGTTACGAAGACCTGTTCGAGCTGATGGATGATACTCTCGACCGGTTATGTGTAGACGATGATCCCCGACTCGCGGTACGCTACTTCGAAATGCAGTTGCTTGATCTTGTGGGTTTCCGACCTGAACTCGCAGAATGTGTGGTCAGCCGCGAACCGATTGAGGCTGAGGATCAATTTTTCAGCTATCCGATGGGAGGGGTAGTCAAACCGGATTATGCCCACGAGGGGATGGGTGTGATTCCGGTCAACATGTTGACTCTCAAGCTGCTCCGGCACATGCAGCGCAGCGCTTACAGCCATGTCAAAACCTTGACAATTACACCCGCGCTCCATGATGATGTTGAACGCTTGCTGTTAGGATATAGTACATTTCTCTTGGAACGTAAACTACAAAGTGTCGATTTTATACGCCGTATTCGCCAAATGTAAAAACGCGACCAACGATCAATGTGTATCTTTTATAGAATAATTTTTTCAATACAGTCTCCACACTTTTAAGATCGGGTCAGCAGTACAGTGAAATAAGGCAGTCACATATGGGGAACACAGCCGTGCTTGATGGGGAAACTAAGCGAGACGTAACCGAAATACCAATCGAAACCATTCAAGCAGCGTTGCAAAATGCCAGCACGCTTGAAGTGGATGTGCGCCAGCAATATGCAGAACGCTTGCTTCATTACGCCTTGGACAGCCGCGATCCATCGGCTAGCGCTCTTGCTGCCCAGTTGATGGACACTGATCCGGCGCTCGACAAAGCCTTGGAAACGCAGTTGTACGCCGTTGTGCAGCACCAACCGGATGCAGTCTACGCCTTTATTCGCGCCCATCTGGGTGACCAGTGTAACGAGGCATGGATCGAACGTCTGAAGTCAGCGGCTTCGGCTGCCTTAATGGTAGCGATCACGGATGCCGCACCATCTACCAGCATCGACTGGTTGACGCTCATCGGTCGAGAGCCTGCCAAATATGAACTTGGCGACATCCTACACAATGGTTTACTTGCGGCACAATCTCGCGCTCATGACGAACCAGAATTGGCACGGGTGCTGATTATGCTGGCAGCCAAGCGTGATGCGGTTGTCCTTGAAACACTCCTTAATGACACCGAATTCATGGCAGCATTGCCCAATAATGTCGGCCTCGTACTGCGTGATTTTTCGGGTGATCCGTTGGCGCTCCTGCAAAATCGCGGACTGGAACTGTTCATGGTGGGCATGTCACGGGCGGCGCAAGCTTGTGCCAGCGAATTGTTTACACCAGCAGCCATCTCCGGAATCTGGGAATTGTATGTTGGGGCGCAGCCGATTGCCTCATTACCCCCGCAGTATCAGGCCGATACCATCATCCAACTGTGGCTGGAACGCGGCGTGAAGTGCCTGAACCTCGAAGCGCTGGAAACATTGGCGATCCAAATTCTCACCAGCCGGCGCGATGATCTGTTCTTGCAACTGCTCCATCAAGAAAACGGCGCGAAGGTCATTTTGCCTCGCCTGATTTTCATCCTCGAACGCAGCCACCGCACCATCGAAGATGCCATGAACTTGATCGGGCGCATCGTGACCGCTGGCGATATGCTGCCGGGGGAAGCAGTAGCCACCTACATTCAGATGTTAAACGGTCTCGAATGGCAGAAGGAAACCTTACCCCTGATTCAACAGCTTGCCCGCACCTTGCTCAAGCAGACTGATTTAACCATTCCGTCCGATATTCTGTGGCGCATGTTGGGCATCGGCAGCGAACGCAAAGATGAACTGGTGACCAAAACGGCGGTCAAACGGCTGCTTCTGACTGTGGCAGCCATCGAAGATGATTCCGAGTTGATCGAGTCACTGCGGCGTTTGACCAATGACACGCTGTGGAGCGCACCCAGCCACGACACCATTATTGATTGGTGGCGTGGGTTCATCCGCCAGCAGAGCGCCTCGCGTATGAACCGTCTGGATAAAGTGCTGGAAGGTAAGCGCGGCTTGGAAGAAGCCCGCAGCGTCTTACAAACCCTCGGCTCGGTACGCAAGATGATGGATGGTCACAACATGCCGGCGTTTGCCCAAGCCATACACACTACTTTCAGCGTCCTTGAAGCCCTTTCGGAGGCTTTTGACGCGACCAGCAAGCGCAACATCAACTTTGACCCGCAAACCGCCCGTGCCGAGTTGGACGCGCAGGTCGATATGCTCCCCCCACAGGAACGGCAGGTATTGGCGAACAACCTGCGTGAACTCGCCCTGATGATCGCCTCGATGGGTGACAACCGCACCCGCGCCAACTTGATGCGCCGGAACGACGATGTTGACCGCGAACTGATGAAGGGCGAAGAACGTCCGCACAGCGCGGTGGATGCCATGAAGTGGCTGGCGGGTTACTGGGGCGGCACACAGGAAGATGATGCCGCGAGTCAGTAGGTTATCCCCTCCCTAAATCCCTTCATCAGCACGTTCGCAGGCTCACTCCGCTGATAGCCGCTTCGCAGAGAGGGACTTTAAAACCCACCTCTTTATTGGCGAAGTTGGCAATTTCGCATGTCAGTTTTGGCGATTTTATGGCGATTCCGGCGGATCGCTCGGCTGTGAACGCTGCAATTTTGTCAATCGGGCCGCCGCCGCCAAGATTGCCAAATCCCGAATTCAAACCATTTAACCACTAAGACACAAAGAAAGAAGAGAATTGTTCATAGTCTTAGTATAGAACAAATGGTCTTAAAGTCAAGTTATAATTGGGTTTGAAGTTGGTCAGAAATGGGGATGAAAATGGTGGTGGTAGGAAGCGGAGGAGGCGCGCCTCCTCCCTACATTGAGTCAAAATTAGCTTGTTGCGGTAGGTGAGGGTGTGGCGGTTTTCAGCAAATCTTCGAGTTCTTGAATATGTTGGGAAACGTCATAACCCGAGTCGCCTGCGATTTTTTGATAATCACGATATGCGGCAATCGCTTCCTTAAACATATCCCGATTTTCATAGAGCTGCGCTAATTCCCAATAGGCATCCACATTTTGCGGATTGAGTGCAATGGCCTGTTTGAAATCCTCGATGGCTAACGCTGCTTCACCCACATCATGATAAGCGAGTGCTCGTTGATAGTAAGGCGTGTCATCCCACGGATTTAAGGCAATCGCCATTGTGAAATCTGCAATGGCTTCGTCCATTTTAAGTAAATGCCAGTAGGAAAGACCCCGATTAACATAAGCTTGGGAAAATTGAGGATTAATGGCAATCGCATGATTATAGTCGACGATGGAATTCTCAAAATCCTCACGATGGCGATAAATATTGCCGCGATTGTAATAGGCTTGTGCAAATTGCGGGTTATAGAGAATGGCTTGGGTGTAATCTGCAAAAGCCTCATCAACTCGGCCTTGCGTCCCAAAAATAAGCGCCCGATTATAGTAGGCATTATACCGTTGGGGATCAGCTGCGATAGCACTATTAAAATCGGCCATCGCTTCATCTAGCTTGCCCTGATCTCTATAAATATTGCCACGATTGTTGTAGGCATCGGCATTTTGCGGATTGATGGCAATCGCTTGGGTGTAATCTGCGAATGCAGCATCGATATTGCCTTGTTCAGAGTAGATATTGGCTCGACCATAATAAGCCTCGGCAACATATTCCGAGTTTATCTGAATAATGGTATCGTAGTCGGCGATGGCTTCACTCATTGCACCCTGTTGATAAAATGTATATGAGCGGTTCATATAGGCACCCGAAAATTGAGGATCAATCGCAATCGATTGATTGTAATTGGTTATCGCCTCGTCCAATCTGTTCTGTTCCCTAAATGCGTTACCCCTTTTGTTAAAAGCTTTAGCATCTTGCGGATCAATGACCGTCGCTTGGGTGTAATCAGCCAGAGCTTGGTCGTATAGTTTTTGCTGATAGTACGCATCGCCCCGATTCTTATAGGCTTCGCCATAATTTGGATTAATAGTAATGGCTTTATCTAAGTCGGCAATCGCCTCATCAAAGCGCTTTTGTTTGACGAGCGCCGCACCCCGGTCATTGTAGGCTTGAGCATCTTTGGGATCGCGCGTAATGGCTTGGTCAGCCGTTGCAATAGCATCTGGCGGATTTATTGTCGCGGGAACGGGCGTTGAAGTTATTACACCATTCGCGGCAAGACTCACCTGCGATTGGAGACTCACACTTGCCAAAACCATAATCAATAACCCAATAAAGAAGAGTAGTTTCAAACGCGTTTTTTGGTCAACCATAGATAACATCACTTCATGAGCACTAACTTTCGAATGTTATAACTATTATGGATTCGGTTAATGCTGCTTTTGCGTATGGGTTTTGAGACTATGTTCTAGTGACATTAGTACACATCCAAATCAAAAAGGGACAAGCCGCTCGCTTGCCCCTTTTTATTTGTGATGGAAATCATATTTTCAGTCAGCGAGCCGTTTCTGATGCTGCTCCTTACGAATCTGCTTAACCCATTCTACCGAATCTTCGATTTCAGGATGATCGAGTTCAATCGGGCCAAGCTCATCGAGTAAGTGGAGTAGATTTTTGCCCCAATGTTTTTGAGGTTCATCCGGTTTCGTTTCAGGCGGCGTGTCAAGGCTGTCGATCAACAGTAGGGCGAGTTCTTTGCGTTCCTTCGGACTCAGACTTTTCGCTTGATCGAGTATGTCGGTGATGGTCATTTCGAGTTATCCTCCAACACTTCAGATTTTATTGTAACATCAGAATGACTACAAAGCTTATGGGTTAGGGTCGGTGGGCTGCAAAATTCAACCTGTATTTCAGAACCCAAAAGAGTAGGATGAGTAAATTAATAGTATTGATACAATATCAAGCGTGAACAATGCAAATACTTTCTTTTCTTATCATGACCATCATACTCGTCCTATCACAGTTCACTGGGTTTGCAGTTCAAGCTCAATCTGACATTCCATCAGCCTGTCATGTCATCCCTACGAAATATGCAAATTTGGAATCGAGTTGGTTGTGGCGAGACGCGGATACTGTAATATTCAGTGTCAGTACGGGGAACGGTAAAAATGGATTATTTCCTAATCCAATTATCTGGTATCAATACCATCCATCTACCGATCAACTCGAAGAATTAAAAGGCGATCCTTATCGAGAAATTTCAAAGGTTGTGCCAGCTCTAAATAATCTAATGGATATACAAACTGATACCGAGGGGTCATATCGAAATGTGGCTATTTCTTCAACAGGAGATCGTTTTGTCTATCCCCTTATGGGGCAGAACAGCGGCAGTTATTGGTATCTCGATAGCAAAACAGGTATCAAAATTGATTTAGGTATTTCTGCTAGAATAATTGATATACCCCTTAAGACATTCTGGGCAACAACTTCACAGCGTTTTGTTGTTCAGGGAGAACGCTCTCCAACTGGTTATGTGCCAACCAAGATTTTTAAAATAGAAGGTCAAAAGGTAAGCATTCAGATACTTACAGATTTGCCACCCTTTTCAACGTATGGCGAAGGATTCCGTTTATCCAATATCAAGGTGATGGGAATCAGTCCCGATGGTCAGTATCTCCTGATTCAACCTGAGACAATGGACAATATCTCTTGGCTATACAACCTCAACACAATGCAGTTATCAACCATCAATTTTATGATGCTAGGTGAAAAGGTCATTTGGAAAGATGACAATCACTTTCTCGCCCTAAATGATGTGGGTGCTATTCAGTACGATATTCAAAAACAAAGTACGCAGATTCTTATTCCCTCGTATCAGTCAAAGTATCTGGGTGTTTGGTCTCCTGATGGACGTTTTCTAATCGGTCAATATTCTCCCGAAACAGGAATTGTCGGGCGAAAAAATCTGATTTGTAAAGTCCAATAAATTAACGAATTTCTACAACTGCTTATGAACGGGCTGGTTACGGGCCTGTACACGCGGTTCGAGGCGATCCAGCAGCGAACGGTAAAAATAGTGACGATCACGCAGGCGCACAAATCGGCTGACATGTTGGCTGGCCTGTACCCGCACCCGATCACCCGGCTCGACCACGCCCATGTCGATGCCATCGACGGTCAGCACGATTTCAGACGCATTATCCAGCGCGGCGATCACTTCCACCGTCGCCCCTTCGGACAGCACAATCGGACGTTCCATGCTCAGATGTGGCGCAACCGGCACAATGAGAATGTTTCGCAGTTCCGGCGGCAATATCGGCCCACCGCAGGCCAAGGCATAAGCCGTTGATCCGGTGGCGGTGGCAACGACCAGCGCATCGGCGTTGTAAGTGGTCGCCCAATCGTTATCAATATAGGTTTCGAGGCGGATGGTTCGCGGCACAACACCGCGACTAATTACGATGTCGTTGAGCGCGTCACCGGTCGCCATGACCTGATCGCCGCGCAGGTGATGTGCCTGTACCATCATCCGTTCTTCAATCCAACCTTCGCCCGCCAACACCCGTTCGAGAGTCGCTTCCCACGAGTCCGGGCCGGGAATTTCGGTCAAAAATCCCAACTGTCCCATGTTGATGCCCAAGACCGGAACACTGTGCAGCGCACACACCCGCGCCGCCCGCAGCATCGCACCATCGCCACCAATGGCGATCACCAGATCGCAGCCGTCAATTCGGTTGATAACATCACTTTCCTCCCAGCGCGTGTAAATCCAGTTGTCGATGTTTTGGGCTTGCAGATAGTCTGCGATTTGCGCCGCCACCGAAAAAGTCTGGGGACGCAGGGGATGGGCTAACACGCCGACTCGCTTATAAATAATCGCCAATGTGATGCTCCTGCCTGTTGTTTGGGATACAGGCCATTATAGTGCAAGCGAGGGCGATGAGCTATGAGGTGGCAAAAAAGGTTGTAGCAAAAAATGGAAACCATTCGGGAGGGGAGGACATGATTGAATATGAGAAGATTTGGCTGTGAAAATCTCATGTAGGGCGCACGGCCGTGCGCCCCTACGCAGAAAATCGTTGTTGCAAGATAATATCACCTGCAAACGTGTCCTCTCCTCAGGTCAATGCGACGGAGAGGGGACTAGGGTTGAGGATTTTCCCTCTAACTCGGATGGCGGAAGGAGGCCAGCAGAACCAGCTTGCCGAGCCGTAATTCATCACCATGCCGCAGCACGCGCACTTCCTTGGGCATCATGCGCTGCCCGTTGATGTAGGAGCCGTTGGCGCTGCCCAAATCCGCGACCAACACGGCGTTATGCTCGGCATCAAAGCGGATCGACAGATGTAAGCGCGACACACCGAGGTCGCTGGCCTGCTTGTTGGTCAGGTCAATATCGGGTGATAACACGCTGCCTTTGGTGCTGCGTCCGATAATCAGTTCATGATCCGATTTCTGTGGGCGTGTTTCATAATTTTCGGTCGAGCCGCGCACCCGCAGCGCCAGCACCGAGTCCGGCCCGAAGTGTTCGCTGTCCAATGGGTTGCTGGTCGATTCACTTAAAACACGCGTATCAAACGCGCCTTTGACCGGCTCCAACAATTGACCACACGAATAACAGAACACTTCGTGCCGTTGGTTCGTCTTGCCGCAGTGCAGGCAGTTCACCCAGACCACATCATCAGCTTCGGGAGTCGTCGTGAGTGGAGCAAAGTTCGGAATAGCAGGCGCAATCGTAACCGCCGCCTCAGCTCTGATGTCATTGTTCGATGCAGCGCCAATCGGTTTAATGGCGTTAATTTTCTGTGGACGTGGAGCCGACGCGGGCTGTGTAGGCACTTCAGGAGCAGCCGCAGGGGCGGTGGCGCTAAAAGGTGATACCGAAGTGGAGGGAGCCGCCGCAGGTGTAGCTGTAGGCGATGAGCCAGCCATTCCCGTCTCGTGGGTACGCATCATGTTCGCCAGCGCTTCCCGGTCGGGTTTGTTCAAGACTTCAATATGGTGGCGCAAGACGTTTAACGCTGCTTTCGCGTCCAGACCGTTGTCACGCATACGCGAATACTCAGCGAATATTTCCTTAGTCTGCCTCACAGGTTTGTCTCCACGTTTATTTCAAACATTACAGTGTATATACTATTTTGAGCCAACTCGCAACTGTGGTCAATGCAGCGAATGTGAATATTCCGTTTGTATGAACCCGTTTGGCTTGCGAATACGTCAATTACCCCGTAGCTAAAGCTAGGGGCTTGTAACTCACCCGTCACGGCTTTCCGCGTCCGTTGGCTACGATAGGCGGATTGACAACCGCCCAGAAAGCAATGTTTTTAGCGGCATTTATATCTGCGTGGTCAGAGTGACCACACTTACAGCAAAGAAAAGTATCTTGGGTTTTTCGGTTCTCTCTCTCAATATGTCCACACTCAAAGCATCTTTGGGATGTGTAACGCGGGTCAACCTGTTCAAGTTTGACCCCGTGCATTCTGGCCTTGTACGCCAGAAAATATTGAAGTTGTGCGAACCCCCAATTACTATGCTTTGCGCGGTTATCCTTGCCCCGAACCGTAGTCCTCTCTCGGATGTAGGTCAAATCTTCAACCTTCACCGAGCGATTTGTGTCTTTGGCTTGGAGAACCAACTGCTTAGAAATAACGTGGTTGGTATCTTTTTGGAAGCGTTGTTGGCGATTACCCATCTTCTTCAAATGGCGTTTAGCCGACTTACTTCCACAACTTTGCAGGGTCTTACGCAGTTTGCTATAACGCTTGCGCGTGTATTCAATTCCCTTACTATTGAAAATATCGCCATCCGAACTAACAGCGATATTGGTCACACCCATGTCTATGCCAAGCGCTTCGTCGGTCTGGCGCTGGTCGGGGTCGGGAATGTCACAGGTTGCCAGCAAGAAAAACTCTTTGGTCGTTTTACTGTAGACCAGATCGCTCTCACCTTGTTGATACTGCAAAAGTTCCTGTTGACGCTTGCCTGCGCTGTAAGGGATATGCAAACGACCACCCACCGACCAGATACTAACGGCTTGCTTCTCGGTGTAGTAGCGCAGGATACGAATGTCATAGGCAATTGCGCCATGTGGCTTAAAGGTGCGTTTGCGCTTTTTATCCAACTTATAGGCATCCGAGACTTTAGCAAACATACGAACAATCACTTGAGCCGTAATACCTGTTTCACCCCGCAATTGGTGGTACAGGGCTTTGTGCAAACTGAAAGCACCAAACGTCTTTTTCTCCCATGCAAACTCGCTAATGGTATTGCACAAAGCATTAGCCGCCTCAAGCGTTTGCAGAAGATACGTTACCTGTTCGGGCGTGGGGTTCAGTCGGACTTGAGCAATCAGTTTCATACGCTCAGGTATAGCACATTTAGTCCTGTATTGTCAAATATAGAAAGTAGGAGTTTCGGCTTTCATCCCCGCACCTAAAGGTAGAGGTTTCCAGCCGAATAAATTTGATGATATGATATGCTGGACATCTGGGTAGAGAAATCCCCTATCCGATGAATAGTACCGATCAACTATTGGCGACATCCACAAGCAGGCAGCAACTTATGATTAAACACACCCGCTTTATTTTTGCCACCGTGTTGGCACTCCTTTTTAGCCTTACCGCAGTGCCGATTTACGCTCAAAATCCCACGCCTACGCCCATACCGGTCGGGCCGACACTCAACACCTTACGTTCGCGCAACCAGTTGGTTTGCGGCATCAATCAAGACCAGATCGGTTCGGGTTATCTTGATCCCAATTCGGGCAATGTCGTCGGTCTACAGGTCGATTTGTGCCGTGCTTTAGCGGCAGCCGTCTTCGGTGATGCGGCAGCCGTTGAATTCCCGCCCTTTGCCAGCAACGAGGCCGCGACCCAAGCCCTCAAATCTGGCGCTGTGGATTTGCTCATTCAGAATACCCCGTGGACATTGAGCAGCGATACCAGCGGCTTCGAGTTCGGCCCACCGATATTTTATAGCGGTGAAGGCATCATGGTACGCGCTGACCGTGGCGCAAAAACATGGAGCGACCTGAACAGTAAAGCGATCTGTGTCGTCAAAGGCAGCACCGCCGAGTCCGAAATTCTAAATTATGC
This sequence comes from Aggregatilineales bacterium, assembly GCA_038328375.1. Lineage (GTDB taxonomy): Bacteria > Chloroflexota > Anaerolineae > Aggregatilineales > Phototrophicaceae > CFX2. Next base: position 15,014 of record JBBQLX010000069.1, on the reverse strand, counting down.
CGCCGGACAAAACATCACCCTACAACTGATCTCTCCTTCCTCCGACACCTTACAAGATGCGTGGCAGAATTTACAGGATGGACGCTGCGATGCCCTCAGTGCCGAGCGTTTGCAACTGTTGATGTTGCAGAATCGCGCGGCTGATCCGCAGTCTTATCTAGTGTGGGATAGCGCAAATGATATTTATACCCACGAACCTTACGCGCCTATTTTACGGAATGATGACGAACAGTGGACGAATATCGTGCGCTGGACGATGTTGGGTTTGGTACAAGCCGAGCAGTTGGGTATCACCAGCGTAACCGTCGAGTCCTTGGTGCGGCAGGTCGATGCTGCCACCAATAAGCCCGAAGCCGATGATGTCTACCTCGCCCGCGTGGGTCCTGAGCGCGCCCGTTTCCTTGATTCGGCCTTCGGTATCGGCGCGAAGTTGGGGATCGCACCCGATTTCATGCGTCCGGCGATAATCGCGGTTGGCAATTATGGTGAAATCTATGAACGTCACTTCGGCGCACAAGGCGATTTGCCGCTGACACGCGGGCTGAACAACTTAGCCATCAACGGCGGTTTGATGTACGCCCCCGACTGGCGCTAAGTGTCATTTACGACTGCTGTCCCTACAATCAAATGAATTTTGTAGGGACGGCATTCTTGCCGTCCGGTATTTCCTGTATCTAGCTGAGTTTGGCGCTGATGTAACGATTAAGGCTTACACCTTCCTCTGCCGCCTTAATGGCTAACATACGGTGTTGTTCCGGTAGAATACGCACTTGGAATTTCCCGCTATATTGTTTCTCGGCTATTGGCTCAGGAAGTTTTTGGCCATTTTCAGCCATATCCGATACCACATCCCCAACGAGTTTAACGATACCATCCAACGCAGTTGCCATGTTTGGATCGAGAAAAGACAAGCTGGGGAATTCAGCGCATAATCCAACAAATTCTTCATCTTCCTCTACCCATGTGACGCGATATGTATAATGTTTATGATTCGTCATCTTTTACGTCCTCTAACCTCTCAATCGCCGCTAAAACCTGCCTAACCTGATAGGCCTTGGCTTTCCCTGTGAATCTTTCTGAATATTCACACGGGGATCACCCTGCCAAGGTGTTTTATATACTCGGTGACTAGTCCCTTGCTGCCGTGCTTCTCCAAAATAATAATTGCAGACTTTTACCAAGTCGCTAAAGCGTACATTCGTGGGACTCTGCTTCATAGAAGCGATGATTTTTTCGATCTGTGCCATGTAAATTACTCAACTATAGTATCATTATTGATACTGATAATCAATGATACTGATTAAGAATTGTGGTATATTTAACAAATATATAATGCTAATTAATATGTGTTAAATAGTCTATTGCCATGAGGAATCACAATCTTGTGTTAGCTGAATTTCTCCAGCGCACTTTTGGCACTGAAGTCTTAGCATCGGACATGCCCGTGTTGGTGTACTTCACGGGTGTGAATTGTCAGCCCTGCAAGATGGTCACGCCGGTTGTCGAGCGGTTGGCTATTGAATCCGCCTCAGTTCAGTGGCGATATGCGCAAGTATGACGAGGAAACGGGTCGTTTTAAACAAGTGGAGTAATCAGATGAAGCATATCTATTTCGCCCGCTGCCTGCGGGGTGACACTCGAATCAGCGAGGAACTCAGCGACGCGATCCAAAAAGTGATTATGGCACATGGCTTTAGTACCCAGTTCACCATCGCGGTTGATCCGCCCTCGGTGGGGAGTGTTACGGATGAAGTTTATATTTACCAGCGTGATATGTTGTGGATAGATGGCTGCGATGCAATGGTCGCTGAAGTGAGTTCTGTCTCGCATGGTGTGGGCTATGAAATCTCCTATGCCCATCATGTCCGCCATATTCCGATCCTTATGCTGGCACATAGTGGGACATCAATTTCCACCATGCTGATCGGTTCAGGTGCGTTCTCGCTTCAATATTACAACGATATTGCCGAACTTGATGTGGCGATGACACCTTTTCTTGAAACGCTGCACAAATCGTAAATAACGTCAGTTTTGGATAAGAATAGCAGACTCAGTATCGACCCTTGCTGAATATATACACGAGGATCATGCGGTTCGAATCACCTGTTACGCCCATTCAGCGCTGCAATACAACGATGTGAACTTCACCACGCGTATAAAAATTAAGGTGTTGGTAAAGTTGGATCGCGCGTACATTTTGAGGTCTGACATGCAGAAACGGAACACTAGCACGTCGCCAATTTTCATTAACAAGTTGACTTATGAGCAGACGGGCGTAACCCTTGCCCTGATGATCGGGGTGGGTACATACGGCGCTGATTTCACTATAACCCTGCAAGCGCCGCCGCTCACCCGCCATCGAGATAAGCTGTCCTTGCTGGCGAATGCCGATGTAACGGCCTAACTCAATCGTGCGTGGGCGAAACGGCCCGGGTTCAGTCAGTTCAACCAGCCGCAGCATATCTGGCACGTCTGTATCCGTCAGATTAACGACCTCTACACTGCTTTCTGTATCGGCAAGAGGCTCTTTAGAAACCATTTGCTTGAGTGTTAAAGAGTGAACGATTGTCCAATCTGGCGGCACTTGTGGCTGGCGTTGCCAGAAACTGAGGTCAACCATTTCCCCTTTGGACACAATCCCCGCCAGATCAGCAAAAGCGGCATCCGTATACTCGGACAGCGCGGCAAAGGGTGCTATATCCGGTAGATAACGCTTCGCCAGACCGTTGCTGATTGCAAAATTGGCGTGATGGCTGTTCAGAGCAGCCCAGCCTACATTATCGAGAATATGAGATACTTCATCAACAGCCATCAAGCACTCCTAACTTAAATTTCAATAACAGTAACATTTTTTAATCAGGGATAGAAATAAAAAAGGGCGCACCCTCGCGGATACACCCTTTTTAAATCAATCGCTTAGATGTTTACGCGCCGGACTTGAACACCAGCACACCATCAAGATAGGTAATCTGCAATTCACCATTCACGATCTGGTAGCCCGTCGCCGTTTGCAACGCAGTCAGATACGCCGCTTCCTGATCCATAATCGCTTGATCACAGGCCAACTGCGTGGATACCAGCGGGCTAAAGGTCAGGGTGTTGTTATTAAAGACGAAGTTGCCCGAATATTGGTTACAACCCGACTTGCCACTGACACCTTGTTGTGTGAAGTCAATGCTAACAGGCGCATTATCCAGCGCTGTCACTGGAGCCGCCGCCGCACCATAGCTCACTAACGTCCATTGCACACCTGCTAAACCACCCAGCGTTGAATCAGTATTGACGATAGGCGTACTTGTCAGCGATAGCACAGGCGCGGTGGATGTACTGCCATCACCGGCATTGAAGGTCAGCAAACCGTCAGGGTAAGTAACCTGCAACTGACCATTGATAATCTGGTAGCCAGTCGCCGTTTGCAGTCCTGTCAGATACGCCGTTTCCTGATCCATAATCGGTTGGTCACAGGCGACTTTGGTGGTGATCAGCGGACTAAACACCAATATATTGTTGTTGTATTGGAAGGTGCCGGAATACTGGTTACAACCCGCGTTGCCAGCTACACCGTCAGTCGTGAAGACCGCAGTAACGGTTGTGCCGGGTACAACTGCCACAGGTGCAGCCGCCGGGCCAAAGCTCGACAGCACCCAATTGACACCCGCCAGACCGCCCAAGTTCGGATTACCTCCGATAAGCGGTGTGGCTGTCACAGCCGCCGTGCCGCCATTAAAGGTCAGCGCACCATCACGATAAATGATCCGCAAGACACCGTTGTTAATCTGATAGCTGGTTGCACTCCGCAGCGCATCCAGATACGTCGTTTCTTGTGCCATGATGTTATCAGCACAAGCGATGAGCGTGCTGCCAACATCACTGAACGTCAACGTATCAATATTGAACTGAAATTTACCGAAATAGGTGTTGCAGCCCGCGCTGCCGTTTACACCATCTTGGGTAAAAGTGAGGCTAATTGGCGCTTCGGGTAGCACGGGAATCGGCGCTTCGTCACTCCCATAAGTTGCCAACACCCAATTGTTGTTGGTCAAGCCACCGAATGTCGGATCAACTGCCACGGCTGATGGCGTTTGTTCTGCCGCGATGTCGCTTCCCGGCTCAAATGAGAATGATTGAACAATCGCGTCCAAGCTCGCCAATGATGGCGTGAAGTCCGTCGGTTGGGCGCTGTTGAGTGTCGTCACACTCTGCTTGAGATAATCATTGAATCCCGCGTTGAAGGTATCCATGTTGAAATCGGCTGGCATTTCACCGGGGAACAAAGCCGTATTCAGCTTGAAAATGGCGGATACATAATGGATGCCATCAATACTAAATCCTTGGAACGTGTAGAAAAATTCGTTGCCCATAAAGGGTGATACATCTTGACGGTAAATGGTGATATAGCTAATGCCTTTCACCGATGCCGTCTCAATATACTGCGCCCGCGCACGGAGAGCCTGCGATGCGGGCATAAGCGGCACGAAAGGCAAGCTGCTATCGGCGTTGGTGGCGACAGGCATCATAAAGGTGTTGAGGTCGGTCTTAGCGCTCAACAGGTCTTGCAGATTTTTGAACTGTGCCGTTTGGTCGACGTAATCAGCAAAATCGGCAGTGTTATAAACACGGATTGCCAGCGCTGCCTCATAAATGCTGGGTGCGCTTTCGGCTGAGTTAGCAACCGAGAATTCCACATGTTTAACTTCTGGGCCACCGGGTTGTTGCACGGTCGGTGCATCACCAGCGATTTCGTCAATAACAACATGACCCGCTAATGACGCATCGTAGCTGAAGCTAAATCCGTTGTAAGTGATGGTGTTGGTCGCGGCGGGTTGAGCCGCCACCGGCAGCACCACCAGCGCGAGTACGGACAGCATAACTGTCAACAGTAAAGATCGTAATTTCATAGGGGAAAACCTACCTTTCATACACTCCATTGGGTAAAACGACGCAAGCCTAATCTAACGTGTCGTTTCTTGCAATTGGTGTTACATCTATGTTTACCCTACGCTCGGTGCTTTGTCTATCGTCCGAGCGGCCTATACCCCACTAGTCCATACAGACCATCCAACCGTATAATTAGTTGCTCTGAACAACTTACGCCCTGTGTCTCTGAGTCATTGAGGCTTTGTGTTAAAAATGTCTCCGCGTCTCTGCGGTTAAATCTTGTTTTTTCATCGCTGCGGTTCAATTATCTCTTCATCAATTTCATTACTTGCCGTACAAAGAATGGCACACCCGGTTCCCACTCCGCCTGTTGATCGGCATCCACTCCGTTAAAGATACCCTGATAACTCACCACCTGATGCAGCGCACCGAGGATCATGCCAATGGCACAAGCCTCACGCAGCCGTTCCAGCGGTTCATAGGCTGTCCATTCAGACAAATAGGCTTCTTGAATCGCCATCGCCTTTTCCGGTTCATCAATGTTAACCAGTGGTGTCAGATCAAAAAAGGGATGGGCGACACAGGCATCCGTCCAGTCAAAGAAGCGTATCCGTTCGTCTTGCAGGGCAATATTGCCGCCATGAAAATCGCCATGCACCAGCGTATACGGCACATGATAATCGGCAAGCTGCTGGCACAACGCTTTCAATCGCTCACCGGATGCTTGCCATTCCGCCCGTTCATCCCCATTCAATAAACGGTAGCACTTTTCATCGGCTAGCAGGCCATCAATTTGACCTGCCAGCACATCCAACCGCCGATCTAAACAACCCACCTCGAACAGTCGGTCAATGTGGGAGGCCGTGCCAATTTGCAAACGCGCATAGGTTTTGATGACCGTTTCCAATGTTTGGAGTGAAGGCTTGCTCTCGCGCAGTTCAGTACCAATGTCAGCGGTCAGCATCCAACGCCGCGTCTCATCAATCGCCAGCGGTGCTAGGATCACATTGGGATACAACTCGCCCAGAGCAGCACTCAATCGTGGCTCATTGCCGAACAAAGGCAGTTTGACCGCCACTTTGAAATACACATTCCCTTGATCGGTTTCCGCCAGCAGCACCGCCGAAATCGCGCCGTTTTTGAAGAGTTCTGGCGCTCTCAATAATCTGTAGCCTTTGGTTGTCAAAACCTCACTGATCCACGCGCTGGCTTCGGTAAACCATCCCGACACAAACCATGGTGGACGCTTATACGGTGGAGTTTGATTCAGACTATTAAGCGCATGTTCTAACGTCGGACGCATCCACTCCTCGGCTAAAACCACGTCATCCAAACTCGCCCGATCAACCCATTGTGAATCCTTCGGCGGTTTCCAATCACTTGTAAGCGTATCCATCAACAGCAGCGCATCCATAACCCGCGCATCTTCATCCCGTTGACTTGCCAACGGACGCAGCACCACCATCGCCGCATTCATTTCAGCTTGTATCCGGCGTGTCAGCAGATACAAATGCGTAAAAAACCTATCCTGTGTAAACCGTGGCGGCATCCAACTTTCGCCAGTCGGCAGCAGTAAAATCCGCCGATGATCATCATCCGCCACAATCAGTGAAATGTGATACACCCAATCGCCCATCATAAACGCCCTTCGTTTTGATTTCCTCTGGGTTCATAATAGGCGATAATCAAATAACCCGCTAATCACCTTCTTAACCCTTTAGCACTCTTTTTGATCTTAGTAGTTAGCGACCACTCAAGCGCCGAATGCTCCCTTCCCCTGTTACTATGGGGGAAGGGTTGGGGTTAAGGGTATTGATCTTGATTTCATCCGTTTGATGTGTATTTGGCTTCATAGATAACTGTGCTGAAAAACTCTATGCGTTTGAGCCATTGTGCCTTTGTGTTAAAAATGTCTTGGCGTTCTCTTGTTGCTTGGCGCTCTTGGCGATGCGTACTTATCTTGTTTTTGTCCACAAACCGTTTTCATACCATTTACAGACATTTTTAACAATCTTTCTCCCTCAAAACCGTTGGTGAATTGGTCGCGAAAGAGTTACATTTTGGTAACCCATTGCGCTCATTTGTGCTATATAATGTTGAACATCTGTTCTTGCAGAGCCGTTTGAAATTGATTTAATGCTCCCGTTTTAGTTCCCCCTCTGCCATGAAATGGAGAGAGGGGGCTAGGGGGTGAGGATTATCTAAAAACGGCTACAGAAGGAGTCAATATGTTCAACTGGTTATCCACCGTTTTCCCACGCCGCACCGGATTGCGACCTGCACCGCACATCGCCGCCGTTGCCACCCGCAACACCATGAATTGGCCGAACTTGGCGGAAGCTGAGGCACAAGCACGGCTTTATCAGCAGTCGCCTTGGGTTTATATTGCTGTCAGCCGCATCGCTGAAGCCGCCGCCCTCGTCCCGCTGCATGTCCATCCTCGCCTCGCATCAGATTCCCCCTCCCTGTTACTACGGGGTGAGGTTGCTCATCATCCCCTCGAATCCCTGCTTGACGCGCCCAACCCTTACATGAGCCGCTTCGAGTTGATGGAACAAACACTCGGTATGTTGGAACTCACTGGCGATGCCTATTGGTTCTTAGGCGGCGATGGCTCTGGCACACCCACCGAGATTTGGCCGCTGCGTCCCGACCGCGTCAGCATCGTGCCTGATCCGGTGGATTACGTTAAAGGCTATGTTTATGAGTTGGATGGGCAGCGTATTCCTTTGATGCCTGTCGAGGTTATTCACTTCAAGCGCTGGCATCCCAACAACGACTACTATGGCCTCTCGGCATTGGAAGCCGCCCGTTTAGCCGTTACCAGTGATCACGCCATGGCGGAATGGAATCGCAACACTTTCGGGCAGGATAACGGCGTTCCGGCAGGCATCGTCAACATCAAGGATATGGTTAATGATGGCGACTACGAGCGCATCAAACGCGAATGGCGGCAGAGTTATGGCGGCCCGCAGCGTCGCACGGCTTTCCTGCGTGGCGGCTCAATCGAGTGGAAAAACATTGGCCTCAACCACAACGAATTGGATTTTCTGCAAGGTCGCAAAGCCCACCGCGACGAAATCCTGAACATCTTCGGCGTACCTGTTGGTATGGTCAGCGAGAACGCCACCGAAGCCAACGCCAAGGTTGCCGAGCGCCTGTTCATCGAACGCACCCTCTGGCCCAAGCTCATGCGCCTCAGCCAGAAAATCACGCAGGATTTGCTCCCGTTCTGGTCAGGAAATTACGTCGCCGAGTTTGACGACATCCGACCCACCGATGTGCAAGCCCGCTTGGATGAAATCAAAACCGCTTATCCTGTTATGAGCATCAACGAAATCCGCGAGCGTTATTACCGCCTGCCTGCTACCCTCTGGGGACAAATGCCTGTCGGCGCACAAAAGCAGCTCACTACCGAACAACAGTTTTCATCTGTAGGGACGCAGCGCGCTGCGTCCGAAGCCGCAACCGACACCTTGCCGCCCGCGCAGTCATCCAAATTCGAACCCGTTTCCCTCACCGATGTATTAGGCTATTCCACCCGACAAAACCCTTCCTCCGTAGGGGCGGATGGTCGTCCGCCCGCTGAACAAGACACTATTGTAGGGACACGGCATGCCGTGTCCGGATCTAATCCCGACGCAACCACCCGCGAACTCGACCAATGGGAACGTTTCGCCCTCAAACGCTTGGGCAAATCCCAAAGCCGCGCCTTCGAAGTCCGTCATCTTCCCTCAGATGTCGCCTTCGAACTCTCAGCCCATCTACTCGCCGCCACCACTCCCGACGACATCCAAGCTGCCTTCACCGCCGCCCGCACATCCTTATCCAGCACTGACGACACATCAATTTTGCCCATCTCCCCAACCGAACTCTAGCCTCTGTAGGATGCTATTGCCGAATCTGCATTTACTCCCCTCTGCCATGAAATGGAGAGGGGCGGGGGGTGAGGATTTTGAATTCATCGGCAAACCGTTACCTCATCGTTTTCCCCACCCAACAAAAAAGCCGGACGATCACTCATCCGGCTTCTTTCTTAATCTATCTCTCTTCTGATCTCTGCGTTCTCCGCGCCTCTGCGGTTAAACTCTCTCCGCCTTAATCTCTGTGTCCTCTGTGGTTAAATCTCTTCTCTTCTTCTCTAATTAGGCCACCCGCGCCGACCACCACCGCGCGGATCTTCACCCGGACGGCGTTCGTCGCCACCGCGCCGTGTCAACGGATGACCACCGCTGCCGCCAGCGCCCAACGCACGTTTAGCCTTTTGCACATCGCTTTCATGCTTCAATAACACGGTGAGCGTCGTCTCCAACGTTTGACGATCAAGACTGTCCGCGTTCAACATCACCAACGACTTCGCCCAATCAATCGTCTCCGACACACTCGGATTCTTCTTCAAATCCATCTGTCGGAGCTGCTGCACCACCTCGACAGCTTGTGCCGCCAATTTAGCATTCAACTCCGGCACACGCATCTTGACGATTCGCAGTTCCGACTCGTGGCTCGGATAATCAATGAACAGATACAAGCAGCGCCGCTTCAACGCCTCGGATAGTTCGCGCGTGTTATTGCTCGTCAAAATCACTGATGGCTTATGAATAGCCGTGATCGTACCCAACTCTGGGACAGACACTTGGAAGTCGCTCAGGATTTCCAGCAGGAACGCCTCGAACTCCGCATCGGCACGGTCAATTTCGTCGATGAGCAGCACCACCGGCTCCGGTGATGTAATGGCTTGCAGCAAAGGCCGCGCGAGCAAAAACCGCTGCGAGAAGAACACGTTCTCTTCTTGCCCCAAGCGATCAGCCGCCTCACTCAAACTGCCGGTATTCGAGAGGACTTCGCTCAACTTGTCCCGCAGCAGTTGCGTATACAACATCTGCTTGGCATATTCCCATTCGTAAAGCGCCTTGCTCTCGTCCAAACCCTCATAACACTGCAACCGGATCAGCTTGCGACCGTTCGCGTTAGCCCACGCCTTTGCCAACTCGGTCTTACCGACACCCGCTGGCCCTTCGGTCAACATCGGCTTTCCCAGCTTATCAGCCAGAAACATCACCGTCGAAATTTCGTCTGTCGAGATATACTGCTGCCCACTCAATGCCTCTGTGATCTGTCCGAAGTCCTTAAACATTGATGTTAATTCTCCTATCCTAAGAATCCGGCATGTGGATTATCTACGTGGCTCTGAATTCTCTGTATTTTCTCTGTGTCACTGTGGTTCAATAGTCTTGTACCGCACAGCATACATCGAATTAGAGGGCATGTCGAACAAAATGGCCTGCACTTTAGGGTAGGCCGCGCCAGACACTCACAGTCTATTAAACCTTTTATGTCGTATTCGCCTCACAGGGTATTGGAAAATTATTTTTAACCCCTACTGATCTCGTTTTTCTCCCTCTGCCATGAAATGGAGAGGGTTGGGGTGAGGATTTGAATTCCCCCTATTGGCGATAACCAACAAACACGCTACGATGAACCACCATCATATCCAAATCACCATCAACGGGGTTAATCATCATGATGAGCAAGATTTTCATCGCACTCAACATCTTCTTTTATCGCCTCACCGGAGGCACCCTTGGCGGTAAAATGGGCGACTCAACCGTCTTATTACTCACCACCACCGGACGCAAAACCGGCAAGTCGCGCACCACACCCTTACGCTACCTGCCCCATGAGACTGGTTATATGATTGTCGCGTCCAATTGGGGACAAGAAAAACCACCCGCGTGGTATAACAACTTACTGGCTCAACCCACCGTCAATATCCAAGTCATGGGCAAACGCATGACCGCCCGCGCCGAAATCGCCTCGGATGCCCAGCGACCCGCCCTCTACCAGCAGTTCATCGCCGCCGATCCACGCTTCATCGAATACGAAAAAACTGCCGCACCGCGCACCATCCCCGTCATCCTCCTCAACCCACAATCCTAATCACACCATCTCTGTAGGGGCGCAAAGCTTGCGCCCCTTACCACATAGAAACTGTAATAATAAGCGAAATTCCTCAATTCATTAAAGGGTTTATACTAATTAAATAGACCATTGAAAGTAATCCACCATGAACCCATTCGGTCAGCCGAGAATTGCAAAACGACGTTACAATCAGCTCAAAAAAACCATTCTTAACGACCAATCGCAAGTTGCTAACTCACACCTCACCGATACCCCTCTGCATAAAAACCAGGCCTACTATCAGCAAATGTTTGAACGGACTCAGGCAATCAAGCTGCTTATTGATCCTGACGATGGGCAAATCGTAGATGCCAATCTTGCCGCCTGTCAGTTCTATGGCTATACACTCGAACAAATCAAGTCTCTCCGCATTACCGCCATCAACGTGCAGCCCGAAGCGACTTCACGCGCTGACATGAGATACGCGCTTACCCATGAGGGCGCAAACTTTGAATTTCAGCATCGGATTGCCTCCGGCGCGATTCGCGATGTCGAGGTCTCCGTTGCTTTGCTGGAAGTCAACCACAAAAATTATCTTTATGCCTTCATTCAAAACATCACCGAGCGCAAACAAGCCGAAAAAGCGCTGCGTGAAAGCGAAGCATTGTATCGGCTCTTCGCCCGCAATATGCCTGATTCGAGTGTCTTCATGTTCGATATGGATATGCGCTTCACGCTCGCTGAAGGCCCATATCTCCGGCGTTCTCAACCTCTCGATCAAAACATTGTTGGCAAATTACCGCATGAGGTTTTACCCGTTGAATCGCTTAACTTTCTCCTGCCTATTTATCAAAGGGCTTTGAATGGCGAGTCCTTTAGCTATGAGCATGTGACTCCGAACTATGCTTATCAAGCTAATGTTGCTCCCCTTCGAAATGATGAAGGGCAAATTATCGGCGGCATGATTTTGAGCCACGATATTACCGAGCGCAAACAGTTAGAAGACGAACTCGTTGCCAGCGAAGAACGCTACCGTACATTGATCGATTTCGCGCCTGTAGGCATTGTCGAAACAGATAATCGTGGGGCAATTGTCCTCAGCAATAATAAGTGGAGCGCACTGTCTGGTATCACCTTAAATAGTCCAACACCTGATGAAGCCTCCGTAACCATTCATCCCGATGATTTGGCAAAGACGCGAGCAGTCAATCAATTGATGTTAGACACAGCACAGCATGTTGATAACCTCGAGTACCGTTTTCTACACCCTGATGGAAAGGTAGTTTGGGTATCCGATAGTTCGCGCGCTCTATTAGACTCGAATGGTACCGTCAGAGGTTACATTGTAGCCATAACCGATATTACCGAACGCAAACGCTTGGAAGAACAACTCCGCACCAACGAAGAACGCCTGCGCATCATTACCGACAATATTCACGACCTTATCACCCAAAATAACATACACGGGCAGCTTGTGTTTGTAAGTGCATCCTCCCGCAAAATGCTGGGCTATGAACCGGATTTTTTGTTGAATACGTCATCACTTGATCTTATTCACCCTGATGATCAAGATGCAATGCGAGAAACATTTCGTAAGGCGTATGAAGCAGGCTCATCTCAATTTACAGTGGAAGGTCGTTTACGCCATGCCGATGGACACTATGTTTCCGTAGAAACAATAGGCAAAATAGTCTTTGATGAACACTCGCACCCGGCAAGTGGTGTTTACATTTCGCGCGACATCACCGAGCGCAAGCGTATCCAAGAACTGCATATCAAACAAGAAAAACTGCAAACGGCGCTTGAAAAAGAACAAGAGCTGAGCAATCTCAAAACTCGTATGATGCAGCGCATCACCCACGAATTTCGTACCCCATTAGCGATCATCCAAATTTTAATGGAAACGCTAACCCATTATTATGAACGTCTTACACCCAAGCAAAGAGAAACAAAAGCAGCAACCGTTAAAAATCAAATCCAGCACATTACCAATATGTTGGGTGAAATTGCTTTAATTGTTAATGGCAGTTTTATGCCTAATGCCCTTTACCGCGTTTCAACCGATGTTAGCGCTTTATGCCGTCGGGTAGCCGCCAAATTAGCCTCGCATTCTAATCTTCCCGATAAATATCGACTGGATGTACCTGAAACCCTAATCATGTCTGTTGACCCCGCAGTGTTGGAAAATGCTCTGTTACATATTATGCGTAATGCGGCCCACTTTTCAGAACCTTCTGCTGTCGTCACCGTTCGCTTATCACAACTCGAAAATACTGTCGAACTATGTATTACGGATACAGGTATCGGCATTCAGCCTGATGAATTGCCACGTATTTTTGAACCCTTTTTTCGTGGAAGTAACATCAACGAACGTAGCGGACTCGGCGTTGGCTTGACTATCGCTCGTGCAGCTATCGAAGCGCATGGCGGTTGGATCAATGTAGAGAGTGAATTGGGCAAAGGGACAAGCGTCATTATCTCTTTACCCATTGAAAAACTCAGTTAGGCGTTTCCTTTCCTCTCGCGTTGCCTCCGCGTTCTCTGTATCTGTGCGAAGCCTCCTTGCGCCTTTGCGTTAAATCTCTCTTCCCCCAAATAAAAAGGACGCTGTCGACAGCGCCCTTTCCTCAGACCAAACCACTCGATGACTAATAGGCAACACACCCATAAGCATTCGCCGGTGCATCGTACCAACCGATACTATTGAGTTGTTCGGTGAAGTAAACTGTACCTTGAGTAGCACACAACGCTATAGCATCCACCTTGCTGTTGGCAAAAGTTACAAAGCTAGCGCCTCCCGAGATCGGAATTTCAACCCCTGTACAAGTGCTACCCATGTAACCGACAATAGTGCCTTTTTGATTAGCCGGTCCGATATAACGGATGCTGATACCGAATGAAATATCACCATAACTCGTATTCCAACAGGTACTTATCGCTTCTTGCTTCTCCAACGGAGGCAGCACCGACTCAAATTCCTTCGGGAAATCGGCTCGCGAAATCTTACCCTGATTAAACCGTGCTAGAAACCAACCCGCTTTCCAGTACCATAATGCCGGGCAGCCATCTTGATTTTCCTCACGGTACAAAACCCCACCCACATTACATTCGTTATCCGCAGGTGTTCCCGGCTTTGGCGTACTGTCATCCGCCGCCCAAACCGAACTTACACTCATCACCAAAATCAACATCAAACCAACCAACAAAATCCCCTTACGCATCGCTCTGACTCCTATGAATTCTGCATTGAAATAAATTGAACCACATTCAATGGTTTTATTATCACTTCTAGGTTCGGAATATTTCCCTTAAGAAAGCACATTTTTACACGCTTCACTAAAATTTCACAAATAAAAAGGACGCTGTCGCCAGCGCCCAATCCAGAGTACAACCCCCTCTCTATAAACTTTGAACGCTCCTTGCGTCATTGCCTTAAATGCCTCTTCTTACACCCTGTGTTAAAAATCTTTCCCTTCCTCTTGCGTCTTTGTGACCTTGCACCTTTGCGTTAAAGTTCTCCTTTGCCTTTCCTCAGTACTCGGCACTCAGAACTCAGTACTATTGCTTAGGTTTACTTTCGGTTAACCCGACAAACCTCCTACCAACCATCTCCCAACCTTTCACGCTTCATCGCTCCCTCAAAACGGTTAGTGCCAACCTCCCCAAACAGTTACCAAATGTTCTTCCAAATTGTCACCCTTTCGTCGGACATATGTTCTATACTGTTATTCAGATGTTGACACCCATTGCTTTATTCCCTCCCTCGCTTGCGGGCTATCACCAGAGTGAGCCTGCGAACGTTGGTGATGTGGGTTAGGGAGGGGGTTGCTTTTACCTTTCCTTCATCTTCATCCGCCGCATGACGCTGCCCATGCCAACAACCACATACTCGCTACCGTCCGTACCCGCAAATCCGCATCGTAGGGACACGGCATGCCGTGTCCGTCTTTTCCAACCACCCATAAAGGAGACCCAAACCATGCCCCGACACTACACCGACGAGGAAAAACGCCTCGTCCTCGACCGCCTCATCGCCAATCACGGCGATGTCGCCCGCACCGCCGCCGAAACCGGCATCAATGACCGCTCAATCCATCGTTGGCGTAATCAATTCAATCCGCCACTGACGACATTGACGACTCTGACGACAATTCCGACAAATGACTCTTCGCTCCCTTCCCCTGTTACTATGGGGGAAGGGCTGGGGTTAGGGGTATCTGCGGTTCTCCCCCCCGACA
>JBBQLX010000068.1:0-31434 GCA_038328375.1 Aggregatilineales bacterium | reverse complement strand
CGTCCGAATCCAATCCCCTTGACCGACATGTTCGGCTGCGCGCTGTACTTCCTCATCGCTGGCATCCGACTTGCCGTAACGAATGTTATCCATAATCGTGCCGTCGAACAGGAAGGGGCTTTGTGTGACCACTCCCAATTTGGCACGGTAGCTGCTCAAGTCAAAAGTGCGAATGTCTTGACCGTCAATCAAGATTTTGCCTTCTTGAAACTCGTAAAAACGCGCGATCAGCTTGCCGATGCTCGACTTGCCCGAACCGGTGTGACCGACCAGCGCCAATGTTTCTCCGGCTTTAATGGTTAGCGAGAAGTCTTTCAGCACGGGTACATCATCGGTGTAGCGGAAATTGACGTGTTCAAAGCGGATTTCACCTTTGACGTTGCCAACAGGTTTGTTATCGGTCTGCACAACTTTGGCCTCGGCATCAATCAAACCGAAGACCCGTTCGCCTGCCGCCAAACCTTGTTGGAACTGGCTCCAAAACGAAGCGATGCTGGTCAACGGGAACCAGAACAACGCCAACCCTTGAATGAACAGATACCATTCGCCGGGTGTCAGTGCGCCTTGCTGCACCTTCACACCGCCGAAATACACCAGTGCCGCCGTACCGACACCCGCCAGCAAGTTCAAAATCGGGAAGATGCTGCTGAAGGTATAACCGCTGCGGAGGTTCACCCGATACGACTGCTTATTCACATCAAGGAACTCACCGTAAATATTTTGCTCTTGACGGAATGCCTTGGCGATACCGATACCGCTGATCGTTTCCTGAATGTGCGAACTGACCACCGCGTTAATCCGTCTTGACTGTGTGACGGTTTCACGGGCGATCTTACGAAAGGCCAGCGCGGTTGCCACGATGAACGGTGCGAGTGCTAGTGTAACAAGTGTGAGTTGAGCGTTGACGATAAACAGATAACCGATGAGCAAGATCACTAGCAAGATTTGGCTGGCGAGGTCAGTGACCAGCGCCACGACTTGCGAGAAAGCCTGCGTATCCGATGTAACACGGCTCACCACTTTACCCGATGCATAGTTGTCATAAAACGAGAGATCACGCTTGACCACCGCGTCGAAGGCATCCTCACGCAGTTGCAACGTCACATTACCAACCGCTTCTGCCGAAAGCCATTGACGGATGGCGTTAAATATCCATGCCAGAACGCCCAGTATGACAATCCCGACTGTCAACTTGACTAAGGTTGCGGTGGATGAGTCATTTTTGAGGTCATCCAACCCACTCGAAATGAAGATCGGCAGTCCGGTGTTGACCAACGAGGTCAGCACAATCACGGCGGATATGATCGCCATGCGCTTGGCCTGTGGTCGAAAATAGGTGATGATCCGTTTGACGAGCGTAGCATCGCTATAACTGCGGTCGTATTCTTCAGCATCCAGACCATCCATTATGAAGCCCATAAGCAATTCCTCCCGGAATGATGTAACCGTCTAACGTGACTAAACAGATGGCTCGGCTGCGACCACAGGCGGCAGCGCGGCATCATAGCGGGCGAAGATACGGCGGTATTGGTCGGACGACCGCAGCAGTTCTTCATGCTTGCCACCAGCAATCAACTTTCCGCCTTCCAGAAGTAGGATATGGTCTGCCCAACGGATTTGCGACAGTCGATGGGTAATCAGCAGGGTGGTGCGGCCTTCTTGCGCCCGCATAATCGCCTGCTGGATTTCGTCTTCGGTCGCGCTGTCAATCGCGCTGGTCGAGTCGTCCAAGATCAGGATGCGCGGGTTGCTCAAGAATGCGCGGGCTAATGCGATGCGCTGGCGCTGACCGCCGGAAAGTGTCACACCACGTTCACCCACTTCGGTTTCATAACCATCAGGGAAGGACATAATGAAGTTGTGGGCTTGCGCTTCCTTCGCCGCTTGTTCAACTTGTTCGCGTGGCGTATCCGGCGCCCCGAAAGCGATATTTTCCGCCAACGTCCGCGTGAACAAGAATACATCTTGCTCAATCTTGGAGATTTGCGACCGTAGCGCAGTTAAATTCCAGTCATTCACGTCCACGCCGTCAATCAAGATTTTGCCGCTGGTCGCGCTGTAGGTGCGGTTGATTAACTCCGTAAGGGTACTCTTGCCGGAACCTGTTTGTCCGACAATCGCAATCGTTTCGCCTTGCTTGACATGGAACGAGATATTTTCCAGCACGCTGCCATCATCATAACCAAAGCTCACATTATCAAAGACAATATCGCCTTTCATCGGTTGGGTGTAACCGCTGACGTTTTCGTCCATATCCGACTCGGTGTTGATGATATGCAGCACCCGCTTGGCACTGGCGACACCCAACTGGATCAGCGAAAACGAGAAAATGGAGACAAATATCGGGAAGCGCAGCGTTCCCAGCAAGCCCATCACCGCGATAATTTCTGGGATACTCAACCGCCCTTGTTGGTACAACAGCAGGCAGTGTAGGAAGCCCAAACCGAGCGCAAACGCGTAGAACAACATCGGCAAGTAAGTCGCTTCGACCTGTCCTTGCTTGGCATAAAAATTACGGAAGTTTTTGGCGTTTTTGCGGAACTTCCCACGCTCAAAGTTTTCCTGTGCGCTGGCCTTGACGACCTCGATACCCGAAATCGTTTCTTCCAGCCCTGCGTTCAATAGTCCAAAAGCCTCACGCTGGCTGTTCACTACCGGATTTAAACGCCGCGAGTACGAACGAACAGTGAAAATGTAAAACAGAATGAAAATAATGGGAACGATCAGCAGTTCTGTTCGGATAGTGGCAATCCAAATGACCGGAATCGTTAAACCCATAATTGTTTCCGAGATGAAAAGTATTCCCGGATTAATCATGAAGTTCATCTGGTTCATATCGTCGGTTGCGCGTGCCATGATGTCACCGACGCGCTGACGATCATGGAAGGTCTGACTTTTGCCGAGCAAGCTGATGTATAACTCTTCGCGCGAATCGCGGGTGAGGCGCTGTGCGATAGTCTCAATCAGCAGGCTTCCGCCCAGTGCTGACAAGCTATCCAACAGCAAGACGAATAGAACCGCCAATGATATTTTGAGTAGTCCATTAACCGCCGTCGGGTTGATGATTTCGCCAGCAGCCTGTCCCACCAGAATTCGGGAAAAACTATTGGAGATCCATGCAGTCATGTATAAGGCGACTGTCGCGAAAAAGAACAGCTTGTACCGTAGGACGTGGGAAATTATCCAACGGATGGGGTTGGAACGGTTGTATGGGTACGTGTCGGAAACCGTAAATTCGCTTCTTTGTGCGACCACTTGCCCCCTCTTTCATGTCACTAATCGAGTCTGTCTATTATATAGCACTTCTGTTCTGAGAACTACACCCAACTTCCCTAAACTTGGCGAAGTGGGCGAACCATTATAGTTACTTGTGACAGTTTGTGAACCCTCAAAATTTTATGTTGAGAGTAGGTTCTCAGAATTGGAACAACCACAAGATTATTAGAATGTTGAATAATACAGGCATTGCCTTAATAGGCTACTGTACAAAAGCATAGCATTTAACCCATGCTGATTGATGAAGGTTTGATCACAAGGGCGCAAACAAGCGCGGTGGTTGATAGACAAAACCCCCATTGTTGTATGGGGGTTAATTGCGGGAAGAAGGCTGTTTTAGCGGGGTGCCAGCGGCAGTAGTTGGATCGTCTCATGTACCATTCCCAGCCCGATGGTTTGTCCTTCACTATACACAAATTCCGAACGCGGATCGGTATCCACGACGATCAGGCTTTTACCATTGGCTTGAACGATGTATTCAATTTCTGAACCTAAATACATCGCTTGTTCAACAAGGACTTGTTGGAGTGATGGATCATTATGGAGTTTAAGCCCCTCAGGTCGCAGTACCGCTTCAAATTTATCACCGATATTCGGGCGCGTGGACATCGGCACCGTGACCGTCTGCCCCAATAGTCTCACCGTCACACCATCACCATTAACCGATTCAATCTGGGTTTCGACAAAGTTAGCCCGTCCGATAAAATCCGCTACAAAGCGTGAGGCCGGACGGCGATATATTTCCGACGGTACGCCGATTTGCTCGATGTGTCCTGCATTCATGACTACGATCCGGTCAGACATTGCCATCGCTTCGGTTTGGTCGTGCGTAACATAAATACTGGTAATGTTCATGCGCTTCTGCAAATTTCGGATTTCACTCCGCATCTGGACGCGCAGTTTAGCATCAAGGTTGGAAAGCGGTTCATCAAACAGTAGCACGCGCGGCTCAATCACCATCGCACGGGCTAAGGCGACGCGCTGCTGTTGTCCTCCAGAAAGTTGATTAGGACGGCGCTCTCCAAGTCCTGTTAAACCAACCATTTCCAATGCGTGATTGGTCTGTTCTTTAATATTTTGTCGGCTAATCTTACGCAGCTCAAGGCCGTAAGTGATGTTGTCAAACACGGTCATATGTGGGAACAGCGCATAACTTTGAAACACCATACCCATATCGCGTTTATTGGGTGGTCGGTTTGTAATATCCTGATCGTCCAATAGTATTTGACCGGATGTTGGCATCTCAAATCCAGCGATCAGCCGCAAGGTTGTTGTCTTGCCGCAGCCTGAAGGACCTAACAGGGTGACGAATTCACCTTTGGGGATGTCTAAGGAGACATGATCGACAGCCAGCATCGGAGTACCACCTCCACGTCGCAGAAAGGACTTGGATACCGCGTTCAGTTGAAGTCGTCCTGATGTAGGTGGGGTGTTTGGTTGTTGAGACATTCAGCGACCTCCTTCAAGTGAGCGGGTTGATCCGCTGGTCGAACCCAGTGTAATCGTCAAAATGCCGATGGCGGCGACGACAATCAAGATCAAAATAACACAGTAGGCAAAGGCATTACCAAAACGTCCATTTTCAACTTCGTTGAGAATTTGCGCGGTCATGATGCGTGTTTGGGGTGTCGTTAGGAAAATAATTGCGGAAATCGTGGTCATCGAACGGGCGAATGCATAAACCAGACCCGAGAAAAATGCTGGACGGATTAAAGGCAGGGTAATTTTTCGGAATGTGACGGCATTGTCCGCCCCTAAGCTAATCGAGGCTTCTTCGATAGCCGGATCAATTTGTGCTAGCAAAGAGCTGCCGGAGCGCAGTGCCGCCGGGATACTGCGTATAATAAATACCAGAATAATCGCCAGTGACCCGCCGAGGAGGGCGCGTCCCCCCGCCAATTTTGGGATGAGGGTAATGATGGTCGGTGTTTCACCCCCAAAAGGGAGTGTGATTGTAAGGTCATTATTAAACACTAACAGGTATCCAATACCCAGAATAGTACCGGGTACTGCTACGCCTAACATGGTAGCAAAATCCAGCAAACCTCGCCCCAGAAATGTTTTTCGCACCACCAGAAACGCAATCAATATGCCTAGAAACCCGGCAACCGGGGTTGCGACTGCTGAAAGCACGGTGGTATCAATCATCGCTTTTGAACCGTAGCCGTTAATCACAAAGTCAAAATTTTGCAGGGTGAATGTATTATTCACACCCAGCACCTTGGTAAATGCACCGACTACAATTGTGCCATAAATGAGGATAATCAATAAGCAGACCGCCATCACGATAGCGAATAAAGTCCAGCGTACCAACGGATGCGTAATCTGCTGCGGCGTGCCACTCGGTTTACCCGTCACCGAAACGACTGACGCACGGTTAATCCAATAGCGTTGAATGATGAATATGGTCAGTGAGGGCAGCAGCAAAATGACTGAAAGGACGGCTGCCCCTGTTGTGTCGTACAAGCCGACAACCGAGAGGTAAATACGGGTCGATAACACTTCAAAGTTGCCGCCCAGCACCAGCGGATTCCCCAGATCAGCGATGGCTTCCACGAACAGCAGCAGGAAAGACCCCGCTAATCCCGGTATCAACATCGGAATGGTCACCGTGCGGAAGACATGCCATTTACTGCCGCCCAAGTTGGTTCCTGCTTCTTCTAGGGCAGGGTCAAGCGCCTCCAACATCCCTTTGAGGTTAAGATAGGCCACTGTAAATAACGATAGCGACAGCACGATGGTTAACCCATCTAACCCATAAATATCGTTGCAACTTCTGCCAGCACCCCATATGCAGCGCACTCCGAAGATGCCTTTCAAAATCATACCATTGCGTCCGAAAAGCAGGATGATGGCACTCGCAAGCGCAAAGGGCGGTGAAATAATGGGGATTAGCGCCATGATATGCATGAAACGCTTGAACGGCACTTTGACTTTCACCTGCACATAGGCGAAAAGAAACCCTAACAGCGTTCCACCAATGGCGACCGATAATCCCAAAACAACGGTGTTGGTGATGATCCTTTGAAATGCAGGTTGGCTCAGATAATTTTCAAAACGGGGTAAGCCTGCCGGTGATAAACTTTCACCGATCATCGCCAGCAGTGGCATGATGATTGCCACGAACACAAAAAGGATAACGAACAGCAATGCGATTGCCAGAATAGGGTCTTGCAAGATGCGCCTGAACTGCCGTGTATAAGTACTCAAGCCTATGCTCCTATGCTAAAACACCCTATCCCCACCAAAAGGCGGCAGAGATAGGGTGTCTCGTATTCAGTTGGTAGATTGAAACCTACTCTTTTGGCGTAGGAGCAATTTCCTTATCGAAGCGTTCGACCAGCGCTGTTCGGTTTTCACCAGCGGCTTGGAAGTTGTAGTTAACCACGTTGACTTCCTCTAACTTCACGCTCAGATCAGAAATAGGTGTTTCCGGGTTGGTTGGCAGTTGCAGCGAATTGACGGTTTGTGCCAGAGCCTGAGCATCAGCAGTCAACGCCCAGTCGTACCACTTCTTGGCTGCTTCGAGTTCCGGCGCATTCTTGATAATCGCCATGCCGCCAATTTCGTAACCGGTGCCTTCTTCAGGGAACGTGTTCACCAAAATATCTTGGAAACCTTCTAATTGCAGCTTGACGCAATCATGCGAGAAGATAATGGCAATCGCAATTTCGCCGCCGCCAGCCATACGACCCGGTGCAGAACCGGACTTCGTATACTGAAGAATATTCTTGTTGAGTTCAGCGAAGTAGGCAAAAGCGTTATCCATCGCGGCCTGTGTGGGTGCGCCGTCTTCGGTGTAGCCTTTGCCACTGCCCTTTACGGTTTCACCTTCCGCCGGTTTGCCATCAGGGTATTCCAGCTTATCCGCTTCCAGAGTGACCACAGACCAGAAGGCCGTAAACGCCGTACCGGATGTAGCCGGATGTGCCATCGAGATATTACCGGCGAGGGCGGGGTTCAGCAGGTCAGCCCATGATTTTGGCGCTTCTAAACCCAATTCATTTAAAACTTCGGTGTTGGAGCAAAAACCTAATGCGCCTACATAAACACCTGTCCATGTATTATCTGCGCCTTTATAGGAGGCTGGAATAGCTGCCGCATTTGGCGACTCGTAAGTTTCCAGCAAGCCATCACCTGTGGCTGCGATAAAAGCATCCGCCGGGCCACCCCACCACACCGAAAATTCGGGGTTATCTGCGGTGGCTTTAATACGTGCCAATGCCTCACCGGAAGACAGCCGTACATACGAGGTCTGAATGCCGGTTTCTTTTTGGAACGCTTGGGTCATCGCCACACACCAATCTTCTTGGGGTGTACAAAGCACCGTTAAGCTGTCTTGCGCGAGTGTTAATCCCGTGCTAAGAAGCAAAACAAACGCCATTACCAGCAAAACAATTTTTTTCATCTTCCATATCCTTTTACAACAACTGTGAATAATTTTGAGCACTCTCTATGTTAAGAGTCTTTAGGTTTAACATTGTATTTAACATTTTCTTAATGTGCAAGCGTTATGCGGCTTTTGGGGTTTTTGCTATCATCAGATTTGAAGTTGGCTTGCGTTCCGGCCTCACCATTATGCTGCGTTGTGGCTGGTGCTTTGCCAGATTGATGTCCGACGTTACAATCTCCATTTTATGTCACCCTGTTTGCATATCATCAATAACTCAAATGAGGTTATATGGACACACCATCAGCCGACTCGAAACCTGCTGCCGAAGACACGCCGAAATTCCCGCCGCCTGTCGAGGTTGCACCGATTATCCGCCAGCAGGAAATCAAACTCGGTCGCCGCACATTAAAGTACACCACCGTCGTCGGACGGATGCCCCTCAAAAATGCTGCCGAGGAAATCGAAGCCCAGTTGTTTTTCACAGCTTATACCTTGGGGCATGGCGAGGCTGACCGCAAGCGTCCGTTGACCATTGTCTTTAATGGTGGGCCTGGTTCAGCCTAGGTTTGGCTGCACTTAGGCTCATTAGGACCCAAACGCGTCTAAATGCAGGATGAAGGTTGGATGCCCGCGCCACCTTACCAACTCGTCGATAATGAACAGACATGGCTGGAACAAACCGACTTGGTCTTCGTTGATCCGGTTGGCACAGGTTATAGCCGCGCCGCTAAGCCTGACCTCAACAAAAAATATTGGAATATCAAAGGGGATTTGGAGTCGGTTGGCGAGTTTATCCGCCTCTATCTCACCCGCTACAATCGTTGGACATCGCCTTTGTTCTTGTGCGGTGAAAGTTACGGCACAACCCGCGCCGCTGGCCTCGCCGGACATCTCATCGACAAAGGCATTGCTTTCAATGGCATCATTCTGATCTCGACTATCTTGAACTTCCAAACGGCGGATTTTGATCGTGGCAATGACCTGCCATTTGCGCTTTTCCTGCCAACTTATGCTGCCACCGCGTGGTATCACAAGCGACTGCCCGCCGCCTTGCAGCGACAACCTTTACGCAAAGTACTGGGAGAAGTCGAACTGTGGGCGGAGAGCGAGTACACCACTGCCTTGATGAAAGGTGACCGCCTGAGCAATGAAGAAAAACAGGCGGTTATTGATCGTCTGGCGCATCTCACAGGTTTGACTCCCACTTTCGTTGACCAGAGCAATCTGCGTATTCACATCATGCGCTTCTGTAAAGAACTCCTGCGGGATCAGCGCCGTACCGTTGGTCGCTTAGACAGCCGCTTCACTGGCTTGGATGCTTTGGCCGTCACCGAAACACCAGAGTTTGATCCCTCTTTCTCTGCCATCACGCCGCCTTATACAGCCATGATGACCGATTATGCCCGCACTGAACTTGGCTACGAAAGCGATCTTCCTTATGAAACGCTGAGCTTCGCGGTGAACGAAGGTTGGGAATGGGAACGCGGTAAGTATGCTGATACCAGTGAAGCCCTTCGCAGCGCCCTCGCTAAAAATCCATTTCTTAAAGTCTTTGTCGCGATGGGTTATTATGATCTGGCGACCCCCCATTTTGCCGCACAGTACACACTGGCACACATGGACATCGACCCTTCGCTGCGGGGCAACATCCATACTGCCGACTACGAGGCCGGACACATGCTCTACCTCGACTTGCGCTCACTCGCCAAACTCAAAACCGATGTCACCGCCTTTGTAAAGATGGCGCTGACTGAGCAAGTCGTGAAGTAATCCTAAACACCTCGTTTGCGGGGGAGAGCTTCAAATCCTCCCCTTCAAATTACCTTCGGCTCAGGCACGACTAACCCATCCACAAACCGCGCCACAATGCGGATGCCAATCGCGTTGGCAACCGGAGTCATCCCATCCACCAAACTCCATCCCATCATATAAGTCAGGTTGCCGGGGATACCGAAGAAGTTATTGAACTCCCACGTACCAAGAATGGCATGTTCAGCCAGCTTGACCACGAAACTAAAAATGAAAAAGAATACGAACTGTTCCCACAACGGACGGTTATACGACCCCGCGTAGCAGAAGTTCAAGCACAACCCGATCCAAATAAACGTGTGGAAAATGTTATTCAGCCACGGCAGGAAGCTCATCACGCCTGCGCGATACAACAGATAGTTAGCGATAAACACCGAAATCGCATAAACGAAGTACAACCACACGAACGTTTTACGGAAGGCAGGCTCAACTGTCGCATGACCGTGCCGCATCACCACGAACAGCGCCCCGTACACCGCCACCAGTACCAGTACATAATTCGCTAGACTATTCCCTACACCAAGTACCTCATCCATCGCGCACCTCTTTAGTATTGGCATTAGTTCCCTCCATCGCTTGCGGGGGAGGGCTAGGGTGGGGGTTACTCTCCGCGTCTTTGCGGTTAAATTGTATTTCTCCCTTCCCCTGTTACTATGGGGGAAGGGTTGGGGTTAGGGGTATGTCTGTGGTTAATTAATGAATCAACTGCGCCGCATACCGCGCCATCGTCATAATCGTCAACTGCGGATTAACCGTCGTCGCTGTCGGATGAACGCTGCCATCACACACGTACAGGTTGTCGTAGCCGTAAACCTTGAACTCCGGGCTGATCACACCGCCGTTCACGCCATCGCTGCCCCGATTTTTGCTGATGCGGTTGCCACCTTGCGGATGCCCCGTACCGAGCAGAATATCACGCTCATCTTTAACCAGCTTACGAAGATCAGTCTCGAACGCATCAAACTGTTCGGGTGAATAAATACCGCTGCCGCCCTCGTAACTCCGATAATGCCGCGTTGAGGCATAAATACTTTTTGCTCCGCCGCGAAACATAATCTGCCCCAACAGCACCAGCGCATCCACCAACTTGTTCATATCGCCTTCGGTGGGTGTATACACAATATCTGGCACACCCGGCAAGAACAGCGCACTTGATAGCGACGCGTTGCTTTCCGTGCCGATCAAGACACCTACGCCCGCCATCTTGGAGTAATTCTGCATATTCTTATAATGCGTATCCAACCATCCCGGCATCGCCAGCGCTTGAGCAATCGGTGGGTTATACCATGTCTCATACACGAAACCGGACTTGCCTTCCGGCTTGATGTAATGCCCGATTTGTAATCCGGCGAAACTTTTGAGGTCATCTTCCCATAAGCCGTGCAGCGGACTGCCCATATTGAAGCACAAGTTTTTGCCAATCGGCAGCTTTCCCGCACCGATGCCGCTTTGCATCATCAACCAGCTTGAGGCAATCGTTCCCGCGCTCAAAATCACCGTGTTCGGGCTGTCAATCGTCAACTGCCGCCCATCTCGCAGCTTGCAGATAATCTCTGTCACCTTGCCGCCTTGCGTGTTCAGCTTGGTCACTTCCGCCTCCGACACAATGCGAAATTGGTTGGGGTGATCCTGTTGAACTTTTGGCAGCACCTCATCCAGCATCGACAATTTGCGTCCATATTTACAGCCGATGTTGCAGTAACCGCAGCCTAAACAGTCGGTGATGTTGGCCTGAACCACGTCATAAGTCAGACCTTCAGTGTTGTTGGCTCGGTAAGCATCCACACCCGCGCCGATTTTCTTGTCACCGGGGTTAACCACATCTTCCCATGATCGCGTCGCGCTTGACTCTTTAATCGACCGGATTTGCAAACGTTCGCGGACTTCGGCCTGTGCCTGCCGGTAACGCGCCACATCAATACCCGCGTTGTTCCCTTGCGGATCATTCCAGCGTTCCAGCACTTCATCCGGTGTATCAAAACACACCGCGTTGTTGACCACCGTTGAACCGCCCACCGCGCTCCCTTGTAGTACCGTGAATCGCAGCGATTGTGAGATTTGCAGCGCACCATCGCTGTACAAACGGCTGATCATTTCGACCTCATCCTCGCTGAAGTTATCAGGATGGACGTATGGCCCTTTCTCGATAATCAAAACGTCGCGCCCTTGTGCTGCCATTTGCTCGGCGAGTGTTGCCCCCGCCGCACCTGATCCGATAATCACTACATCCGCTGTCAGCCGATCAATGCCATTCTGCCGCAGCACTTGCGGGGTCATCACATTGAGTGGAGGATAACGACGAATCGGTTTGGCTAACTTGCCTTCGGGTCGCTGTGAAAACCGCGTGTATCCAATCGACTGCTGCACCGCCGGATTGCTGTAATAGCCGATAAACGTCAATTGCATATTGAAGCGCATCATGCCTTCAATAATGTCAATCATCCGGTCGAGTTTAATGGCGTGCAGCACCGCATAAATCCCGCGCTTTTCAACAATATCCTTTTTAAAGTGCTTGTCGATGAACCAGTGTCGCAGTTCTGGGCTGAGGTAATTAATAGGCGGCATCAGTGACATCAACGGCATGGTTGCCAATCCGAGTATCGAGGCTTTTGCCAGCCACAACCGCTTGGATGGAAACGAAGCCAGATAATCGTCTGTCCGCAGCACAACCTGTTCCGGTTCGACCACTTCTTTTTCACCGTCAATCAATGTTTCTGCCACCGCTTCCAACGCGCGGAAGTGCAGCGGCGAGAAAAAGCGTGTGTGGTCGAGGATCGAACCGTCAACTTGGATTTTCAGCAAAATAAACGCGCTGATCGCCACCACATCCACACCCATCGCGCCCAGCATCATCGTGCGGCTGTCCGTACCCAGCGCCGGATACTGCACCACGCCGTAGTGATTAATCCCCAGATGAGTAACGATCACCGCAATCAGCGAGAAGATGTTGCCAAGGATGAACACATTCACATAGTCACCGTGTCGCCGTGTGTCCTGTGCCGCCACCAGCAGCGTGATACCCAGCAAACCAATCTTGACCGCCGACCCGCCCACCATGATTGGCTGCCGGAAGAAATCAACAATCGCCGCTGGCCCTGTGTAGTACAACACATAATGTCCCACTGTGGCGACCAACGATAAAATACCGAATAGGGCAAACACGATCTGCCCAAACTTTTCCCAGCCGGTTTGTGGCTTATCCGGCATCCAAGGGATCCATTTGTCGTCATGCGCCGGAGCTTCCCGCACCAGCCACAATAGAATGCTACCGAAGAACAACGAGAAGGCCATAGCTGCCACCAGCATCGCGGTTTGTCCTGCTGCTTTTGGACTGGGGATAACGATGATCAGGCCGACGACATCCAGTGCAAATCCCACAATCAGCACATGAACCATCGTCCGCCAGCGTCGTATATCGCCGGATGCAAACCACGCCAATATCGCCAATAATGCGAGGCTGGCAACCGCGTTGGAAACCAGCGGCGGCTCGATCCACGTGGGATTACTCGCGCCCTGATAAGCGCCAACCAAACTAAATAGATAAAGCAAGAAGTTCACAAGCGCCGTGAATCTCAAAAACCGTGCTAACCGAATTTCTGCTGGTGCATAATCCTTCATGAGCAGGCTCCCCTCAAGACGATGTGCAATGGTAATAACAAATTTGATTCTATAAATCAGGATAGGCCAAATGTTTGTTTGGCACAAATCATTCAATGTCGCCAGATTTAGTTTTATATACAAATGCTGTGCGATTATGACTAGTTGGCTATCTAGGATGACGCTGCCAAGCGTAAACATTGACCACTGTTTTGTGATTGCGAAAATTTGGATAATAGATGAAAATAAAATTGTGTGATGAGAAAAATGGGGGATGAGACATGAAGTTATTTGGGGTAACACCGGAAAATCAATTTAAAGAATACAGAGAAAAGGACTTTCAGACTGATTATACCGAATCAGACCTCGAAAAATGGCTGGAAACTAACTCGAATCATATTATTGATGACAGTAAACTACTTATCATTGGTCGGCAAGTCAGAACAAATCTCGGTAGCATAATTGACCTCTTAGGGGTGGATCGGCGCGGACAAATTGTCGTAGTGGAATTGAAGCGAGGAAGAACGCCGCGTGAAGTCCTCGCTCAAGCCCTTGAATATGCCTCCTTTGCTGCCACGATGAACGATGACCAACTTGAAAATATATTTCGCTATTATATGGAAGATGAATCCGCCAACCTTGCACAAAATCATCGAGAGTGTTTTGAACTGTCAAATGATGATGTTGTCACATATAACAAAGATCAAAGAATAGTGATTGTCGGACAAAATATCACCCCTGAAATCCGTCAGACATGCGAATACTTAGGCAAAAAAGGTATTCAAGTCGCATGTGTTGAATTCGCCTTTTTCGAGACTGAGGATGGGTCGCGATTGCTATCGAGTGACACAGTGGTTGCAAACAAACCGATCATTCCTGTTCAGATTCAATCAGCGCCAAGATCCAAAGGTAATACGACTGAACGGGAGTTCATGGAATCTCTAACCGATTACGGCAAACCTGTAATGGCTAGGGTTCTAAGTTTTGCTCGAGAAAATCAATTTCTCATTCGTTGGGGAGACAAAGGCTTTTCTTTAAGTGTTAAACTAGGTGATACCAAAGTTGCTTTTTGTTTTGGATACCCTCCCAATAATCAATCACTTTCCACAGGTTTTTTTCGTCCCGGTGGATTATCAAGCAAGGTTAATATACCCCCTGAAATTATCCAAACTTTATATGCTGAAACATATGCCATAAATCTTTTCCAACCAGCGGGGCGCGAACTTAAATGTCAGGTTAATCGATCTTTTTCGGAGAGTGAAATTGACCAGCTAATTTCTTGCTTTCAAAGGATAACGACTATTATCAATCATTATGAATTGAACGATAAGCAATGATACGTTGTTAACACACGAACTAAAGCCGCTGGAAGCGTATCAGTTGATTGAGATGTTCGGCACTACAATGCCACTTCGCAGCCTTTATCTTTGTTCTGAAAACTCTTAAATCTCTGCGTCTCAGCGGTTCAATCTGTATTTCTCTTGGCTTTCCTTATTTTCTTTGTGTCTTCGTGGTAAAAATCTTCCGTATTATTACCCTAAGTTAATTAATATTTTCCTTAATGTTGCCTGTTATCGCCTGTTTATCAGGTTAATGACCATTTGCCTCAACAATCGCCTTCAAATGCCGCACTTTGTCCACATCCACCACACCATTTGTCCTTGCCGCACTCCCCAAATGCACTGTATCAGGCTTCACATACCGGATGTATTCAGGCAGTTGTTTAGCCGTCAAATTCCCCGAACTCACAAAAGCATAGTGTTCCCCAAACCGTTCTATCCATGCCCTTAATCCATCACGCCCATCCCATGCCGTTTTTGCTGGCCCTGATGTCAACACTCTCGGCACAATCCCCGCCAATGCCGCTAATGCCTTTTCCGGTTCAGAACTTTCATCCAATGCTCGATGTAACGTCACTGGCAAAGGTTTTGCCGCCTCAACAATCCGCTTCATCAACGCCACATCAATCGCATTTGTCTCATCCACCGCCCCGAATACCACCCCATCCACACCGATCCGCTGCATTACTTTGATGTCTTCCAGCATCCCCTCGATCTGTTCTTCCGTGTATCTAAAGCTCTCTGCATGTGGTCGTAAAATCACGTACATCGGAATAGTTATCGCATCCCGTACCGCCTGTATCACCCCATATTCCGGTGTCAACCCGCCCACCGACAGATCATATGACAGCTCAATACTCTCTGCTCTACCTGCCGCCGCATTCACCGCTTCCTCGACCGTCGTTACCGCAATTTCCAGTGTCGTCATCTGTCTTTCTCTCTGTGCCTTTGAGTCATTGTGTCTTTGTGTTAAAAATCTTCTATTTTTTGAAGTGAATTACGCCCCGCTTACCATTCACCCGCCATCTCGCATCCTCACCATCCAATTGCTCGGCTAATCCACTTGCCATCCCCACCACCGCATCACTTTTCATCGTCCTTAACGCCAATAATGGTGCTGGAAAATAATCGGTTACATCTGCAAATGGTGTATCCGTCGCCCACAACACATCATCCACCATCCGTCGATAATTCAAATCTCCCTTGATAATCACCAACGTCGCACCTTTAAATGCCTCCATCAGTCGCTTTGGCATCTCCCGCAGCACATACGGACTGTTCCAAAACGCCCCCGGTGCTAAATGCATTCGCCCTTCGTCCAGAGCCGTTTGTAACCGTTTGCCAAGCTGTGTTATCGCCTCGCCGTGTTCACCCGATTGCATCGCATTCAACATCACCAGCATATCCGGCACGGTAATGTCGCTCACAAAGGTTGGATGCAGCTTGATATGAAATGTGATATGGCTCATGCCCTTATCAAATAACGCATCAGCCAACGCCAGATCAATCGCCAATTCGGTTCCAGTATTATCGGCAATAAAATGTATCTCGCCGTTTTGTTGCATCAAATGTTCGACCACCGCCTCACTGTCATCCGCCAGCAAATCCTCTTGGTTGCCTGTATTACCATGTGCCAATGATGACGCAAAACTCAAATCAACCCGGTTGCCCCACAAATCGAAATGCACCAACGCCTGTAACCGTTCTTTAATTGCTTCGTCTCGCAGTTCTAAGGCTTTATCCAACAGCGCCCATAACTCGGCACTGCCCATTTCCTTGGCCTTTTGTGGCGCAAATGGATCACGCCCACTCTCCCACCAGCGCACCGTTTCGATCAAATGTCGATACGCCGCAATCTCTGCGAAAAACCAATCGGTATGCAGCCATGTATGCCCTGCATGATCTTTCACACTGGCTTCCCACAAATCGGCATCCGGTGAAAATGGGTTAAACGCTCCGACTGGCTGATCCGTTTCAATCTCAATCGCCAGTTTTTCGAGGTTATTCAGGATAAACGCTGGATAATCCGGGTTCAATCGTGCCACCTCACGGATGTTCATTGGTAAACGCCGCAGCATGGTGTCATGGGCAAACGCATTGCTTTCGTCAGTACGGATCATCGCTGGACGATTAACCATTATCTATTTCCCTTGAACTGTCTCATAAATGTGCCAATGGTAATTGATCTCCATAACCCTTGCCAGCTTGTTAAACAAAAAAGAGGCTCACCATTTCGGTAAGCCTCTTTACAATCTGCTTATGGAAGACTCTCAGAGCCTTCCTCTGTACTCTACGGCAGCACGATTGGCCCGGTCATGCCAAAGTTACCACCTAACAGCACCAGATCACGCACATCCACAAGACCGTCTCGATTGAGGTCAGCCGCAAATGGTGCAGGTGGAACCGGTACATTGAAGTTTGCACCAATGTAACTGGCATCTGCCAGATCAATCGTCTGGTTGCCGTCAATATCGCCAGCCCTTAGCGTCAAAGTTCCGCTATCAACGACTTGATTATCCGCAACACTTGTTTTGAAGATCGTCGTCAAGAAGCCCTCGCCACTTGCCGAAACAGTGTAATTACCGGCTGTCAGATTGGCGAAGTAGAAGTTACCTTCGGGATCAACAGGCTGTTCTTGCAGTACGGAGCCGTCGCCTGTCAGTAGTTGAACCTTGATTCCAGTCGCGTCCTCGCTGCCTTGATAAACCGCGATACCACTAATACTGCCCGTCGAAGGCATAGCCGTTTCGGTTGGCAGTGCCGTTGGCTCAATTGTCGGTGTTTCCGTCAATGTCGGTTCGAGAGTCATGGTTGGCTCAACTGTCGGTGTTGGTTCAATCGTTGGCTCTTCAGTAACGACTGGCCCATTTCCACTGAATGCACCGTTGACCACTGCAATCGGCAAATCACGCCCATTGCTGTCCACGCCTAGTGCCACGCATTCCACCGCGCTGTTACCTGTCCCGCTGACGGTATAACCCAGTGTCATCGCCAGAATGTTGCCATTAATCGCCGGATTTGGAGCCAATCGGCTGGCAGCAATCGTCCAACTTCCGTCCGCTTGGTAGCCTTGATCAATCACAAAGCTGTTGCTGTCATTGAATCCATCACCCTTTAGCAAACCGGCTCCAGTCAACACCGATGGATTGACTTGGCAGGTCAATTGCAAGCCATACACATCGGTTACGTTGAGCAGGCTAATCTGTGCCAGCACACCTTGTCCCACATCTGCCGATGCCGGAATGACATCAACCTTCACTGTTGGCTCTGTTGGTTGAGGTTGTGTAGAAGTTGCTGTCGGCACTTCGACCGTCATCGTTGGTTCGATAGGTGTAAATGTCGGAACCATCGTTTCTGTTGGCACAACAGGCGTAAGCGTTGGCATCATCGTTTCCGTTGGAACGACAGCCGTTTCGGATGGCATGATGGTTGCCGTCGGAATGATCGCTGTGGCCGTTGGAATGATTGGTGACGCCGTTGGCGTTACCTGAGTCACAGTCGGTGTAATCGGCGTTGGGGTCGGTGTCACAGGTGTGACAGTGGGTGTAATTGGCGTAGGGGTTGGCGCGGCAACCACTGAGTCAATGCGCCAGATTTTGCCGCTAATATCCACCACATAAACTTCACCCGCTTGATCTTCGCCAAACGAACTCACCGAGAAGCTCGGTGTCAAGAATCGTGCCGTTTGCCATGTTGTACCGTTACGGAAGGCCGTCCACATATTGCCGTTACAATAATCGGCATAGATGTAATAGCCTTGCAGCGCGGGAATTTTCGCCCCTCTATACACATAACCGCCGGTGATCGAACAGCCTTCATTATGACTATATTCAGCAATTGGGCTGATAGCACCCGCGATGCTGCCTGTGTTATAATTGTGAAATCCCTCGTAAATATTCCAACCATAATTTGCACCTGCCGCGCCGTTCGCAGGCCAGAAATCAACTTCCTCGTACATATCTTGTCCCACGTCGCCCATGTAGAGATCGCCAGTTAATCGGTCGAAGCTCCAGCGCCACGGATTACGTACTCCCAACGCCCAGATTTGTACCGGGAAGTTTACTTGGTTCACATCAATCCGCAGCATCTTACCCAACAGTGAATTAGGATTTTGCGCGTTATTCTGTGGATCGCCGCCCGAACCACCGTCGCCCATACCCACGTACAGCAGCCCATCCTTGCCGAAGTTCATGTTGCCGCCGTTGTGGTTGGAGTAGGGCTGGTCAACAAACAACACTTGGGTCGCGCTGGCTGGGTTCGCCACATTCGGATTAGCCGAAACCGTATAACGCGCGATAATTGTGTCGCCCTGTGTATTGGTGTAATTGATGAAGAACTGGCCGTTCTGGGCATAATTAGGCGAAAAGGCCAAACCCAGCAAACCCTGTTCCTGCCCGGTCGAGGTGATCAAGCTGCTGACATCCAAAAAGGGTGTCGCCATCACCGTGCCGTTTTGCCAGACTTTGATCTTTCCCGTTTGCTCGACAACGAACTGTCGTCCTGTGTTATCACCAGCATGGGTGAAATAGATGGGTTTCGTCAGTCCGCTTGCAACCTGTGTCAGTTTATAATCCGCTGCATTCGGTGCGGTCACAGTCTGCTGTGTAGGTGCAGCATAGACCGCCGTTACCACTCCAAACAATGCTAAAAATAGGATTAATCCCCATTGTTTTTTCATTGCTTATTCTCCTCTTTACATTTTTCACAAACGCCTTTGATTGTCAGGTGTCTGCCCGCGTCAGGGTATGAGAGAATAGTAATGTTGTGGGTTATAGAGGCAGAATAGGGCTAGTTAATCAGTCCTATCAACGTTTGCTTTAGGTTTGTGAGGGTTGCCATGTTGCAATACCGTTCAGACTCAACTCATTCTTAGTGTGAGTGAATACTGAGAAGGCCACCACTTCATACTAATAAGAAACCCGATTGTGAATCGGGTTTGTCATATTTACTTCGCAGGTGGCAGTGGCATTGTCGGTTGTACTGTCGTCACAGTGAGCGATGTATCGGGCATCGTCGCTCGTCGAATTCGTCGTCCTGCTTCGCGCAGCAATCCGCCAAAAATCCGTTTGCGCCCCAGTACCTTTTCGACCAATCCGGTTTTGCCATCGGTTGCGGATGAAGCTAACCACAATGCCCTCTCGGCTGGTACATCCGGCGGATTTCCCCACAAACGGATAATCGTACTCAGCGCTTTCATTTTATGCTCGTAGCCTGCCAGCGAGTCCACCTGCCGCAGCATATCGGTATCCACTAACCCCGGATTAAAGGCATAGATGCCGATGCCACTGTCCTTATATTCCTCTGCCAAACCCGCTGTAAAGCTTTTCACCCAGTATTTGCTCGGTGCATAGGCATTTTGGAACTTCACCGGTCCATCATCGCCACGACCGAGTAGGTTAATCAGCTTGCCACTTTTTTGTGGCAAGAAGTGTTCCAATGCCACAATCGACCCATAGTAAGTGCCGTTGATGTTCGTGCGAATAACACGCTCGAATCGTTCGCGTGGAACATGCGCCGTCGGTCCATAAACGCCCGCCACACCCGCGTTATTCACCCAGATGTCAATTTTGCCGAAGGTCGTCACCGCATGTTCAGCCAGCGCCTTGACCTGTTCATAATCCCCAACATCACATGCTATTCCGCTTGCCTTATAACCCTTCGCCTTTAATGCCGTAACTGCTTCCTCAACCACATTTTGAGTTCGTGCCGCCAGTATCACACTTGCGCCTTCTCGTGCATAAGCTTCTGCAATTGCCAAACCTAACCCGCGACTGCTTCCGGTGATCACTGCTACTTTACCTTCGAGTATGCCCATATTAATCACCTATTCCAATCGGCGTGGGATTAGCCGCGCCTTTGCCCCAAATCCGGTCATATCCCCATATACCAATCGCGATGAGCAGCGCCAAAATCACCATGACCAGATAATAAATGCCCGGTATCGCCACCAACTGCCATAACTTGGTCACACCGCGATCTGGTTGGATGTAAACCAGTATCGCCCCCAGCGCATATCCGCCGAAGAACAACCACTTAATCCGGTTGGATAGTCCCAGTCCGTGCATCTGTACGAGGATAAAGACCCCCAAAAACCCGAAGAAAAACATAGGCCACAGATTATTACCTTGCACAATCGCCACAATTGTCCCGTGTGCCAGCACGATAATCTCTTGCGCCAACATCCACCATTTATTGACGTGGATGCGTGTTAGGAACAAACTGCCTTGTAGTAACAGCAGGAAGGTATAGAAGAAGCCCATCAAATGTCCGTTGGTGGTTTCCATCGGGTGATACCAGAAGGTGTAGGTAATCGCCCATGCGAACACATAACCATGATATTTCTTTGCGAACTGAATCACGCGCTTGCCCAGAGGCAGTTTTTTACCAGCCAGCACTCCACGTCGATTGTTCTCCATCAACATGATCCAGATCAGCATCAAAATAACCGATCCTTGCGATGAAAAGATCGACACATCTTGCGCCAAACCGTCATACCAAATATGGGTTTGAACCAGATGCAGCACGATGAATAGGGCATTCACACCCAACGCCGCAATATTCACGGGATGCAACCCACCCGTGTACTTTTTGACGTGGGTCTGCGCGTACCAGATCAATCCCCACAATGACACTTGATGCGCCAGATACAATCCCCACGCGCTCAAATGCGTTGCGAAAGTTGGACTCGGCAGTTTCCAGTAATACCAGCTTGCTCCTTGATCGGGGAGTAAAGTTGCCCGCACCGGATCAAGTGATGGCCCAAGCAAGTAAATAATCGCCGTAAACACAAACGCGAACGCAATCCCCGCCCACATCGCCCGCATGTCAGTGCGCGGTTGTTCCGCCTTACGTTCCGGTTTTCCTGCCGTTACATTCATCGTCGCCATATGCTCATTCCTCCTCTTTTTGCTAATAATTTATATGATCAGTCCTTGGCTGATTGATTGGTTTTGGACATACTCCACTAAGCTTTGTCGCGTGGTAGTATAGGGACGCAACCGGATATAAATTTTCTGCATTTATGATAGCACCTACTTACTATTTGTTAAGCGACAA
The DNA here is from genome assembly GCA_038328375.1 of Aggregatilineales bacterium. Lineage (GTDB taxonomy): Bacteria > Chloroflexota > Anaerolineae > Aggregatilineales > Phototrophicaceae > CFX2. The sequence continues at coordinate 9,963 of JBBQLX010000068.1, read as the reverse complement.
TAGCCGCAGAATCTTGACAGTCAATAAACTTCAATTTAAGGAGAGATGAGAAAAAATGGCTTATGAAACAATTTTGGTTGAAGCACCCGCCTCCGGCGTTGGCCTCATTCGTCTCAATCGTCCGCAGGCATTGAACGCTCTCAACAGCCAACTCACACGCGAAATCTTTGAGGCAATGGAAGCCTATGATCTTGACGACTCCATTAAGTGCATCGTCCTCACAGGTAGCGATAAAGCCTTCGCCGCCGGAGCCGACATCAAACAAATGGAAGGTATTGATGCCGTGACTATGTTTGCTGGTGCGGACTTCACCGATTGGGTACGCCTGACGCGCATCCGTAAGCCGATTATCGCCGCTGTATCCGGTTGGGCGCTCGGTGGTGGCTGTGAAATGGCGATGATGTGTGACATGATTATCGCCTCCGAAACCGCCAAGTTTGGTCAGCCCGAAGTCAACATCGGCATCATGCCCGGTGCAGGTGGTACGCAGCGTCTCACCCGTGCCGTCGGCAAAGCCCTCGCGATGGAAATCACACTCGCGGATCGCAAACTCACCGCCCAAGAAGCCTTACAATATGGCCTCGTCAACCACGTCTACCCACTAGATACTTATCTTGTGGAAGCGGTCAAACTCGCCGAGAAAATCGCCACCATGTCCGGCCCTGCTATCAAACTCATCAAGGATTCGGTTAACAAAGCCGAAGAACTCAGCCTCCATGAAGGTCTAAGCTACGAAAAGCGTAACTTCTACCTGCTCTTTGGTACCGAAGACAAAGCCGAAGGGATGAAAGCCTTTGTCGATAAACGTAAACCCGAATGGAAAAACCGTTAATAATTGTATTCTCGTAGGGACACGGCATGCCGTGTCCGTCGACTAATTATTTGCTATTACGCCCGCCTTATTTGTTTCTTTGTGTTAAAAATGTCTCTGTATTGAACTTGGCGTTCTTTGCGCCTTGACGGTTTAAAAGGCTTACCTTTATGTCCAACCCTCTCCACATCCTCTACACGTCCAACCTGCGCGGCGACCTCGACAGCTTGCCGCGCGTGCATACCTTCTTGCGCTATTTGAAGTCCCTGCCAATTGATGAGTCCGATGTCATGCTCTGTGCTGTTCAGCCGCAAACGCCACGTATTGTTTTCCTTGACTTGGGAAATGCCTGTTCACCTGACATCTGGCACTGTACCGCCACCGCCGGACGCTCCACCCTAATTGCCCTTGACGCGATGGGTTATCACGCCGCCAATGTCACCGATGCCCTCACGCCCGAATCGCGCATCCGCCTGCGTGATAATCTCCTCGGCATGGCACTGGTCGATATCGATTCGGATTGGCAACAAGACGACTTGAATTTCACTTCTCGTAGGGGAGGGTCTGTGACCCTCCTGCCTTCTTCCTTCACCATCAAACTCACACCAGCATCATCCACCCAACTCACATCTAACACCCTTCATCTTGCCGATGTCCAAGCAGGGCAGATTGGCATGGCGCAGGTTTCTTTTCTCACAGGCGCACCCACCCTCAACGCTCACGGTATCTTTGATGTGCCACTCGACACCGCTCCCGATCCGACCATCGCCGCCACCGTCGATTTTATCCGCAGCGAAGCCCGCTTCTACAGTCGCAATCACTCCACCAATTAGTTAATAATGTAGGGAATATTCACGTCTCTTCAACTTTTATCCTTACATCAAAAGTTTGCATATTCGAACCATCAAATGCGAATTTTTGTGCTAAAATAATATCTGTGTGTAATCTTTTTTTCTCTCTTCTGATCTCTGCGTTCTCCGCGTCTTGGCGGTTAATCGCATTTGCCTTTTCTTGTAACTTGCTACTTGTAACTTGTGACTGCTTGGCGGCTTTCTCCCTTGCATCCGCTGCGGCGACACCCCAAATTGCGCAGCGGTGGCATCAGCCGAGCAATCCGCTGCACTTGTGTCATTTCAGCGTTGTTGAGCGAGCTACCCGCCGACACAAAATGTCGATTCAGCGCCTTGCTCCCGTGTTCCCGCCTGCTAATTCAGCGGGAAATATGCGAAATCTGCAATTGTTGTGCCGATTTCGCATTTCTTTTGGACTTATAACTTGCTATCGCAGGACTTTTTAAAATCCCAAGAAAATTTTGATTTGATTCCCTCCCCCGTTTTCGGGGGAGGGCTAGGGAGGGGGTTCTTGTAACTTGTCTCTTCTAACTACTTAAACCCCTCCGGCACGGCATTCGGATCATACTTAACCTTAATCGTTTGATCGGTATCAGGACACGACCAGAACGTCTTGTCATCCATCTTGGAAAGGTCATGCACATTCGAAACATCCGGCGCATCCTCTAACTTAAAGGTTGGATCAATCGTCATCTCTTCTGGTGAAATCCGCCCGAACACCCGTGTCACATACGGATAATCAGCCAGCAGTTGCTTGACTAATTTGTCGTTAGCCGTTGTTGCCAGTTTTTCACTCGCGCCCGCGTACTCGGTGATAAACGCCCGTCCCTGATACAAATCAACCGTCTGGTCAACCACCTGTAAATAATTCGTGCCGTCGCTGCTCCCAAAGCTGTATCGGATATTCTTGTTATCAACTGTTGGGTGGGCATAATTGGTCGGTACAGCCTGCTTGTCCGCCAAAATCCATGTGATGATGTTCATGTTCGGGTTCGCTGCGACTGCCGTTAACCGTAACGGAATCATCGGGTGTACACCTTTATAGGTCATCACCACGGGTTGAATAGCCTGTGTCCCTTCGTTCGGTTGCAGCTTCATCGCTAAGAAGATTAACCCCTCATCGGTATATGCCTTGACGAGTGGTTCCATCTCTTCGGTGATGCGGTACTTGTTCTTTCTCAGCCACATAATGAGTTCGGTTGGCTCTGAACTCGTCACCACATCGTAGGCATATGGCCCTGCCGTTCCCGAAGCCAATACCTGCACGCCGCCATTTCCCGCCGAATCGGACATCGACATTGAAGGCACCGGGATTGCCGCGCAACTTGGCATCAGTGGAGGCATAAAAATCGGGGCAGTCAAATTGCTCAGTTCATCAAAGCTGGCAATCTCCGCCACATCAACTTTTGGAACACTAGGCACAGGTACAACCCAGCTAAAATCGTGTGCCTCACCCGTATAATTAATCTGCACATAAGCCGTAATCGTATCGTTCTTATTTACCGTGAAAATGATACGTTCTGCGAGTTGGTCAACCGGCGTATTCTGGCAGAATAACCCGCCGCAGGCTGTTACCCCCGGCACGATCATCAATCCTAATAAACCGATCACCATCACTGATAACCATCGCATCCGCTTCATATGCCGCCTCCATCTTATTGAGTCTTGAACAAAAGACGCTTACTCGTGGCCTTTAGTTCCTATTCTGGAATAAAAACAGCCCCGGCACAAACCGGGGCTGCTTTCCCCTCAACATCATACCGCCGAGGCTTTCCCCTAAAGGAGTGAAAGGGAAGGTTTAAGTCCTTCCCTTTATTTATTATCCTGCTGCGCCAACGTTTACTGCACCGCCCACAAACGCCATCGGATAGGCGAAGCGCTGGTTGGTCGTCTTGCCATCCACAATGTCTGCACCTGTGTAAAGGGTGGTCGTTGCACCATCGCTCAGGTTAACGCTCACTAGATTCAGATACGGTTGCTGCTTGGTATCTTCAGGAATTTGCCAATCGAGCAGGGCAGCTTGAGTGCCGTCAGCCGATATGGTCAGACCCTTACCAAAGTGTCCGCGTGTGATCCGCGAGTCACGTCCGGTTGCCACCTCGATTGATACCAGCGAATTATTAGCCTTATTATCACCACCTAAGATCGCCAGCAGTTGGCTGCTATCCGGCGTGAATTCCATGCTGGATACAATATCGCCCTTGCTTCCAGCACTCAACATGATCGGGGCAACTGACGCATCCGTCAGACTCCAAATGGTGATGTTATTCACTGCATTGGGCGTACTGACGACCACCGCCAGCCACTTACCATCCGGTGATACACGCGGATAGGCGTTGGTGCTGCCGTTCAAGGTCGCGGTAACCACTTCTTTATCAATCACATCTGCGATAGAGAGGTCGTTGAGGTTTACACGCTTCACGCCAACGGTATTCGCGGTTACACCGTCCGGTACAGTGAAAAGCGCCTGCTTGCCATCGGGAGAGAGAAAAATACTATTGCTGCGCGTATAGGCCGCGAAAGCACCTTTTTGCGAAGCATTAGCTGCTAGTGTTGCGCTCTTATCCGTTGGATTGACCGAGTAAAGCTGCCAATTGGTGGTGGTATCACCCTTCTTACAACGGTGTCCCAGCACCAGCATCAGCTTGCCGTCCGGCAGTATGGTGATCGAGGCGCTGGTGAACTTGCAATCTTCGCTTGCAGGCTTCAATGTAGCGACTTCTTGTTGGCTGGTTCCGTTCCACCAGATGACCGCAGCTTCATCCGCTTCGTTCTTGTCATTGGTGAAGAAGCTGACGAACGCCGCGCCGCTATCGGTAATGTCGAAGGCCGTCACATTCTCGTATTTGTACAGTTCGGTGAAGTCGCTGCTGTTAATGATATGTAGGAAGCCATCTGCAAATTCGCTCTTGGCTGCATCGCCTTCATAGGAGATATAACCAAAGCGGTTGCTGCCGGGTGCATATTGGAATGTCCCGTTGCCTAAGCAGCTCAACGCCTGTACGTCACTAATCTTTGCAGGGGCATCGCTTCCGCGCATCACGTATAAGCTGCCTGCATCTTGCCCGACATAAAACGCGTACAGCTTGCCGTCCGGTGACATGGGCGTATCCCCGCAGGATTCAACCCTCGAGGTTCCGTTTGGCAGTTCGAGTACCGTATCTGCTGTACCGCTGCTGTTAACGTAAGCCAACTGTCCCGGTTCGGAGGCAGTTTGCTTGCCCGGTGCAGTCCCTTTAGCCACCCAGACCAACAAGGGTGTCGCTGGAGCTGCTTGGAAGGCCGCCACTTGTGCCGGGGGTGCAACCGGATTAATTCTGCGGCTGAGTTGGGCGTTCGGGCCAATAAATGTCACCGCCAGCAGTAGCAGAACGATTAAAAAAGCCGCAGCTAAAAAGATCAGACCGGGCTTAATCGTGTTGATACGGCGCGGTTCATGCATAACAGCAATATTCATAAAACTAGCCTTTGTTTGAGTGAGTACTGATTTTACTATACTCGAATTTACCATTTACATGAGCATAGTACCTTACGGCTATTTCTCGCTCAATCTTAATTCTTCTGGCCTATCATCACCTCAGCGATCATATCGACGCAATCCCGCCCGAACGCCACACATCCCGCCACTTGTAGGCTGTCAAAGGTGCCGTTTGCCGCAATTGTGTCCTTAAATGGCAGTTCCACAATTAAGCTGGGACACTTAAATTTCCATGCCACATAGTCAACTGCCATACCAGAATCAGCAGGCCAAGGTGTATCGCTTGTTGGCATCGGCCCATATTCTGCATAGCGATCCCGCACATAGGCTTCCATATACTCTTGATGGGGCGCGACTTCTGGCGCAACCACGTCAGGATGCGGCTGCACCAGCCACACATATTGATGTTCCTCATCGCCATGCAAATCGAGGAAGAAGTCCACGCCTTCCGCCTCCAACGCTTTCATCAATCCCGCGACTTCTACCGATTTTGGCTCAACCGTTTGCTTCCAATCACGGTTGAGGTCGATTCCGGCAGCGTTCGCCCGTAGATTACCCATTGCCGTCCCATCAGGATTGATATTCGGCACACAGTAAAATGCGATGCCTGCTGCGAGGAGTCGTTCTACTGTTGGGTCATTTGTGTCCGCCAACCGCCGCATGATGCCCTCGATACAATATTCTGTCATCGGTTCGCCTGCATGATGTCGCGAGAACACCCACACCTTTTTCGTAGCCGCTTTATCCCCGAATACGATCATGTCAATCGGTCGCCCGCCGGTCGTCGTGAGTAACGTCCGCCGTTCACCAACCTTGGCGCAATCATCTAATAACTTTTCACGCTGCGCTTCGAAATAGGGCACAAAAAAAGCGTACTCGGTGCTGGTTTGTTCCGCACGATGTTTGAAGCTCAGGACACCATCGACATACTGCGTTTGTACCCGGAACCAATCTATTCCGTTGTAAGAAGCCAACGTCCGGTAGCCATTCCATGCCTGTGGATAACTTGCTGCGTGGGCATTGGTCAGATTGAACGTCCGCATGATTCCCGCTTCACCCGTTGCCCGAAAATAAAACCACTCAAAATATTTTGCGTTGCTATCCGGTCGAATTGATAAATGCGCTTCGGCATCTGTAAGCTTATCGACAATCGCATTCCCACATTCAAAATCCGCTTCAATCCGCATAATGATTATCCCCTTTAACCTGCCAATTATGTTTTTAACCCTGCCACATCAGAAGTGGTTCCGAGTCATTCATACGATACTGCTGAGTATTAATTTTCTCCCTCGTTTAAGTGGGGAGGATTAAGTAGGAGGATCGTATTGTTAAACCCTTAACCCGCCAAACAATTCTTCGCTTCTCCGCCCAATTTCGTGCCGTCAAACACCATCAACGATAAAAATCCACTGGCGACATACACTTGTTCAGCCGCATCCACCTTAAGCAGTCGTCCGTGTGGATTGGTTGTCCGTCTGCCACCGGCATATAACCCGATTTGATTCGCTAAAGTGCCATCCGAAGCGCTGAACACGTTGAGCATTCCATCCACGTCAAGCGTATACAACAAACATCCGTTGCCTGATGCTAATAGTGGAGGATCGCCCCTCAATTCGCGAGGGTATTGAATGCGCCACCGCGTCTGCCCATCAGTGCCAATTGACGTGAGAGTGCGGTCAATATCATCCATATAGAGATAGACATTTCCAACTGCATCGCTGGTCATCTGCGCGGCGCGTCCTGCCACTTGGGATAGTGTAGAAATGGCCTCACTTTGCCCACCCTTGATTCGCATCAAGTCCTGCCCATCCATCACCAGCCATTTGCCATCGGGTTCGACATACACCAGTGGATTATTTTTAAGTTTGACAGCGCTCGGTCCTTGTCCTTCTGCGTTCAACGTCTGCCAGACAATCCCATCGGCTTCCTGTGTAGCCACTGCCACCTCATTGCCATTGCCCCCGAAATAGACCACTTGCCCTCTATCGGGTAGTGTCCAAATCAAAGTACCCACTGCGTCGTAGGCATTCACGCTTCCATCTTGCATCAGAAAAATCAACCGTTCGCCTAGCGTCACAAAAGGGGTGCTTGCGCTGGCGATATTCCAAACCGCGCCGTAACGTCCGCCGTTGAGCGTGACCGTTTGCCCGCTGCTGCTGTGTGCCACCACACGGTCGCCGGAAAGTGCTGTGATGCCGTCAATCGTGCTGTCGGTCTGAATTTGCCATAGGGGTTGGTCGGGTGGCATCACCGCGCTAATCAGCGAATCACTCGCCGTCAAATAAGCGCCGTTGTCCATCTGTGTCGGTGGCAGACTCGCTACGCTATCAAACGAAATTGTCTTTAGAAACGCCGGGTTTAGTTTCGCCCGCCATGTAGCGACGAAGTCCAGTGGGTTATACCAGCCATCATCCAAGGGATTGTTACTCACATAACCGGGGCCACCCTCCCGCGGTAAAATACTGCGAAACTCGAAGTGTAAGTGCGGTCTACCCCGTGAAGGCCATCCGACTGCCGCGATCACTTGCCCGCGTTCAATGCAGGTTCCTACAGGTGGCAATTTGATCGTATCGGTTTCTTCAACATGCCCGTATAGGCTGTAGGCGCGGCTGCCATCGGGGAAATCATGTGAGAGGATCACCACACCCTTTTCAGTGTCCCATCCCAACGGATCAGAATACGTGACTAGCCCCCGCGCTGCCGCTTTGACCGGATCACCCCAATGGTCGAAATCCAGATCAATGCCGGTGTGATTGCCGCCGAAGTTCTTGCGGAACAATCCAAAATCATCATAGCCTCGGACGAGGTTCTCAGTTGGAATTGGATAGTCAATCGCGTCCACCACGCCGCAGGTTCCACTTTGTGCTTGTATGGTTTCCGGCGCGATCAGCAAAAACACAGCTAAAATAAACAGTGCTAAGCAACCAGTGAGCTTTTGTCCAATCAGTACAGCCATTCCACAGCCCCTCATAACCCTCCCGCATGTTGAATATCATGCCAGTGAAGCGCATTGTGGTAAATCGTGAAGAACAACATTTCCCGCAGGGTGACCATGCCAATCGCTGGATGTGGCATCTGTAAAGTATCCAATTCGGTCTCGTTCCAACCATTAGCCGAGTTAATCAATCGCTGGTTTGCGTCATCCCAGCTTTGCATCAAAAAAGCGCGTGCGTTCACGGTGCCTTCTGGAAACCGATACGACATGGGCGTGACCCGATCATACTCTTCAGCTTTCATGCCCTCGTCCAAACGTTTTTGATAGGCTTTCACTACTTCTGCATATAATCGGGAAGGATGCTTGGCGAGTCCAAACTGGGCTTGTAAACGATCAGCCGGAAAACTGAGCGCTTTTGCCACAGGCTTTACACTGAGTAATAAATGCTTGAGGTAATTTGCCGCCGACCATACCTCGATTGTTCCACTCATAAATTGCTTATCTGATAATTGATTGATGTCGTTATTCACACCCTGCTGAATGCGAACAATATGCTCAATAATCTCTTTTTGGCTTTGTGGGTCGCTCATTTTAAAACTTTTACTCCTGTAATTTTTGCAGTCATCACTTGCATCTCTATTCACCCTACTCTGTATAAAGCCTTGAGCCGCCCTCGCAGTTCCGTATGTTCGATCAAATCAGTCGAGTCTGAAAATTGGTCGATTGAGCCAATATCGACTGGAATACCTTTAACTGCCTCATCCTGAATTTGCGTCTTAATCGCATCTGCAAATTGTTCACCGTGTATCACCTTGAAAGGTCGCCCCCAAAAGTTCGAAACTTTGGCAGGCAATGGCTTGGTAATACCCAGCGCATTATGCATTTCTGCGACGGTCTCGTAGGCTTGAGATATACTTTGCTCCCGTTCGCGCCACGACTCTGCCAGCATAACCCAACGGAAAATCGGGGTTAAACGTTCTGCACATGATAGCTGGGCAAAGGCTGTTCCAAACCATTTGGGGTAGGGCGCATATTGTCGTTCCATCAGAAAACACAACCGCATCAAATCCCGTACCAATCGTGCTGCGATGACCTGCGAACCCAGATCATCACCGACATAGCCCGTTCGCCCGACGAAGGCTTCTTCTTGTCCGATGCGCGTCCAACCTGCCGCCAACAGATACAGCCATACATCTTGCGGATAATACTGGAATTGTTGGCGTATGGTTGCCAGACCAATCCCATCGTGGTATACCGCACCGGCTGTAAATGCCCTTAGTCGTTGTGATGGAATGGTCAGCCAATCGGTTGTTTGAAGTGGTTGACCAAATTCCAACTCAAATGCCTCTTTAAAGAACTGTTTGAGCGTCATGATTTGTACGCGATGGTTAATGGGTCTGCTTGTTATTTCCTGTAAGTGTTGTACACCATGATCGTTGGGGTCTGGCACAGAAAAATGGGTCGAATAACCACCAAAAGAAAATGGCAGTTCGTTGGCAAGTGTATCATGGATGGCTTGTTGGGCTTGCTGATAATCTGCCTCATTCAAGAACAGCATGACACGCGGCCCCCAATGATGATCGCTCGACATCGCCGTATCAAAACCCAAAACCTCCGAGCCGCTGCCGATGAGTGCCGCGCTGTAAGTTAATCCTACAAAATGAGCCTCTAAAATTGGACGGACGGCCTCATGGTAAAATAAGTCGCTTAACTGTAATCCGGGAATAAATTCGGGCATCTAGCCGTTCTCCTGCTGTCATATATTTTCAAACATCACGCCATTATAGCTGTAGTGTTCGACTCCATAATCTTGTTTGACTTAAACCGTAATACAATGGTGTCGGAATGTCAGATAATCGGTATTTTGACGATGCATCTTTAATGTAAG
>JBBQLX010000067.1:0-31509 GCA_038328375.1 Aggregatilineales bacterium | reverse complement strand
ATATGTCAAACGCGGACGGAAGCGCCTTTTCAATCCAGAGGTCTACAAAGACCGTTTTGTCAGTGAGCGTTCCTTCGCTTGGATTGACAAGTTTCGTGCCCTTTTGCTTCGCTTTGACCGCAAAGATGTTCATTTCTTGGCCGGTCATCATCTCGCTTTTGCTTTGATTAACCTCCGTCACTTGTTCACTTTAAATGTCTGAATCAGTTCTTAGATTAATTAAGAGTTGAAGTGATGATAATGATTCTGTTCCCCTGAAAACTGTTTTGATGACAGCCTGCGGGTTTGTTTTGGATTAGAACTTAGTGCTTGAAGTGTCTTTCGGAGGAAGACAATTATGTTGAGGTCAGATTAATGCGATAATAAGATATAATCTGACCTAATTTTTGTCACTCCCTGATTGTTTCAAAATTTAGGTACTCAGCCTCATGTAGTATCGCTGATTACGAACCGAGCAGGGAAATAAAATGATAGAGCATCGTTTAGATCAGATTGTTGCTTCCTCTAAAGCAGTCATTTACAGCGCAGAACTTCGAAGTGGTCACGCTACTACCTTCATTAGCGACAATATCACACTCCAATTGGGTTATGAACCTCATGAGTTTATAGACGACCCAACGTTCTGGGTTAGCCACATCCACCTTGATGATAAACGGCGTATCTTCAATGCCCTTAACCATGTGCCACTATATGGATATTTCGCTGTTGATTACCGGCTGCGGCATCACGATGGCAGCTACCGATGGGTGCATCATGATTTGATGTGCAGTCGGGATACACAAGGCAATGCTATCGAGTTGGTTGGTTTTTGGATGGACATCACCGAGCAGCGAGAAATGGAGCAGGCGCTGGAAGATAGCGAGGCGAAGTATCAGGACATCTTTGAAGCCGCGCACGACATCATTGTGTTGATGGACACGGATTGCAACATCTTAGAGATCAATCACCGCGCGGAAATTCTGTTGGGCTATTCCAAAGCTGAACTGCTCCAGATGAATGTCATAGAGAATCTCAGTACGCCGCAAGATCGGGAAATAATGACTGGCGTCAAAGCGGATTTGAATAAAGGAGAATGCCGGGAATATATTGTACGCTGGGCAGCGAAAGATGAACGTATTATTCATCTGGATGGTACAGCCGCGCCGCGCTTTTCTCCTGCTGGTGAAGTTGTATCCATCATTTGTACACTGCATGACATTACCGAGCGCAAACAGGCCGAAGAAGCACTGGAACGATCCGAACACCGTTTTACCACTGTATTTGCCAACAATCCGGTTGCGGCTAGCATCTCGCGGCTGGAAGATGCACAGATTGTGGATGTTAATATGGCCTTTGTGGAATTAATGGGTTATACACGCGAAGAGTTGATCGGACACACCGCCGATGAATTAAAATTGTGGATCGCTCCTGAAGATCAACCCAATATGATTACGACAATCTTTGAGAAAGGCACTATCCGCACTTTTGAAATGCAAGGACTTACAAAATCAGGTGAGGTACGTCACCTATTGGAGTCTGCCGAATTGATTGATTTGGGTGATGAACCTCATATTGTCATTATGGCCTTTGACATCACCGAGCGCAAACAAGCTGAAGATGAATTGGCATCACTGTATCGAGCGACCGCCTATTTATTCAAGGCGGATGGTCTGATTAATCTGAGTCACCAAATTGTAAAAGCATTGGTTCATGAGTTTGCCTATACCGATTGCGGGCTGATGCTTGTCGATAAAGCCACGGGCAACATTATCCGATTGGCTCGCACAGGTGTAGACGCAGTGAATACGGATGCACCGCTGTACCTTGACGGGCTGGGGCTTGTCCCCCAAGCAATACGTACTGGACAGGTTGTTTATACGCCTGATGTCAGTACCAGCGCGGATTATGCGACAAACGACCCTCTCACTCGCAGCGAATTGGTGATTCCGCTGCACACGATTAATGGTGTGCTGGGTGTGCTTGATTTACAAAGTTCCAAGCTGGATGCCTTTAACCAGCGCGATCAGCGAATTCTGGTGGCTTTTGCGGAACGTGCGGCGGATGCCATTAAAATTATGCAACTGTATGAACAAGTCAATTCTCATGCAGCGACGCTCGAAGAACAGGTTACGCAGCGTACTTTGCAGTTGCAGGGGGCAAAAGAACGCAATGAAATTATCCTCAATAACACCAGCGATGCTATTGTTCTGCTGAGTTCCGACGGCAGCATTAAGCAAATTAACCGGGCATTTAGCCAACTTTTCGGGTTCATCAGTGATGAAATATATCATCAATCATTTGAGTCACTGGCGATACCCGATCAGAGAGAGAATCTCACGCAAGTTATACAATCCATCAATACAACCCGACTGCCAAGCCGAACCGAAGTGGCGATGCAGGACAAAACGGGAACACGGTTTGACGCGGATGTGGCACTTGCGCCGGTCACTGATTATGACGGTCAATCGTCCAGTATGATTTGCAGCATACGGGATGTAACGCTGCGTAAACGTGCCGAAGAAGAACTACGCCGGGCGCTGAAAAAAGAACAAGAACTCAATGAACTCAAGTCCAGTTTTGTCTCGATGGTTTCGCACGAATTTCGAACGCCGCTGACCGTGATTATGACCTCAGCAGACATTATTAAGCGATACCGTGATCGGTTGTCTACGGAAAAACAGGACGAACATCTGAGCCGGATCACCGCGCAGGTCTATCGGCTGACCGCACTTATGAATGACGTTTTGACGATTGGGCAATCGGATATACAGGGGGTCACCGCTTACCCTGAACTGATGGATATGGAAGCGTTTTGCCGGAATATTGTGGACGAAATACAACCGACCGCCGCCCAACATGAAATCCAGTTCAGCTTCAGTGGGAATGGTTCATATGCCCATTCAGACCCGAAGCTCTTCCGACAAATCCTCTACAACTTAATTTCAAATGCCATCAAATATTCGCCTGAAGCGAATAGGGTTCAGGTGGAATTATCGTGTGACCAAGATATGGCTATCGTGCGGACGATTGACGACGGAATCGGGATACCTGAAGCTGACCAAGAACATCTATTTGAAGTGTTTCACCGTGCCTCAAACGTCGGCGGGATTCAGGGTACAGGGTTGGGGTTGGTCATTATGAAGCAGGCGGTGGATGCACTCGGTGGGAGCGTATTGGTTGAGAGTCAGGAGGGAGTGGGTACTACTTTCACGATTGTTATTCCGATTGCGGAAAGGAAAGCGGTAGACCTCTTGGAATAGAACATCACTGATCCGTCTATCATGACCCTCATAAAGGTGTAAACTGAGTTAGGGTCTGAGCGACGGATGCGCAGGTGATGATGGTGCGAAGATTATTCCCTCACTTCGATATTGGCTTATTGATAGCGGCAGTGCTGCCTCTGGTTGGGATTCTGCCGACGTTTAATGGCGATCAGGTCATTAACAGCGCTGACGGCGTGTTCCATGTTCACCGGATTTTCGCCATGACCACGTTGATGCAAAGTGGCGATTTATATCCGCGCTGGATTCCTTATTTTCACCTCGGTTATGGTTATCCGGTCTTCAACTTTTATGCGCCGTTAGCGACATGGCTCGGCGGACTGTTGGGTTTGGTAGGCATCAGTGCGCCACTGGCTTTTAGTTTGATCGTGGCTTCGGGTTGGATGCTGGGCAGCGCAGGTGTTTATGCCTTGGGGCGGCGTTGGCTGCCTGCACCTGCCGCATTGGTTGGGGCGGCGTTGTGGGCTTATGCACCGTCGGCCTTTCAAGGGGTGTGGAACATCGGCAGCATTTCACAACTGACCGCATCAGCGTTGGTGCCGTGGCTATTTTTGGCGGTGATCCGTGCGGCGGAAAAACCAGATACACGGCGAGTCAGTTTGTTGGGCGTGGTGTTCGCGCTGGTGTTATTAGCACACCAACCGACCAGTGTTTTGGTGGGCTTATTCATCGCGCCGGGTGCGCCGTTATTGTGTTTGTGGTTCTCTCGACGAGATAAGCGCTGGTTGGCGCGGTTTATCAGCGTGGGTGGCGGTTTGGTGTTGGGCGCGGGCATAGCCATGATTTTCCTGCTGCCGATGGCGTTGGAAGTCTCATCGATTCAAGTCTCCAAAGGGGCGACCAATATAGCAAATGTCCTTGCGGCGAGTTTCTTGCAGCCTTATCAACTGTTTCTGCCCGCTTCTGCACCGGATTTAAGCGACCTCAACCGCAGCTTACCGGACAGTATCGGTTTGGTGACGGGTGTGCTGGCGGGGTTGGGATTGGTCGGTTTATTGTACCGACGGCAGTACCGCTTGGCGCTGGCATGGGGCGCTGCGGCACTATTTGTGATCTTCTTGCTGCTGCCCGTTTCGACAGCCTTCTGGTTGAATGTACCGCTGCTGGGGCAACTGCGCTTTCCGGGGCGTGTGCTGCGATTAGGAGCGGTGTTCTTCGGATTGTTGGGGGCAAGTAGTTTGCTGATCTTGCCGCGCCGATGGATGGGATGCGGTGCGGGATTGATGTGTGCCGTGATTGTGGTTTCAGCCTTACCGATGCTATTTCCCACCCGTGAATTGTTAGACTTTAGCCAGCTTTCCGCCGCTGATTTTATCCGCTACGAACAGCGAACATATTCATTTGGTGGAACCAGTTATGACGAGTTCAAACCGATCTGGGGCGATAAGATTCCTTATGATACGCCGCCTGATTTGGATGCCTATGTGACTGATCCGCTGCATATCAGCATCAAAACCGATGGGCTTGAGGATGTAAAAATCAGTGTGTTGGATGACACCCATTTTCAGGTGAATTCGCCGCAAGCATTTGAACTCCATTTTCGCCAATTTTATTTTCCCGGTTGGGCAGCCAGCATTGATGGCATATCGAGTGAGGTATTCCCAAATCAGGAATTTGGTTTGCTGAGTCTAAATGTTCCGGCAGGTGTGCATATCATTTCATTGTCACGTCCCGGTACATTGGCGGAGAATGTCGCGCCGTGGTTATCGCTGCTGAGTGTGGTGATCGCGGTGGGGTTGTTTATTTTTCGATGGGATGGTTTCAGACCGAGGTTGAGAACCCCGCAAGCAAGGGAGGCGACAGATGAAATCCCAAAATCATTTCCTATAGCGGGCATAGTCGTGGTAATCGTCATTGGATTTGCGATATTCAATCGGATTTATATCCAGCCGCAAACGGATTGGTTTCGATTACGCTCACCGTTGGATAGTCCAGTGGCGATGCAAACGCCAGTACATATGAGTTTTGGTGATGCTTATGAACTGTTAGGATATACGCTCAATCAGACTTCGATTGCTGCTGGTGAAACGCTGAATATCACACTTTATTGGCGGGCGCTGCGACCTCTAGTGGGTTCATATCCGCCAACAGTGCAGTTGGTCAATCCCGCTGTAAGTGAGGCATGGGGAACCGCCAGCAACTTTTTTATTGGCGCGGCATCGGTCAATCATCAACCGGAATATTTCATCTCGGATACTTATAAGCTGCCGATTAACAGCGATGCGCCGCCTTATGTGGGGCATATCAGTGTGCAGTTGAAAAATGGTGAGACTAAAGAAGCACTCAAGCTCCCCGACGGTTCGGATCGACTAATTTTGCCTGTGCCTGTTCGCGTAACCGGAAATGGCATCACGGCGACCAAGCGGCTGAATGTGAGCATCAATAACAGCATGGAGTTGTGGTGTGCATCCACTACAAGCGCGGATAACAAGCTGGATTTGACGCTTTATTGGCATGTTCTCGCGCCCATGCCACAGGCGGATTTGCGAGTATTCGTACATGGATTAGACGCGAATGGTCAATTGATTTCGCAGGGCGATGCGCCACCCCTCAATGGTCAATATGCGCCGTCAGATTGGCTGGCTGGGCAAACACTCGCGGATCATTATCAACTGGCGGATGCCGACAAGATCAACCAAATTGCGGTGGGGATGTTTGTTGTGGGCGGCGATCAATTGGCGATGACCCAAGATGGTCAACCCGCGCCGAATAACAGTCTAATGTTGTCGCGGGATGCGGTGGATTGTGGGGCGAAATAGTGTCATGCTCACCCTATAACCTAGCTCGTCGCGCTTTCAGGCTAACGTCATACTGTGATTAAATTCACCCAAATCATGCAAGAATAGTCTACCGTTTTTCTTGTAATTTTTGAGGGAATTAAACGAACGTTTCTTTTGCAAATCTATATAGAGGTGCTTTAAATCTGCTGTTCTTAAATCCATTATTGAATGGTGCCCTATAATATCGTCATACGAGTGTGGATGTGCATTAGCCTATGGTATTTAGCCTGTTTTTAAGATTCGCGACACGAATATTAGTTTTGGCTTTAGCACTTATTTTGCTTGTGCTGGTAGTAACGGAACTGGCACCGAAGCAGGGCGTGCTATTATTTTCCACGCCTGTTGATTTTTCCCCTCCCAATATTACTTTTCAAAATGAAATTGAGTGGCAAGTGAGACTGTTTGATGTTCGTACTGGTTTTTCACTGCCCGTATATGTGTATCGCAAGTCAACCTTCGCGGGTACGTTTCACTGGTCTCCTGACAGTCTCCATATTGCGGGTAATCCAATGAATATAGGCACGGTCGTGGTGGATGTATACGGAAAAAATCCACCTTTTATAGTAGATAAGGGCTACGAATTGGCTTGGTCAAGGAAGGGAGATCGGTTTGCGACCATGATTAGTGAAAATGGGAATTACCATGCCTATATCGGTACCGCTGACGGAAAGGATCTGTATCGCCTTGAGACCCCACTCAAAAATAATATGTATCCGAGTTGGTCCGCAGATGATCACCAAATTGTCGTTAGTGACCAGACAACTTTTAGTATCTATACAGTAAATTTAGATAGCGGCGAGCCCAAGCAGTTGACATCATCAGGCTCACAACAAGATTGGGATCGAAAACAGGCATGGTCACCTGACGGTAAGTCTATAGCCTATCTCAACTCCCTATCCAATAAAAAAACCTTGATCATAATTGACGCGGAGAATGGCGAGACTCGACTTTCGTATTCAAACCCAGATTTATTACTTGGACGCGCTTTTTGGTCGCCCGATAGCCGTTATATCGCCTTTATTGCAGCCAACAAAGCGACGAATAAGGATGACTTATTTATTCTCGATACATCGCAGCAAGAAACGGTTCGTAAGTTGATTGATAATGTGTATTATGTGTACGATGTACCATGGGAAATGTGGTCACCCGATGGACGGTATATCGCGTTCTCACCGGCGACTCAAACAAGCAATCATCTACCAGTCCCTGCACAAGAACTTTACTTAGTTGAATTAGCCACTGGAATGATCACAAAAATTGCAGACGTGGCTGCGGCTTATCCAATGTGGCAACCTCCATAACATTAGTCTGTGTAGACTATGGCACAGAGACATTAACTTCTACAATTCACCGAATAACTCATGATACCCCCGCTTTACACGACTTCTTCGTAAGCAGGTTTATTTTCGGTTAACCCGACAAATGCTTCTCTAACCATCCATCAACCTTTGCGCTCTGCCTGCTCCCTCAAAACGGTTAGAGCCAACCCCAGCAAAGAGTTACCAAATGTTCTTCCAAAAGGTAACCCTTTCGCCGCCCATATCGAATACACTAGCTATAGGGAATGATGTAGGGGCGGACGGCTGTCCGCCCTGCTTTTCTCGCGCACCTTAACATCTCTTACCGCCGCCACTGCCAAATATTTCATCACCACCGCCGTATTTGTATGGCTCCCTTCCCTGTGTTTTGGGGAAGGGTTGGGGATGGGGTTACATCACCAATCGTTGCAAATGTGACAAAACCTGCCCATTCTCAACAACAACAACAACAACATCAACTGCAACATTTGGCCTGCCGTTTTTGCTGCTTTCGCCGCATATTGCGCTTTACGAGATGTTGGTTTTGTATTTTGACTGACGACTGTTGACTTCTTTGGCAAAGACGGCGGCGGCAGCCCCATCGACATCGCCGCAGCGTTCACAGCCGAGCCACCCGCCGAAACTGCAATAAAAATGCCAAACTGCACTCCGAATCTGAAGAAATTGCAGAATTTTCCGAACGAAGTGAGTCCTTTAGGGCGAATCAAAAGGGGAAAAGAAGCGATAGAGGGCGCACGGAGATGTGCGCCCTTTCAACCATCAAACTTACAGCTTCACTTCGCCGCCGATTTCCTGACTCTTGTAAACACCGTTGAGGATGCTCAGGACTTGCAGGGATTGTTCGGCTGGAACGGGCGAGGGTTTGCCATCGACAATCGCTTGGGCAAACTCGATGCATTCCTGTGCGTGTGGCGGACGAATGTCTTTGGTCAACTTGAGTGTGCGATTGCTAAGCTGCTGGGTGGCGTTATTGCTCTGGTAAATTTCGCACTTGGGCCAATGGCTGCCGCCGTTTTTGCCATACAGCCACATTTGCATATCTTCGCCCTCAGTGTCGTGGTGTAATAACCAACTGACTTCGAGGATGAGGGTCGCGCCGTTTTCGAAACGCACGAAGGCCGAGGCAAATTCTTCGACGTTCATTTCTTGTGGGATCGCGCCGCCCCAGATGCTAAATGCACCGGGTTTATGCGCCAATTCGGTGCGCGATACGCCAGTGACCGATATGGGCTTGGGGTTGCCCATGAACCACAACGTCAGGTCAAGAATATGGACACCAATGTCGATGCAAGCGCCGCCTGTGGCCTGATCTTTCAAGATAAAGCCGGGGCGAATGGGAGCCGCCGCGCGACGCAGCATCCAACTCCGCGCATGATAAATCTCACCGAGTACACCGGTATCAATTTCAGCTTTCATGGCTTTGGCTACGCCCGAAAAACGGAAGTGCTGGGCGGTCATCAACATTTTGCCACTGGCATCCCGCGCGGCAATCATCTCTTGGATGAGTTCAGGACTTGGTGCGAGCGGCTTCTCGCAGATGACGTGTTTGCCTGCCTTCAGAGCCTCAATCGCCAACGGTGCATGATAGTTATTGGGCGTGCAGATGTCGATGATGTCGATGCGCGAATCGTTGAATAAGTCGCTGGTTTTGGTGGTCAGATTATTGATATTATATTTTGCGCCCCAGTTGTTGAGGACAGTTTCGTTCAAATCGCAGCCTGCGACCAGTTCGGCGTTGGGGTTATCGAGCCATCCAGCCATGTGGGCGTTGGCGATGCCACCGACTCCGACAATCCCGACTCTTAATTTGTCTGCCATGATATTTTCTAATCCCTTTGAAATTTATGAAACAAATCACCAATCTGATTTCTGCATTTTCTCCCCTCCCTGATATTTCGGGGAGGGGTTTCTTGCGCCCTACCAAATCTGCTTTTCTACAGAAAACAGGTTAACCCGTCTTCCGTCTTTTTCTTGTAACTTACTGCTTGCAACTTATAACTGCGTTATGCCTTTTTCGGTGCGACCCAACGTTGTTCTTTATGACCGGCGTACAAGGCTTCCATCACGGCACTGCGATAAGCGGCCTCCTGTGCTGTAACGAACGGTGCATCCGATTTGCCTTCGATGGCATCCAAGAACAGGTCAAAGCCGCTGGTTTGCTTGGGTGGTAAGGCTGTCCAAGGGGTTTTGCCGTCCGCACCTTCGACATGCTTACTGATGAAATACAGTTGACCGTCATGAACGTGAGCGTGACCTTCGGTTCCACTGATTTCCAACCAAGCCGGATCAGCAATATCGACCCAACCGGCTGCCATGCTGCCTGCTGCGCCATTGGCGAACTGTAGCAAGCCTTCACCCGATTCATCGCAATCGCCATAACGTCCGGTCACAACATTGATGCTGGCGGTCGCGCTGGTCACATCGCCTATCAACCAGATGAGGATGTCGAGCGAGTGTGCGCCCAAATCGCCATATGCGCCGACACCAGCTTGTGTGTAATCTGCCATCCAACGCCAGTCGGTATCAAACCAGCCGCCCAATGAACCATTATGGCAGTTGGTGTGACGGATGCGGGTGATTTTGCCGAAGCTGCCCTTTTGAATTTGTTCGCGGACAAACAGGTGAATCGGGTCACCGCGACGGAAGAAACCGGTATGGAAAACCACGCCTGCATCATCAATCGCTTTTGCCATTTTGTAGGAGTCTGCCGCACCGATACCCAACGGTTTTTCAGCAAATAATTTCTTTTTGGATTGGGCAGCAGGAATCACGAGTTCTTCGTGGCGATTGGTTTCGGAACAAATAATAATGGCTTCAATCTCATCATCTGACCAGATTTGGGATAAATCGCTGACGACTGGCGCGTTGAGGTCTTTCGCCCGCAGCGCGGCACGGTCAGGTTGATGATCCCAAACGGCTTTTACCTTAATATCCGGTCGCTCATTCATTCTCTTGATAAAACCGGGCGTATGAATATGCGCGCAGCCAACCAGCGCAACTTGATGCACCATAAAAACTCCTTTTAGATTAAATGTTTTGAGAATTCCATTGCGATTGTAACCCCGTAGCGAGAAGCGACATATGACCAAGCTATGAGGCCAAGTATTTTGAGTGCTGAGGAAAATGGGAACTAAAAAGGACACAGCGGTGTGTCCTTTCAATGAGATAAAACCGGAATGGCATGAGACCATTCCCTATATTTGATTGTATGCGTGTGGGTTAAGGATTGGTGGCAGTGAGTTGGTGTTCGTCGTCGGCTACATCAGGCCAAACGGTTTCGACGCTCTCCCATTGGAGGGTCAGTGTTTCTTCAACCAATTCGCCTGAACCGCTGTTGAACTCGGAATAACTAACCCCGCTAATCCACGCGCCTTTGACCACCCAACGCCGAATTTCTTCGCCGTCATCCACGGCAATCACGTCGATGGTGCGGGTGACGCGCTTGATGTCGATATGAGAGGCGATAGACTCGCGCAGCCAACGGTTGACCACATTATTGGGGTCACGCCGTACCATTTTGACAATCTTGAGGGGGTCTTTGAGTGCTTTGAGGGCGGAAGATTGTTTGAATTCCAAGTTGAAGGGTGTGAGGCCGTTAATCTTAAAGATGCCATCCACGACTTCGCCCTCTATTTCCACACGGAACTCATTCGCGGAAAGGCTGTCAATATGTTTGGTGCTTTTGGAGGCGCTGGAACGCGCAGATGTTTTCTTCGCCATGATGAACTCCTCGTTACTGTGGCCAATCATGATGCCAGTATAACGTCACTTTCCCATGAATGACAAACCGCCCGGTGCGAGGGGGGCGCAACCGGGCGGCTTGTTGAGGGAAGGGCTCGCCAAAAAGTTTTGACTTGCCCGCAAATCTGGCTCACACAACTTGCACCACTTCGGAGGAATGAGCACAATCCAAATCAACCAGACTTGCATGATTACAGAATACGCCTGTTCGCGTAAAGTCCTTGTTAGTTGTTGATGAGCGAGGCATTAGAGCGTAAAAGCGAGGGGATTTTGGAGGGCAATCTCTCGGACGGCAAAAATGCCGTCCCAACAAAAACACAGTGTATGAGAGGATAAAGTCGGCACATACGGTATGCCAAGCCCGACCAAAATGCAGATTTTATTTTGGCGGGAAAGCCCACGCTAAGGCTTCGGGCATGATACTGCGGAAAGCCACCAAACCGTGTCCACTGCCGATTTCAGTGTAGGTATAACCATTCATGGAACGCTTATCGAGAATGTTGTGCAAGGCTTGAGCAGGGCGCAGGAAGCGGGCTTTGCCTTCATAGCGGCCTACCGATTGGAAGATTCGGCTAGGCAGCACCGAGGCTTGTTCAAACCGCGCTCTATATTGGCTGAGTAAGTCTTCGTCCTGCCCTTTGCCGAGGGGAGGCGAAATCATTATGAGGCTATTGAAGACGGCAGGATTTTTGAGCGCGGCGTGGGCGGCAGCGACCGCACCGTTGGCGACACCGCCGATGCCGATATGCGCCGAATCGATACGATACTGGGACTGCATCAAGGGCAAGATTTCTAAGACCAGTGAGTTATAGTGCTGGTCGTTACTGGTGTATTCAAGCAGGCGTTCACTTTGAGCGCCACTTTGAACCATCGCGATGACCAAGGGAGCAAGACGGTTATGTTTGATAAGGGCATCGGCAATAGCAGGCACTTGAAGCGGCCCGTTCGCCCACTGACCATCTTGCAAGATCAGCAGTGGATAGGCCAATCCTGATCCTTCATATCCGGGTGGGGTATAGACCCATAAAGAGCGGCCTTTGAAATGTAACTGGTCGCTATCAAACGTCAGTGTATCAACTGTGCCGCGTGGGACTGCACCGAGAGCTGTCCAATCCAGATAAGGGCGGGCATCGGTCATTCGCAGCACAGAGACATCTTGCTGTTCGGTACTCATCTTCAGCCGATTAGCCGGATCGACGCGCCAAAATTGGGTGACACGGGCGAGAATATCGGCTTCCTGAGATAAGGGAGTCAGGGGATCATCAACGGCTAGAAGATAGTCGAGCAGATCATCTTCAGCAAAGGTGCGGGTGAGATGCCAGAGGGTTGTACCTTCAAGCTGTTTGAGAGGGGCAAAAGGTGGATCAGCCTTGATGGTATCCAGATTGAGCGAGACATTTTTACGCGCGCCGAGACTGTTGAAGATGAAAGTGGCTTTATTGCCCTGTATCCAAGGCCATTCACGCCGTTCGATCATTAGTTCATCGACCAGTGTTTGACGGTCACCGTCCCTGCGGGCGCGTTCGACTTCAGCTACAAAGGTGTCAAAGTCAGTCCAACGGGGCATCAGTCTACGCTCCTGAATAGTCGCAATACACAATATGTTCCATTGTAGCACTGTGCTGGGTTAATGCCTAATAGTACTGAATAGGGAACTATTCAGTGGTGTTATGGATAGGGTGTGAGTTGGGTGACGTGGGTTGAGTGAAGAATTGCGGCTACGAAAGAGAGAGCAACTTCAGGCGATTTGCTTGAGAGCGAATCGGTATACATCATACTTGCATAAGAAAATGGTGTGAGGCGTTGACCCTGAAGGCATACCCTCATACAATAAATAATAGCGGTGACTGATCTCCCGCTATTTATCGTGTCTATTATCAGGGTAAGCCTCTCTTATCCTGCACATGAAATCCATGATCGTTAGAGGAAGACAATGGCACAAAAAGATTATTATAAAATTCTCGGCGTGAAAAAAGACGCGACCGAGAAAGAAATCAAACAAGCATTTCGCAAGCAAGCCAAGCAGTGGCATCCTGATGCGAATCAGGATAAGCCGAATGCCGAGGCAAAATTCAAAGAAGTGAATGAAGCCTACGAAGTGCTGGGGGACCCGACGAAACGTTCGACCTACGACCAGTTCGGCTCGGTGAATCCGCAGGATTTTGGATTTGGAGGCGCGGGCAATCCGGGTGGTGGACGTTACAGCTATACGACCAGTACCGATGAAATGGGCGGATCACCCTTCGCGGATATTTTGGAACAGTTCTTAGGCAACAAAGGACGTGGGTCGCGCAGCGGGCGTGGCAGTAACGTATCCCAAGACCCCTATGGTTTTGGAGGTACGATGGGACGTACCAACGGGCAAGATATTGAACAGCCCGTCACTATTAGCCTACATGAAGCGTACAGCGGTGGTGTGAGAATCGTCACCAAGGGCGAGCGTAAACTGCGTGTCAGTATTCCGGCAGGGGCGACTGATGGTACACGTATCCGGTTAGCTGGTGAAGGTGGCGCAGGGGCAGGTGGTGGTTTGACTGGCGACCTCTATCTGGTGGTGCAGATCGAAGATGATCCGCAGTTCCAACGTAAGGGTGATGACCTGACGGTTGAAGCCAAGGTCGATATGTTTACGGCGATGTTGGGCGGTGAGGTGGAAGTTCCAACGCTCGACCGTCCGGTGAAACTGCGTATTCCTGCTGGCTCACAATCTGGCAAGAAGTTCCGGTTGACGGGCAAGGGTATGCCAAACGTGAAACAAGCCGACCACTATGGTGATTTGTACGCGCGGTTGTTGGTGACTGTGCCGGAAAACCTGACTCCCGAACAGCGTGAGTCTGTGGAAGAACTGCGGAACAAACTCCATTAATCACTGGTAAATTTAGATCATACAGAAGGGTGAACAGAAATTGTTCGCCCTTTTTTATTTGGTTCAAAAAGGAAATTCGTTTGATGCAATTTGTACTCTAAAGTCGAGTTTACAAACGTTGTGGGTTTAGTTAAGAACGCCGAGTTTGCTGGCGTAGTCACCGAATATGATGAGGTCGTTTAGGGCGTACTGCGTCATGTTCCACAAATCGCCATTGGGGACACGGGTCATGTGGGTATCGGGACGAGGCAGTTGCGTGAGGGCGTTATAGACTTCAAAGAGGCGGCGTTCGTGCTGTGAACGCATCCGGCTGAAACGAGCCAGCGCTTTATTGACGGAGCGATTATCCTGCACCATGCGGCGTGTTTCCAGCGAGTCATAGTAGAAGTGATGCCGCCAGTCGCGGTGTTCTTCGGTGAGGATGATTAATTCATGGTGGGCTTGCTGCAAGGCTTGGAGGATTTCAAAACTGTGATCTTCGGTTTGGATCATCAACAACTGCTCTAGCAAGTCGAGGTAGGTTTGGGCTTGGGACAGCCGTTTACGATACTCGTTATTTAAGCGCCAGAGTACATCCGTGGGTGTGTCATTTGGTGCGGGGAATGCCATCACAGCTTATCCATTAATAATTTAAAGATATTCTAGCACAAATTAGGCGTGCGTAGCTATCCAGTTGGCAGATCAGTGGGTAGGAGAGGTTATTTCTCCTGTGGGCAAGGGATATTATTAAGGTCGGCAGGATGATGACATTTAACAAAAAGTATTGTCATTTTCCGGCGGACACGGCATGCCATGTCCCTACGAAAATTCATTTGATGGTAAGGAGACAGAGGAATTCAATTCGGGAGGACACATAGGTCCTCCCCTACGAGAAAATCAGAAGGTTAGGCAGTGAATTAAACAGGCAGCGCGATTTCGTCAAATTCGAGTTCGGGCTGCGCCTGTCGTTTAGTTAAGAGTGTGTCAATCTTTTCCTTAAGAACCCGTTTGAGGACTTTGCCGACCGGATTACGCGGCAGCGCGGCTACGATGAACAATTTCTTGGGCATTTTGTAAGTGGCGATGTCTTTGGTTTTGAGGAAATCCACCAGCTCGGAGAGTGTTGGCTGCATATCCGGCTTGGGGACAACCACCACAAAGACTTGCTCCTCACCGATGCGACGATCCGGCACACCTAATACCGAAACTTCAGCCACTTTAGGAAACTCGATCAGCAAATTTTCGAGTTCTTCGGGGGCGATCTTCATACCGGCACGGATGATGATGTCCTTGAGGCGACCGACGAAACGGTAACGGTTCAGTTCATTTTCGCCATCAATGGCGAACAAGTCACCTGTGTAAAAATAACCGTCGTCGTCAAAGGCTTTGGCGGTCATGTCGGGGCGGTCAAAATAGCCATTGAAGACAGCGGGACTTTTGATCGCCATTTCGCCGGGGACTCCGGCTTCAGTGATGACCTCGTGGGTGATGGGGTCAATCAATTTGGTGTGGATGCCGTCGGCATAACGCAGCGACCACTGATAACCGGGAACGCCATAACGCGGAAAGTAACGGGCGCGTTCGGACGGATCGGGAATGTCGACGGGGGCAGCGACAAAACTCGTGCCTTCATTCGAGCCAAAGAAGTTCAACACATCAATACCCCACTTTTGTTTCCACTGAGTCGTCATCCAAGGGGTAAGCGGCGCAGAGCCTGAACCAATACACTTGATGCTGCTCAAGTCAGCATTTATGAGCAGCACAGGCTTGAGGAGGAGTAAATTCATCAGCACGGGAGGAGCAACGGTGTAATTGACCTGCTCCTGCGCGATTTGTTGAAGGAAGATGGGCAGATTTAACGGCTGGTGCATGACGATTTTGCCGCCTGTGAGCAGCCACGGCACAAGCATCCCACCAATGGCGGACATGTTGATAAGTGGGAAAGGATTGAGTACCGTGCAACCGACATCCAGTTCAGCGGCATCAACAGTGGCATAGGCGATGGTGATCCAATGGTTATGGCTGCGCGGCACACCTTTGGGTTCGGCTTCGGTGCCGGATGTCCAGCAGATGGTAAAACATTCGTTGGCATCGACTGGATGCGCCTGAATATAGGACTCTAATACAGCGGCATCATGAGGCTGCGACAGCATTTCGGCAAAGGAAATGACACCTGCTGGAAGATTATCGCCTACACCAATAACGGCTTGAATGCTGGGGAATTCGGGCAGGAGCGTTTGCAACATTTCTAGATAATTGGTGTTCATGAAGTTGGTGGTGGTAACAAAAGCTTTGGGGCGGGTGATGCCGATGACCTGTCGTAGTTCATGAGTACGGTACTGCACCGGAATAGGACTGATAATCGCGCCGATGCGGGCGACTGCTAGATAAACCTCGACCAGTTCCACAATATTTGGAAGCTGTACCATGATGATGTCATCTTTGCCCATACCGATTTGGAGCAATCCGGCAGCCAGCCGATCAACCGCTGTCAACAAATCGGCATAGGTTAGGCGGGTGAATTCGCCATTGGTGAATTCGGTGCGGTTCGCCGGATCAACCAGCGCAGTTGCATTCGGGGTGCTGCGGACGTTGCGAAGAAATAAATCACAGATGGTGTCCGTTCCCCACCAACCGCGACTGGTGTACTGCTGTATTTGTTCGGGTGTTGCGACCAGCATAGTATTTCCTCCTGAAACCCATAAAATTTTGGGGCGATTTTACTAAATATAAAACAATTTGACAAAACGTATACGAAACCTACGCGTCAAATGGATTTATATACTAAGTGATCCGGTCAAAATTCGGCGCGAAGGGTAAATTTGTTGTTTTGGACTTACGTGGCGCGACCTGTCGGGGAATTTTCTGAAGATTTGTTTAGGTTAATTGGCTGATTCAGGGATATGTGATTACAATGATTGAAAGCTGGATGTAGGAAATTAAGTTGTGAAGCGCTTTACTGATTACAGGCTGTTTGCCATTCTACTCATGCTGCTGGTGGGATGCAGCCCCACGCCTAGAGAGCAGGCACAACCGCTGCCTACACAGGCTTCGCTAGAGCAACCACCTTCACTGGATGCGGCGGCGAACGTCGCCATTAACTTCCTTGAGGATTGGCGACTGGGCGACTTCGATTCACTTTACAACACGATCACCTTTTCCGCACAAGAAGGAACCCCTAAGGATACGTTCATCAGCAGCTATCAAGAAGCGGCTGATGCCATGACGCTCGACAGCCTGAGCTACACGCCGGGCGCATCGCTATTCCGCGACTCACAGCGGGCGGACGTGGTCAACTTCAGTTATAACGTCACTTTCAATACACGGATGTTGGGCAGCTTTGACGATACCGCGCGTAATATGCAACTGGTTTACGACAAGCCTTCCAGCACATGGCGTGTCGCCTGGACACCGGGGGATATTTTCGGGTTGATGGCAAGCGGCGGTAAGCTGCGGATGGAACTGAGTGTGCCGAGCCGTGCCAATATTTATGATGACAAAGGCCACGTGTTGGCTGACCAAAGTGGTCGGGTGGTTACGGTGCAGGCGGTTAAACAGGAAATCAGCGATTGGGGAGCCTGTTTGAATCTGCTTGCGCCCGCCATGAATAAAACCCCTGATTCGATCCAAAAAATTTATGACCGTTCGCAGGCGGCTTGGATAATGGATTTAGGGATCATCGAGCCAGCGATTTATGACCAGCAGCATACCCAGATGGAAACGACCTGCGCGGCACAATTCGCCAGCCGTCCAGTACGCCAATACAGCAATGGCACGGCTGCCGCGAACATCATCGGCACGGTGGGTTATCCTGATGAGGTTGATTTGCCTGCGATTGAAGCCGAAGGTTTTAACTCCGACTCGATTTTGGGTAAGAGTGGCATCGAAGGCACATGGGATGAAACTCTGCGTGGACATCCGGGGGCGCGTTTGGTGATCGTCAGTCCGGGCGGTGATGTACTGCGGGAAGTGGCGCGGCTAGCTTCGACACCTCCGCAAAGTGTATGGCTGACGATTGACACCGATTTACAACTGCAAGTTCAACAAATTCTTGCCAGTTACTATGACCGGATGAAGTTGGCTGACCAGTCCAAGGGCGCGTCCGCCGTTATTATGGATGTTCATACGGGCGCTGTTCTGGCGATGGTCAGCTACCCGACCTATGACATTAACGCGTTTGCGCCGTTTTCATCATTAGGGCAAGCACAGGCACAAGCGACTGTTGTCCAACTGAGTAATGATCCACGCCGTCCAGTGCTGAACCGTCCAACACAGGGCGCATATCCGTTGGGTTCGGTCATGAAGCTCGCCACGTCGATGGCGGTGGCGGATTCGGGTGTGTATACACTTGACCAGCCCTATGTGTGTACCGGAATTTTTACGCGCGAGGGCAACTTCACCCGTTACGACTGGCTGCCGGGTGGTCATGGACATGTGACACTGCCGAGCGCCATCACCCAAAGCTGCAATCCGTATTTTTACGAGGTGGGCTACCAACTGAATCTGGTCAACCCCGAAATCCTGCCGAGCTACCAGCAGCGTTTCTTCGGTAAGAGTACAGGCATGACTGATTTAGCAGAAAACATAGGCTTTATCCCCGACCCAACATGGAAAATTCAAAATACAGGTTTGCAGTGGACGCA
Organism: Aggregatilineales bacterium; assembly: GCA_038328375.1. Classification (GTDB taxonomy): domain Bacteria; phylum Chloroflexota; class Anaerolineae; order Aggregatilineales; family Phototrophicaceae; genus CFX2. The sequence continues at coordinate 12,921 of JBBQLX010000067.1, read as the reverse complement.
ATCGGACGCGATTAACATTGCAATTGGTCAAGGTGAAGTTCAAGTTACGCCATTGCAGGTGGTACGGATGGTATCGGCAATTGCCAACGGCGGAACGCTCTATAAGCCGCAATTGGTCGCCAAAGCAGGTATCCTCGGTGAATCGTCCAGTTATATGATGACACCCAACGCCATAGCTGATGCCAACATCAAGCCGGAAGTGTTGGAAGTTATTCGCAAGGGTATGTGCGACGTGACTACCAAGTCCTATGGCACGGCGGAATTCCAGTTCCGTAATGATGATGCGCTGCAACAACTCGGTGTGTGCGGCAAGACCGGTACAGCACAGGATGTTCCCCGCCCAACCCATGCGTGGTTCGCGGCTTATGCTCCGCGCGACAATCCGCAAATTGCCATCGTGGTGATGGTTGAAAACGGCGGTGAGGGTTCCGGTGTGGCCGCGCCAATTACCCGCGATATTCTGGATTATTTTTTCTTTCAGATGAAGAAGTAGAGAGATAATCCTCCCCCGTAAACGAGTGAGGGAATAAATCCCAATACCGTCGCATATTTCCTCAGGTTAGGTTACCCAAAATCAAGCGGATGCCGATGATGACCAGCAAGAAGAGAACCATCTTGCGGAACATTTCGGGATTGATACGCTTGTCGAGTGTCCAGCCGACGAATAAGCCAATCAACATAGCAGGCAAGCCGATAAGCACGTTCTGAAGGATGGGCTGTGTGTAATGTCCGGCGAGGGCATGGGTAGTGATGACGAACAGGCTGTTGAGCATGAACATGCCGGGTAGATTGCTTTTGTATTCGTTGGGCTGCCAGCGGGCGAGGTTGCCATAAATGACAAGTGGTGGACCGCCGCTGTTATATGCGCCTGTGAGCAAGCCACTGAGGAAGCCGAAGATAAATCCCCAGCGTTTATTCGTAATCTGTGGCAGATGTGGCATAAACAAGCTGTATGCGCCGTAACCGGCAATCACCACGCCTAAAATAACCAGCACCAGATGCTCATTCAAACTGGGAATAATCATGATGCCTATGGGAATGGCGATGACTGAGGTAAGTGCCAAGCGCCAGATGGATTGCAATTGGATGTGCTGGTGGTAACGGACGAACATCAAGCATTCAGCACCAATAGATATGAGGGCAAACATCGGCGCGGCATTGGATAAGCCTAGCACAGGTGTAAGGAGCGCCATGCCTATGAGTCCGCTGCCAAATCCGGTGAGGCCAAAGGTCAAGAAGGCAAAGAACAGGCTGATGATGATGGTGTAGAAAGTCGAATTCATGCTGGAAATGCCTTGTGAAATAGTCGCGCACCCCAAGCAATTGAATCAACCGCCATCCACAGGAGGCTTCGCACAGCCGCGGAGGCCGCCAAGATCAATTCAGAGTGTCATCATATAGAGATTAACCACGATTAGAGATTTTGGGTAGAGACCTATTAGGGAAAAGGTATGGCTTTTCCCTACGGAGATAGCACCAAGAAATCAAGTGGATAGTTTTTTTTGATGTTTATTTAGGCGCAGCTCTCGGGCAGCGGTGTGTTGGGATCGGCAGGCAGGAAGGTGATCTGGACGTTATTGACACCGACGAGTTCCACAAAATTAGTGATGGCGGATTGCGCCTGAGTCTGGGCTTCCGTCAGAATATCCCCATTGATAGCCGACTGGCGAAGCTGCTGAATAGCAAACTGGCGCGATTGTTGGTCAATGGTGGGATTAGTGGGGGCGAATAAACCTTTTTCGAGCGCGGCAATATAGGTTTTGCCCTCATCAAGAATACAGTCTTGGAGGGTGGGCGCGGGCAGCGTCAAGGCTATGGATTCGCCACTTTGCACAGCGCTGGCCTTGGCCTGTTTCATGTCGATGCCTGCCGTGATGTAACCGACCGCCACCATGACCTGTTTTTGCCCGTAGAGTGTTTTCAACCACGCGGGCATATCGGTTTCGGTGGTGATAATGGTCGAGAAGGAGTAGCGGGTGGTGGTCAATGCCGAGAGCGATTGGATTTTGTTCAAGATGGTTGTGGCGTTAAAGGATGTTTTGCTGGTACATGTGCCGGGGAGTATGCACTGGCTGGATATATAAAGTGTTGCCAAGATGACGGCTACGATGACGATGAGAGTCAAGATAATGCTAAGGATGCGCTTCATAAGGTGTCCTTCTTCGCGTTGGTGCCATTCTTACCCCCTCACCCCAACCCCTCTCCCCCAAAACACAAGGGAGAGGGGCTTCAAGAAATTGCATAGTGCAAAATACTCTGTTCAGACGAGGTTATGAAGACAAAAATAAACACTTAGACCATTGATTAACACTAACATTATACGCGAAGAGCAGGCGGAATGTTGCAGTCCGGTTGGCTACAAAAGCGGTAGGAATAACAGAATCAAGTTGATGATAATCTGGCAGAGCCACGCGGCTGCTAGACCATTACGCTGGCGGACATAGCCGTACATGAGGTTCATGAGCAAGAGCGCCGTGCCGATGATGAGGGCTACTGCCGGATAGCGTCCGGCATCAATCATGGGGAAGAAGACCAAGATTGACCAGACTGTCCCTAAAGCACTGACCAGCAAGAAGGGGCGGGTTTCTTGCAAGACACCGCGAAAGAATAAAGTTTCGGCGGTGGGCATGACAAAGATCAGGAAAGCCAATGTCTCGCCGGGTTTCATGCCTATGAAAATGCGCTGGGCCGTTTGTTGAAGGGTGGTGCTGCCAAAAACCAGAAATGGTACACCCAGAAGGAGGCCGAAGATCACACCCCAGCCGAGATTTTCGGGCGTTTCTGTCCAGATGCGCCCGCTGTTGCCGAGCAGCCATGCCAGCACTCCAAAGCCCGCCATCACCCCCCAAATGAGGGTATAACGCAGTGCGGGATCAGTCGGAATCAGTGGCATGAGGCCGATGCTCAGTGCAATCGCAATCAGATACCCGAAGACTGGATCACTGGCTGCACCGCGATAAGTCACAGACGCATTTCCACCTGTTTTGCTGGCAAAGGGCGATTCCCAATCCTCTTCCTCAGGGTAAGCAGGATCAACCATAGGCGGCGGGACTGGCGGCGGCTGCGGTTTGCGCCAGTCATCGTTGGGTGCGGGAGGAGGGTCGGGATAAAAGGTGGGCATGATGCTTATGCTGTTAGAATATTACGCAAGCCCGTCAAAGCGATTTCGACTTTTTCGGGCGTAATCCAATAATGGGTGACAAGGCGAACGCGATTGGGCATTCCGGCATAACCGCCCATCAGCACCTTATATTCATCTTTCAAACGAGCGCGAAGTTCGGCGATGGTCAGCGGTGCATCTTCCGCCAGATCAAAGAAAAACATATTGGTTCGCACACGGCTGACATCCACATTGACGTGTGGAATTTTGGCGATGCCTTCGGCTAGCTGACAAGCGTTGTCATGATCTTCCTGCAAGCGCGCGGTCATTTTGTGCAGAGCGATGAGACCCGCAGCCGCTAAGATACCGGCTTGGCGCATTCCGCCGCCCAACATTTTGCGGGTACGGTGCGCTCTCTGAATGAATTCCTTCGAGCCAACTAACACTGATCCAACGGGCGCACACAGCCCTTTTGACAAGCAGAAAGATACACTGTCGGCAGCAGCAACCAATTCATTCACAGGTGTATTGAGGGCAGTGACCGCGTTAAAGATACGTGCGCCATCAATGTGCAGTTTGAGGTTGTTTGCACGAGCAATCTCACCAACCTGCGCCGTATATTCGGCGGTGATCGGGATGCCGCCAATGGTTCCCTGTGTGTTTTCAAGGCAGATCAATTTGGTGCGCGGGAAGTGTTGGTCATCGCTGCGAATGGTGCGTTGGATCGCATCCAGTTTTAATGTGCCGTCGGGCTGTACATCAAGGACATTGGGATGGATACCACCTAATCCGGATGCCGCGCCTGCTTCGTAGCGGAACATGTGCGCTTCACGGGCGAGGATCATCTCATCGCCGCGTCCACAATGGGTCAGGGCTGCAATGATATTGCCCTGCGTACCACTGGTCACAAACAAGCCAGCTTCTTTACCCAGCATATCGGCTGCGTCCTGCTGCAACTGGTTAATGGTGGGGTCTTCATCGTAGACATCATCGCCTACGGGGGCGTTTGCCATCGCTTCACGCATTTCCGGTGTGGGCCAGCTTACGGTGTCGCTGCGGAGGTCAATGTAGTCCATGCGGAGGTTATTCCTTCATTTTGTGTATGCTGTGATGTTAGTCGGATTGGTAGAGGTTGGCAAGTCAAAGTTGGTCAGCGTGGACAGCTTAGAAGCCATGAAAGATAATTATCTCGTGGGATAAAAATACAAACCCTTCCCGCATCCATAGGAGGCTTCGCACAGCGATGGAGGGAGTCCATACAGGGGCGACAGGTTATTTCGAGACCAGACACAGAGAAGGCCGAGATCAAAGTGGAGAAGGTGAAACCGTGAGTAGTTAATTTGTTAGGCGTAGCATATTAGCGTTTTCAAGTAAGGAACCTCAGTTTGGGAGAAGTTTCACAAAATGAGGGGAAAGATGACATGTAGAGTACGTTACTTGAGTTGATGAACGGAGAGTTTAATCTTTCTGTGTTCGAAAGACGCTTCTCTTATCCCCGAACTCAGGTTATTTCTGCCGAGTCAGCCGTTCCTCTGAACGCTCATCCAACAACGTTTCAAGAGAATACCTTAACTCACGATCCTCGCCCTGTTCGTGTTCCTGCAACCGTCGCCGTAGATAGACAAGCTCATCCCCGTCAAGTTCGTCGACCAGTCGGTCAATCATCGAGTACATATCCAAGTCTTCTAGCCCACGTTTGCGCTTTTCAGGGGAATCCTTTGATTTTGCACCGAAAAGAATACTGACAATCAAAGCGATAGCGACCACAATAAGGACCACGAATGTCGGGACAGCGACAAAACCGGACAGAAGACCCGGTAAGAAAGTTTGAATTAGTCCGATGAAGACAATAATCATTAACCCCGTCAGTATCTCAAGATTTAAGCGCCATTTGTATTCATCAATGTGACCCAGTAAAACAGAGATCGCCGCGAGCGCTCGAATGCCATTTAAACCGGGGAAATAGATGCGATTTTCACCAGTATTGACCTTTGATGCTATCATCATTCAACTTTTATATCCCGTTCGCTCAAAATTTATGACGATCATCTTTGTCTAAGCCTGTTTCTGTGAAATGTGCTTATTCGGTGTAAGTGTTGCTGGTGAGAGGCCACATGGGTTGCACATCCATATCGAGATCACTCCGCAAGCCTGCCTCAAAGCGGAAGTATCCAGCAGCAGCAATCATCGCGCCGTTGTCAGTACACAGATTCAGCGGTGGATAGCGCACGGGTAAATCGCTTTCGGCTCGGAGACGTTGCCGAAGCACCCCATTGGCGCTGACACCCCCCGCGATCAAGATTTCGGTGACGTTGTGTTCTTTGGCAGCGCGTACCGTTTTTTCAACGAGCGCACCTACCAGCGCATCCTGAAAGCTAGCGGCGACATCATTAACAGAAACATCCGAGCGTACTTTGGGGTTCTTTTCTGGCCCACGTTTTTTGCCATCCGCGCCCATGTGCGGGACTGTGGCTTCGCGCATGACCGCCGTTTTGAGGCCGGAGAAGCTGAAGTCGTAGCTGTCGTCTCGCTTGGAGCGCGGGAATTTGTAAGCGGTGGCATTGCCCATTTGTGCAGCACGTTCGATATTGGGTCCGCCGGGAAAAGGCAGCCCCAACATGCGTCCGACTTTATCGAAGGCTTCACCAGCGGCATCATCGAGTGTACCGCCAAGCCGCTCAAACTGTCCGTGACCGGTCATGATCAGCAGTTCGGTATGTCCACCGGAGACGATCAACAACAGTACTGGAAATTGAATCTCGCGGCGGGGTTCGCTGAGCCACAGCGAATAAACGTGGCCCTCAAGGTGGTTGATGCCGAGTAACGGTTTACCCGTTGCTAACGCCAGCCCTTTGGCGTAGTTCACGCCGACCAGCAGCGAACCAACCAACCCCGGTCCGCGTGTTACGGCGATAGCATCCAACTTGTCATAGGGGATGCCTGCGTCTGCGATAGCTTGATCGACCACCGCGCTGATGGCTTCGACATGTGCGCGGGAAGCCAGTTCGGGGAACACGCCACCATAACGGGCGTGAAGATCAATTTGGGTGGCGATGACGTTGGACAGAATGGTGCGTCCATCGGTGACGACTGCCGCCGCTGTTTCATCGCAGGAGCTTTCAATACCGAGAATGGTGGTCATAGTAGTCTATAGTCCATAATCTAGGAAATGCAATTGAACCGCCAAGGAAAATCCATAGAGTTAGAGCCTATTTTAGCTCACCTTCTCAACCAGTGGTGAGGGTTGAGTCGGGCGCTGGGGCAAGCGGCGTGAGAGTGCGGCTAAAGCGATGCCGCCGAATGTCCACCAGAGCATATCTAGTGGGAAGAGGTAGCGTGGGATGACATACAGTATGAAATGTGCCAGCAGGAAATAGGCGATGAGACCGACCAGTGGCAGCGCCAAACGCCAATTGCGCCGTGACAACCAAATACCGATGACACCGGCTAATATGCCGATGTCATGAAACAGGTACAGCGCTAACTTAGGCCAGAAATTATCACCCTGAGTTAGCCGTAGAAGTCCGCTTAAGCTGCGGTCAGTGTTGAGCCAATGGCTGGTCATGTCCTTGAGGCTTCCACCGGCGAAAAACACCGTACCATGCGGCTGCAAAATGGCATTCGAAAGTTGATCGACACGGCTTTTGAGCCAGCCGGGAATATCGTTGAGAATGGTGTTGCTAGCGGCGGTGGAATAAACTTGCTGCTGCTCCGCAGGGTCGGTAGACAAGGGAACATCTGACGATGCAGATTGTTGAAGGGCATTGTCGGTTTGCTGCGGTCCTTGCCAGCCCGAGTCAATTGTGCCTATGAATAGCTGGGCGGCGAAGCCCTGCGCGGCAATCACTGTCTGCCCCCATTTGACGCGGTTGTAAATCGTCCAAGGAGAAAGCGCAACCGCAAAAACCACGAACAGGGTTACTCCAAGCTGCAATCCTTTGCGCCAACCGTAGACCATCAGCAGATGAATCATCAAGCCTAATGGGAAGGCCAGCAACACCGCCCGTGTTAAGGTGGCGATGCCGAAGATCAAGCCGACTAAGACGATTAATCCATATAGACGAGGTTTAAGCGGTTCTGTTGATGGATTGCGCTCGATGGTGGCAATGTATAGCCAGAGGCCACCCGACAGCAAGAAGATAAACAAGGTTTCAGTGAGGATTTGGCCACTTTCGATGATGAAGGCGGGAGATACTGCTAAGACAGCCGCCGCGATTAATCCGGCGCGGACATCCCGACTGATGGCCCATGCGAGACGATAAACGAAGTAACAGGTGATGGTGCTTAACGCTGCTTGTAGGATACGTATGAACAAAACGGCAGTGGCTGGCGGAAGGATAAGCTGCGGAATACCCGCGAATAATAAATAGATGGGGCCGGAAGCGAGTACAGCAGGGTCTTGGCCTCGCACCAGATCGAATCCATACTTCAGATACCACCAGCTATCGCCACCTCTATCAACATAGATTTGGGCGTGATCCAAAGGCAGAACTTGGGCAAGCCTCAGAACCAGCGCCAAAAGGAGGATGCCTAGTAAACTATAGTGGTGCGCGGCGGTGAGTTTCAGGTTCATTACTCCAACAAGTTGTCAGTTGATCGGATGTCATTGTAACCAATTTTGAGGTGACGCGTAGTGACAAATCCCTATTGCCCAGTCAATCACGAGGCGTGAGGGTGAGTATTTGCTAAAAAGGAACATCTAAAAATGATTAAGGCAACGTTTTCAATAGTAGAATGTTTTGATGAGAATTTGAACACTTTATAAACGAAAGCGGTATACTTTGTTAATCCGAGTGTGCTGAAAGTGTGTGTTAACAGCCTATGAAATGGAATTTTCGGTTTGCAGCGTTTCTGGTGATGGCAGTAATGGCAGGCGCGGGATGCAGCGTGTTACCCGGTTTAAAGGTTCTTTCGGGACAGGATACAGGCGAGAACGCCGAAAACCGCCTCGTTGAGACGACCGAATTGGTGATGGCGAATAAAGCTGGTACAACCGATCCGGCTTTGAACGGTGTAGCTGACCGCATCGAGACTGCTTCCGGTGGCACCATCGACATTATTGAAATTCGTAATGACCTGAATGCACATCAATTCCAAGTTTATGCATTGATGATTCCTAATCCGACTTTGGATCAACGGGGTCAGCTTAACGAGTTCCGCCGCGCTATCGAACTGACGTGGCGCGGGATTATGCAGCAAAGTCTCGGTGCAGAAACCTTGAAAGTAGCCTTGATTATCCCCGGTCGTGTGCAAACATTGGATAAAGGCCCCAGCTTTTTCGGCTTTGTTGGTGCAACTGCGGTTATCACCCGTGCCAATGCTTTAGTCTATCTGGATAGCGGGACACCCAGCCTCCAAAACTTTGCAAACCTAATCTCTGATGGGAGATTAGCCTACGATGTTCCCACCCAGCAGGAGTTGTACACAGGCACACCGAACCATCCTGTGTTTATGTTATCTGAGCTACCGCCTTCTAGCTCAAGCGGTGGATAGTGCCTCTTTGGAATAAGTGCTTATCGTAAGTTGTTCAGAGTTGAGGATAATTGACCTATGAGCATCGTTAAGCCGGACGCAAATAATAAGCTTGCTCCACCGCGCAAAGTTTACGCGTGGGAGCGAGAGAAAACCCGCGTTGAAGAGCGCCAAAAACTGCGCTATCGCCTGCAACGAACCTTCACTTTCTGGCGACTCGTAATTATTGTGCTGGTAGCAGCCATGCTGCTGGATGCCTCGGTAATGCGTGGTATTATTGGCTTCATCAACCAGATTGCCACCGCTATTCTCCAAAACTTTTCAGTCGATTTCACAAACCTAACCAATACCCTTTTACGATTGCTGATCGGGATTACTATTGCCATCGGTCAATTCGCCCTGATCTTCTGGTTTTTGGGTAACGCCCGTACCTATACGATTTGGCCGGGGTCTGCTACCGAAGGCATCAGCTTTGACGATTACCAAGGCCAACCCGAACTGCTGGAACAGGCTCGGCAAATCGTTAAGCTGCTTCGTGGTGTGCGTATCTTTGAAGAGTCAGGTGGTGAACCGTTGAATGGGCTGCTGTTAGAAGGGCCACCCGGCACGGGTAAAACGTGGCTGGCAAAGGCCATTAGCACCGAGGCCAACGTACCCTTTTTCTACATTGATGCGTCGTCGTTGAACTCCATGTTTATGGGTATCGCGCCGATGAAGGTGTCGAACCTGTATAAGAAAGCCCGTGCTGCCGCCAAAGATTATGGTGCAGCGATTATTTTCATTGACGAAATTGATGCTATCGGTTCACGAGCCGGTGTAGCGACGACCACTCAACGAGATAGCGGTGAAGGGTTCAAGGATTCTGGTAACCGTCTGCCGATGATGATGGGCATGGGCGGTAACAGCGGTATGGTCAGCACCTTGCTCGTCGAGATGGATGGTTTTAATGCCGAACACGGTGGGTCTGCCAAGCGCAAAGCGTGGTTCTATAAGCATATATTGGGGCGCAAGCTGCCTAAGCCGACTCGCCGCGTGTTGACCATTGGCGCGACCAATCGTATGCAAGCGCTTGATCCGGCACTGCTGCGGGCGGGACGTTTTGATAAAAAGATTCGAGTAGATGCGCCTGATTTGGAAGGCCGCCGTGACATTTTTGATTACTATCTGACCCGTTTCAAGCATGATGAGACCATCGACTCGCTCATTTTGGCTTCCGAAACACCTTACTACACACCCGCCGACATCAAACATCTGATTAACGAGGCACTGCGTTATGCCATGTTTGACGAGCGCGACACCGTCACCATGAATGACATCCGGCAGGCACAACCGGAACATGAGTTTGGCTTGCGTCAGCCCATTAAGAATTTGGCGAAAGAAGATGAATACCGCTTGGCAGCCCATGAAGTTGGACACGCCTTGGCCTTTCGGATTTTCAGACCCAATTATCGAATCGCACGGATCACCATTATTGCTCAGGGTGGCGCACATGGTTATGTGTTAGCCTATCCCGCAAATGAAGAATTTGTCACCGTTAGCACCTACGATGATTTGATGAACCAGTTGCGGGTTTCGGTTGGGGGACGTGCAGGCGAATTAGAATTTGTGGGTGACCATGCCCAAAGTTTGGGTGTTGGTACAGGTTGGGGTGACAGCAGCGACTTTGGACAGATTCGCGCTGCCCTTTGGCGAATGGCAAATGCCGGTATGTTCGGGCCGTTGGGAGCGAATTTAAGGGGAACCAATTACACACCGGAAATGACGGAAGAAATGGAAAATGCCTTCCGTTCGGTATTGGAAGAAGTTCGCCTCTCTTTCCGCCTCCACAAAGAGATGGGCGAAGAACTGATTAACCTCATCCTCGAAAAGAAAGAAATGTTCACGGATGAAGTTGAGGCTTTCTTCGATAAGTATGGCTTCTACACACCTAAAGTCAATTTAGATCCCTACAAGAAAATTGAAACCATTACCGGGGGCAAGACAAATGACGAACGTTAAAAATGCGCCCAACCAACCCTTCCTGAACACAAAGGGACAATGGAACTGGGAAGACGAAGATACGCTGGTTGATCGTCATAATAGTCTTTCTAACCGGATTGGTCGTTTTCTACGCAGTGGATGGATATGGAAAACGGTATTAGGCATCTTCATTATCGGTCTGGTTGTTCCGAGTGTCATGCGGCTGCTTTTGACTGTGTTAGGTGTGACCATCTCGGTTGGCATCTTCATGATGACCATTGTTTTGCAGTTCGTCGCCATTTTCTGGTTCCTGAGCAAATCGCGCACTTACGAGATTATGCCGGGTACAGAGGGTGTGAGCTTTGCGGACTACAAGGGACAGCCTGAACTCTTAGAGCAGGCGCGGCAGGTGGTGACACTGCTGCGCGGTGTGAGTACTTTTGAGAAGGCTGGTGGTGAACCGTTGACGGGCGTTCTGCTGGAAGGGCCACCCGGTACAGGCAAAACGTGGCTGGCGAAAGCCATCAGTACCGAAGCAGGTGTGCCGTTTTATTATGTTGATACCTCTTCGCTTCAGGGCATGTTCATGGGAACAAGTTCGCTGAAGGTCATCAATATGTTTGGCAAGGCGCGGAAAGCTGCCAAGATGTATGGTGCAGCGGTTATTTTTCTAGACGAAATTGATACGGTGGGTTCGCGAGGTGGTGTGAGCAGCACAGGTGGGCAAGGCCCCGGCGGTGGTAATCCGATGGGGGGTATGGGCGGCGAAATGGGCTTGCTCAGTACGTTGCTGGTTCAGATGGATGGCTTTAGCTCGGAACATGGCTGGCGCGCTTCGCTAAAGGCACGCTTTTACAAGCTGGTCTTGCGCCGAAAAGTGCCGAAGCCCGAACGCCGTGTCTTAGTTATTGGTGCAACTAACCGTGTCGCGTCGCTTGATCCGGCACTGCTGCGTCCGGGACGCTTCGATAAGAAACTGCGCGTTGACCCACCGGATATGCAGGGGCGCGTCGATATTTTCGCCTATTACCTGCTCAAGATGGCACACGACGAGAGCTTGGTTCCGGCAATATTGGCAACCGAAACTCCGGGTTATACACCAGCCGACATCAAGTATTTGTTGAACGAATCACTGCGTTACGCATTGTTCGCCGGACGTGCATACATAACCTACGAAGATTTCCGCATGGCACAACCAGAACACGAGATGGGTATACGTGCGCCTATCAAGAACATGTCGCCAGAGGCTAAACGTCGCTTGGCGTATCATGAAGCGGGACATGCGCTGGCAGTGCGCTTGTTTATGCCGCATCACCGCATTGCGCGGATTACGATTATCCGGCAGGGCGAGGCTTTCGGGCATGTGTCACATTATCCGGCTCAGGATGTGTATCAAGGGATGCAAACGATCACTAAAATTGAAAACCGGATGAAAGTGTCAGTAGCAGGTAAGGCCGGCGAAATCGAATTCTGTGGATTGAATGAACAGACAGTCGGTGTCGGCGGTGACTTCTCTACGATACGTTCCCTTTTGTGGCAGATGGCAATGGCCGGTATGTTAGGGCCGCTAGGTGGTGCGCTCGGTCGTCCTCAAGATGTGATGCATACGGGTTCAGAGGGTACATCGGCTCCCTCACCAGAGATGGCGAAGGCGATGGAGGAAGAGTTCCAGAAGATTTTGACGGAATGTCGCACGGTACTACGAGAACACAAAAACATCATGGACGCGCTCGTGAATTTGCTGTTGGAGAAAAATGAAATACTGGCTAATGAGATTCGGGCTTTTTTCGACCAGTACGGACTGCATACACCCGATCCGACGCTGTTGAATGACGGCGCAGGTCTTGTTGCGCTACCGCCGGAAATTGGTGAAATTCCTGTTGCTGTGACAGACAGCCGACCAAGCTAATTCAATATGCTATTGAGTAAGGGGTGGTGACGTTGCCACCCCTAAAGACTACCCCTATAGCCAGTTTTCGCTTTGACCCCTTGTGAGTTAATATCGTATAAACAGTCATCAGAAACCTTCGTCCGATTTGGTTTGATGAGGTATCCCCAATATGGACAATCGAATGGTGCAATTTATCCGGGCGATGCGCGCGGCGGGTGTGCGTATTTCGCTGGCGGAAAGTCAGGACGCGATGTTCGGTGTGCAAGCCGTTGGTGCGGGCAACCGTGACGCATTCCGTTCGACGCTGCGGGCAACACTGGTCAAAGAAGCCCGCGATCAAGGCACATTTGAATATTTCTTCCCGCTGTTCTTCGGCAACAATCAACCGCCGTTGAACAATATCCCCGATAATTTATCGCCTGAAGACCAACAGAAGTTGCAAGACGCGCTCAAATCGTTGATGGGCAATATGGATGCGCTCAAGGATTTGCTGCGGCAA
>JBBQLX010000066.1:0-31778 GCA_038328375.1 Aggregatilineales bacterium | reverse complement strand
GTGGATTGAAGGTGTGCCATTCCCTAAAGGTGTGACGGTTTATGACATGGTGTATCGACCTGAACGCACGCTGTTGATGGAGCAGGTCGAGGCGAATGGTGGACAGGCGATTGGTGGATTGGGTATGCTTGTTCGGCAAGGCGCGGCAGCATTCAAGATTTGGACACACCAAGACCCGCCGTTTGAGGTGATGTTCGAGGCGGCAAAAGAGGTTTTGCAACATCGTTGAACACGGATAAGATTATTGAGACCCCCAATATCGGGCCTGAACACTACCGTTCATGTTTAGTGGTATTGTTTTTGGCGATTGCTATATGCACTTTACCAATCTGGGGACCGAAGATCATTTTGATTGGCAATCAGATTAAGTGGCAATCTAGTGGGGTCAAAAATTATACCTTGTCTGTTGGTGAGGTAGGATTGATTCGTTGGTCAGAGTTTGAGAGCCGTCATCCTACGAACTCATTTCCGTCTGAAATGCGTGCTGATATTCAGGTTGAGGAGTTGTTTCAAGAAGCATGGAAATGTTATCTGTTTTGTGTAACGGAATATGATCCTGAATACGGTTATCCTACTCGTGTCGGACGTTTTTTCCTTGAAGGCGGCTGGCTAGCGATTTCGTTGAATGTGGATGGTAACAATCAAGACCTCAAGTGAGTTTGGAGGTAGTTATGGACTGGCAAACAGTGCGCGAAAAGTATCCCCATCGTTGGGTAGTAGTTGAGGCTTATGATGCACATACCCAAGGAAGCGAACGTATCGTCGATCAGTTAGAGGTGGTGGGTATGTTCAGCAGCGAATGGAAGCCTGCTTGGGAGCATTATAAACAGTTGCACCATATGGATAAAGAACGCGAATATTATGTTGTCCATACTGATCGGACTGAACTTGAAATTGGTGTAATGGATGCCTTCGGACGTATCGTTGAAGACTTATGACACCTATTAGACTTGCCCGTAAATTAGTGTTTGTGGAAGCGACTGTCAGCGCGAATGGTCTATCAGTTGTCTTGAAGAATGTGATGGTTGATACTGGTTCTGGTGGAACATTTTTTAGCACTGATCAAATGGAATCTTTAGGGATTTCTCAAGAACTTTCTGACCGGATTGTTTTCCTTCGTGGTATTGGAGGAAGAGAATCCGTAATTCAAAAGAATGTGGATGAAGTTCGCGTAGGGGATTTGGTTGTATCTCCAATGCGAATTCAAATGGGCGCAGTTGATTATGGCTTTCCATTAGACGGCGTGCTAGGACTTGATTTCTTAGTCGCTACAAACGCAATTATTGATTTTTCATCGCTTGAAATTCGCAAAGGTTAATAACCGATTATGATACGTTTTCTGACTGCTGGTGAATCACATGGGCCGATGTTGACGGCAATTATTGAAGGGCTTCCGGCTGGGTTGCCTCTGACACCAGAAGACATCAATGGCGAGTTGGCACGTCGCCAACAAGGCTATGGTTCCGGTGGACGCATGAGCATCGAGCGCGATGAAGTGCGAATCACATCCGGTGTGATGAACGGTGTGACGACTGGTGCGCCGATTGCGCTGCTGGTTGAAAACCGCGACTTCAAAAACTGGAAAGAAAAAGATGTCGAGGCGATGACGATCCCGCGTCCCGGACATGCAGATTTGACAGGTGCGATCAAATACGGCTACCGTGATATGCGAATCGCCTTGGAACGTGCCAGCGCTCGCGAGACAACGATGCGGGTGGCAGTCGGCGCAATTTGCAAAAAGATACTGGCGGAGTTTGGTATCGTCATTGGTGGTTATATCACTCAAGTGGGTGATGTGAAGGCGACGATTGACCCTGAAATGGGTTATGAGGAGCGCTTTCGTGTTGCTGAAGAAAATGATGTGCGCTGCCCAGCAGTTGAAAGTGTTGAAGCGATGCACGAAGCGATTCGTCAGATCAAGATTGATAAGGATACACTCGGTGGTATCTTCGAGGTGATCGCGCTGAATGTTCCGCCCGGTTTAGGGTCACATGTCCATTGGGATCGGCGTTTGGATGCCAAGATTGTGGCGGCGATGGTCAGTATTCATGCCATGAAAGGTGCTGAAATCGGCGAGGCGTTTGATAACGCAGGTAAGCCGGGATCACAGGTGCATGATGCGATTAGCCTGAGTCGTGATGAGGAAACGTTGATTCGCACGACGAACCGCTCAGGCGGCACAGAAGGTGGGATTTCCACTGGCGAACCGATTGTTGCGCGGGTTGCGATGAAGCCGATTGCAACGATTTTGAAGTCGATGGAGTCAGTCAACCTCGCAACAGGCGCACGTGAAGACACCAAATTCGAACGCAGCGATTTTTGTGCGCTGCCCCGTGCAGTTCCGATTGGCGAGGCGATGATGGCGATTGTGATCGCGGATGTCTTGTTAGAAAAGCTAGGCGGCGATAGTATTGGCGAGATGAAGCCCCGTTTTGCCAGTTTGCGCCAAGCGCGGCTGAGTGATTTGCCGATGGATAATGAGGAGTGGCGATTTGGATATGAATAACGACCGCAATATTGTCATCACCGGATTCATGGGCACTGGTAAATCGACGGTCGGCAGATTGGTTGCCGAAAAACTGGGCCGTCCCTATCTGGATACCGACGAGGAAATTGTACGGCGCATTGGTATGTCGATCCCTGAAATGTTCCAACGGGATGGCGAAGACCGCTTCCGACATATCGAGCGCCGCATGTGTCGATTTCTGGCAGCCCAAGGCGGTTATGTGATTTCGACGGGCGGTGGAATGTTGGTAGACGAGAGCAACCGCGATGTCATGCTGGCATCCGGTTTTGTCGTTTGTCTGAATGCTACGCCTGAAGCAATCGCCACACGTCTAAAAACCGATAAAACTGAACGTCCATTACTCAAAGGCGACTGGCGGGCTTTACTAGCAAAACGACAGCCAGCTTACGCTGAAATTCCTACTCAAATTGATACAACAGGCAAAACGCCTGAAATTATAGCAGATGAGATCATTCATTTATGGCAGACCGTATCCGTGTAACTGCTCCCGGCGGTGACTACGACATTCATATATCGAGTGGGTTATTGGGCAATGTGAGCCAATATCTGCCTGCTTGTAAAACTGTTGTCATTACGAATACCACTTTAGCGCCACTGTACGGCGAAGAACTGGTTCAGAGTTTGCCGGATGCTGCTTTGGCAGAGATGACAGATGGCGAACAATACAAAACGTTGGATACAGTTGCCAAACTTTATATTATTTTAGTTGAGGCGGGGTTAGATCGCAGCGGAACGGTCATCGCGTTGGGCGGTGGTGTGGTGGGTGATACTGCTGGATTTGCCGCAGCGAGTTATATGCGCGGTGTTCGGCTCGTCCAAATTCCCACCAGCTTACTCTCGATGGTTGATTCGAGTGTTGGCGGTAAAGTCGGTGTGGATTTACCGCAGGGTAAAAATTTGATTGGCGCATTCAAGCAGCCCGATTGTGTGCTGATAGATCCTGATGTACTGGCGACCTTACCGGAACGCGAGTGGCGCTGTGGTATGGGCGAGATTATCAAGCACGGATTGCTGGCTGACGAAGGACTACTTGCACCTGAACTGTGGGCAAAAGATCGGGCGGCGGAGTTGGTGCGGCGGGCGGTGCAGGTCAAAGTGGATGTTGTGCAGCAAGACCCTTATGAAAAGGGTGTGCGCGCACATCTCAATTTGGGGCATACTTTTGCTCATGCCATTGAACGGGTATCCCATTATAGTTGGCTGCATGGTGAGGCGGTTGGGGTAGGGCTAGTGGCGGCGGCTCGGCTGTCCTATGCGCTTGGTTTGTGTGACTCTGGGTTTGCTGAAGAAGTTGAAGATATTGTTGACAAAGTGGGTTTGCCAACCCGATTAGGTGAACTGGATGCAGAAGCCTTATTCGCGGCAATGGGAACGGATAAGAAATGGCAAGCTGGACATTCACGCTTTGTCCTGCTGCGCGGCATGTGCCAACCTTTAATTGTGGAGGATGTACCCAAAGCGACAGTTATTCAAGTGTTAAAGGAAATGGTGGGTTAATCCATGATTATTTTTGGTACAAAGAATCGTTTTAAGACACTCGGAACGGGGCAGTTTTATTGTCCGCACTGCCAAGCACAACGTACCTATGAGCATAAACAAGCAAAACGTTATTTCACGCTGTACTTTGTTCCCTTGATCCCAATGGGCGATTTGGGTGAATTTGTTGAGTGCCAAACCTGCCACAGGACGTTTAAGGCTGATGTGCTAACGATGAAACCCGCGCCAAAACCTGTGAGTGCTGTCGAGTTGTTGAACTCGGTCAAAACACGTTTAATAAATGGTGATCCGGTGGAATATGTGGTGCGCGATTTAACGGCGGCGGGTATTGAACGGGATGTTGCCACCAGTCTGGTCACCTCATCCATCGGAACAGCACGTAAGATTTGCAAAAATTGTAACCTGTCTTATGCATCTGATGTGACGGTGTGTCAGGAATGTAAGCAGCCACTGCCGGAGAGCGCTTGATGACTAAAAAAATCTTGTTGCTGCACGGACCCAATTTGAACTTATTGGGTACAAGAGAGCCAACGGTTTACGGGAATGTGACGCTTGACCAGATCAATGAATGGGCGACTGCACGCGCTCAATCGCATAAGGCTGAGCTTCGTTCCGAACAATCTAATCACGAAGGCGCATTGATTGATGTGCTGCATATTGCTCGCAATTGGGCGGATGGCGTGGTTTTTAATGCGGGTGCTTACACTCATACTTCAATTGCGCTGCGGGATGCGATCAGTTCTGTAGCGCTGCCTGTGGTGGAGGTTCATCTTTCCAATATTCATGCGCGTGAGGAATTTCGCCATAAATCGTTACTCGCTCCTGTTTGTGTTGGGCAAATTTGCGGCTTTGGTTGGCGCAGTTATTTATTGGGTATTGATGCCTTGTTAGGACACCTAGGCGTGTTGGATAAGCCTTAATCATTAGTGGTCATGACCAAACCTTAGTAGCTCGATTTGGTAAACTCCTCTGTAGGTTAACTTTCATAATCTCCGTTATACTGGACTGCAAAAGTGTTTGATTTCGATACGAGCATGTATGAACATGTTCGTGTTTATGCTGAAAAGGCTGGTCTACATGCCGACGAAAGATGCAGTTTTTGCTGCGATTACAGAACACAACGTGCAATTTATTGATTTGTGGTTCACCGATATTACGGGGATGGTGAAAAGTGTCACCGTGCCGAGCAATGAGCTGCTCAACGTCGTTGAATCGGGATTGCACTTTGATGGCTCGTCTATTGAGGGTTTTGCGCGGGTTGCTGAGAGTGACATGATACTTGTGCCGGACTTGAATACTTTCACTTTGCTCCCTTGGGATGAATTGCATCGCACAGCAAGAGTTATTTGTAATGTTCACACGTTGCATGGCGAACCGTTTATTGGTGACCCACGTAACGCGCTCATCAAAGCACTCCGGCAAGCCGAGGAAATGGGTTTCACCTATAAAACGGGGATGGAACTGGAATTTTTTCTATTTAGGACGCTGGATGAACGTCCGATTCAGCCCTTAGTCCCTTTTGACAACAGCAGCTACTTTGATATGTCGATGCATCCGGGTAAGTCTGTTGTGCGCGAGATGGTGTCTTCATTAGCTGAGATGAATATCCAAGTTGATTCGACGCATCATGAAATCGGGTCGGGTCAACATGAAATCGACTTTCAATATGACGATGCTTTATCAACTGCCGATAAGGTTCTAACCGCGCGCGTCGCACTTAAGGCTGTTGCCAATCGCAGCAACTTGTTATGCACATTTATGCCGCGCCCTGACTCCAACTTACCCGGTTCAGGGATGCATACCCATCAAAGCTTGCACGATAAACAAAGTGGTATCAATGTGTTTGTGGATACCAACAACGAATATGGTTTATCTCAAACAGCTAAATATTTCTTAGCGGGACAGTTGGCTCATGCGCGTGCCATGTGTGCTATTCTCGCACCACTGGTGAATTCCTATAAGCGCTTGGGAACCAGTTTTGAAGCGCCTGTTTACGTCACGTGGGCGCATATTAACCGGGGTGCGTTGATTCGTGTGCCGCATGTCACCAGTGGTAAAGAAGCCCATACGCGTCTTGAATTGAGATGCCCTGATCCAAGTATCAATCCCTACTTAGCAAGCGCGGTCATGCTGATGGCTGGCTTGGATGGAATACGCCAACAACTACCGCTGCCGGAACCACTTGAAGAAACACTTGTGCGGCAAGATCGCAGCCGTGTGCGCCAGCTTGAAATTCTTCCTTCGTCATTGGGGGAGGCGCTTGATGTGTTAGGGCAGAACGATGTGGTGCTTTCGGCATTAGGACCGTTTATTAGTGATCGTTACTTGGCGGCTAAACGGCAGGAATTTGATGAGTACAGCCGGCAGGTCAGCGCATGGGAGCTAGATCGCTACCTTAACCGTTATTGATGACCATCTGATGGATTAAGCTCAGCGCTTCCTCGGCATCTTTGTTTTCAATGACTATCGTCACGCTGGAGTTTGATGGCCCATGAGAAAGCGCTAGAATACGAAGATGTTTTAGCGTTTGTAAGATAGTGGCGGTAACGGTTGCCCAATTGTCCAAGTTTGCATTAATGACTGTGACAAAGGTAATGTTTTTTACAGTCCAAGCTTTTGTCAGGGGATTTGCTTGCAAGTTTTCTTCCATTGCCAGTCGAATAGTATGAATGGCATCTGATCCGGCGGTTGTTGGAATAAGAAAACAGGCGAGACTATGGGTAGCGGATTGGGCTGACATGATGATGTCGAGTTGGCTGTTCGGTACCGCCATCGCGGCTTCATTATATACCACTGGAATAGGGGAGTATTCGCTGGTACGCTTGGCTTCTACTGCCAAACCCGATATATAGGTAATGGCTTTAAGAGCATGAGAGCGAACCGAGCCTGATTCACTAATCAGTGTTCCAATTTGCTGGGGCTTATAGACATTCTTAATTCGCAGTGGGATTTTATCGTCACGCAGCGGGCCGATCATTCGGGTATGCAAGACACGCGCCCCGAAATAAGCCATCTCAGCAGCTTCTTCGTATGAAAGTGATGGGATAACGCGGGCATCGGCTATATCGCGAGGATCAGCCGTCATCATGCCCTCAACATCCGTCCAAATCCATATTTCAGTCGCGTTGATACAAACCCCTAGCACCGAGGCCGTGTAATCACTACCGCCGCGTCCCAGAGTGGTAGGCTTACCATTGGGGGTCGCACCAATGAATCCGGTTACTACGGGAACAATATTGCGCTCCAAAAGAGGTAGGAGATTTTGAGCGATTTGAGTACGGGTTAGCGCAATGTTGGGGGTCGCGTTGCCCGGTACATCATCAGTTACGATGAGTGATGTGGTATCAAGAGCGACGCTTCGTAGATTATTCTGGCGGAGCAGTGCCGCAATAATCCTCGCCGCTAGTTTTTCCCCGACACCAATCGTCGCATCAACCGCTTCGGGCGTAACTTTGCTGGCAATTTGAGCCATACTTTGATACAGATCAAGCATGTCGAACAGCAAGCGGTCAATATCGGCATGTAAGGCTGCTCGTTCGGTTGTTCCCAGTGGCAGTTCGTCAATGAGCGCGAGATGACGGGTGCGTAAATTAGCGACAATCCGGCGGTATCCGCGCTGCTGCCCCATTTGGGCGAGATGAGCAGCCTCGATCAAGCCGTCCGTAACGCCTTCGAGTGCTGAGGCTACCAAGACGAGACGATCCCACTGCTCACGCTCGTGCAGAACGATACTCAATACTTGCGTGAGCGCGTCGGTTGTGCCGATAGATGAACCACCGAATTTCATGACGAGGGTGTTCATACAGGATTCCTAAAAAAGAATATCCCCTGATGTAAACGATTTTGTCTACATACCGAGGTAAATTTCATGATTATGTTTAAAGGTATTACGGTGTGTTGAGACTAGCATTTTGAGTGGAATCTGTCAAATTCTTTGCCATAATGGTAGTCTATGACTTATCATTAAGCTGAAGCTTAAAACTTTCGTATTAAGTAGGATTGCAAAATAATGACTGAAACTACACTGACGCAGCAGCGCACTGTCGCTGGCGTGCGTTTTCACCGGGTTGGGAAATTGTATCATTTCGATTACAGTGCATTTCCAGAATTGAACTTGAACGATTATGTAATCGTCGAAACAGCACGAGGCCGCCAAATGGGGCAGATTGTGAGCTTTACGGCGGCTGATGCGGATGGACGTGATTATAAATCCATCATGCGTCCCGCGACTCCCCGTGACTTGACGCTGAAACAGCATTGGGAAATGCAACAGGATGAAGCGCTTGACCAATGTATCCTCAAAGCGAAACAGATTGGCGGGTTTCATGAAGCCAAGTTTATCGCGGCGCATTACAATTATGATGGCAGTATGATTACCTTCCTGTTTACGGCTGAAGATAAACTGAATACGGGTCGCTTAGTTACCGAACTCAGTAAGGGCTTTCCGATGCAGGTCGAACTCCGGCAGATTGGCCCTCGTGATGTCGCCAAACTCTTAGGTGGATTTGGGGCGTGCGGTGAAAGTCGTTGTTGCAGCACTTTCCTAACCGACTTCAGTCCGATTTCGATCAAGATGGCGAAGATGCAGGGCATTTCGCTCAATCCGTCTGAAATCACAGGCATGTGCGGACGGCTGCGCTGCTGTTTGGTTTACGAATATGAACAATATGTTGAGGCACGGAAACTCCTGCCGAAACGCAATAAACGGATTGGAACACCGCACGGTGAAGGGAAAGTCTTGGATGTGCATCCGTTACAAGATGCCGTAACGGTGCTGGTTGAGGACACACGCTACTTTCTAAAACGTGAGGAAGTAATCCCGTTGGATGAATGGGAAGCCTTACAAAAGAAATCCAGCGAACCATGTACCAAACATGGTGATGGGCCGTGCGAATGTGGAGCGAAACCCGGTAAGAAACAGTCGCCTCCAGAAGAATAACACAGCAATAAATTGAAACTCATTTGTTATGGACGCGTGGCAGTTTAAGCGCGTCCTTGATTCGCTTTTCGTAGACAGGTAGAACATGGCAGACGATAACCCACAACAAACTCCAAAACGTGTTTTAGGTGTATTTGCTCATCCTGATGATCCTGAATTTTTCTGCGGGGGAACCTTTGCCCGTTGGGCAGCAGAAGGCGCAGAAATCACATTTGTCCTCGCGACCAGCGGCGATAAAGGCAGCAGCGACCCTGAAATGACCTCACCGCGTTTGATTGAAATCCGTGAGGTTGAAGAACGGAATGCCGCAACCGCGCTCGGCGTAAAAGATGTCGTTTTCTTGCGTTATCCCGATGGGGAGTTGATGCCCACATTAGAATTGCGGCGTGATATTACTCGCCTGATTCGTCTCAAACAGCCAGATATTGTCGTGACTTGTGATCCAACCGTTTTCTGGTTCGGTACAACCGGCATCAATCACCCTGACCATCGCGCAATTGGTGAAGCGACTTTAGACTCGGTTTACCCAACGGCCCGTGATCGTCTCAACTTCCCTGAACTCGAACGCGATGAGGGACTTACGCCACATAAAACCCATCAACTGTATATTTGCGGCACAGCTTCTCCAACAACGAGAGTTGATGTGACTGCTTATGTTGAAACCAAGATTAAATCTTTGCATGAACATA
Source organism: Aggregatilineales bacterium (assembly GCA_038328375.1). Classification (GTDB taxonomy): domain Bacteria; phylum Chloroflexota; class Anaerolineae; order Aggregatilineales; family Phototrophicaceae; genus CFX2. Next base: position 22,126 of record JBBQLX010000066.1, on the reverse strand, counting down.
AGAGCCAAATCGCGGATATGGAAGCGATGGCTCAACGTTTACGCTCGAACATTGATCCTGAGTCTCCGATTGATGCTCCGCGATATGCTGATTCCTTTCGTGTCATTACATTTAGCCGGTGAAACAAACATGATTGATTTCAAAGCTCAAGCCGAAGAACTGCGTGATGAACTGATTGCCCGCCGTCGTGATTTGCATATGCACCCTGAGTTAGCTTTTGAGGAGTTTCGGACTGCGGGTATTGTCGCCGACGAACTACGCAAACTCGGACTCGAAGTCACAACTGGCATTGCGAAAACAGGTGTGGTCGCCATTTTGGAAGGCGCTCAAGATGGCCCGACTGTATTGGTTCGCGCCGATATGGATGCGCTGCCAATCCTCGAAGAAAACACATTTGCCTATAAATCCACTGTCCCCGGTAAGATGCACGCTTGCGGGCATGATGGGCATACCACGATTGGCTTGGGTGTCGCTAAGCTGCTCTCCAAGCACCGTGATGAAATCGTTGGTCGCGTGAAATTTGTTTTCCAGCCTGCCGAAGAAACTATTGGCGGTGCTAAAGCGATGGTTGCTGAGGGTGTACTCGAAAATCCGCATCCCGATTTGACCTTGGGTTTGCATCTGTGGAATTCGATGCCTTTGGGTAAGTTAGGCGTGGGCGAAGGACCTGTGATGGCGGGCGCTTCGACCTTCACCATTAAGATTACAGGCAAGGGCGGTCATGCAGCGCTGCCGAACGCAGGTATTGATCCGGTGGTTTGTGCGGCACAGATAATTAGTGCGTTACAAACAGTTGTCAGCCGCAATGTTGACCCGATGGAGAGTGCCGTTATTTCGGTGACACGGGTACAGGCAGGTACGGCCTACAATATCATTCCTCAAGATGCAGAGTTGTGGGGAACTATCCGCACTTTTAAGGTTGAAGTGCGCGATCTGGTTGAACGTCGTATGCATGAGATTACGAGTGGCATCGCGCAGGCAATGGGCTGCACCGCAACCTTAGTCATCGAAGATGGAACGCTGCCTGTGCATAATGATCCGAAGATTACCGAACGAACACGCGAGGTTTTGCGTGAATATGTCGGTGAAGAGGGTCTGGTGAAAGACGAACGGACAATGGGCGCAGAGGATGTTGGGTTTTTCATGGATGACATACCGGGCATGTACTTTTTTGTCGGCGCATCCGTGGCGAGTCCCGACGGTCAATACTATGGACATCATCATCCACGTTTTGACTTTGACGAAAATGCATTGCCCCTTAGCGTAGCTATGATGGCCTCAGCAGTAGCCGACTATGTTATTCCATCGTCAAAGAGTTGAGTGCGGCTGAATTGATAACTCAGGTTAAATAAAGACAATGGCACGAAATAATGTATTGCAGTGGCGTGACGGACGCGGGTGGTTGATCCTTTCTGGAGGACATATACCCGAAAGTGATGTTCGCGCACAAACCATTGGTCATATTGATGCCGATGGGGGTGTCGCTTATATCAGTTTTGGCAATAACCTCGAAGCGACTGAAGCGCTGATGAATGATATGCAAGATTTGGGCGCACCATCCGGATACTTCGTTGATGTGCTTGCAGAGGATGATGATACGATCCGGTCGAAATTGGGTGAGGCCAGCCTGATTGTCGTGGAGTCCGGCACGAACAGCGCTGATATACGTTCGGCGCTTATGGGTGCTGCGGTTGAAGGAATGCAGACCGCTTTTGAAAATGGGGCGACCATTTTGCTGGAAGGTAATAGCGCAGCAGTATTCGGCGCGTGGCTTCTCTTGGAGACTGGTGAAATCCGGCAGGGCATCGGTTGGTTGTTACAAATGTTTGTACTGCCGGGTATCACAGCCGTCGCCCAATCCGCGGCGGGTAAGGCTGCTTTAGAAGAGGAGTCTTCGGCACTTGCGCTCGGAATTGGCGAAGGGTCTGCGCTGGCTCTAGGACCCGATGGAGAAGTTGAACCGTGGGGTGAAGGGCAAGTAACCATCGCTTTAGGACGATCCTATGTTGCTGGGACATAAGTCTACACTTATTGGTTATAATAAACTGTCAGTTAATTTTTTGAGAGGACGATGACGTGCCTGCGACAATTGTGATTGGTGCACAGTGGGGTGATGAAGGTAAAGGCCGTGTAGCGGACTGGTTGGCAGCAGAAGCCGATGTGGTTGCCCGCTATGCTGGTGGGGATAATGCTGGACACACTGTTGTAGTCGGTGAAAAGATTTTTAAACTGCATCTTGTACCTTCCGGGATATTACACGACCATGTAATTTGTGTATTAGGCAACGGAATGGTTGTTAATCCCGTTAATTTACTCCGTGAGATGGATCAGATCGCGGCAATGGGTGTCGATGTTTCGCCTGAGCGATTCATACTCAGCAGCCGCGCTCACTTAATAACACCCGCGCATATGGCGCTTGATAGTGCTTCTGAAAAAGCCTTGGGTAATCAGGCGATTGGCACAACCTTGCGCGGTATTGGCCCCGCTTATATGGACAAAACAGGTCGTAAAGGCATTCGTGCGGGTCAGATGCTGAATGTTGAAGAATTTGCAGATGCGTTATACGCCATGATTGAAGAAGCCAATGTGACTTTGGCACGACAAGGCGGCGTAACGGTCGATCCGAAGAAGGTCACAACCGATTATATCGAGGCGGCAGAACGGCTGCGTCCCTATATTAAAGACACAACGGTTTATTTGAACACCCGTTTGAATGATGGAGCGCGCGTACTTTGCGAGGGCGCTCAGGGTACATTATTGGATATTGACCACGGTGATTATCCCTTTGTGACCAGTTCATCACCAACGGCGGGTGGAGCGCTCACCGGACTGGGCATTGGCCCGCGCCATATTGACCGTGTAATGGGCGTTGCCAAATGTTTTAGCACACGCGTGGGTGGTGGCCCGATGCCAACCGAATTGCAAGGGGAACTTGGCAACCGACTGCGCGGAACAGGCGAGAACCATTGGGATGAATTTGGCACAACCACAGGTCGCCCGCGTCGCTGCGGCTGGTTAGATGCGGTGGTGCTGCGTTATGCGGCAGCCGTCAATGGCTTCACTGAACTTTTCTTGACGAAGTTGGATGTCCTCAGTGGTTTTGATGAACTGAAAATCGCGGTTGCTTATCATATTGATGGTACACGCTATGAATATCCACCCGTAACGTTGGCGGAAACTGAACGTGCAGAAGTGGAATACGTGACCTTACCGGGTTGGCAGGAAGATATAAGCAAGATAAATGATGTGAAGAATTTGCCGGATGCGGCTTGTGCTTATATCCAAAAGGTATCAGAACTCTGTGGTACCCAGATTACGACGATAAGCGTTGGGCCGGAACGCGATCAACTGATTTATTTTTAGGTTGATTATAGGTTCGGAGTCTTGAATTTATGGCTGGGAATACCTACAGCTCTCAAATGGATGCACCGGTTGATCGACCGCCACAGCGAGTCGTTTCGCTTGTGCCAAGTGTAACCGAGTCGCTTTTTGATCTCACGCTGGGTAATCGGCTCATTGCTATTACGGATTATTGTATTTATCCAGCGGATGGTGTTGCAGGCTTACCGCGCATCGGCGGTACAAAAAATCCAGACATTGCCCGTATTATTGAGATGCGACCGGATTTGGTTATCGCTAACCAAGAGGAAAACCGCAAGGAAGATGTTGAGGCTTTGCAAGCGGCTCATATTCCAGTCTGGGTAACATTTCCGCGTACTGTGGCAGACGTTTTTAATTTGCTCTGGAATATCATGGATGTGTTTGATGAACCGGTGATGGTTCCGCGCATCCGTTTAATCGAGCAGACAATGGATTGGGTATGGCGTATCAGCGAAAAGCGAGTTGAAGATGAATCATGCCGTGTTTTTGCCCCGATCTGGCTCGACCCGCTGATGACCTTTAATGGGGACACTTACGCCAGTGATTTGCTTCGTATATGTGGCGCGGTGAACGTTTTCGCTAATCGTGAACGACAGTACCCTTTAAAGGCTGATCTGGGAGAAGCTGAACCACTCGCACCTGATGATTCGCGCCTTGTTGGGCGTGATGTGCGCTACCCGCGCGTGACTTTAGACGAAGTGGTTGAGGCGCAGCCCGACGTTATTTTACTACCGAGCGAACCATTTCAATTTACGACCGAACATATTCAATTATTTACGCAATTGGATATTCCTGCTGCACGAAATAAGCGTATTATGTTAGTGGATGGTTCATTGCTGACTTGGCATGGAACCCGCATCGCTTACGCTTTGAATGCGTTGCCAGATTTACTGTACCCGCCCGGAGAAGTGTAGCCTTAAATGACGAAAAGTGACTCCAGTAACGAATGGCTTGATATGGTTGCTCACGATTTGCGTACACCCATTAATCTGGTGTATGGATGTTTGGACGTAATCCAGAATCTTGGGCCGCTCAACGAAAAACAACTGCACTATTTGGATCGTGCGTTTGCCGGCTTGAAGCGTATGGAGCATTTGATCGCACGTCTCAAAGACATTTCGTGGGTGGATTCAAGTGTTCCACTTGAGTTAAGTGAAATTAACTTGTCCGATTTGATCGCAGGGGCGGTTGATTTGCTCCTTGAATCGGCAGAGCAGCGAGAGGTTAAAGTTCGCGTCAATGTCTCGCCTGCGGTTGAAACGGTTCGGGTTGATGCAGCACGTATGGCACAGGTCATGGATAATCTGCTGAGCAATGCCATCAAATATAACCATCAGGGTGGCAGCGTGGTGGTTGGTGCAATAAAAGAAGAGGACGCTATCCGTGTTATGGTGCAGGATACGGGTATGGGGATTGCCGAAGAGGATCAGCCCCATGTCTTTGATCGGTTTTTTCGTGCGCCTGAAGGAGTGCGGCTCAAAATCGAAGGCAGTGGGTTAGGACTCGCCATCACGCGCGGTATCATACAGCGGCATGGCGGACGCATATGGGTTGAAAGCCAACCCAAGGTCGGTTCCACTTTTTATTTCACGTTACCCTTTACAGCCAGCGATGCGTTTGAGGCTGAATAGGTAAGGTTAGTTTGAAATTGGTCATGATAGTTCAATCGCCTGTCTTGCAGTCGGTTGTGAGAAATAGTACAATCTTCTTACTTTAGCAGTTTCCGAGGAGGTTCGCTGTGAAGCGCTTGTTGATCGTGGTCGTCATAATCGTCATATTGATTATTGGTGGTGGTTTAACATCACAAATTGCTTCTAATGGCAACCAATTAGCTATTCCCGGTGTCATTCGCCAGACGAATAACCCTGATGCATCGGCATTGGATATGGCTCCTTGGAAGGCCGAGCAGTTATTTTTGTTCGTGGGCTTCATTTTGTTCAATCTTGTGGGTATCGCTGTAACACTGATGGCGCTTTTCTGGTTCCTTAATTGGCAAGTTAAATCCGTAAAGGCCCAGAAGTCACCGACAGCTATTCAAACAACGCCTGCGACAACCGAAACAACGTAGCTTACTTTTGAAGTTCGTAATGCACCATTTGGTTTGAGGTTTAATGTTATGCAGCAATCGTTCAAGCCCTCCCGTGGTTTTGCGCGGTTGGCACTCGCCACGACTTTGTTGACACTGGGTTTAATTGTATTGGGCGCGGTCGTCCGTGTGACGGACTCTGGCCTCGGTTGTGGTGAACACTGGCCGCTGTGCAATGGCACGATTTTCCCGCCACTTGATAACATCACTGCGTGGATCGAATGGCTGCATCGTCTGTTTGCGGCTTTAATTGGTGTATTCGGTATTTTGATGTTGATTGTTGCTATTCGTGCCTATCGTCAGCAAAATCGCCGTGTACTCAACATTACCATCGTAGCGGCTGTACTCTTCGCGGTTCAAAGTTCGCTCGGTGCAATTGTGGTACTGAACAGCTTGCCTGTACTTGGTGTTACTTTACATCTAGCGACCGCTATGCTGTTGTTAGCCTTTCTACTTTTGGCGGCACTTGTCGCTTCGTACCGCCCCGGTTTGCGCTCGACATCCAATCGAGTCACGACGCTGGCTTATACGACGACTGCCCTGTCGTTAGTCATCATACTCACGGGTGCGCTGGTTCGTGGCAGTGGGGCGACGCTGGCATGTACCGATTGGCCGTTGTGTAGTGGTCAGATTTTACCTGTCGAGCAGGGATCTTTAGCGGTCATTCATATGTTTCACCGCTTTGCTGTGGCCGCGCTCGGCATCAGCGTGGTGGTTTTGGCAACCTTCGTTTTTCGTGATCGGCAAGATCAACGTCTGCGGACGTTAGCAGTGGTCGTTTTGATTGCATATTTCGCTCAGGCCGGGGTCGGCGCGATGTTCGTGATGAGCCGCGCACAAGCCTTTTGGGGTGCGGCGCATGTCGGTTTGGCTGCCAGCACATGGGCAGTCTTGGTTGCTCTTTCGGCAATCGAATGGTTGAATAATCACACTATTTCTAATGGGATAACTGACCAAACATGGGAACTTCAATCCAAAGCGTCGAAGTAGGCAAGCTTAACCTTCGCACGCTTGTTAAGAATTATCTAGATCTGACGAAGCTGCCGATTGTCTTGCTGCTGCTGTTCACAACAGTGACTGCCATGGTCATTGCTGCAAATGGTATTCCCAAGATTGAGGTACTTATCCCGACGTTGATTGGCGGTGCATTTGCCGCTGCGGGTGCAAGTGCCATTAATCAATATATAGACCGTGATATGGATGCAATGATGGCGCGTACTGCCCGCCGTCCGATCCCTTCAGGACGTGTTGCGCCCACGAATGCGCTGCTTTTTGGAATGGGATTGCTAGCATGGTCCGTACTCGTACTTGCCATGTGGGTGAACTGGTTGGCAGCGGTGTTGGCTTTGTTCGGTGGTCTATACTATGTAATTTTGTACACCCTCATCCTTAAGCGTAATACCGTAGTCAATATTCTAATCGGTGGCGGGGCAGGCGCAGTACCCGTATTGGTCGGTTGGGCTGCCGTGACGGGTACGCTCTCCTTTCAGGCTTTCATCCTGTTCGCCATCATTTTCTATTGGACACCACCGCACAGTTGGGCGCTGGCCTTGCTGGTCAACAAGGATTACACATTGGCGAATGTGCCGATGATGCCTGTCGCTCACGGTGAGGAAGCGACCCGTCGGCAGATTTTGCTGTACTCGGTGCAGTTGGTACTGATTACACTTTTGCCGCTGCCCTTCAAATTCCTCGGTACGATTTACATCGTAACCGCCGTAATATTGGGTGCAGGTATGATTTACAACGCCATAAGGCTGATTCAAAAGGCCGATGGTGCAGCCGCGCGTACCATGTATAAATACACGACTTCCTATCTGGCGTTTTTGTTCTTGGTGATGATCGTTGATCGTTTGATCCACTAGGCATATTGGTTGTGACTTCTTCATCGTCTGCTAAAAGCGCCCGATGGCCTGTTTATCTGGTCATCGGGTTGTTCATTCTTGTGACCATCATTTTCATAGGTGCATTGGCGCTTACGACTGAGAATGAATTGGTGGTTGAACCAACGACTGTTGCCCAATTGACTTCTGATACCTACATGGACAAGGTGACACCCTTGCTTCAAAATGCTGACGCATCACGCGGGGCAGTTCTGGTCGAGCAAGTTGGTTGCACAGCCTGTCACCGTGAAGGCGCAGTGAACAACATTGCTCCATCCTATGAAGGGATCGCGGCTCGTGCTGCCAATCGCCGCCCACCGATGACTGCTGCGGCTTATATCTATGAGTCGATCACCAAACCACTCGCTTACATTGTTGAGGGCTATAACCCCTCGATGCCGCAAAATTTCTCTCAGAAATTATCGGATCGCGATTTAGGCGATATTATTGCCTATCTGCTGACCTCAACTGCTCATTAACCACGTTCTCCGCTACAATAGATTTCCAACTTATTTTCTGGATGAACAGCTATGTATCTGGATGTTTTTACACTTTCCGCGCTGGTCGATGAGTTCATGGATGAGCTGGTCGGCTCACGTATTCAGGATGTGCTTGATGTCGATGATACGGGCATCGGTTTTGAAGTGTATGGCAACCGTAAGCGCCGTTATCTCTACCTCAGTGCTGATACGCAAACGCCGCGCATTTTGCTCTTGGATGAAAAATTGCGGCGTGGTTTGGTTAAGCCTACACAATTAGGTTTGTTGTTTCGTCGCTATGCAGAAGGTGGACTGATTGAACACGTTAGCCAACCGTCTTGGGAGCGAATCATACAATTTGAAGTGACCGGGCCGGAAGGCGCGATTAGTATTATCGTTGAGCCAATGGAACGCCGTAGCAACCTGCTGCTGATCCAAAAAGGCATCATCCTCGATTGTATGCGCCGAGTTGGGCCAGATGAAAATCGCTATCGTTTGAGCTTGCCAGCACACGAATATAAATTACCTCCACCACAAGACACTAAGGTTGATCCGACGAGTGTTCAGCTTGAAGAAATCGAAGCATTTTTTGCACAGAATGATGACCCGAAACGCAAGGCACAGCAGGTACTGGCCGCGCATTTACTCGGTGTAAGTCCATTGTTGGCGAAAGAAGTTGTTTACCGCGCCAGTGGCGATGCCAACCAGAAAGCTTCTGAGGCCGATCCTGAGCGCGTGTACGAAGCGCTGCACACATTAGTTGAACCCTTAGCGAAACGCCAATGGCAGCCCGGTATTGTCGAGGCTGAGAGTGGTGTAACGGCCTATAGTGTCTATCCGGTTGAGAGCCTATCCACATGGCGACCGACGGACAGCCTGATTGAAGCACTGACGGCTTATTATGGTGCGCCGGTGGGTGAAGACGCTTATCGTGCGGCGAAAGTACCTGTTCATGAAGCCATCGTTGAAGCACAAGCCAAACTCGGCGCACGGTTAGCGGCGCTCGAACGATCTATGACTGACCAGCAGGAACGTGACGTTTTGCGTCAAAGTGGTGAGCTTATCCTTGCCTATCAATATACCCTTGAAGCAGGGCAGACCGAACTTAAAGCACAATATGATATTGATAAGCCCGATCTGGTGATTAAGATCGACCCCAAACTGTCGCCGCTGGATAACGCGCAGGCTTATTTCGGGCGTTATGAAAAGGCTAAGAAAGCGCTTGATGATGTGCCGGGACTCATTCGGAATACGCGCAACGAATTGAACTATATGGCTCAACTCGCAACTGATTTGGACTTTGCCGCCAGTTGGCCGGAGATTGATGAAGTGCGCCAAATTTTGCAATCCGGCGGTCACTGGCGCGGTGTCGCTGCGAGGAAAATTGCGGGCAGCGGACAAAGCGCTCCTCTCAGGGTAGTGACCAAAGATGGATTCGTCGTTTGGATAGGACGCAACAGCCGCCAGAATGAGACGGTGACGTTTGGTAAAGGCGGCGGGCAAGATTTGTGGCTTCATGCACGCGGTGTTCCGGGCGCTCACATTGTCGTTAAGTTTGATGGTCGCGATATACCTGAGCCTGTGATTGAATATGCTGCATCAGTAGCGGCTTACTACAGTGGACTGCGTAACGATGGTAAAGTTGAGGTGGACGTAACCCGCTGCTTATATGTCAAGAAAATCAAAGGTGCGGCACAGGGTATGGTCACTTATAAGAATGAAGAAACTTTAAGTGTCACGCCTCACGACGAAAAAACAGATTTGAAGTAAGGTAGATAGTCTGAGGTGAATTCGATCAAATTTAGTGTTCACAATGGTTCAAATGAGTTTTGGAGGGCGCACGGCTGTGCGCCCCTCCCTATGATGAGCTATTTTTGAATCTACAATTCAATTTCATGTTAGGCTTATAGGTACAAACTTTGTAGCAATTACCATTTAATATTGGCTTGGTCATGAAAGGCTTATCCGTGGCTAAATATAAAATTTCTCCAAAATCTGGCAGTGCCGTGAACTTAAAGCATTACGATCCCGCGTATCACGAAGATTATGATGAAGCGGCTGCCGATTTAGAATTAGCCAAACTCAAAGATAAGTTGGAGGGGTTACAGGAAAAGCTTTACGCCGAGGGTAAACAATCGTTACTGGTTGTTTTTCAGGCGATGGATACCGGCGGCAAAGATGGCGTTATCCGAAAAGTGTTTGAGGGCGTAAACCCTCAAGGTGTGCGCGTGATCTCGTTCAAAGCGCCAACACCGGAAGATTTGGCACATGATTTCCTTTGGCGAGTGCATCAATATACACCGCCACGCGGCTATATCGGTGTTTTCAACCGCAGCCATTATGAAGATGTGCTGATTGTACGCGTCAATAATCTCGTTCCAAAACCCGTTTGGAAAGCGCGTTATGAGTACATTAATCAGTTTGAACATTTAGTGGCATCCAACGGCACACGCATCCTGAAATTCTATTTGCATATTAGCAAAGATGAGCAGAAAGAGCGTTTGATGTCTCGGCTCGATAATCCTAAAAAGCAGTGGAAATTCGCGATGGGCGATTTACCAGTCCGCGAACAATGGGATGATTACATGGAAGCCTATGAAGCCATGCTTCAACGCTGCAATACCGATGATGCCCCGTGGCACATCATTCCCGCTAATCACAAATGGTATCGTGATTTAGTGGTGGCGAAGACCATCGTCGCTGCTTTGGAAGATATGAACCCGCAATTTCCGCCTCCCCAAGAAGGGCTGGATAAAGTGGTTATTCCTGATTAAGCGCTACTAAATGATTCTGTTAAAAGTATGATGTTTCTCGTAGGGAATGGTCTCATACCATTCCTTTTTTCTGAGTCTTTCAAAGATGTCGCCCCAAAAGCACCGTTTTCTTATTGTCTAACAATTCACGCTAAACAATCGTACTTTTGTAGAGAAAAGGTACGCCTTTGACTCGGCTTAACACTTACCAAAGGTTAGAAAACTCGAACCCATTTTGCTTGACTGTGATCAGTTTTTGTTTTAAGATATAGTAAGAACATTGGGGCTATTTTGAGGGGATTCCATACCACTAACCGCTGTTCAACTGCTGTTTAAAATGAGAGCAAATAAAGCAGCAGCAGACACTTGCGACACAGCGGTCGCATCAGCCGAGCCACCCGCCGAAGTTGTGCAATTTCAGTGGCATCACGCGGTCTTCCCGCCGCCATAAAATGTCAATTCGGTGGCGTTAGCCGAGCTTCCCGCCTGTCATTTCAGCGGGAAATCTACACAAACTGCAAAATTTGCCGCATATTTCGCAGTTTCCGCATTATTTAATCACTCAAGTGGATTTAGCAACCCGTCGAGCCGCATCTAAAACACGCGCAACCGTAATCTCACGGACACACGGATGGTAGGCTGGATCATCACCCGACCAGTCAATGACCCGGCACGGTCGGCAACCAATGTCACTGCTGAGGACAATATGTTTTTGAGGGGAACCCCACGGGCCAAATTCGACGGGATCGGCTGGCCCAAATAAGGTCACGGTCGGCGTTTGTACCGCCACCGCTAAATGAAGTGGGCCACTATCCGGGCCGAGTACCACCTTTGCCCGTTGGAATAAGGCTGCAAGTTGACCCACCCGCGTATCACCCGCCATGATGATAGCTGGCTGCTTCATCAGCCCGACAATACGTTGAACGAGCGCCAGTTCTTTATCGCTGCCTGTGAAAACCACCTTCGCGTTCAATTGCTCGGTCAATATATCCCCAACTTGCGCCCAACCTGCTTCTGTCCAGTGCTTAACGGCTGTTCCTGTACCGGGGTGGATACAAAAAAGGGATTTATCTTTACTGATGCCCCATGTGCTTAAATAACCGTTGATATAGGCTTTATCGTTCTCATGGACGATAAAGTTGTTGACCAGATCGTCTGTTTTGGGAGTCTCTATCCATTGATTAAATAGCCGCACATTTTGTACAACTGCGTGTTCATGATTAGGTGTTATGGCTTCAGTCAAATAGGGAGCAACATCCGGCAAATCATAACCAATGCGTTCAGGGATGCCCGCAAGCTGCGCGACTAACGCCCCCCACCAATGGTCAGGACGCATAATGATTGCGCTTCCGTAACCGATGCGTCGTAAACGGGCTGCGGTCGATACCGCTAATTGATAGGGCGACCGTAAACTGGTTTTAGCGGTGCGGCTGAAGCCGGGAAAATCCAGCGTCAACACCAGATCAACTTCTGGAAAGTTAGCCATAACATCCGCTGACCACGGTCCGACTAAAGCATGAATTTCAACTTGAGGATTGGCTGTTTTCAGCGCATGAATAGCGGGCGACGTGAGCAATACATCACCCAGATGGTCGGGACGAATGAGCAGAATACGATTGGAATGTGTTCTCCGTCCGTTTGGGACAGGGACATGTGAAGCCAGTTTCAACAATGCACGTCGCGCTCGATGCTTAAGTGGCGTACTATGAAAAGCCTCTGTCATGGCTTGGTTACGGACGACCAGCGCTTCTCTATCCACGCTCGACAGCCTTATACGCCGCTAAAAGATCGGGGATAAGTACAGACCAATCGTAGTGACTTTTAACGTAATGGTGCGCTTCCTCACCGAGTTTTGAGCGTAGCACAGGTGTATTTAAGAGTTTAATAATGGTTTCCGCCATTTGTTCGGGTTTATCCACAACTAGCATACCCATTTCAGTTTCGCGCTGCATCCCACTTGCCGCTAACGTCGTCGCGACAACCGCACATCCGGCTGCCATCGCTTCCAGTATTTTGAGCCGCGTTCCACTGCCCATCCGAAGTGGCGCAATATAGACCTGAGACCCTTTTAAGTAAGGTAACACACTTTCTACCCAACCTGTGACAATGACACTGGAATTATCACGCAGATGCTCAAGGCTCTGGTGCGGTTTTTGACCCACGATATAAAACTTTATATCCCCGGCAACTTGTTTTACTTTGGGTAGAACCTGTGATGCAAACCACAGTACCGCGTCTACGTTGGGACGGTAATCCATTTTACCTGTGAATACCAATGCATGTTCACCTAAGTTCAGTCCACTGCTTTGTTTTTCGTAGTCCTCTGTAAAGATGCCGTTGGCTACCACTGGGATAGTACGTTTTGGGTTGTAGCGTTGCAAAAGTGCGGCATCTTCAGTTGAAACTGCGATAACCAGATCAGATTGCTGACATAACACGTCTTCGAATTTACTGATGCGCCGTGACTGCACCAGTGAGTAGGCCGCAGCAGGCCAACGGCGTGGATTGCTACGGTCAATTTCAAATATGGCATATTGCATGGCTGCTTCCGCGTTAAAGGCATCATAAACCAGTTTGGCCTGTGTTCCCATTTGCCGGATAATGGGCAAATAGCAGGCGACTTCAATGCCCTCAAATTGGATAAGATAAAAATGCTCACTACGGATCAGTTGTTTGAGCCGCGTTTCGAAGGCTTCACTGTACAACCTGCGGGCAATATCCGGCTCGGTGGACAGGAATAAATCACGCAAGCGGTCGCTTTTGCTGCGATTGGGTGTCACGACCATTTCAATTTGGGTGCAAAAGGTTTCAAGCGGTGTCCCGATATAACTGGTATTAGGATCGCTAAAGCTCAACAGCGTCAAATCATGGCCTGCTTGATGTAAGCCGTGTAACAATCCATAGGTGCGGAGCGCTCCACCTTGTTGGGGCGGGTAGGGCAGGCTGGCTGTGATGAAGAGGATTTTCACGACTCGGTTCCTACTGCTTGATAGACTGATAAGGCGATTTGTGCGGTTGTCTCCCATCGAAACAGTTTCGCACGTTCCAACCCAAGTTTTTGGTTGTGTTCTCGCCATTCTGAATCAGTCAAGGCTTTTTTGATGGCTTCTTTAAGGGCAAGGATATCGTCCGGGTTAATTTGTAATCCTACTTCGCCAACGACTTCGGGTAATGATGATCGGTTGCTGACAATGGGTACTGTTCCACAGGCCATCGCTTCTAAGGCCGGGAAGCCAAAGCCCTCGTAAAAGGACGGTAGCACCAGTACCGATGCTAGATTATAAACAGCGGGTAAATCGCTATCCTCAATGTTTTCTCGCCACAAAACGCATGATCCAAGGTTAAGGTCGTTGATGTTTTGCATCGTTTCGTCAAATAACCAACCGCGCCTGCCCACTAAGACGATGGGTGGCGCATCGGGTAAATCTTCCAGTAAGCGCTTATAAGCTTGCAGTAAACCTAGAATGTTCTTGCGCGGCTCAAATGTCCCGACGAACAAAATATAGGATTCTGGTAATTGGTGTTTCCGTCGCTGCGTTTCAAGTACTGTGGGTTCAAGTGGCTGGAATTGTTCGTCAACGCCGAGCATATGCACGGTGACTTTTTCGCTTGGCACATTCAACATGTTCACCAAGTCCGTTTTGGTAGCCTCGCTGTCCGCAAGAATATGATCCGCTTGTTTGACGGCTGTTTGGATTTGGTCGTTGTAAAAGTGGCGAGCTTCTCCGGTGAGATGCTGCGGGTAATGGAGAAACGTCAAGTCATGCACGGTAATGACATGCTTGCGTGCGCCATGTAAGGGAGGAATAAAGTCTGGACTGTGTAGGACATCGAGGCCAAATCGTGCTAACTCTACAGACAGCGCAATACGTTCTAGGCGATGATGGCAGGGTGTCCACAAACGGGCTGTTTTGAAGCGCTTTGTAAGAGGCACAGACGCTTTGAGACTTTCGAAAACCGTATATTCATTGTGACTATCAATGGTTTCCAGCGCTGATACCAGCCGCCGCATATAGGTGCTGATGCCGCCGGTGCGGTAGTAGGTGAGGCGTGTGTCGATCCCAATGTGCATAGTTAGGGAAGTATAATGGCTCATTGGGCAACATTCCAGCCTTTTAGGGTATAATCGCTTTTATTCTCGTAACCAAATTGGACGTGTTTGTGGCGCATATTCTAGCGGTTGCTAATCAAAAGGGTGGAGTTGGAAAGACTACAACCGTGCTGAACCTCGGATTGGTACTTGCCAGCCGTGGTAAGCGGGTCTTGTTGGTTGATCTTGACCCACAGGCTAGCTTAACTGTTTTTATGGGCTACGACCCTTATCGCTTAGCCCGTAGCAGTTATTCGCTGCTCATGTATCCTGAAATCGCACTGGTCAGGGTCATGCAGACGTTTGGTTCACTGGTCGCATTGATTCCGGGCAGTGTCGATTTAGCTACCGCAGCTATTCGTATGGTGCAAGAACAACATCCATTAGGTCGTATGCGAACCGTGTTACGAGAAACGCAATACACATTTGATTATATCCTTATTGATACACCCCCCGGTTTGAATGTACTGACCGTATCCGCTTTGATTGCAGCCGATGAATTGATTATTCCTGTCCAATGTAACTATACAGCGATGCAGGGTATAAAGGCTGTTCAAGACATTATTCACCATGTTCGCGAAGGAATGGGAAACCCAAACTTGAAATTGCGCGGCGTTTTACCCACATTTATTGATTCCGAGTCGCTGTTTTCGGCTAAAGTTTTGGCCGATATGCGGGCATTATTGCCGGGACAGGTGTTTAACAGCGCAATACCTTATGATCCGACTGTTGCAGACGCGCCACATGTCGGAAAGGCTGTGGTGGATTATGCACCCGACAGTTTGGGAGCAGAAGCGTATCGTGCGCTGGCAGATGAAGTCCTAGCCTAAAGCCAATCTTTGATGATAGCAGCGATTGTTTTGTCATCCATAAGGGATTTGAGCGCTTCATTAACTGCTGACCATGTAGCTCCCCGTTTGCTACTGATCGCAATAGCATAGAGTAAATCTGTCACGACGACCTCTTGACTCTGCCAATCTGGATGTTGGCGCATATATAATCCCGCGCTGGTCGCATCTACTAAGGCAGCATCGCTATCACCAAGTCGAACAGAGTCCAGTGCAATGCTAGGTGTTTCGTAGGGCATGAGTTGAAAGGGTGCGATGCGCCTGAGCCATGCACGAGCCGTTAAATTTGCATCTGAACCGAACTCAAATGCCAGTGAATGTCCGCTTACGGCATTCATATCAGCTAGAGGATGCTGACCATCTGTTACCAAAACTTGACCGCCATTAAAGTAAGGAATGGTATACAGGACATCACCACTCCGTGAATAATCAATCGTTAGTGCCGAGATCAGGATGTCGGCTTGGTCAGCTTTCAGCGAGTCGTATAACCCGTCATAACCCATGTTGATGAAACGCACAGGGACTTTGAGACGAGCGCCCAACGCTTTTCCAATATCAATGTCAATTCCGTACAAATCGGTACTGGTTGCCACTTCAAAAGGTGGATAACTGGCATCAACACCGATACGAATTTCTCCATAAGGAAAAAGTTCTTTTACAGGTGCGCTGGGACGTTCAACCGAATTCCATCGAATCCAAAATAAAACGCCTGCCAGCACCCACATCCATAAAGTGAGAACTGTAAATATCGCGAAAAAGTTCAGCGGACGGGAGCGGGTAACCATAGTTCTTTCCCCTGTTCCCAGCCCCGTGCATAGGCTTGTATCGCATAATAGATAGGTGTGAGTTCGAAGTCCGGCGTAATGAGGGCGAAGTTATCCGGGTAACTTTGAGTGTTGGCAGGGTAGCGCAATACCCATAAACATAGTTTGTCGAGCCACGGCCAATTATTTTCGGCCCACTGAAACGCATTTACGGTATAGGCCACACGCTGCGAGGGACGAACCGCTTTTGTCCAGCGAGGATTGTCGTTCCAGCCACTCTCGGTGATAAATACAGGCTTTTTCGGATTGTCGTATTGGAGCATGATTTCGTGTAGAAGTTCTGCACGGCGGAAGTTGAGTTCGGTAGGCGAGGAGTTGGCTTCAGGCGGTTCCGTAAAGCCGTAAGTATGCATGGCAAGAGCATCGAAGTAAGGGGCAGCACCAGCTTCATACAGTGCTTTGAGGTAGAGCAAATCATTCAAGCCGTTGGGACTCCCCGGTGGTTCTAATGTTGGGGCAAGCGGTGCGGCAAGAATCATCACATTGGGATTGGCTGCGTGTGCTGGTGCATAAACAGTCTTGAGCAGTCGGGCATAATCCGCAGCTACAACAGGACGGTATCCCCATTCAAACGACAAATTCGGTTCGTTCCAAATGATGATTTGGTCAATTGTTCCGGCATAACGTTTGGCGAATAATGCTACAAAATCACTAAATACTTGGAATGAGTCATCCGGTAAATAATTGAGCGTAGTGGGATTTCCTGTTTGTTTGCGCGCCCACTCTGGAACCAGCCCCATGCGAGCGATAACATGTAAGCCTTGATTATGAGCCTGACGTGCGATGCGGTCGAATGATGCCCAATCGTAATGTCCATGAGTGGGTTCACCATAAGCCCACGGGAAAAACTCGACAATCGTGGTTGCACCCATTTCGCGCACTAATTGTAAGGAACGCTGGATTTTCCATTCGTAGACTTCATCAATCAGTCGGGTATGGACACAAACCATTGGTTTTGTGGTATCAACTGTTTGTTGAGCTTCGAGCGGCGCACGAGGGAGAGTGGGTGAAATCAGTCCCAGCAACAGCCAAATGATTATAAATCGCACTACCCAAGCCCAATGTCTTAAGAAAATATTCGTAATTTCTATCAGCTTAGTGCGATACTTATTCATAGTATGATGAGAATATCATGCAATAGTACAAAATGCATGTTATATGCGTTGATTCAGTTACAGTTTTGTAATATACGTATCCTTATGTACTTTGTAGGCAATTATACAAATATATTGGTTATGGATAGATATTCAGTGGGTTGGAAGTCATGCGCTTATTTATTAGCTATGCTAGGGTAGACAGACCTTTTTGTCAGCAGATTGTGGAGACACTAGACGTTCATGATGTCTGGTACGATCACCGTATTTCTGCGGGGCAGAAGTGGTGGGAAGAAATCCTTAAGCGCCTAACATGGTGTGAAGGTTTTGTTTACCTCCTTTCTAAAGACTCAGTGACATCAGATTATTGCAAGCAGGAATTTGCCATCGCGCACAAGTTAGGTAAGCACATATTCCCGGTGCTTATTCATCCGAATACTCCGATTACAGGTGAACTGAAAGATTTTCAGTACGCTGATTTTAGTGGTGGGTTTGATGTCAAGGCAGTAAAGCAGATCCTGAATTCTATTCATCTGGCTGAACGTGAACCAAAGACCTCTTCAATTAACAACACCGCTATCACAATAGCGAACGCTGTACAACCGCCGACTGTTGACCCTGCCAGCGTAATTGATGAGGCGGCGGAAGCGTTGGATGCTGGCAATTTTGACCGTGCCGTCTATGTGCTGAAATCAGCGCAGGAAAACGGATACGCTTCCAAATTTATTGATTTGAATGCCGTGATTAAGGAAGCCGAAGCCGCGCTCGAAAAGCAATCATATTTGCGTAATGCCGAACGGGAATATCGCCCGATTGTCGCGCTGATTAAGCGACACCGAACATTTCCAATTGGGCGCAACGCATTTAATGATTTCCGCCGCGATTTCCCGGATTATGACCCAGAAGGTTTGGCAGCGTTGTGTTTGATGCCCACTGTGCCGGTGTGGTGTGACATTCCGGCGGGCGAAGTGATTGTCGAACGCGAACGTAAGCGCGTTATATACCATGTCGATAGCTATAAGATTAGCAAATTTCCCATTACCAACGAACAATACCAATCATTTGTTGATGCGCCGGATGGATATTCTGATGACAAGTGGTGGAGTTTCTCAACCGAGGCTTGTGAGTGGCATAAAGGGCAAGGGCATGGGAAGGCAGTAGAGCCGAAGCCTGTCGAAACCAAAGATATGCCACGAGGCTATGTTTGTTGGTATGAGGCTACCGCGTTTTGTTTGTGGTTGAGCGCCAAGATCGGACAAAAAATCTCCTTGCCCAGCGAACAGCAGTGGCAGCGGGCCGCACAGGGAAATACCACACACCGTTACCCTTGGGGCAATAAGTTTGATAAGGGCTTTTGCAATACAAGCGAGAGTGGGATCAAATCTACCACTCCCGTGGGGAAATATCCGCTTGGAGTTAGCCCATTCGGTGTCTATGATATGGCGGGTAATGTATGGGAGTGGTGTTCAACAAAACAGGTGACTCATGCGCCTAGCACAAACGGTATTTTACCGTCTGCACCTCCGGTTACGAGTTACATTGTGCGGGGCGGATCGTTCTTGGGTTCATCTGACCGCGCTAAAAACACCTTCTATTTCAAACTTGATCCTGTTCATCGTTATTCGACTATTGGTTTTAGAGTTGTGATGAGCAACTAACTGGGGCATTATTTGTCCCATCCTTCGCCCATGTCTTCACTTTTATAAGCCGTATTTTTGGAATTCTGGCAGGTCTTTGCCAGTTTGTAGCTTTGAGCGGCAGCAGATAGATGTGCTGCCGCTAATATTCGCTACTTGTCGAAGGTAGTGTCTCTGGAATGGACGCAATCCGGTGATGATTACTTGCCAAACCGCGCAAAATCTACGACATCGGCAAAGGATGCAGTTGCCAAACCGATGACACGATCCGCCCCGCCATAATAAAAATGGAGTTGATTGCCCACCACGACATTAGCACAGCTAAAGACCACGTTGGGAACATCGCCTTCGATTTCCCACTTCTCCGTCGGCTCCATAATGAATGCTTTGGGACGATTAATGATTTTGGTCGGGTCGTCTAGATCGAGTAGGGCGATGGATTGGCGATAAATGTGCTTTTCACCATAACCGTGATAGAAGAGTATCCAACCATGTTCGGTTTTAATAGGTACACCGTTGGAGCCAACCGAATGTGCATCCCAATCACACTCATGGTTGGGACTCATCAACACGCGATGGTCGTCCCACGTTTTTAAGTCCTCGCTGTAACCAATCCAGATGCTTGACGGTCGCCGATGCAAAATGGCATAGCGTCCATTAATCTTCTCTGGGAACAAGACATGATCTTTGTTTTTGGCTCGTTCAAGTGGGCCAATATCCTCCCATGTAATCAGATTGTCCGATTGGGCAATCATGGGAAACCAGTCATTTGCGCCGAAAGCGGTGTAGGTCATGTAAAACTTACCGTCGATCTGGGTAACACGGGGGTCTTCTACACCACGATAATCGTCTTCACCCATATGTGGCACGACTACCGGGTCTTCCAAGCGATTCCATTGGTAACCATCGGCGCTGACGGCATAACCGATGCGCGAAATCATGTTCACACCCTGTGCCCGATAGTGCATATGATATAAGCCGTTGTGATGCACGACTGAACAATTAAATACATTGAGAGCTTCCCATTCGTGGTGCGCTTTGGGGTACATGATGGGATTTACAGTGTGTCGTGTCAGTTGCATAGTGAGTCCTTAATTTCGTGCGATTTGTTCTGCACAATTCACTATACAACATCATCATCTGGTACATCTCTTAAGGAAAGTTCATCACCGAAGCGACAAGCCGCCAGATGAATATCAGTGTCTTCACTCTGAATTTGCATCAGTACACTTCGTGATTGAAAAGAATTTTTTCGATAAACGGAATGTCAGAGAGAAATGGAATTGGAATAGGATTGAGACCTACAATGCCTTTTTTCACATAGTCATATCTCAATGGTGCTGTGCGTTCCAGACGTAGAAACAACATGTCTAATCCACTTGCGAGTAAGTTGGTGGTGGGCGAGTACCTGCGACCATTGAATGCTTTGAGAAAGTGGCTCAGGCTACTAGCGAGGCGGCAATAATTTAGAGCTTTATCAATCGCTCATGGACAAATAGAATAGACTGTGAATACTTTCTAGCGGACGAGGCACATCTCGTCGCTGCGATTGTTTCAAAATAACATACCCTCGTCTGATTCCACTGCATATTGATAAAAGCGTCGTCAATTTCAATCTAAACAACTTCTGAATATCTTCTTCATGAGTTCTATACAGGCTTGGTGCAAAGTATAACTTGTACACCATGTTTGGAGAATTTCAATGATCTTTAAGCGAACATTTCTTATCCTGTTTCTGTTATTGCTCGACATTGTTCCTGTGGCGGGAACGATCAGCGCCGCGCAATCTATTTTACCGAACCTAGACCCGCCGCCCCAAGAACCACAAAACCCGGGGCAGGGTTCAACTTCTCAGCAACCAGAGGCGACATCCCAGCCACAAGCTTGTACACAAGCCTCGACAGCATCCAGCACTATTTCAGCACTGGGTTCTATTGAACCGAATACAGTGGCTTCACTTCAATTTCAGACGACCGGCACGATTAGAGGTGTTTACGTAACCGTCGGCGATTATGTGAAGGCTGGTGAAGTTTTAGCCGACCTCAAAAGCGACGATGCGTGGAACAGCTACAACCAAGCGAAATTGAACTTGGAAAGCGCACAAATCGCAATGGACGATTTAAAAGCGCCTGTATCCGCTGAAGATTTGGCAGTCGCAAAAGCCAACGTGACCAGCGCACAAGCTTCTTATAGATCGGTCGCTAACTCAACCACGCCTGCACAACTTGAGAACGCGCAGTTGCGATACGACCAAGCACAGGCGCAGGTTGCCGCACTAAAAGATGCCCGCGCCCACATGGACGGAACTGACGCACAAATCACGTTGCAAGAGGCACAAATTGGTGCTGCCAGCTTCAATGCTGAGATCGCCCGATTGCAACTTGAGGAACTCAAAAAACTGAATAGCGCTTCGTTGTGGTCAGCGTCCATTCGAATTAAGGAAGCACAGCTCGCATTACAACAAGGACCAACAGAAGACGCGCTTAAGACTGCTCAAATCGCAATAGACCGCGCCCAAGCCAATGTACTTGATGCAGAAAACACACTTAAGAAAGTGCAACTGATTGCACCCATTTCGGGGTATGTAACAACAGTCAATATTGCTGCCGGTCAGGCAACCGCGACTGATACCGCCGCGATTGAAATCTCGGATTTATCCACTTTACATATGACTGTGCCGATCAATGAACTCACGATGTACAGGTCGTGCTGAATACAACCGATCCGCGTGTGCGAATTGGCATGACAGGTGAAGTAACGATTGATACAGGGAGTACAAATTCATGACTCAGTCTACATCTATGATCGCTGCGGCGGTCATTCTCGAGCTTGGTGGCGCTATATTAGTCGTCTGGTTGGCGAACCGTCCATCGGTGGCAAGATGGTTGCGTACCATGCTGCGGATTATCGTGATCCCAGCTTTCGTGATCGGAATTGCTGCCCTTACATTTGTGATGAACCGAACGAAATCAGCAGCCGTACCTAACTCAACGGCTCGGAAAACCAAAATGCTGGGAAAGTGGCGATTCAAGCGACTCCCCAACCCATGAC
>JBBQLX010000065.1:0-31831 GCA_038328375.1 Aggregatilineales bacterium | reverse complement strand
ATGGACGAAACCCGCTGGACTAGTTTTGATTTGATCTTTTTTGACTGCGACAGTACCCTCTCGGCAATTGAGGGCATTGACGAACTCGCACGATTCAAAGGTAAAGAGTGGCGCGTCGGCGTGCTGACCGAAAAAGCCATGAACGGCGACCTTGACCTAGCCGAAGTATACGGCAAGCGTTTGCAAGCCATCCGTCCTACACGCGGCGAACTCAAGGCCATCGAAGAACGCTATTGGGAAACCATCGTGCCGGATGCTGAAGAAGTGCTGGCGGCGCTGCGGCTGTTGGGTAAGCAAGTCTTTATCGTCAGCGGCGGTTTAGCAGAACCTGTTCGCGGTTTCGGCAAACGGTTAGGTGTGCCGCCGGAGAATATCCGTGCCGTTGAGTTGGAATATAATGAGCTGTCCGCTGACTGGTGGCATTATTACCAACCGCAGACACAAAACCGGCAAACCTATCTGGATTATAATGAAGGGCCGTTGACCGTTTCTAGCGGCAAGCCTGCCATTATCCAAGCACTGGCGGCAGGTAAACATGGACGGCGGTTGATGATTGGCGATGGTGCATCCGATCTAGCAACACGCCCGGTTGTTGATTTATTTGTCGGATTTGGCGGTGTGGTCAAGCGAGAAAAGGTAGTGAACGGGTCGGATATATTCGTCTCGGTAAATTCACTCGCACCTATTCTACCGTTAGCGGCTGGCCCAGCCGGTTATGCACGGCTTGCAAATACCCCTTACAAATCCCTATTTGATAAGGGATTGGCACTCGCAAATGAAGTGGGTATGACCATCCAAAATCCTGAATTACAAGCTGCATTTAAGAAAGCCTTTGAGATTACATGACGAGACCCTCTCAATTCGACGCGATCATTTTTGATATGGACGGCCTGCTGGTGGATACCGAGCCTGTATGGGAAGAAGCAGAAACAGCTATGCTCTCCGGCTACAACGTGGAGATGGAATCGGCAGTACGAATGGAGTTGGTGGGACTGCGTAATGATGTTTTTTTGAGCAGATTGATTGCACACTACAACATTCCGGCGAGTCTCGAGACGTTACAAGAAGATATTATTGAACGCATGTTGAAGCTCATCCCTGTAAAGGCCAAACCGAAAGCAGGCGCGCTGGAAATTATTCAGTATGCGGTTGAACACGGCATTCCAACTGCCATTGCCTCCAGTTCACCAAAGGTCATTATTGAAGCCGTTATAACCAGCCAAGGTTGGGCCACCTTTATCCCGATACGCTGTTCGGCAGAACATCTTTTAGCAGGCAAGCCCGAACCCCATGTCTATTGGGAAGCGGCCAAAGCCTTAGGTGTTGCCCCGATGAATTGCCTAGCACTTGAAGACAGCCCGACTGGTGCGAGGGCAGCAGTCGCGGCAGGCATGACCTGCTATGCAGTTCCTGATCTTTCGCACACCCGAATAGAGGCATTCGCAGGAGTCACAGATCATCTTTTTGACACGCTGCATCAGGTACTGGAACGGCTGACCGAAGTCACATAAAACATCCACAGGACACACTTATGCCGAAGCAAAAAGTTGCTGCGTGGCTCGTACATCTTTATACTGCGTCAGGTGGCGTAGTCGGTATGTTCGCTCTTTATTGGGCAGCAGAGGGACAACCTCGACAGGCATTCTTCTTGCTGATCCTCGCAATGTTGATTGATGGCACAGACGGAATCTTGGCGCGGCGGGTCGGTGTCCGCAAAATACTGCCGAACTTCGATGGTGCGATGATCGACAATGTGATCGACGTTCTGACCTATGTGTGGGTTCCGGTCTTCATCATGGCCTCACAAAATTTGCTCCCCAGTGTCATTTGGACAGCAGTGCCTGTTTTAGCGTCTTTATACGCCTATGGACAGACCAACATGAAAACCGACGATGCTTTCTTCCTTGGTTTTCCCAGCTATTGGAACGGAATCGCGCTGTATTTATTCTGGCTGCATCCTCAACCAGTAGTTGCAGTTCTAATGGTGGTTATTCCCGGTATTTTATCCTTCATCCCAACCCGCTATTTATACCCCAGCAAAAACCCGCTCTTTAGCAAAACCAACTGGATACTCGCGCTGATCTGGACAGCCATGGTTTTGTACTTGCTTACCCAAGAACAACCAAACCCGATATTGGTGTTGATTAGCCTTTCTTACCCGATATTTTATCTGGTGAGCAGCTTCTATGTGGATTGGCGCATCCGGCACGGCAAGCGCTTCGCTACCTGAGTAAGCCCTTCCTTCCTCTAAAGGCGAATGTTATCATTCCCTTTCAACATTCGCTGAATCCCTAAGTCATCGCTTTCCAAAAATTTGGAGGGGGATGTATTTGAGAAGCACACGAGGAACAAGGTGTCGACATTTCATATTCTGGTCGCGACCGATTTAGCTGAAAACAGCCTGAAAATTCTACAAGAAACGCCTGATGTCACGGTACAGCAGGTCACACCCTCGGCAGTCCGTGATGAGCTGGCAAAGGCTCACGCTCTAATCGCACGGGACGATGTGCGCGTGGACAAAGCACTGCTCGACCTAGCTCCCCACTTAAAAGTCATTGGACATGTGGGCGCGGGCTTAAACGGCATCAACATGGAAGCGGCAACTAATCGCGGCATTATCGTGATGAACACACCGGGAACGAACGCGATTGCTGCCGGAGAACATGCCATCGCGTTGATGCTGGCGCTCAGCCGACGGTTGGTGGTCGCACACGAGAGTCTCAAAGATGGTTGGTGGCTGCTCGACCGCAAGCGACAGGCAGGTACACAGCTCTATGAAAAAACGTTGGGCATCATTGGGCTGGGGCGTGTGGGCAATATTGTTGCCAAGCGCTGCCTGTCCTTCGGGATGAATGTGCTGGCCTATGATCCCTATATTAGCGAAGATCATCTACTCGACGAACGCATTCAGTTGGTAGGGTTGAAGGAACTGCTCCAACGCAGCGACATCGTTACCCTGCATGTCGCCGCCACAGCCGAAACCGCAAACCTGATTAATGCTAGTACATTGGCGCAAATGAAAACCGGCGCTCGGCTGATTAACACCTCACACGGCAGCATAATTGACGAAGCAGCGGTTGCCAGCGCTTTGAAAGATGGACATCTCGCCGGAGTAGCCATCGACGTTTATAAGGATGAACCACCTTATAACAGCCCACTGGTCGGAATAGACAATGTTATTCATACCCCACACATCGGTGACAACACGATTGAAGCGATGCAAGACCTCTCGCTCCAAATTGTGCGGCAGGTTTTAGATGCGCTTCACGGAACCGATTACCGTAACGTGGTCAATATGCCCTTCGTGCCGGGATTAGACTTCGAAACTGCACAGCCCTATATGCGACTATCAGAATGTATCGGTACGATGATCCATGCTCTCTCACGGAGTCCGGTGAGCCGCGTGGCGGTCGAATATCGTGGCGAGGAAATGAGTGGGCTGGTGAAAGCCATCGCTGTAGCAATTTTGAAGGGTTTACTACAACCTGTATTGGGCGATAAGGTCAATATGATTAATGCGCCTGTATTAGCGGCTGAGCGCGGCATCCAAGTCATGCAAACCAAGGGCATGAAAACCGGCGATTATGCCAGCATGGTATCTTGCGAAGTAACGCTGGAAGACGGTGAAACGATATTGATGGCAGGCACATTGCTTGACCGTAAAGAACCGCATATCGTCCAGATTAACCAATATCGGATGAACTTCGTACCGGAAGGTCATTTGCTGCTGATGGGCAGCTTCGATCAACCGGGTGTCATCGGCAAGGTCGGCACATTAATGGCGACCAACAACGCCAACATCGCCAGTTGGCATACCGGACGCGCTGAACCGGGCGGACATACATTTACCGTGCTATCGCTTGATGCGCCACTGTCCACGCCGGTATTAGATGAACTGAGTCAACTTGATTTTGTGCGACACGCGCATCAGGTTGAGATTAAAAGTTAAGCGGAGAAATACCCATAAAACGCTATTTACCAAGGCTGGGTGATGCTCTATGGCTGGCAGCACTGATTATATATGCTGCACTGGGCTTAAAACTCGCGCCGTTTCATGGCGACGAGGCCATGCATATCTATACCAGCAAGGATTACGCAACGGTTTTTATCGACCATAATCTGCAAAAGCTACCCGTCAATCCACCTTATGACATTGACGGGGATGCCCGACTCCGGCTGCTCAACGGTTCGGTCATGCGCTATTCGATTGGTCTAGGCTGGCAATTGGCAGGGCTTACCAGACAGGATTTACCGCCACATCCCGGTTGGGATTGGGGTTTGCATTACGCCGATGATGTGGCAACCGGACACATGCCTTCGGATGCGCTGCTGACAACAGCAAGAACGGTGGCACTGATCTATTTTGCACTGAGCATCATCGCGATGTTTGGCATTGGTTGGCAGTTTGGTGGGCGTTGGGTGGCTTATATCGCGAGTGTCCTCTACACACTAAACCCGATTATCTTGCTGAATGGGCGACGGGCATTAGTGGAAAGTGCGCTGCTTTGTTTCGGCTTGCTGGCTATATGGATTGCGATACAGATCGCCAAACGGCTCGAAAAAGGTGACAAAAATCTGTGGGGTTGGTGGGTTGCCCTGATACTCAGCAGTGGGCTGACCTTGGTGAGCAAATACAGTGGCACGATATTTATAGCAAGCGCGTTTGGTGGTGTGTTCATAGCTGAGATTGTGAGAACATTTCGCACAAAAAGCCAATATAGAAGCCTGATCTCCTCAACGTTGAAATTAACCGCCAGTGGTTTGCTGGCACTCGCGCTGGTGGTGGCTTTATCGCCTGCATTATGGAATGATCCGGTTAGCCGAGTGCGCGATTTAGGGCAAATGTTGCAGGAACAGGTGGAAATTGTGGTGTCGATCCTCGCGCCGGACGCACCAACGACCATTCCACAGCGTATTGAAGGGATCGTTACGCAGCCCTTCATGACTCCAGTCGCTTATTTCGAGCAAGCGTCATGGGCAGAGGCGAAACCTGTCACAGACTCGATTGCGGCCTATGAAGCATCCCCATTGAGTGGCATACCTGTTAATCCAATAACTGGAATAGTTTTAACTTTGCTCACGGCAGTAGGATTAGTCGCTGTGGTATGGCCTCGTATCCGACCGTATGAGTCGTGGTCAATTTCAATTGTACTTCTCGTTTGGTTGTTGATTACACTGGTCAACTTGCTGATTAATCCGCTACCGTGGCAGCGTTACTATCTGCCACTCATCCCGATTGATACGCTCCTAATCGCAATTGGTGTGATGAGCATCGTAAAAGTTATGCGGCAGCGCCGAGTGTCCGCACAGGTGTAAAGATTTTTAACACAGTCCCACTGGGAGGCTTCGCACAGGCGCAAAGACTCAGAGACTCAGAGACTGATACGGGAAACCACAAATTCCGCTTCGCTCGACCTGCTTCTGTAGTGGATGCCGTCTGGCTGTTAATGCTAACCATTTATATTATGGTGGGCATCGCGAGTGTGCCGTTTCATGGTGACGAGGCGATGCAAATCACCATGAGCCGCGACTATTTTACGGCGTTCGTGAACCATCAACCTCAATCGCTGCTCGTGACTCCGCCCTACCCTGTTGACAGCCCCAATTTGCTCCGTTTGATTAATGGATCCGTTAATTTGTATACGGTGGGATTGAGTTTGCAAGCAGCGGGTTATGGTGAGGGAGATTTACCGTCGCTGTGGCAGTGGCCTCTCAGCTACGATGAAAATGTAGCGCGTGGAGATCGACCTACGCAAGCGATTTTGGTAGTTAGCCGGATTTCCTCAGCTTTTTTTCTTGCTGCCAGCACTGCGGTGCTTTTCGGGATCGGTTGGCAGTTGCGCGGACGATGGGCAGGTTACATCGCTAGCGGATTATATGCGTTTAATCCGGTCATCCTCTTAAATGGGCGACGAGCCATGATGGAAGGCTCGGTGTTGTGCTTCGGGCTGTTCACCATTCTGCTGGCGATTTTGATTTGCAAGGGTCGTACCAGTTGGCGCTGGTGGGTGGTGACGGGCATCGCGGGCGGATTGGCACTAGCAAGCAAACACAGTGGAATTGTGTATATCGCGGCAGCCTTGGGATGGGTGGTGATAAGAGAAATACAAATCAATACCCCTAACCCCAGCCCTTCCCCCATAGTAACAGGGGAAGGGAGCAATACAAAGAACTATTCGCAAAGTCAAAAATTACTCAACACAATAATTAGAATCGGGTTGAGTATAGTGGTGATGGTGGTGGTGTTTATAGGGTTGTCGCCCGCGCAGTGGAACAATCCGGTGGCGCGGCTGAGTGATTTGGTGAGTCAACGGGCGGAGCTATTGGTATCACAGGTGAAGGCCGAGCCAAGTGCGCCGACACTGCTTAGTGAGCGAGTTACGGGAATTGTCACCCAACCGTATATGCAAGCGCCGGTGTATTTTGAGGTCGGGTTTTGGGCGGGTGCTACACCTATTCAAGATGAGATCGCACAATATGATCCGTCTATATGGAGTGGACTCCATACGGGTATGGTATTCGGTGGGATACTCACGTTACTGGCAGTAATCGGCATCTTTGCCGTCGCAAAAACATGGCGAACTTGGAAAGTTGGTCTGTTGGTTTGGTTAGGAGTTATCGTTGCGAGTTTGCTGGTCAATCCCCTACCATGGCAGCGTTATTATTTGGCGTTATATCCGCTGGCAGCGCTCTTTACTGCTATTGGGATGATAAGCGTTATCCAGTGGTGGAATCAACGCCGTTCATCGACATAACCGCGCATGGAACGGGCATAGCGCTTCATATCAGCCGTATCAACGTGAGCAATCGCCAGTTCGAAAAGCGTTGTCAGCGCATCGTGTTCCCGTCCGGCACTTTCCAAAGCCAGTGCCAGAAAGTACTTGAGTGAAGGCCGTTCGGGATATTGGCGGCAGGCATCTTCTAACATAGTGATGGCCTCCTTGATTTGACCGACATTCCGTAAGGTACTTGCCCATTGAAGATACAGTTTGGGTAGATAATCGCCAGATAAACCTTTGTCGAAGGCTTGTTGATAAAGCGGAAGCGCTTCATGCTCACGGCCTGCGCTATCAAACGAACCGCCGTACTCATAATAAGAACGTGGATCATCGGGGTAATCCTCTACTAAGGAACGGAAATGGGCGATGGCTTCATCATCTTTGCCCGCACGACTGAGTTCATTTCCGTGTTCGACACGCCTTTCAAAGTCATCGGTCAAGATTACCTCCTTAAAGTATTGCGGAATCTGCAATTATTACCATTTTATTCATTATATGATCATCAAAATTTGACCGAGAAAATTTCTAAAACTGCGGAAAATGCTGCAAATTCTGCAAATGCAGAACGAAAAGTTGGTCGTTTTTAGTCATAATCTGTACTCAAGACAAAACCCATTAGAAATGTCGGAATTGTCGCAGATGTCGGACAGTAAAAGGTCGTTTAGCCGAGAACTGTCGGTAATGTCGTCACAGTCGTCAGTGTCAAAAGGTCATTCACCGGACATTTGCTGTTCACCAAAACATCTAGATATTAAACAGCTTTGAGGTGGCACACTTGTCCCTACCTGAACAGTGTAACTGATAGAAGGTGTAAAAGGGTTACCATTTGGAAGAACATTTTGTAACTCTTTTAGAGGTTTGGCACTAACCTAAATAGGAGAGTAAGGCAGACAAAAAGGTTGACATATGGTTAGTAAACGGTTTGCCAACAAACCAAAAGTAAACATTGAATATAATATTGGGCGCGGGTACGAACATCAAATGTAAGAACTGCCGAACAAAATGAGCCGAATATCCCTCTTGTCAGTTATGGGAATGTCATTCACACTACAAAGAGGAATTCACGTCATGGAATTGAGGTAGGCTATGCAACAGCGTCATATTCTATTGTTTGTTATATGCACCATTCTATTATCCGCTTGTGGTGGCGGAAATAACAGTACTGCGACACCACCGCCAGTCGTGCAACAAAATAATGCGCCAATAATCAGCACACTGCCCATACCAACAGAAATTGTTCCGACTACAGGGCCGCGAGAGTATTCAGACGGTACACAAGAGGTTACCCTACCGGAGACAGGCACAATTGTTCCTCCTGCGACAGAAGATCCGAGTGCAGGCAAATTGTTTGATTCGGTCGCGCTAGAGCGTATGGGCGGAACTGCCGGCAAACCGTTGAATATCATGCTGCTCAGTGACGGCACTTTAACACGCGATGGTGTGACAAGTACTCTTCCCGCCGACCAAGTGAAGCAAATTTCCGATCAACTTGACCAAATGGGATTCTTCGGGCTGGACGGCGCGTTCCAAGGAGTTGGTACAAGCCCCGATGTCTACACCTACTATATCACCGCCAAGCGAGATGGATCAGAACGGACGCTTATTGCACAAGACGGATTTATCCCGCCGCAGATCACTAACCTGTTGCAAATACTGTCGCAACTAGGTGCTACATCATAACCGATTCAATTTGAAGCAACTATGCAACGGGCTTGCTGTCGGCAAGCCCCACAAAATTCCCATACAAATCTATACAGAATATGGGCTGGTTATTGCAGCGCCTGCACATTGACAATGTAATTGGCGGGTTGACCGCCCATTTCTGGCACGAGGATGCGAAAAGTGGTCGTGTCGGATGGACTCAGGGCGGCACTGAGATCAACAAAGCCCGCCGCAATCACATTACCTGATGAATCAAACACGGTAGCTACCACACGCGGCGAGAGAATGGGTTTCTGGCTGATATTTCGAACCGTTCCGTCAATGACCATCGAACCATTGGCCTCAAAAGACGATTTATCTTCCCACGTCAACTCATCCTGTCCGTAAATGGCACGGTCGGGCTGTGACTGCCACTCAACATTCCCCAATGACAAATCAAAGGTAGCAGTTAAAGCAGGCTGTCCTTGCCCAAAGCGCAAGCTGAAGGGGGCAAATCCACCCGGTGGTAAGCTGTAGCCCATAACCGTATCCACTGCTTCGGCAATCGGCAGACCTTCGGGCGTTTTCAACACGGCACGAACGGGTATATCCGTCAGTTGAGTTGTGCCGCGATTCGCCACCTCGCCCGTGATAAAAAACACATTTTGTGGTGTGGACCATGTTGCGATATGCAAAAATTCAACGGCGCTTGGGCTGGCGTATCCCAGCACTTGGGGATCAGCCACTTCAAGTTCAGCCGAGAGATTTACAGTGAAGGTGTTGATAATCTGTTGAAGTTCCGTCATGCGTTTAGCATCGGCATCCACTAGTACATCAATCACACTCAGAAAAGTTCCCGATTGTTGAATGAAGGTGTTGATAGGCCGCGTCAGACCACCGGGTAAACGGCGAAGGCCACTGACGCGCCAACTGCCATCACCCATTGCTTGGCGGCTGACTTCGACGTAATAAGTGACATCAGGGCGAATTTGCTGCTGGTAACGGTCGATTAAACTGCCGAAGGTGCTGGAATTGGAAGGTTGTCCGGTATTCATGACCGCAAATTCGACAGCGGGTTGATCCTCAGTGGGGGGAGAAAAAGAAGCCGAGGCGACTACGGTTGTATTCTGTTCATAAACCGACCAGTTACGCGGAACAGACACGCTAAAGATGCCTGCCGGATGGGTATACAGCAGTGCGGAAATATCTGCTGGTGGTGGAGGCGGTGCGAATACCACTGCCCCACCGGTGCAGCCTGCAAGCAACAACAAACACAGAAGCATTAAACGACGCAGCACATTCTCTCCGTTAGCGATCCCAAAATGATTTGTAAGTTATAAGTCTCATTTTAGCGTGTAAGCGTAATAGATTTAGACGCACGATGCAACAGATGATAGTACCAGAGTCCTATTTGTGTTATGCTGTGAAAAGTTATGATGATGTGTGACAAGAACTGTCACAGGGTTGAAAGCTGTACCGATGTACACCAATAATGAAATTTTGTTTCCGCACCATGTTATTCCTGCACTCAAAAAATTACGCGGCCCCAAATGGCAAGCACTGGTCGAGCGTATCGCCAAACTCCCCGAAACCCATGAAGAAACTCTAGCATTCATGATGATGATGATTCGTTTGGACGGGTGTATGGCTTGCGAAACCGACAGCTACCGAGCCATGCGCGGCTGTGCGGCGTGTGCTTTACAAACGCTGCGGCGCTATAAGGGTGAAGATGACGAACTCCTGACCCAATTCAGCGATGCGCTAGAAGAGATACAAAAGTTTGGTGATCATCATACACAGCCGGGTATCATTACCAATTGAGGGCTGTTCTAATAACAAAGTAATCCAAGCCTGCTCTAATCGATTCTGGATTGATAGATGCTGGATCATTTAAACCCCGATATGACCGCTTTTACTCCTTATATTCTCGCCCAAGCCCGTATTGACTCTGATATAGGCGTGTGCTAGACTTCCTCCACTCAATTGACAGTTGTTATACAACTGAAACATGAAATATCTGTTAGGCAACAGAAGGGTATAAGGCTATCAGCGCCATAAATTATCGCGTCAACGAACAGATACGCGCCCGAGAGGTTCGTCTGATTACAGACACCAACGAAAATATTGGGGTCGTACCTGTGCGGACTGCGCTGCAAATGGCAGAAGAAAAGGGCCTTGATCTGGTTGAGGTTTCGCCCAACGTGGAACCGCCTGTTTGCCGCATTATGGATTTCGGCAAATTTCAATATGAAAAGCGGCGGCGTGAACGTGAAGCCAAAAAGCTGCAAAAAGTTATTGAAGTCAAAGAGATTCAACTGCGGCCTAAGACGGACTCACATCATCTGGGCTTCAAAGTACGTGATGCACGAGAGTGGATCAAAGAAGGCATGAAGGTGCGAGTGCGGGCGCGTTTCCGTGGTCGTGAACGAGATTATCCCGATATTGCCTTGCAGCGTATGTTACAGATTGCAGCAGATTTACAGGATGTCGCGGTGGTTGAACAACAACCCCTGATGGAAGGCAATACCATGCTGATGGTGTTGGCTCCGGCAGCCGACAAGAAAAAATAACTCTGGAGCAAAATTGTGGGTAAGTTGAAGAAGTACAAGCAGAAAACACACAAGGCAACTGCCAAGCGCTTCCGTGTAACGGGTACCGGTAAAGTTGTTCATACCCCTCAAGGTAAGAGCCATTTCCGCCGCCGCCGTTCGGGACGGCACAATCGTTCACTCGATAAACTGATCGGGCTGGCTAGCTCGACCATTTCGCGCAAGATCAAGAAATTAGCACCTTATCTGACGAAGTATCGTCAGAATCCGGGTCGCTAACGGTAACGCATAAACTGATTTGACCAGCCCTAAGTCTTTGCTCAGGGTATTTAATGTGCAGGAGTTCGTGAGATGGCTAGAACAAAAACCGGCTTTGTGCGCCGCCGTTGGCACAAAAAACTACTCAAATTGATGAAGGGGCAGTGGGGTACACGCCACCGCCTGCATCGCCGCGCTAACGAAGCGATGCTCAAGAGTTACTTCTATGCATACCGTGACCGTCGTTCACGGAAGCGTGAGCTGCGTAAGCTGTGGATTATCCGCATCAACGCCGCCGCTCGTCTGAACGGCATGAGTTACAGCAAGCTGATGTACGGCTTGAAGAATGCTGGCGTAGAAGTTGACCGTAAGATGCTGGCTGATGTGGCTGTGCGTGATCCGGGAACCTTCACCAAGATTGTGGCGTTGAGCCTGCAAAATCCGTCACCACGTACTCCAGCGCCGGTGCATCATTACATCACCATTACATCGCCGCGTTCTGCTCCACAGGTTCAACAACCTGTACGAACTGAAGTTGAGCCTTCTCACCGCAAGTCGAAACGGCAAGCTGCCCCTGTCGCTGAGGCCACTCCAGTAGCCGTAGCCGCGCCAGTTAAAGCGACCCGCAAGAAGAAGAGCGAAGGCGATGATCTGACGGTTATCGAAGGACTGGGGCCAAAGAGCGCCCAAGCCCTAACCGCCGTAGGCATCACTACTTACGCACAAATCGCTGCGGCATCCGCGGAAGCGCTTGAAGACGCAGTTAAGGTTAAGGGCGGCGTGCGCATCCTCGACGGTCAGGCCAAGACATGGCCTAAGCAAGCGCAATTCCTTGTGGACGGGGATGAAGCTGGCTTCAAGACATACACTGACCATCTGGTGGGTGGACGCGAACCAGACGACGCTTCGTAGGTTCGTATCATTGTAAGTACAACAAAAGGGACAAACGTCCCTTTTTTGATTCTCCGACATGACGTGAATGCAGGAATCGCGTTTTGGAATGACATGCTAGGTAACAATCGTGAGTAGAAAGACTATGATGTAGCCAATGACAAACGTGCTGGTTAAGCCGTAAAGCACCGACTGAGGATAACCACCTTGCGTATAACCGCTGACATACAGCCAAAAAATTTTCACAAGATCGCCCAAAATCATGAGCGCGGTAAAGATCAGCAATAAGTTGTCGGGGCCGGGTGAAGTGAGCAGCGCGTAGACCATGCCCCAATGGGCAAGGTTGTTAATGAGAATGAAGATCATAGCGATGATCTCACGCTGGTTGTAGCGGTCAACAATGCCGAGCGTCAAGCCAAGGGCTAAGATAGCAAGTACAATTACTTGGATCAGGTGTATGCCTGAGGGAGCGCTGAAAGTTCCACTCGATAGTGCATTGAGCAACGCAATAATAGCAGCCACAAATGCGACCAGCTTGATACCTGTTTCCAGCCAACCCAGTGCTGACCAATTCGCGACATGCCATTGTTTAGAGGTGTTGTTGACAGTCATAGAAACCTTTCAGTTTATGCAGTCTGATTATGCAAAGGATAAGCGAAAACGGGATGGGTAAATCAGTCGGTATACGGCCCTTTGAAGCGCAGCAAATACTTGGGGAACTTGAGATGCAATTCCCTGCGAATAACAGCGGCGTGGTCAAGGTAATGCTCTAGCGCCGACCAGAAGCAGTGATAGGCCGAGGGATAGGAACTGCCCTCGCCGCCATAAGGATCAGCCAGCATATCATCACTAATCATTTGAAGTTCGGTGATGAGTGCCGCGCGGGCAGATTTGCAGTCGTCCGCGACTTTTTTAAACGATTGTTTGCGACGGGCAGCAACCAACTTGGCGTTGATAGCATCATCGTCACCATCGGCTGACCAACTGAGAGGGGTCGTCGGTTCGCCTACCATCGTATAGAACGTGTTAAGGAAATAGGAATCCCAATCGGCGAGATGCCCGAGTACATCCTTGAGAGTCCATGAGCCGCAAACCGGAAGTGTTTCGCGCTCACTGATGGGTATGAGGGCGGCAGTCGCCCATAAATCATCACTTGCTGCTTCGAGTGCAGCGTACATAATTATTTTAGAGGGCGGCAGTGGTGCTTCAGGCAATGTTTTGCGCCACTCTTGCAAATCACCCATATGACCGGCATCATGGGCAAAACGCCACTGTCCCCATGTATTGATCGTCCCTTGGCTGCGGCCTTCCTTATTGCCAAACTTCCAGTGAAAACGCTGCTTGGCTTTGAGTTGGTCGTCAGGAACGTTCCTGAATACTTTAACAAATTCAGCGCGTGACTTGAGCAGAAAATCGACCGACTGTTCCAGCGACCATGTTCCAACACGGTTGGGGAGTAAATGATCGCGCGTATCTGAATAATCGACCCCTGTCTTGGTAATTTCGCCTGAAATTGCATCGCGCACCATTTGGGCATAAAGCAGATCATGCTCCCCTAGATGCGCCAATAAATTAGCGGCTGTCCAATCACCATAAAGGCGGCTTTTGGTTAGGGCATCTTCATCAATATTGATGAGTTCGCGCAGCAAAAGGGCGCGTACCGCCGCCATACGGGCGATAATGAGAGCTTTTTCAGTAGACATAAATGTTGTTAGCTATAGAATATCAAAAATAGAGCGATGCGTTATCACCTCACAGTATAAATTGAAAGGCAAGCCGCTGCCAATTAATCAGGCAACCAACAAGGGAACGGTTATAATGAATTTTGATCATTGCGGCATGGCAAGATGGGAAATATATGATTACAAGCAATCAAAATGAGAAAATCAAACTGGCTAAAGCGCTGCAAGGTGCGACCAAAACCCGCCGCAAAGAGGGCTTAATTGTTCTGGAAGGGGTGCGCTTGGTTCGAGATGCGCTGACGAGTGGGCATAAACCGACTTTCTTGCTAACCGCGCCCAACTTCCAAGACCAAGCGATATCGGGTTTGGCACGAGCCAGTGGAGTCGAATTGTTGGAAGTGGATGATGCCGTGATGCAACATGTCACGGATACCCAACAGCCACAAGGGGTTTTGGGTGTGTTCCCAATGCCAAAGGCCGACCTACCCAACCCGCTACAGCATGTATTGATATTGGACTCGATCCGCGACCCCGGTAACCTAGGGACGATTTTGCGAACCGCCGCAGCCGCAGGTGTGCAAGCGGTATTGCTGTCACCGACCTGCGCCGATCCTTATAATCCAAAGGTACTGCGGGGCGGTATGGGCGCACACTTCCGTGTGGCTGTCGCTGATATGGACTGGGAGCAGATTGAGCAAGTCTGCATCGGCAAAACTGTTTATATGGCAGACGGCGCGGGTGACACCTTATACGACGCGACGGATTGGTCAGGTAGTTGGGCGTTGATTATCGGCAGCGAGGCACACGGTGCAGGTGATAAGGCTCATCAACTAACGACAACCCGCATCCGTATTCCAATGGCAGCCGACACTGAATCACTGAATGCAGCCATCGCAACTGGCATCATATTATTTGAGGCGTGTAAGGGCAATAAAACGGGCGAGTGATATGAATTTACCTTTCGACTTACGCACACTTGTGGCTGTAATTCTGATGTTGGCTTTTGCCCACTTAGGGCTAGGTCGCGCCCTGCCCTTTGATTCATCAAACAGTATCGAGTTGATAAGTAGTGTGGCTTTATTTGTGGGTTATCTGTATCTGATGCGGACGCTGGCTCGTCTGCCTGTGGCGATAGTCATTACCATCCGACGGACAAGATATGCTCAGCGCCAATACAAACTGCGCGGAATTGAAAGTCTGCGTGATGGTTATACGCGCGGCTTTATGGACACGCGCCGCTGGACAGTTGAACCGTTAGCCTTGGTTGATCGCGTGATGATCTGCATCGCAACGTTGTTAGTGACGATACCGGGATTGGGCGGGCTGCTGGTGACGCTGGGCGGTTTCATTGGCATTGCGCTGCTGCTGGTACTTTACCTGATGCGCGGAACATTTAGTTGGCTGGTCGCAGATCGGTTGGATAGTTCGGTTCAATCACCCTTACAAATGCCATTTATTAACCGTCGAGATTAAATAAAAAAGGGGATGACCTTTGCGATCATCCCCCAAACGATTCGCCTACAGTGTTTACGGTTTTTCGATGTGGATTGCGCCATTGCCGTTGGTCGGTGGCACTGGCACGACGACCTTTTGCAGTTCGCCGCGCAGCATCACACCGAGCAATGCCTCTATAGCGCCTCCACCTTGTCCACTGCCGTTGACAGCGATGTCCGGGATGATACGGACTTTCTGATCACCGACGATTTGCATCAGTTGGACAGCCGTAAAGCCCTGCTGTCCCATCGCCTCCGCGCCGGCACGGTAAGCCGACGCTTTGGCTTCACCAATGGCACGGACGGCTTCAGCTTCACCCTGCGCCTTCAAGCGGATCGACTCGGCTTCACCTTCAGCCTGCTTGATCTGTGCCTTGGCTTGAAGTTCAGAGATGCTCACACCTTGTTCAGACTTGACCATCTCTTGTTGTATTTCAGCAAGGGCTGTCGCACGAACCAACTGCTGACGCTGAGCCTGTGCTTCTTCCTGCACCTGATAAGTCTTGTTCTGTTCCTCGGCGATCTTACGATCCGTCAAGGTTTGCATCAGGGTTGGCGGCGGAACAATCTTACCGATAAGGGTATCAATGGCTTCCACGTCATAGGCATTAATGGCCTTGCTGACATGCACCGTTGCCTCTTCCTGCCGTTCACTACGGGCGATCAAGAAGTCTAGCACCGTAAACCCTTGTGCAGCATTACGAAAGTAGTTACTGACAATCGGTTGCAGCACATGATCAACCATATTCTGCACCGAACCAATACGACTGATGACCTTCGGTGCTTCCAGAGCGCTCACATGGATAATCTGCGAGACATCCAAGTCAAAGGTAAAACCATCCTTCGAGTTGACAGTGATCGAATTCAACGAACGATCATAACTGTGGTCTTCAGTACGTGGCGACCAATTCAAGACAATATTGGTGGTCGGTACCAGTTCAACGCGCATCACACGGGTATTGATTGGATGTTTACCGGGGTACAACGGCGTGACCCACACACCCTTATGGCCTTGGTTGACCAGATCACCATGCTTGAAGTTCACACCACTCACATCAATATGGGCTTTACCGACGAAGGAAATGACCACACCGACATAACCAATCGGAATTTCGGTCATGGGTACTTGTTCGACACCCACAAACCAAGGATTCAAGTTCCATGAACCGGAAAGTAATACCTGCTCCTGCAAACCACGTCGTCCACCCGCTTCCAAAAATGCCTGAGCATTTTGAAAGTTATCGTGGGAAGGAATATACAAACCTGCGATTTCGCCATCATCAATCGGCGCACCGTCCAGCGTGGTGACAATGCCCACCATATCCGAATCGACACGGTAAATACGCAAATCATCGGGGTTCATACCCTGCTGGGCAGCATTAGCGCGTGTAATTACCGTAAACAGCGCCGTGTTGATGCGATAAGCACCACCAGTGATGATGCCAAGCTGACGACCCTTTTCACCGCCATTGGCTAAGAACTTACGTGCATCTTGAAAGTCATCGCAATCGACTACTTTACCAAGGATACGTTCCGGCGGTATGGATGCACCATCAGCCGCAACCACCAGACCGATTTCACCTTGAGGAATAACCGTCACCGATACTTTGCGGACGCTGTAGACCCAAGGGAAATAACCAAGATGGAAACCGGGCGCAAGCGTATCCGCCTGATAACCGGCTTCCCCATTCAGTGCGATCAACCGATCTGGCGGCAGCGATGCCTTAGAAAAGCGCTTGACCACCACCCCCATTTGGCGTTCGCTGAT
Organism: Aggregatilineales bacterium; assembly: GCA_038328375.1. Lineage (GTDB taxonomy): Bacteria > Chloroflexota > Anaerolineae > Aggregatilineales > Phototrophicaceae > CFX2. The sequence continues at coordinate 14,770 of JBBQLX010000065.1, read as the reverse complement.
GATGACCAGACCCGTCGCAGCGAATGCCCCCAATATCACCACCACCACTATGACGAGTGGGATCAATAAATTGAACATCTCCATTTTGAACCTCTCTAGCCAACATTTTAGAAAATGCGGGCATACCCCTTATAAGCGTCAAATGCATCTTTTAAACTGTATACCCATTATTCCCTCAGTATCGTTACAGTTTTTACATTTGACGGTGATAATTATCTAACCAATCTATTAGCTTGTACCCCCCACAGTTTGGGGGGCACAAACGGATTTTACTTTCCTTTTGAGGGAAGGAATTTTTTACAACTCATCATCTATTTAACTAATACCCAAACATCATAAATAAAGTTTCTAAGAAACAATATTGACAAGTTCACCATTTTGCAGTTAAATTGTTTCCAAGAAACAAAATCTAAAACAGGAGTGAATGATCATGAAAGCAGCCGTTCTCCATAAAATTGGTGAAACGCCAAAGTACGAGGATTATCCTGATCCGCAGCCGAGTAATGAGCATGAAGTCGTCGTGCGCGTTAAGGCGGCTGCCATTAAAAACATCGAAAAGATGATTGCCAGCGGCGCTCATTATGATGCAGTTGATCATTTGCCCTTCGTTATGGGTTTTGATTGTGTGGGCATCACTGAAGATGGAAAACGCGTCCTAACCGGATCACCCAATGGAATGATGGCGGAAAAAGTGGTGGTTAATAAAGGCTTTTGTGTTCCCATCCCTGATGAATTAGATGATGCCACCGCAGCCTCATTGCTCAACGCAGGCTTATCAGCATGGTTTTCCCTTTCGTGGCGGGCGAAAGTCAAGCAAGGTGACACCGTATTGATTATGGGCGCAACTGGTGTGGCAGGCAAAATGGCGGTTCAACTGGCGCGGTATTTTGGTGCAACCTATGTCGCCGCAGCGGGGCGTGATCCTGAAGCATTGCAGCGCTTAGCCGAACTCGGCGCAGACGAAGTCATTTCGCTGGCACAATCGGATGAAGCCTTGAAAGAAACATTCACCACGCTGGCTCAGAAACATCCTTTGGATAGTGTAATTGATTTCGTTTGGGGACATCCCGCCGAAATTCTGTTGGATGCACTGACCGGACATGATCTTGAGGCCGATGCTCATGTCATCCGTTACGTCCAAATTGGCGAGATGGCAGGCGCGAAAATTTCATTGGCGGCAGCAACCTTGAGGAGTGCTGGCATCGAAATGTACGGTCAAGGTGGCGGCAGCGTATCCAAAGAAGAAATGGGCAAACTCACGACAGAAATCATTCCAAAATTGATTCAACTGTCGGTAGAGGGCAAGATTAAAGTGGATACGGAAGTCGTACCACTGCGCGATGTTGAGCAGGCATGGAACCGCAGTGATTTACATGGGAAACGTCTGGTACTTGTGCCGTAAAGCACAAAATCATTAGAAGGCGTAGGGGTTTGCGGCTGGCAAACCCTCTTTTATTGCCCTATCAGTTAAGGCGCGGCGGTTTCAGGGATAGGCTGGAAATGAGAAGCCGTTTCAACTGCCATTTTCCCCAACTGCTTTAGACGAGCCGCAATTTTCTCATTAATCACATTACCCTCTTTGTCGAAGGCTTTGCTGGCATTATGAATCGGCACAGACAGCGGCAGCACATAACCCCGCAGTGAATGAACCACATTCGTCATAGCAGAAATGGAATGCACATCTGCCATGTCACCGGAAGCGGTCGCAATCAGTCCAACAGGTTTATTATGCATATAGGGGCGCGGTGCATCTGCGAGGAACTCCAAATAATCAAGCGCATTCTTGGTCACACCCGCGAGTGTGCCATGATAAGCGGCAGTGCTAAATAGAAATGCATCGGCATGACGCATGAATTGAACAAATTCTTGGACATTTGCCCCATAATCCGACAATTCCCAATCCGGTTGGTACATCGGCAAATCAAGGCGGCGCAGATCAAGAAGGTGAGTTGTTGCACCTTCGGCACGAGCCGATTCAAGCGCCAGTTGAAGCGCTATGAGGCTGGTCGAATTTTCGCGTAATGTGCCGCCGAGACCGACGACACGAATTGGATTGCTGCTGGTAGTCATACAATAAATCCTTATCCGAAGTGAAATTACAATAAGCGTGTAATACTTAGATGTGCTGACAGGCTTCTCAATTACACTTAGGCTTATCTTCTTCGATAACCTTAATGTATGATACCGACAATTGATCACACGCGAAATGACCATTTGTACAGTAGAGTTACTACAGCTTGACCAGTCCACGTTGAACAGCAAGGGTGACTGCTTCAGTACGGTTGCCCGCACCGAGTTTGCTCAAGATCGAACTGACGTAAAACTTGACTGTGCGCTCGGTGATCACCAGTTCCGCCGCGATCTCTTTGTTCTGCAACCCCTGTGCTAACAACTTGAGGACATGCTGCTCGCGCGGTGTGAGTGCGTCCATTGTGGCCTGTGGTTTGTGGTCGCCGGAAACTTGTCTCAACAGCTTGGACGCGACTACTGGCTGGAGCAGCGAACCACCTGCATATACCACACGAATAGCGTTGAAAATTTCCTCACGGGGAACACCTTTGAGCAAATAGCCCTGCGCTCCAGCTTGCACCGCACTGACAATTCGTTCGTCGGTATCGAAAGCCGTGAAGACAATAGTGCGAACCGAATTATGAGCTTGGCGCAGGTTTCGCAGCGTTTCGACTCCATCCATCTGCGGCATTTCGAGGTCGAGCAGCAACACATCAGGATGCAGATTATCGACCTGCTCTAACGTTTCGCGACCATCACCCGCTTTGCCAACGACATCAAAGTCGGGTTGCGTACCCAGAATTGAGATCAAACCATCGCGGACAATCGGATGATCGTCCGCAACGAGAATACGAATGGGAGTCATTATAAATTAGCCTCCAAAGGGACAGAAATTTCGAGTTCAGTACCCGCGCCGGGACTGCTGCTGATTTGTAACTTACCCGCCAATAATTTGACCCGTTCGTTCATACCGATCAGGCCAAAGCGGTTAGAGTTCGCCTGTTCGGGATCAAATCCTCGTCCGTCATCGCTGATATGCAGTTGGATTTGCTCAGGCATGACCATCAATTGAACATTAACGTGGTGCGCCTGCGCGTGACGACCGATATTGGTGAGCGCTTCCTGCAAAATCCGGTACAGTCCGATTTCGACGCGGACAGGTAACATGCGCCCTGCCCCAACCACATTGAAATTAATGATGATTTTGCGGCGGGATGCCCATTCTTCGATGAGCGCTTTCAACGCCTCATCCAGCGGACGACCTTCCAACGGTGCGGCACGTAAATCCATAACTGAACGCCGTGCTTCTTCCAGATTGGTTCGTGCCAAGTACAAGGCTTGCATCACCGCTTGATGCGCCCGTTCAGGCGATCCACCACTATCCATCAACGCATCGGCTGTTTCCAAATTCAGCGCGATAGCCGTTAACCCCTGCGCCAACGTATCATGAATTTCACGGGCGAGGCGGTTACGCTCCTCAATCGCACCAATTTCAGCGCTGCGGTTGAACAGTCGAGCGCGTTCAATGGCGATGGCTAGCAAATCCCCGACCAGATACAACAGTTGCAAATCTTCGGTTCGCAAATCACCCCAATCGGTGCTGGCGACATTGAGAATACCCAACGGTTTGCCGCGTGCGTTGAGCGGAATGCTGGCATGTTGGCGTAAACCCGCCGTACCAATCGTCAAATTTTCGAGGCGGGTGCAGGTGATATTTTCCGGTGCAGGCAGTTGGTCATTATTGAAGTACCACATGCAGTCGCATGAACCCGCCATCCGGCGTGGATGTTCCGCCAGCGCGGGTGGCAGATTTTGGGCAGCAGCCAGATAAAATTTACTCTCGACATCCAACAAATAAATCCAACTGGTTTGGAGATCAAATAGCTCAGCGACATCGTGCAGAGCCACATTCAACGCGCGGGTTAGATCAACCTCTTGGTTCAGGGCTTTAGCAATCGTATTCAATATGGAAAGTTCACGGTTACGCCGCTGGAGTTTTTCGGTATCCGATTCGGATTTGGAGCGACTGGACATGGACATAACCTGCGGCTAAAAACACTGAATTGATTATACATCGCCTGATTGCGGAAAAGATTGTCCGCTGGTACAGTGTACTAAAGTAGCGAACAAAAAAGCTAAGGAGGTTTATGGTGAGCAAACAAACTGGAACAGCCGCGATTAATGGGACACAGATGTATTACGAAGTGGCTGGCAGCGGACATCCACTAATCATGGTACATGCCGGTGTCGCCGATAACCGCATGTGGGATGACCAATTTGACGTATTCGCCCAACACTACCGCGTCATTCGCTTTGACCAGCGTGGCTTCGGACAGACCAAACCTGTTGACGGCGAGTTCCGGCGCTACGAAGACATCTATGCCATGCTGAACTTTTTAGGCATCCAAGAAACTTATCTGATGGGATGCTCGATGGGTGGCGGCGCATGTATCGACTTCGCACTGGAACATCCTGAAATGGCAAAAGCGCTCATCACCATCGGATCAGGGGCGGCAGGTTTTCAGTTTGACCAGCCACCGCTGCCCATCCGGGATGCACTCATCGCCGCTGATATAGCCGGTGATTTAGAGCAGGTTAACGAATATGAAGCGCAAATCTGGTTAGATGGACCAACCGCACCTGCCGGACGAGTAGGAGGTGCTGTCCGCGAAAAAATGCTGTCGATGAACCGCCTCGCTCTCCAATATGAGAAACTGGAATTAGGTACCGAGATTTCGCTCAACCCTCTCGCTATCAAACGCTTAGCCGAATTGAAATTACCAACTCTCATCATCTACGGCGATCTGGATACCCCTTACGTTCAGGCCGCGGGCAAATATATGGCGGAACACATCAAAGATGCGCGAGAAGTCATCATGCCGGGAGTGGCGCATCTACCGAGCATGGAACAGCCACAAGCGCTCAACCAGCATATTTTAAGCTTTTTATCAACCTTGTCCGGTTAAAATTTGCTGGCTGTCATGTCGTAATCATGATGAATTCTTCTACCGAAAAATCGGCGCTAGGCGGATTATAGGGGTAATTACTATATCATCGTAGAGGAATGCATGATGACTACGCTCGAACAAAAGCTGCGCGAAGAAATATGTTTGGTTGGTCGGCAGATGTATAAATACAAGTTTGTCGACGGCACTGCCGGAAATATTTCCGCGCGCTTGGATAGCGACCATATTTTGATTACCCCATCGGGTCTATCCAAAGGCTTTATGAAGCCGGAAAAATTGATTGTCGTGGACATGGACGGCAACAAAGTTGATCGCAGTGACGAAACAGCCAATTTAAAACCCAGTACCGAAACGCCGATGCACATCGAAGTCTACAAATGCCGTCCAGACATTAACGGTGTTGTCCATGCTCATCCAGCTTATGCGGTTGCATTAACAATGGCTGGCATAAACATGCAGACTTATACCATCCCTGAAGCGATTATCTTGCTGGGTGAAGTCCCGAATGCCCCTTATGCCACACCCGCGACCACCGAAGACCGTGATGTGATTGCGGATTTAGCCCCCAACCATGATGCGATTATGTTGTCATTTCACGGCTCACTGACGATGGGTAAGGATGTGTGGCAAGCCTACATGCGCTTGGAAACCTTAGAACACACCGCTCACCTGACTTATTTAGTCCATCAACTCGGCGGCGGCAGATCATTACCTGAACAGCAAATCCGCAAGTTGCTGACTTTACGTAAGGAATTCGGTCTGATGCACCCTGACGAAGAGCACCTCATACCCGTTTAGACTATTCCGCCACTTCACAAGGATTATCCAAAAGGAGAGCGGTTATAATGGCAGAATACACTTCATGACAAAGGCTGCCCAATGGATAACCAACCTAAACCGACCCCTATGGCGCAAAGCGGTGCGAAAGTTTATGAAATGCAGTGGGACTGCAAATTCTGCGGTACGAAGAAACTACTCGGCAAAACACATCGCTTTTGTCCGAACTGCGGCGCACAGCAAGACCCAACATGGCGTTACTTTCCGTCTGACACGGAAAAAGTCGCGGTTCAAGATCACGTTTATGTCGGCGCGGATGTTATCTGCAAAGCCTGCCAAACTCTAAACAGTGGGAAAGCCGAATTTTGTGGCAACTGCGGCGCACCACTCAGCGATGCGGCACGGGCAACAGCAGCAGCAAGCCGAACCAAGGCGGATGGGCAAACGCTTGAAGCCGAAGATTTGAAGCTGCGACAATTGCCGGATCAAGTGCCTGCGCTAGCGGCCAAACCCGTCGCTAAAAAAGGTGGCCTCCTCAATAAATGGGTGGTTATTGCCGTAGTAATAGTGGCTATCATCGGTGGTGCAATATTTGCCCTCACCCGTACCAAAAACGCCACTGCTTATGTCACCGGCTACAAATGGGATCGCAGCATCAGTATTGATGTGATGCAGCCGGTTCACGACAAAACCATCTGCTCCAGTATGCCCGGTGCCGCTTACAACGTCTCGCGTAATTACGAGCAAGTGGATACCAAACAAGTTGCAGATGGGCAAACCTGCCACACCAAGCAAATTGATCAGGCTGATGGCACCTTCCGCGAAGAACAGCAGTGCCAGACCAAGTATCGCAGTGAACCCGTTATGGGTTATATGTGTACCTTCGTAGTCGATAAATGGGTCGGTTCGAGTCCGGCAGTAGCCTCTGGTGATAAATCAAAGCCAGTCGAATGGCCTCAAACAAATGTGACAAACTGTTCAACCATCGGCTGCAAACGCGAAAGTGGACGCAGCGAAGCCTACACGCTGATGCTCAAAGGTGACGGTGACCGACCCTTCGAATGTAAAGTTGCCTACGACCTGTGGCAAAGTACATCGCTTGAAAAAGGCTTTGATGTCGAAGTCGGCGCACTGCTGCACAACTTCCTATGCAGTACCTTGAAGCCAAAGGCATAGATAAGATTATAATTCAGCCGAGAAAATATCTTTCACCGCGAGCGTAAAACCCGGCAGCACATTTTCGCCATCGAGTACACCGCTCAGGTCGAGTTTCTGTACAGAGGTTCGGCCTTTGCCATCTGGTCGCCAAACACGTACTAATTTTTCTTCGGGATAGACTGCCCACACCAAACGGGTACCACATTCAAGATAACTCTCAATCTTGAGCAGCATATCGTCCGGTTTATTGCTCGGCGAAATGACTTCGACAGCCAAATCAGGCGCAATGTCGTAACGCTCTGGAACAATCGGCAAACTTTCTTTAGAGACAAATGCTGCATCAGGAATAACTTTGTCGCCATTGGGTAAATAAAACATGCAACCATCAGCAAATGCATAACCGAGATTATGAATGTCGAGGAAGTTAGCAATCATCCGATAAATCAACGAACCGATAAAGGCGTGAATAGGCGTTGGCATAACAACCTCATAGATGATTCCGCGCAGCATCTCAAACCATTTATCGGCGTTTTCAGGTGCGTTGATAAGCAGTTCAAATTGTTCGTCTATTGGCTTGACCGGATCAATACTGACCATGTTTAACCTCACAGCGACTTACTTACAGCTATTATAGTCCAAACTTCACCCCTACAGCAGAAAAACAGTGTCTGCCGTCAACTCACCTAGAGAAATATTGCCCTGCTCAACCGTAAATATCTTGCCTGTCAGATAATCGGTCAAGGTTGTGCCATCAGCCGATTGTCTTTGATAGACCAGCAAATCACCTTCGGCGCATCTTTAGGCACACGCAGCTGAATCGTGACCGTTTCACCCTGTTTGGGCAGCGGATTAGACACATACAACGCCGAGCCATCATGATGCAACCCAGCAATCCAATGTAGTTGGTTACTCATAAATCTCATCCTCGAACCAAACGGTAAAAGGGATTTAATCGGCGGCAAGCATACATGAATCGAGGAAACACTGGAAGGATAGAACAATGAATCTCAGAGGCGGTTAAGGTAGGGACACGGCATGCCGTGTCCAGTATTGTGGTATATCCACATAGGCTTTATGACTATGCAGCTTGGGTTATTAGACTTTAAGTTTATTTTCGGTTGGTGTGGCTAACCGATTACCAACCATTCATCAACCGAACCGACTCATCCCTCTCCTATTTTAGTTAGCGCCAAACTCCCAAAAGAGTTACCAAATGTTCTTCCAAATGGTAACCCGTTCATCAGCATATTCTCCTACAATAGTGGAAGGATTGCCGGTAGGGGTTTGCCGCTGGCAAATCTCTCACACCCTAATAACGCCTTGGTTGAGAAATATGTTACAAAAATCGTCTTGTCGCAACAGCATCATTTTGAATACTGCTAACGTCAAATTATTGGCAATCTTGGCACAAAATCGCCTTTTGCCATTGCCAAAATTGCTGCCAGATTTGCTAATTTCTCGGCTAAAAAATCGAACAGAAAAAGGTTTATTGGCAATCTTGGCGGCGGCAGTCCCCACCACCAAAATTGCCAATTTCGCCATTAAAAATCATCCAATTGTTTTAGGCTTGTTCGGCCTTTTCATCCTCAGTTTTAGGCCAGCGACCATAGAGTTTGGTCATATAAGCTAACCGTTCACGGGCGGGATGGTTGAGCCATTCACTTGTAAAACGCCAACCCCAATTGCCCGACTCGCGCCCCGGTGTGTTCATGCGAGTGTCTGCACCAAAACCGAATATATCCTGTAAAGGTGTAACCGCCGTATGTGCCACCGATGCCATCGCCATCCGAATCAAATCCCACTGGATTTCATCAACCTTACGCCCCAAATATTCGGGCAGGAAATTGCGAATGTCCTCAGTCGCCTCGCCGCTGTTCCACCAACCAACCGTCGTGTTGTTGTCGTGCGTTCCGGTATACACCACACAGTTCGGGGTGAAGTTGTGGGGTAAGAAGCTGTTCTCGCCACCCGAACCACCAAACGCGAATTGCAGGATTTTCATACCGGGCAGCCCTAGCCCGTCTCGAAGTTCGATCACGCCGGGGGTAATCAGGCCAAGGTCTTCCGCGATAATCGGCAGTTCGGCGATTTGCTCAACAATGACGTTAAAGAAGTTGAACTTCGGCCCCGGAACCCACTGCCCTCTGATAGCTGTCGCTTCGGTCGCAGGCACTTCCCAATACGCCTCAAAGCCACGGAAGTGGTCAACCCGCACAATATCGACCATTTTGAGGGTCGCCCTAATCCGGCTGATCCACCAGCGGTAATCGTTCTCTGCCATTTTGTCCCAACGATAAAGTGGATTGCCCCAACGCTGTCCGGTCGGGCTGAAGTAATCCGGTGGTACACCCGCAATGACTGTGGGGTTGCCGAGCGCATCTAGATAATACTCGCCCCGGTTCGCCCACACATCCGAGCTGTCATGCGCTACAAAAATCGGCACATCGCCCACCAACCGAACACCTTTCCGGTTAGCATAGGTTTTTAATTCATGCCATTGTTTAAAGAACAACCATTGACGGAACTTATGCTCATCAACACTGCGTGCGTTCTTAACCCGTGTGTTGTCCAATATGGTTGCATCACGGAGGGCTTCACTTTCCGGCCACTCGACCCAAGGCTTGCCACCGTACAGATTTTTGAGTGCGATAAACAACGCCCAATCATCCAACCAGTAAGCTTCTTGGGCGCACCATGCCACAAATTCACTGCGCTGCTGAGCCGAAGCCGCTGTCTCAAACCGATTATAAGCCTTCGTCAGCATATTGTTATGGTAAGTAATCACATTACCAAAATCAACCAGATAAGGGGGAAAGTTGGATACTTTGGAGACATCTTCGGGCAGCAACCAACCCTCCGCCACCAACTTATCAAAGCTGATGAGCAGTGGATTACCAGCAAAAGTAGAAAGGGATTGGTAGGGGGAATCGCCATAACTCGTCGGGCCGAGTGGCAGCACCTGCCAGATGGTCTGCCCAGCCGACTCCAGCCAATCAACAAAGTGATAAGCCCACTCGCCTAAATCGCCCACACCATAGCGTCCGGGCAGTGAGGTGGGATGCAATAATACGCCGCTAGAACGTGGAAAAAGGGTTTTCTCTGCGGTCATTTAAAATATCCAATCGCTTATTTTAGGAAGCGCAAGATTCAAGTGACCGCTATTCTACCTGATTTTATAGGATGGGCGCGTGAGCCAGATTACCCTATTTGAATAGCCATCATTTCCTCAACTGTGAAACGCTGTTTGAAGGTAAAGGCCAATGGGGTCGCCCCATATTGTTCAATCTGATCGAGTTTTACTTTGGCTTCAGCAACGGTTGGTATATGACCCTTTTCTATCCACCATAAGGCAACGGCAGGGGTCGTCATCTTATGAAACCATTCTTTACGCCGCCGAAAAAACTCGGTGTGATCGCTGTAATAGGCATATTGAAAGAGTGCGTCAACCGACTCCCAGACCGACATGTTGACAATGACACGTTCATCTTCATAAGGACGGAGTGAAGTCGCATCATTGCCATCACCTTTGAGCCGCCACACAAAACCGGAAGCGGACTCCGCGAGAGCATTAATCTGGTCGAGATTGGCTACAAAATCGTGCATCACTGGACTATCTAACGGTGAGACCATACGGGCGATATTTATTTGAGCGAGATGATAAGGCATTTTGCGATCAATCCTTATGAATAACTATTCAATCAAAGAACATGGACACTATATAACCGAATAAGAAAAATGTCATCCTAGCAATCTATCCAGTACATATTACGCAATATTCTTGACAAGTCTTAACATAAAATGAAATATCTTTACGAACTTTACGTTTTATTCACGCTATATTTATGAAATAAGTCAGAGTATTGGAGTATAAGATGCCCTTAAAAGTTGAATGGCTCGATACCCAAAAGACGGTTATGGGATGCACAGGTGAAGGTACTTGGACATGGGATGATTACCATACAGCGCTAGATGACATTGCAAATCAGTTTAAAGCCACCCAACATCGAGTGGATTTGGTCATTATGAGTGCGCCGGGCGCGATTGTTCCCAAAGGTTCATCCATGCCCCACTATCAACGCGCCATGCGGATTATGCCCGCAAATCTAGAGTTACTGGCGATGGTGACCACCAACATGTTCGCCCGAACCATCGTCTCGATATTTACGAAGGTCTATCCCAACAAAGACAATGTCAAAATGGTGATGGTCGCCTCACTCAATGAAGCTAAAATACGAATTGCAAACGACCGTATGAAACAAGTCAGTGTGCGCTAAGATAAACTTAACGCACCTTTCTACTTACCGTAACATAGCGATAATTTTTTCAGCGACTGCATTTCGGTCTACACTCACTTCTGTGCCATCTCTCAAGCGCTTGAGTTTGACCACGTCAGCCGCGATTTCTTCTGAGCCTTGAATGACGACCAATGGGATACCTTTTTTATTGGCATACTCAAACTGCTTACCCAGACCTTTATCCTGCATATAGAGTTCGGTACGAACACCACCCGCCCGCAAATCAGCCGCTAACTTGGCAGCAGCGGGTTGTGACTCTTGGTTAAAGACAGTGACTAGCGCCTCTACCACTGTCCCGACAATATTGGGCGGATACAGGTTCAGAATATCCATGAGGTCAATGATGCGCTCGATACCCAAGGATGTACCCACATTGGGCAGACTTTCCTTGCGGAACATGCCGATCAAATCATCGTAACGCCCTCCTCCGGTTACGCTGCCGAGGTTTGGTTCAGTGATAATGGTTTCGAAGATAGGACCGGTGTAATAACCGAGGCCGCGCACCATCGTGAAGTCAAATTCATAATTCTGTTGTGGAACACCAGCCGCTTCCAAATATCCCGCTAATTCACGCAGTTCACGCAAACCTTCGGTCGCCGCAGGGATGTTTCCCATCATTTCCGATACAAAATCCAAGTTGGCTAGTCCCTCTTGGCGAGTCGTAATAAGCTGGATCATGCGGCTCACGGCATCGGCAGCGATACCCCGTTCGAGCAGTTCTTTCTGCACACCGTCCGCGCCAATCTTGTCGAATTTATCAACGCTTCGATACAAGTCAGGAAGCTGGGCCTCGGTCACACCGGAATACTGCCCCATGCCCGTGAGGAGTTTACGGTTATTGATTTTGACGACAAATTGGGTAAAGCCTAAACGTCGCAACGCAGTAGTAATTAGGCTGATAATTTCTGCGTCGGCTACCATGCCACTGATGCCCACAATATCGGCATCACACTGGAAAAACTCACGGTAACGCCCACGCTGCGGACGCTCGGCGCGGAAAACCGGCGAAAGTTGATAGCGCTTGAAAGGCAGCTTAATTTGATTTTCGTATTGAGACACCACTCGTGCTAAAGGCACACTGAGGTCATAGCGTAGGGCGACCTCTTCTTTACCGCCGGGGTGTTGGGCGCTGTAAATGAGTTTTTCGGCATCTTCACCATACTTGCCATAGAGTGTCTCTTTCAATTCAAGGATGGGTGTTTGCAACGGCTCAAAACCATAGAGGTGAAAGACCTCGCGCACGATACCAAATACATATTCACGTTTGAGCATATCCGCAGGTAAAAAATCGCGCATCCCTTTAGGCAAACGGGGAACAATTTTAACAGCAGCCATCATTTTATCCTTCAGCCATAGAAATAAAAAAGCGCAGACCAACGCCTGCGCTCAAAAGTTACTCGCAACGGTTGGTTAACGATATTTCATTAAATGGTGATGATGCAACATATCGATTCCTTCATATTTTTTGCTCTTTAAGAGTAGCCGAAAATGGCGGCAGATGCAACCACCTCTGAATACGGAATTCGACTGCATAATTAATGGTTGTGATTTTCAGATCATAAAGTTTATACAAAATTCATACTCGTTATCGAAAGGAATCCCTATTTCTACATTAGAGTCAAATATAGAGATTATTAAAGGATTGATTATGCCGAATCTTACCGAAGTGCAGACAGCACTTAAACAGGGTGACAAAGCAAAGGCCATGGGGCTTTTAAAAACGATTCTCCAGCAGAATCCTTCAGCCGATGCATGGGTGATGGCGGCACGGATGACAACCAATCCTGAAACCGCAAAGCTTCATTTACAACGCGCACTCGCATACGACTCAAAACATTTTAAAGCTCGCGATATGTTACGCGATTTGGGCGGCACACCGATGACAGGTTCGGCAGCACTTACGGGCGGGTTGTTGCCGGTAATACGGGGCGAGTTAGAAAAGTTTGGGGCAAACAGGCCTGTACTTCGGAATTTCAGCCCAACTCAACGAATGTTGACAGCACTCAGCTTATATATGGTCATTATAACGGTGATGTTGGTGATGATAGGCACATTACTTGGTCCGTCCGTTCCGCCAGAGTTACCGGCAATCATCCCTGTAACGGTTTTTCAGAGCGATATACTGGTTAATCAATGGAATACCGATGGTCTAAACATTAGCGACCTCATCAATGTAGCACAAACTCCGGGCGTGTTATCCAAGGAACAAATTGACTTCACAGTCACTGATGATAAAGGTTCACATAAAGTCAACGTGTTTCTCTATAGCGATGTTGCAGGCATCGTGAATGACGGACAACGCCTAACGGCACTCACCGCAAATAGCAAAAACAAAATGGATTTCCTTCAAACTGCCGTCATCATTTATCCGGCAGATATGAATGATGTAACTGTCACATTATTGGAAAGCGCTCTCAATCCAGCGCCTACCGCCCCTGTATAAGATTATCTGGAATTATCGAAGGAGTATTGGTGAACATGGAAATAACAAACAATTCAACTGACAATCGCAAGCGCCTCCAAAAAGGGCAAGGTCTGGCTGAATACAGCCTCATTATCGCGCTGGTCGCAGTGGTTTGTGTAACGATCCTGATTATGCTGGGAAAAGGTACGAAAAGCACCATTTATAAAGTAACCTGCGCCGTTGGCAGCACTGACTCGCAATGTAAATGTATCAATGAAAAACTGACTGTCACGTCCACTTGGGCAAATACATTACCCGGATGCAATGTTAACAACCTCGTTGTCACGGTAACCAGCAGTTGCACCGGATCATCATTGAAAGTTGGCGGTTTGGCAGCAGCAACGACACCTGCCAGCATTACATGGACTAACGCACCTGTTTGCATGGGTGGCGCGACGACCTTTACGGTGCAATCCACGCAACCCGACGGCACAGTTAAGAGCTATCAAGCATCGCGACCATAGACAGACCCTATACAAACAAAAAGAGCGTAGATTTGACTACGCTCTTTTGATTTACTGGCTGGTTAAACCCCGGCAGTGGCAACTTCTGAAGCAGCTTTGGCCTGCCGCGCAACTTCATGGAACTGAGCATAATGCCCCAATTCATGTTTTAGGCCAAACAAGAAACAGACAGCCGCATTGAACTGCCCGAAGCGCTCAATAAACTTCGGTGATAACTCGCGCAGTGTCACCAAATCAGGCTGATCGGGCCACGCACTCAGATAACCCAAACGAATACGACGGCTTTCTTCCAAGCGTTGTATGCACTGAGCCGTGGTGGTTACTGTTGTCCATTCGGTTTCATGACGCAACCGTGGTTCGGCGGGATATGAAATACCACGGGCTAAAAAGCTGCTGTAGGTTGCCCATTCTTCACTGGTAGCAGTGACATGAACGACGAGATGAGCAATGCTCCAACCAATTTTTTCTCCACCGGGCTTGGCATAAGGATCATCGGCTTCGGGATCAATGGGCAAAAAGGCAACTTGCGTATCATTCAAGCCACGAACAATTTTTAAAAGAGTATCTACCGATTCGTTTGTCGCGGTGCGTAAATCCTCGACCGTAAAATGCTCTGAAAATTGTAACATTGTCATT
>JBBQLX010000064.1:0-32109 GCA_038328375.1 Aggregatilineales bacterium | reverse complement strand
AATCATCTATAATGGCGGCTCTTTGCATATCCTTCGGGAGTCGCCTTCCTCGCAATTACCTCATCTTAAATTTGCCATTGGGTCAGCGAATACTTATGCAGGTCGGATATCTAAGCCGTTTAGGGCGAAACCCAGTTGTTGACTTGCCGAAACGGATGTTAAATGATCGACTGTGAACACAATCACGAAATCCGTCAGTTGAGAATCGGGCATTGTTTGGGGAATAAGGGCATGATACAAACGGGTTGAAGGTTCTTCTGAAGTAAAAGTGAGAGGGATATTCTGCCCGTTCACAGACAGCTTTAAACTGTTGATTACTTCGTCATCCACCCAATGCAGAACTTTGAAGTCTAGTGCCAAGTCTCCATTCTGGTTGATATGAACATTCACGGTTGATATAGGGTTAATTGACCAGCGAAATGTGCCGTTTTTGTCATCCAGTTCTGTCCCACGCCAGCCTAAACCAATTTCATCCACATCGGACAAATTAAAAGTATCACTCACTGGATGAGGGGACGAATGGTAGCAAGAAAGCGCTGGAACACATGAAAAGAGCGTGAAGTAACGAGGTGGTAGTGTGCTGCCCATAACACGATTTTGTGGATCGTATCCAGTTATTTTATACTGTGCCTTGGCCTCGGCTGATGTGAGCAGTTTCATCCTTCCGTTATATTCACTGGAAAATACTAATAATCGGTCAGCGGGTATCTTCATTGTGTTCGCTTGGGTGGATGTGTTGGTTGAGGTCACTGCTAATCCATCCGCTTCGAACTGGCAGGTTATGCCCAATATGGTAGGTCTCCCTTCAACCGGACAATACTGAACTGCAATTGAGGGATTGCTATAAAGGTGACCCAGTGCAGCTTGCAACTCTGCACCAAAATAAAATATATATTCTCTGTTGATTAGCGTGATCGGATCGGTCACGACAATAAAGGTGTCCGGTTTAATTTGTGGTGCTTGTTGGACCATATCCTGCAAAATTGCTTGCTGCTCCAGCGAGAAGTTTGCATTGTGTTGCTGTAGCTGTAATGCGTTCAACAAAGCCAGCGCAACAAATGGCAGTGATAGCCCCAAAAATATAAGCTGGTGATAGCGCTGAGACAGGCTGCTTATCAAATACAAAATCAGCGAAACAACCAGTGCCGAGCCGAGTGCCGCCACATAATAAGCCCGAAAATCAGTAAAGCGGAGGTCAGGAACCACGACATAGAGCGCGATGCCGACACCAAACAAGATGAAGCCTGATACGACTAAAAGCAGGTAACGGTTTGGCGTTAATTTGGGGAGAAGCTCGGTTTTAGGTTGCTGATGCAGTAACCAATAACCCACTCCACTTGTTACGACTACTCCGCCCAACACAAAAGGCCAAAATATGAGCAGATAGTTCATTTTGCCTGCTGCGACGGCCCAACTGGAGAACTGCCGCTGGTAGGCCATAAGGGTCGCCATGAGCATATTTTTTAACTCAGTCAGCGAAAAAGTTATTTGTTGGAGGAATTGTTGGTCATAACTATTGCTTGCGACGGTTTGGTGGATTGCCCACGTTGAATAAAGCAAGGCAACTGCCGCTGCCCCGTACCAGATCGCTGTACTGATCAAGAAGCGGCGATTTGGACGGGAAAAATACAGAAGTAGGACGGGTGTCACAATGATAATGGGTATGGTGCTAGGGTACTGCCACAAACTGACGAGCAGGAAAAATGCCGTTCCCACTAATGCTAGCCACTTGGAACGATTTGCCAGCTTCCGCGATAACACCAGCAGATAGGTTGCAATTAAATAAGTGAGTACCGCGCTGTGAATGTGGATTGTTCTAAGGGTAAATAAGCCTGTGTCGGCAGGATAAATGACAAATAGAACGCTGATTATGAATGCCAGCAGTTTATACCCCGGCAAGAATTCGAGCATTAACCAATAGGCAAATACAATTTTGCCGAAGAAAAATAGAATCATGAAAATGTTGTAGTAGGTAAACGAGTTGTGATCCAGCGTGTATGAGAGAGCAAAGGGAAGCATCTCTAAGGGGCGACCCCGTGCAACAGCCAAGTCGGAAGCGGGAGTTACAAAAAATAACTGCTGACCTCTATCAAGTGCAGTAGTAATACCCCATTCCTCGATTAGTCCGGTTGTTTTCAAGTTAAAGGGCAGCCACAACAACAATACCAGTATAAACATGCCGATATAGGGGATCACCCGCAGCCCCCATTTCATATAGCGGGTGGGTGTGGTTGCTGCTGGAAATGATTCAATAGTCATTTAATCTCCTACAAGGGATTTGAATACAAGTTCATTGAGTTGGACGAATATGCAGCCAACTGAGTGCAAAACCAAGTTGCGTATTGGGGTCATTAATTACCGGAACGAGATAATCGCTGGTAAAGATCAGTTGGGTGCGTATTGGATGACCTGTTAAGGCGGTTTGCGGTATGACTGCCTGATAGATGCGTCCTCTCGGCTCTGATGGTGTGAAAGTGAGGGGAATGTCTCTCCCATTCACCGAAAGTTTTAGGCTGTCGATTAGCCCCTCATCCATCCAATAGAGAACTTTAAATTCGAGGTTGAGGTCGCTGTTTGGTGGGAGATTAACATCAATGGTGGCTGTGCGGTTGGTTGACCAATGAAATGTTTCATCCAGACTGTTGACTTCCAACTCGCGCCAGCCGAAGCCAATATCGGTGGTGCTGGGCAAGTCGAAAGAGTCATTGTTCATCACATTTTGTGTGTTGTCCGGTTCGTGAAAGCATGAAAGCGCAGGCACACACGAGAACAGGGTTGAGGCGCGACGCGGTGGTTGAGTGCCAATGATATGTGTGTTGGGATCATAGCCCGCATCCTTAATTTGGAAATTGGCTGTTATATCTTCGGTTGTTAACAGCTTCATTTCGCCGTTGTCACCCGTCATAAACAGGATTAATTGATTGTACGGTAGCGCTGAGGGCAAACTGCGAAGGTGCAGCCCATCTGCTTTGAATTGGCAGGTTTGGCTGTCTTCATCTCCACCATAAACTGGACAGTAGTAGGCTTGAATAGTTGAATCATTGTACAGATAGCTAATGGCCGACTGCAAAAATAAACCGTAGTAAAAGACATAGGCTTTCTTCAACACGCCTGCCGGATCAATAATGATAACCGAGGTGTTGGGTGAGAGTTGAGGCGCTTGAGCGACCATTTTTTGCAGGATATTCTGCTGTTCCAAGGAATAATTCACGTAACGCTGCTGCTGAGCTAAGGCACTCAATAATCCCAGCGCGATAAAGGGCAGCGCCAATATGAGGAACACGGTTTCATGATAACGTTTGATAAGCCGGCTGATGAAGTAAAGCAGCAGTGCCAGTACGATTGCTGAGCCGAGCATGGCCAACAAATAGATGCGGAAGTCTTCGAAGCGATAATTGGGTAGAGGAAGATAGGTCGCCATGCCGATGGGAAATAGTGCTATTCCCGTGACCAAAATCAACATGTAACGAGGCCACGAAATTGGCTGAGTGTTAGCCTCGTCAGGTTTTTGGCGCAGCAGCCACCAGCCGACGATGACAGTTGTGATAACTCCAACCAGAATATAAACCCCATACGCGGGTAAATCGTTCAGTTTATTAACAGCAGCCAACCAGCCCGTAATCTGTCGTTGGTAGCCGACCAATACCGCCCTCAGGATACTCTTAAATGGATTGGTCACGAGATCAGCCGAAGGCAGCAGTACCGCCTCATAGGCTTGGATACCCGGCTGATTGGCTGCCCATATTTCGTAAAGCAAGATGAGCGCCATCGAGACATACCATCCAGCCGCTGCGATAAAGAAACGGCGGTTCGGACGACCAAAATACAACAAAACCAAGGGTGTGATGACGGCTGCCGCCAGCGCGATTTGATATTGTCCCAAGCTAAAGATAATCAAGATACCTGAGCCCAAGAGCGCGAAAACACTTTTCCAACCACGCTGTTTATAAAACTGAATGAGTAGATAGACCGCCAGTAGATAAGCCAATATCGCGCTGTGAACGTGGATGACGCGCAAGGCGAATACACCTGTATCAGCGGGGTAGAGCATGAACAATACGCCGGTAACGAAGGCCAGTACTTTTTTGCCGGGGAGAAATTGCAGCACCAACCAGTAGGTGACAGCGATCTTACCAAAGAATAACAGCAGCATGAAGATGTTGTAGAACTGGTACGAATCGGGATCGAGTGTGTAGGCGGCTGAGAAGAAAAACATTTGAAGCGGACGGCTGCGGCTGATCGCCATCACTGAGGAAGGGCTGATAAAAAATAACCGATTTCCAGCATCCAATGCTTGGGTGATGGGGAGTTCTTCGATCAAGCCCGTGGTTTTAAAACCAAACGGCAGCCATAACATCAACGCAATAATAAACATCCCAATATAGGGGATCAGCCGCGCTATCCACGTCAGGTATGGGCGCTGAGAATGTGTCATTGGAACGGGTTGAATGGTCATAAGTCTCCTACAGGGGCACAATTTCGGTCATCAATTGGGTCATCCTTAGCGCACGTTGAGACTAAAATCGAGGGAAATCTCTTGAATAATCCAGAAAAAACGATCCAGTTCTAGAAAAGCCTAGAGCTGGATCAGTTTAACGAAACTATTCATTTGTGTCGATGATGGTATAGGTGAAGTTTACGTCTTGGCGAGGCCGCTCATGATGGTTTGCAGGAGTAAAAAGCCGCCCGCGCCCAAAGCTAGGATCAGGCCAAGCACAATAAAGTAGGTGGCAAAGCGCACCACACGGAAGATTTGCCGCAGCGCGAAACGCAGCAGTACCATACCTGCCGCACAGGCCGGGATTATTAGAACTAAAATCCACAAAGGCCAGTTTACACCGAGGATATAATTGGTGAACAACCATAGCACCGCGCCGATGATGCCGCCCACCACCACGTCCGCGACCCAAGTGAGCTTGGTCGCCCGCAGTACGTAAATGACGATGAACGAAATTAAACCAGCAGTAAAAACAGTGTTGGCGAGGACATCATTGAGGATGTTTTTTATATCAGGCTGCTGTCCGTTTACCCCGGCGCTCACGCCTGCGATGATGGCAGCAGTCACGATTTGTATTACGCCTTCAGGAGTCTTACCCCGTGCGCCGGAATAAAGGGCGCGTAAGATGGCAGCAATCGGCAGCATATATTGACCGCCGAGTTGGAGGATGGCCGCCAACGTTTTGGGATCAACTGGAAGATTCATGATTTGACCTTTCACAAAACCATACACATCATTTCATTCAACCACACCTTTGCTCATTATGGCAAAAGCGTAGGATGAGCGTTGCTTGATCAGCCTTTGGTAAGATGAATGTGTGTTAATATTTGCCTGTGAGGTCGGACGATGCTGATGGAGGCTGAAGATTGCGGCGACTGGTTATTCTACTCCTATTCCTCTTTGCAGGTTGCCAAACGCTCGATCAAAGTGCCAGCACTTCGACTCTGCCTAACCGCCTCATCAGCATCTGGGAAAGCGCCAAAGGACATTTAAACAGTGCCGATGAGCGTCAACCTTTTCAGTTTGTCGCAAAAAAGGATGATGCCATCAGCGCTCATGCACTGGGAGCAGGTACGTTTCAGCTCACGCTGCAAACCGCAAACGGCGATGTGCTGGCTCAAAATGCCAACCCGCTTGAAGCCACTTTGCCCGCTGATGGTATCTATACCCTGCTGGTGCAAGCCTTGGCAGCAAGCGATTACGAACTGAGCCTGATCTATACCGACCGTTCTAACCCTGCCGATTACACACCTACGCCCAAAGCGACTGCGATTATCACACCCAGCGCGACACCGCCTTATTACGCCCGTTTTGGAACCTTCATTGATGAATTAGCGGACGGACAAACGGTAGATGGCAGCTTTAACGCCCCCGAAGTACAGCACGTTTATACCTTCATTGGCAAAGCCGGACAATATCTAGGGCTGTATATGGAACGAGTCTCCGGCACTGTTGATCCGGTGGTACATCTCTACTCCCCTAACGGCGATGAACTCGCATCCGACGACAACAGTGGTGGTAACCGCGCGGCACTGTTGCGGAATGTGCAGTTATCCGTAGATGGTTTATATAGTATTCAAGCGTGGGGACGCGGCTTCGCGGGTAATTACCGGTTGGTGTTAAATCTGGTCGCTGGATTAACCATCATCACACCTCAGTTCCAGCCAACCGTCACATCAACACCAGCGGTCGAAGAGGTTTTAGTGCCGACGCTTGCTCCGGCAGCAGCGGGCCAACCGCTGGTTGACCATGTTCCAGTATTGGGTGTGATCGAGCGCAAAGGCGACTTTGACCGTTATCCGCTTACGGTGACACAAGGGCAGTTGATTACGATTGGTGTGCGACCTGATGCCAACTTCAGAGTCAAGCTCGAACTGTTTGACTCTGACGGCCTGTTGATTATAACCGCCACTCCCAATATCTCGAATGCGGGTGGCGATGCGCTGATTCCGGCGCTGGTGGCAGCCCAAAGTGGCACTTATGTGGCCTTCGTCACTGGCGAAGCGAACAGCACAGGCGGTTACAGCATTTCCTATGGGGTTGGATTTTCTCACAGCGAAACGCGGCGCGGCGAAACGGTTTCTGATCAGTTGTATATCGGCAATATTCAGCGGTTGGGACTGAGCGAGGTCTGGACGCTGGAACTCAACCGCAACGATGTGATTTCCGCCGCAGCCAGCATCGGGCAGGGCAACCTTGATCCAGTATTAGAACTGATCGCACCGGACGGTTCGTTGGTGGCGATGGATGATAATGGCGGTGGTAATCGTGATGCTCAGATTGCTTCGGCGATTGCACCCATCGGCGGACGTTATCACCTGCGCGTTTCGTCAGCTAATGCCAATGGGCAGGGCGCATACACACTGGTTTGGCGCATCATCACCCGACCGCCAACCGCTACACCTGTGCCGGGAACGGTGCTGCTGCTCTCGTATGATGACAATGTTCCTGTCAACACCTACCAGTATTACAGCTTCTATGCACAAGCTGGAACGCAAGTTGAGGTGCATGTGATGGCGCAACCCGGCAGTCCACTCGATCCGGTGGCGGCTTTGCTTGCACCGGATGGCACGATATTGGCGCAAGGCGACGACGAAGATAACAACATCAACCCGCGCTTCATCGCCCCTTTGTCGGTTGATGGCACTTATAAGGTGCGGGTCAACGGTTATCTGACCAGCGGGGCATTTACGCTGACGGTCAACCAGTTATATTTGCGCTGATGATTCAAATGTTGCAGTTGATGCTGTTGCTGTTGTTGTTACAACCTATTCTGTACGGCGGATTTGAGGGAGCGAATTGCCGAAACTGCGGAAGATGCGGCAGTTTCTTCAGATTCGGAGTGCAATATGTCGGAAATGTCGTCAGTAATGTCATTAGCGATTAGTCGCCAGTCAACAGTCGATCCATCAATATGGCGGCGGCAGTGGCATTCAGAAAATGCGGCGGTAGATAATGGATGTTAAGGTGCGTGTGAGGCAAATCAGGGCGGACAGCCGTCCGCCCCTACAGCCCAATCAATATCATATTCGATTTACAGATGGGATGGGTTACATTTTGGAAGAACATTTTGTAACTCTTTCCGAGTGTTGGCGCTAACCGTTTTGAGGGAGCAAGATTGTTAAGTAGGTTAGTAGATGGTTGGAATTCGGTAAAACAGGTTTGGAGATTCTAACTTGAATATCGTGATGCCCAAAAATAAAAAACTACGATTACGCTTCATTCTGGTGATTTTGCTTTTAATTGTATTGTTATTTGTAGCAAAACTTTTTATGTTTCCTAAGATAGAATATCCTTTCCCTCTCTCAGCACTTCATGCTTTGCCGACGCAGACACCTCTTGTAAATTTGACAGCTACGCCAACAGGCGAAAAAATTGAACTATTATCGACTGTTCAAGGGTTAATAGCAGAGGATATAACATGTGAGTTACCCTGTTTTTGGGGTTTTAAACCGGGGCAGACTACAAATCGTGAAGTCGAAAGCTTTGTTCATGATAACTTCAGAGATAAGTTAAGCGTGGGACAAACACCCTCCTCAGACGGTGTTTTGCACCGTTCACTCTCGCTAACTTTTAATTCAACCTCTCCACTACAGGCAATGGGCATCAATTTCACTTTCAAAGGCGATATATTGTCGCTTTTGAATATTAATCTGAGCTACCCGGAAAATTGGTTGCCTGAAAATAGATTTCAAATTTTGAATTTACTAAAAACAGTCGAATTTAGTGATACGTATATCGCAACGCATATTAGCACAGGATCAATTGGATTAGTCTTAATCAGTCAAGATAAAAACATCACGGTGCAATATGGCTTTCCCCTTAAAGTGGAAGGGAATGTAGTATCACCTTTAATTGATCGTCCTCTGCTCCTTTGTCTAGCTCCTGATTCGACTGATCATATTAATTTATGGCTTCAAAATGGAAAAACTGACGAACCGTTTGATTGGCTTGCTTCGAATCCCCAAATCCCTAATAGTTCGTTGAAAATTTTTCAACCAATAAAGTGGATGACAGGATTGGAGGCAGACCAGTTTATTACACGCATCATTGATAACCCTGACAAATGTGTAGAAATGCTCTCTTATCCCGAATTGCGCAAGCGAGGATATGATTTCTAATGATTTAGGTAAGTGATTGAGAATGAGGGAGGACACATAGGTCCTCCCCTACGAAAATGCGGTTAATCGGGAGCGAGGCAGTATCGCAAATTTTGAGAGTGAATTATTCAGTTATGGCGTTGACGATGCCATCGAAGAATTCGTAGACGTTGATTTTGTCGAGCATCATGTTCCAACCGGGTTCATCGAAGGGAACGGGGAGGCCGTGGTTGGTGAGGATGATGCCGAACAACTCGCGCACCGGATCAATCCACATGAATGTACCTGCGATTTTAAGCGGCAAGTTACAAGAGCACTGCCAATACAAATGCGATTGAACACAGAAAAGATTTTTTAACGCAAAGGCGCAAGGACGCAAAGTGAAGAGGGAATCGGAAGGGCGCACAACCGTGCGCCCCTACGGGAAAACAAAACCTTATTTTGAAAGCGCGGGTTGATCAGATGGGAGTTCTTGTTTGTAGTCGGGATGGCCTTTAGCGGTGGCGATGAGGTCGCGCAGGCTGACATTGATGTAGAAGCCCCATGCGTCCGAGCAGGCCGCATAGCAGGCGATGACCGGAGCGAGGCCAATATGTGTGAAGCGGAGTTCGGTTTTCTCACCCTGCTTGGAAATATCAAAGACGATGTCCGTTCCTGTCCATTCCGCCTTGTCCTCGACGAAGTTAATCTGGCTTTCGGTGACGTGCCAGACGACTCGCTTGGCTGGTACCCATTCGGTGATTTTCTGGGTGCTGTGGTGCAGGTCTTTGGAGTGGAACTTGAACTCTGCGCCAAGCTGGTCGGTGTAGCCTTCGATGTCATCTGACCACCATGCGCGAACATTGTTGACGGCGGCAAAGACTTCTTCGGGAGATTGATCGAGCGTGAGGAACGTGGTGTAGTTTTGCTCGCTCATCGCCTGTGCCTTATTGACCACTTCTTCAATCGGGTTGGGTTGGCCTTTGCCGGTGGTGATGAGGTCGTGCAAGCTGCGGGTGATGTAAGTTCCCCATGCGTTCGCGCAAACCTCGTAGCACTCGTAATCCGGCACGAGGCCGACATGTGTAAAGCGAACTTCGGTTTTGCCATCTTTGGGAACAATTTCATAGACGATGTCGGTATCAACCCACTCGCTGTTGTCCTTGATGAAGTTGAAGTGGTTGTTCACAACATGCCATACAACGCGTTGGCTGGGGACAAATTCGGTGATTTTGAAGGCGGCAATGTGAACATCTTTATAGTGATACTTGAACTCTGCGCCGAGTTTATCCGTATCGCCTTCGATTTCCTCTGACCACCAGCCGCGCGGATTATTGATGGCGGCGAAAACTTCTGCCGGTGTTTGATCGACGGTAAAGGTTGTGGCGTAATTGGGATTCATGTCGCTCTCCTCTTGCTTGACACACTTGTTCTATGAGTCGTATTATAGGTTGGTTTGCCGAGACGATCTATGACGTAATGTACTGAATTTGTGTCTGATCGTCCAGATTAAAGCGCTACCCCTAACCCCAGCCCTTCCCCCATAGCAACAGGGGAAGGGAGTAAATGCAAAGTTTTCGCGTACTTTGTAACCAATACCTCTCAATATGGAGTCGCTTATGGATGTTTTGACGGATGTGTTGAATACGTTGGAGTTGAAAGGCTGGTTATCGTCGCGGCGGGAGTTGGTTGCCCCGTGGCGTTACGATTTTGCGGCGAGTAAGGACAGCATGTTTCATGTCCTGAGTTACGGTGGCGCAATTTTGGAAGTCGAAGGAGAGGCCATACCGATACGGGTTGAAGATGGTGATGTAGTGCTGTTTCCGTCCGGTCACGCGCACTCATTGTATGATGACGCTGCCTCACCGTTAACCCGTTTGGTTCATCTGGACTATAACCCACAGCGCGGCATCCAAATTGTCGCCAGCGAAGGTGAAGGGCCAAAACCGTTGATGCTCTGCGGTGCTTTCCATATTGAGTATCCGCATAATTTCCCGCTGATTCAACGTTTGCCCAAGCTCATTCATATTCATGGGGCGCAGGGACGTGTGGAACAAGGCTTTGCTGATATTATCAATTTTATGTCGCGGGAATCGGCATCACAGCAAATTGGTGCGGAGGTTATGCTCAACCGCTTGACCGAACTGCTTTTCATTCAAGTCATTCGCCTATGGATTGACCAAGAAGCGAAAGGGTCAGTTAGTTGGGTGGGGGCGCTGCGCGATCAACCGATTAGTGCGGCACTGGGTTTGATTCATCAGTCGCCCGAACGCCGCTGGAAGGTTCAGGATTTGGCGGAGGCCGCAGCCCTTTCACGTTCGGCCTTCTCCGCACGTTTCACCGAATTGGTGGGCGAACTACCGCTGACTTACCTCACCCGCTGGCGGATGTTGAGGGCGACACGCTTGCTCAAGAACGAGGTCAGAATGGAAGTCATTGCTGACCAACTCGGTTACGAATCCGAGGCGGCTTTTCGTAAGGCGTTCAAGCGCGAAATTGGTATTCCGCCAGCGCAGTATCGAAAGACCGGATAAAGGATTAGGGTTCGGCTGGTTTGGTGCTGACGATGGCGTGTTTGGCGGCATCATTCATCAGCGGATCACGCAGAATTTCGGCTTTGTAATCGACGCTGATGCTGGCGATATACAGCGTCATACCGAGGGTAATAATCGTCAGCAGCCAACCGAGTGAACGATGATAGTTGTTTGGAATATGCCCCCATAGTTTCAACCCATAACCTGCTGCCAGCACCACCAAAATCGGCAGAAAATAGAGGATGAAACGGCGGTCATAACTGGCAAGAATCCACCAGAAGGCGAAGTATGGAAGCGTGAAAACCAACAGTAGAATGTCACGGTCAGCGCTGCGCCAATTGCGAACGACTTGAACCAATGCTAATACGATGCCGATGAGGATGAGCCAACCTGTGAAGCCGAAGTTCTCAGGATGCGTGATGAACACCAATAGATTAGAGAGGTTGGGCGCGGCTTGATCTGTCCATGCGGTGGCAGGCATGAGCAAGTGGGCTTCGACGAGGTTACGCAGATACCACGGCGCAGCAACGATTGCCGAGGCCGCACACGCCACAACGACTGCTTTAAAGCTGATGTGTTTGCGGATTAGACCGAGCAGCATGAATATCAACCAGAAGCCGACCGCTGGCAAGATGGCGTTTTTCGTCCATGCACCGAGGCCAATGGCGATGCCTGAAATCAGTGCGTCAACCGTATTATTGGATTTCCATCCCCGCCATGCAAATAAGGATGCCAGTGTGTAATAAAAGGCCATTGGTAAATCGGCATAACCGGATGATGCCCAACGTCCGAATAAGGGTGTGAGTGCCAACAGCAGAACCGCTAACCAACCGGCTTTCTCGTCATAGAGGGTTTTGCCGAGGTAAAACACTGCGCCGAGGCAGGCTAAGCTCAATACGGTAGAGATGACTTTAGCGAGATAGGGGTCTTCCCAACCCGACAGTAAATAGCTGTAAGTATATGAAAGCTGCACCAACATCGGATAGGCTTGGTAGTAGCTGTAGAAGGTTAAATCCAACGGAATCAGGCCGCGTGTAGCGTACATAAAATGGGCTTGTTCGGCGTAAATGCCAACCGCATCATCTTTGTAAAACGGCCAGTAAACCGCATTCAAAAGGATTGCCGCGCTGACGACCACAACGACCAAACGTCCCAAAAATGCTAAGCGTTTGGGTGCGGATTCGACAGATGTTGGTTGGGTTGGTATGCGATTGCGCCACCACAGAACCGTTCCGATGAGATTGACCAATAGGTAGGGCAGTGTGATTGACCAGACCGCAAAGGGAATGCCGAGCATCCCTTCGAGCATCATAATCCACGTCAATAGGCCGATGCCGAGTCCAGCGGTGAGGATCAATGATAACCATTTACTCGGCGGAAAAGGGCTGTGCCGCAGCAGCCAAACGGTGCTGGGATACGGAATGATGAAGATGAGTAAAACCGCTGCCCACGCGAAGATCAATTGTGTTTCCGCTTCGATAAACCAAATAATCGCAGGCGGTGATTATACAAGGCAACCACCGCCCGACAATCCTAGTCATCACAGCGTAGGGAATTCATGGGCTGTAGGCTTGTGGTTTATCGGTGCAAGTGAATGAGTTTCGGTGTATCCGATGTGTGCTTGACATGACGTTCTTGGAGCAAATGTTTTATTTCCTGTTCCGCAGCATCAACAGTGCGTGATACGAGAAAAAGCATCACCACAAACGTGGCAATAATGCCGCCAAGCGTTAGTGCTGAAGCTAATTCGACACCCAGCGGAATATAAATTGTTGAGCCTACATGAGCGATCAATGCCCAAATTGCGATTGTCGCAAGGATAGTTAGGGGAATGGTCACATAAAATTTTATGACACTGACCAGCGAGTGATCGTTCGATAGGGTCGAACGCTTTGATAATTCACTATAGAGCGCAAGTGTTGAGAATTCTGCCAAGCTGTCCATGTTTACGCCTCTGCATTCTGAAATATCAGCCACTATATGTACTTATCTATATCGTATCGAAGGCTAAGCGTTAGGATGGAGTGCTAAATGACACTATTTCGACTGATACGTATCCTGTTTGATAAGATTTTCACAAACGCAGCGTCTCAAGGATATAGCTAGATTGATTCTAAGTGCTGCAAGAATTCGGGGTCATTGCGAATCATATCCATCACGATTGCTTCCCATTCGCGCGCCAGTGGATCGTTGATCGCTGCCAGAATATCCAGCGCCCTTTGGAACTGGTAGCTGCGAATAAAGCTGCTAGCCAGCCGGAATTGATCTTGGGTAAGGTGTTTTTTTCGACGATTTTGGAAACGGTTGATGCTGAAAACGGTCAGCACGAGGATAACCATGAACAAGACCGGAATACCAACGAGGGCTTCACCAAAATTAATCTTGATGGTGCTTACCAATAATATCCAAGTGATTGGCGCTGCAATAGATGCTATGACCAATGATCCTAGAAACAATTGAACCTTCGCAGGCAGCCTCGCTACGATTTTGGCGACGATAAATCCGAATATCGGCGCAAGCACCAGATCACAGAGGAGTTCTATTTCGCTAGCCACCAAAGGTTGCTCTTAAACCCGCGATGAACTGTGCTTTCTGTTCGGCAGTTAAATTGGCTTCTGCATGGAAGGGTAGATAAATCGGCTTGGGCATCGCACCGTCTTGGATTTGGTCGATCATATCTTGCAAGTCAATGTCGCTTTTGCTCCATGTCGAGAAGTTGAGCGCGTCACGGGCGAAGTTGACATCATCGTTAATCAACCACGAGACCGGCGCGACATGGGCATACCATGGATAACGAGTCTCGTTGCTGTGGCAGTCATAACAGGCCGAGTGCGCCAACTGCTCGGTTTGTGGGGAGTCCCATTGGAACTGCTGGTTCACAGGTGGATTGCCGGGAAATCGGTAATCCGGTGAAATCTTTTCTGACGGAATGAGCTGCAAAGAGACAAATGCAGCGACGATGAGCATCGCTACACCCAAAACGATTTGAAGACGACGGGACATATTTCTCATTCCTACTGACCCCGGCTGAAAGCAGCCTAAATGAGTGAACCTTTCCCAAAGAATACAACACAACCTCTTATGCAACGTATAGATGTTTGAGAGTATACTGAACCACGGCAACATCATCTGAGGAAGGACAATTTTGTGCGGCGTTTAGCATTCGTAGTCATTACAATCATAATCGTCATTTTAGCTATTGGTGGATGTAGTCCGGCTGCGACGGCTACCAACGAGCCGCCGCCTGATCCGGCAGCATTGTTGAAACAGGCCACCGATAATATTCTGGCGGTCAATACACTCAAGATTATTGTTGACCGGACGGGCGCTGATTATATCCTGACTACCGACATCGGTTCGGCGGTTTTTAACCGGATGGAAGCGCAGTATGTCGCACCTAATCTGATGCAGGCTAAAGCCAAAGTCACCCTCAAGCAGCTTCCCATCGAAATTGAAATTTATGCCCGTGATGATGACCAATGGTGGCGCATCGTTGGCACGAATTGGGCCAAGCAAACTTTCTTACCCGGTTTCAATCCGCGTTCGCTGTTGACCGAGCAAGATCGCGGTTTACGTGCGGCCTTCGCCTCGTTGGAAAATGTGACCTATGTAGGTGAAGAACAGCTTGATGATGGCACACCGGTTTATCATTTAAGCGCCACCGCTGACGGCGATAAAATTTCGTGGATGATGCTGTATCTGGTGCAAATCAGTGGTAAAACCACGATTGATGTGTATATCGACAAAGACAAAAAGCTGCCGCAAAAGCTAGTCGTGGTGCAGCCCGATACTGCCACCGATAAGCTCAAACCAACCACTTGGAATATGGAGTTCTACGACTTTAACGTAGCAGCGAATCTCAGCGTGCCGGAAGGCAGTGAAGCAACGCCCGAAACTACCGCAGAATCGACCGCTGAAAGTACTGCCGAAGCCACAACGGAAGTGACGGCAGAAGCAACGGTCAGCCCATAACATCGTATCCAGAAGACATAAAGACAGACCTTATGACACAAAAACTCAACCGTGCGAATGTGAATCCTTGGCTGGTGCTGGGGCTTATTTGCCTGCCGATTTTTATCGGTTCACTGGATTTGACGATCGTTTCAGCCTTCTTGCCTGAAATTCTGCTCAAGTTAGGTCTGCCACTACAAAGCAGCTTGGACGAAGCATCGTGGGTTGTCAGCGGATACCTGCTGGCCTACGCCATCAGCATGATGTTCATGGGGCGCGTCAGTGACCTCATCGGGCGGCGCAAAGTATATGTCGTCTGCTTGCTGATTTTTGTGGTCGGATCGGTGATGGTCGCGACCGCCCATACGTGGCCTACCGATTTGCTGTACTTGGCTGCACGGCGCTTGGGGCAGCGACCCGAAAAAGAAGCGATGACGCTGCTGGCGATTATCATCGGACGTATTGTGCAGGCATTGGGAGCCGGAGCGCTCGTGCCGGTCAGTCTAGCGCTGGTGGGTGATTTGTTCCCGCCAGAACGTCGCGCTCAACCATTGGGCGTAGTTGGTGCAGTCGATACACTCGGTTGGGTTTTAGGCCATTTATACGGCGGCATCCTTGTGAGTTTCTTTGCCACACATCAGGACACCTTTACCAATTTGCTGGCTGGATTGGGTTGGCCTCCACCCGATTGGCGCACACTTTTCTGGATCAATGTGCCGCTGACGTTAATTGGTCTGGCATTCACCTTGTACGCGCTGCGAAATGTGCCGGAGAAACGCGCTAAAGGCCGCTTCGACATTCTGGGTACGCTGTTGATCGCAGCCTCACTCATCGCTTTGGTGGTTGGCTTGGGCGGCAATGTCGATGTCTCGCAGGCACCTACCAACTTACAAGATGCCAGTGCCTTACCGCCTTTAAATGGTGGTGTGCTGTTGATTGCGTTGGTGGCCTTGATCGGTTTTGTGTTGGTCGAGTCTCGGCTGCGTGATCCGTTAATACAACTCAAAATGTTCCGGCAGCGTAACTTGGCTTCGGGTGCGATCATCAACTTGTTCATCGGCTTCTGCTTGATGATCGGACTCGTGACGGTGCCGATTTTGGTCAATGTGCGGGTGCAGAATAGCGATCAACTGAGTGAGGCGGCGCTGCAAACCGGCATCCTGCTTTCAGCGCTCACCGTTCCGATGGCATTGGCAGCTATCCCCGGCGGTTGGCTGAGCGACCGCATCGGTGTCAGGAAAACCACCATCATCGGCTTGGTGTTGGCGATGATTGGCTTCACACTGGTCTGGCAGACATGGCGACTGGATATGCCCGATGCACAGATTGCCATCGAAATGATTTTTATCGGCGTGGGTATTGGTTTGACCTTCTCACCGATTAGCGCGGCGGTCATCAACTCGGCAGATGAAGATCATCGTGGTGTGGCTTCTGCGCTGGTGATTATCTTGCGGCTCATCGGTATGACGGTGGCGGTGGCTTCGCTGACTAACTTCGCCCTGCATCGCATCAACGGCTTAGCTGCCACAGAATTAGGCGGGGCGCTCCAAAGTGATGACCAAACGATGGCTTTCATCAACTCATATGCGGGCATAGCTGTACGTGTGCTGGGTGAGTTGGGCTTGATGGGCGCGGTACTTTGTCTCGTGGGGCTTATTCCCGCCGCATTGGGTATGACAGATAAAGCCGAACTGCTGCCTGTAACAGAGGAACATGAGATCAAAGCGGCAGGTGATTAACACTTAGGTCTAAATGCGTAATAATGCTCTATATCCGTTACTATTAAAGCTATACGGATGTTACCGGAGTATACGCTATGCCAGCCCCAGTTATTAGTATCAACTATGAAGTGATGGAAAAGGTTGCTAATGGATTTGCTGACCAGCAAAAGCGGGTACAGGCGATCAGTCGTGACCTGATTCATCACGTCGATGAACTGCGTCGTGGGGGTTGGGTGGCGGCTTCAGCTAACAAGTTTTACCGCACGATGGATGGCGATGTCTTTCGTTCGCTGCAACACCTGAGCGCGGCTTTAGGCCATTCCCAAGCGGCGACCGAGGCCATTATCAACGTCTTTCGCCAATCGGATGAAGAAGCCTCAGGTGTCCTACGCGGTGAAGGTGTGGGTGGTGTAGGTTCTGCCGTTGCTGGTGGAGTCGCTGCGGGTGGACAATCTGCTGGAGCTTCCACGCCCAAATCCATCACCGAACAACCTTGGTACAGCCTGAATAATAGTAAAGATGGCGGTTGGAATGGCGCACCACCGGGTGTTGCCAAAGCCATTGTCGTGAATGGCATCCAAAACGATGTGGGAGATTTGCGTAATTTGATGCAAGGCGCGTCAAAAGAATTTGGTGATATTCCCGTTTTGGGGATTTATAACGAGACCGAAGGCAAGACAAATTGGGGGAAGTTCGTTGACGGCTTACAAACTCTTGAGGATAAAATTCAAGCGGAGTTTGGTCTTCGTCCCGCGCCAGATAATAAAGCTGTGAATAGTCTGATCGAGGCGATTAAAGCTACACATGGCGAAACACCGATTGTTGCCCACAGCCAAGGGGGAGCCATTACGGCTGCCGCACTTCGTAAGCTGTCTGACGAGGGTTATGATTTGTCTCGTGTGCATGTAACGACGATGGGTTCGGCTGAGTTTCAATTTCCTAAAGGAGTACAAGTCGAACATCGCATTCATGCCAATGATATTGTGCCGATGCTTGTCGGTGGACAGGCTGTGAATTACTTTTTTGATCCTCTGACTCTGAAGAAACATATCGTCACCGGTCAACTCAAAATATTCAATAATACGACTGATGATTTCTTGGAACCTCACGGTGCCGACAATTATTTTAAGAATTTCTAGGAGCGCATGAAACGTGGATTACCAACACTTCGAGCATCCTGATTTTGAAATTGATATTCCCTCTGATTGGATAACCATACCGTCTTCGCGATTTGAGGCCGTGTTTGTCATGCCTCCTTTCCCTGAAGGTCCGGGCATCAACATCGCTATTTCGATTATCAAAGTGGGTAAACCCACCACATCTGAAGAAGTGGTCAGGGATTTACGCGCCGTTCAAGAGTCGGATTACCCCGGCTACCAAATCCATGATGAGCATATGCTGGAATTCCCCAACCAATCTGGATTTGCTCAATTTTACACATGGGAAAATACCGAAGATGATATTGCCATTGCTCAAACGCAAATCATTTTTCTGTCTCAATCAGCCTTAAAAATCGGTATCTTGACCTTCACACGTCCGCTGCTGGTCAACAAAGATGATGTCAAGATTTTGGATGCCTTGTTTTATAACGTGGCGAGTTCATTTATGTTTCGAAATGCATTCGGATAGGGAATGAGTGTCTAACACGGCACTTGCACACACTAACCGTTTCCAGTACACTCGTATCTAAATCGGGGCGTGGCGCAGCCTGGTAGCGCGCGTCGTTCGGGTCGACGAGGTCGTGGGTTCGAATCCCGCCGCCCCGACTAATAAAAAATCTCGCTATTGTTAGCGAGATTTTTTGTTTCATTCTACTTAACTATTTAAACACTTCAGTTGTATACAAAAATTGTCGACGGCACACAATAGTCAGTAGACTTATTGATGATTAATGCGTTTCGCTTTCAGTTTCAGCGCCCGATTCGCTATCCGTGTCGCTCTCGCTCCCACCATCAATATCACCTGAAACCGCTAGCACGGGAGCCAGTACAGGCATATCTGTCCAATTTATCGCAGCGGGATCAATATGCCCTGCTATGACCATGTCAACGATGTCTTTACCTTTGAAATATTGCGTGACGCTGGCAGGTGGAATACCACCATCGTGCGCCCATTCAAATTGAGTTTCATAGGGATTGGGTTCACCCATATCATCAAAATGTTTACTGACATCATTAAAGTTAGCAGGATTGACAGTGGTCGTGATTTTATAGAAGTATTTATTGAGTAAACCGGCAAGCAGGGTGGGGTCTTTGGCAAAGTCCAAATTGCCTGCTGTCGAAACAAATTGGCTGTGTTTCTTTGCACCCATACCGATAGCCCCTGATGTGCCGTCAGGACGATCCGTTTTTGTGGTGCGTAGTACCTGTGTCACATGCTCGACAATGTTGACCGTACCGGCTGGATTCCACGGTTGAAAGCCTACACCAGCGATTACTTCAGGTGTACGTTCATCCATCCGATAGACACTTTGGGGCATCGGGTCACGGACTCGGAGTCTCCATGCGGCAAGCTCTTTTGCCGCTGCTAGTTTGAGTGCCTTCACACCCGCGATACGGCTGCCCGCTCTACCCGCTACATTCAAATAGTCGTCACAGGCATTGATGACATCCGTTAGCCCGACTGATTTTGAGGTTGCGCTATGATATTTCGTCAGCGCGGCCTCGACCTTTTTTACTTCATCGCGCTTGCCCGTGAACGCACCCCATAAAGGCCCTCGACTCTTGCCCTTGAATTGTGAAATGGTCATCAACCGTTGTATGGATGCTCCACCGCGTGTTGAATGCTTAATCGTCTGATGATTGTCGAGCAATCTCTGTACGGCAGCGTTGCCAATTGTCCGTTGAAGGTGTAGAACGTTATTATTCGTAAGCGGCACTTTGCCCAGATTCTCAACAGCGGGAAAATGTTCTGAGCTTGACGACTTATCAAGTAGTTCTTCTTCACGCGATGGTTTAATAGAGGGTTTGGGGATAGGCTTTTTGAGGACGAGTTTAGGTGTGGACACAGGCTGCTCCTATATGAAGGTCATGCTTATATTATAGGCACTCTTCATTGTCTGTGTACAAATCTTTAATTCTTTTGCAGAAATTGTTGACATGGGGGTGTCTCTATTTAGGTTTGGTCAACTGAGACATCCCCTTATTCAGGTTACTTAACAACGTGCAAAGTGGAAGATATGTGACTGGTAGCCTTTCAAATCCACATACAAACCGGGGTTGTGCAGCAGCGCACCCGTTCGTTCGTAACGTCCACCACCATCCAATGAATCGGTTAGCATCCAATTCGCATCTGCCAATTCAGGCCAATCGGTCAGCGGGATATTACTGGTTGAACGCTGGTCACTCAGGTTAGCCACAATCACGCACATATCCTCTTTAGATCGCCATCCATAGACCACCAAATTGTCGTGTGTGCCATCCGGTTTACCCGGCAACGCATTAAACAGCCGCCACTCACCCTCTTGATAAATCGGATTGCGTGTCTCAGCCAACAGCTTGAGGTAAAAAGCTTTCAACTCAGTGTTTGGCTTCTCGTCCGGTTGGCGACCGAGCTGCACTGGCAGCTTGACCTTGCGACCGATGAACTGCCCATCATGCAGTAGGGTTGCCCCCGGTATCGTGCAAATGATAACCGCGTCGGGATGCTCACGCGCAATACCAATCGAAGAGGCGGCTCGCTGCTCGTCGTGGTTCTCGATGAACCGTACCAGTGTGTTTTGAAATTCAATCGGCGCAATGAGATGGGCGCGGACTTCCTCACGTTTATCATCCCGAAGGCGGTCATACAGCCGTTTGTCATAACAGTAATCGAAGCCTAGACTGTGCAGCATGGCTTCCAAATCCCAATAAACCTCGGCAATGAATTGGAATTCGGGATAAACCTTTTTGACATTGGGAATGATGTCCGTCCAATATTCGGTGGCGGGCTTCTCGAAGGCATAAGCGCCCCATGTACGGGCAAACACGTCATTCAGCATCAGCATCGCCATATCGCAGCGAATACCGTCACATTGGTTGGCTATCTCCAATAGGGTGGTCAACGTCGCCTGCCGTAGAGGATGGCTATAAGCATTGAGTTGGGCGGTATCAATCCAACCGGGGTAATACGGATCGCGCCCGTGAGCAACGACCATCTCTTTACCCAGCGCATCTTTGGTTTTGAAGAAATCGCTCGGTCGTTCTTTGAGGTCTTTGGGCTGTCCGAGGATCATGTATTCAGGATGAGTTTGTATCCATGCG
This sequence comes from Aggregatilineales bacterium, assembly GCA_038328375.1. Taxonomy (GTDB): domain Bacteria; phylum Chloroflexota; class Anaerolineae; order Aggregatilineales; family Phototrophicaceae; genus CFX2. The sequence goes on along the minus strand of JBBQLX010000064.1, from coordinate 11,085 downwards.
TGATCCGTCGCCACATGGTTGGGAACAAAATCTAGTAGCAACTGCATACCCCGGTCACGCAGACGCTTGCGGAACAGCGCCAATCCGCTACGTCCACCGAAACGTCCTTCTACAGTATACGAGCCGACCGCATATGGCGAACCGGGTACATCGTCCGCCGTCAAATCGGGCAGCGCACCACGATACTCATGCAGATAATTATGGGCGCTGGCACGGGCAGCAGCACTACGCTGCCAGATGCCCATCAACCAGATTGAGTCCACGTTGTAGGTTACAAGTTCGTCCAACACCTTATCCGGCACATTTTCGAGGGTGATCGGTTTGTTATAGGTGTGGCTGAGCGTATTCAGCCAGACGTAAGTGTTAATTTGGTAAATAAACGGTTTTTTCGGCCAAGGATCCACAGGTACAAATCTCCCGGATGTAAAATTATGTCTTACGCGGTCGATATTCCGCCGCGTCCAATTAATCATATCATCCAGTCTAGGGGAGGTACGTTTCAAAAAACTAACAGCCATTTACACGCTTCCTAATCTACTCATTCAAATCCACGTTGTAATAAGACTCGTAAAGTTGGTTCTGTTAGGTCGGTGGACAATCTTGAAGCTCATCCGCATAATAGTCAAGAAATTATTGTGTGTACAGGGCTTAAGGTACTAGCGAGGATGGGACATTATGGCAGATGGTTACTATGTATCTCCCAAAGATGCGAACCAAGTAGAGATGCTTCCCGGCGTACATCGCCGCACAATGGGTACAACCGATGAAAGCATGCTTTGCGAGTTTTTCTTACAGCGTGACGCGCTGGTTCCCTTACACAGCCATATGAATGATCAAGTCGGTTATGTGATCTATGGGCGCGTCGAGTATACGGTCGGTGATGAAGTTTTTGTCTGCAATCCCGGCGACAGCTACGCCATTCCCGGCGGTATTGCTCACAGCGCCAAAGCGATCATTGATTCGCTGATTATCGACGCGTTCTCCCCACCGCGTGATGATTATCGGACAGAAGCCCGCTAGTCTGGAATTCCTATCTCCTGAACCGACGTACCCATTATTTGGGCTAACCGTCATTCAATTCGGCTGCTAAAGCGGCAGCCATATGTTCGCTTTGTGTTACAATAGGGGCATAAACGGGCTGTGAGGTTTATAGGTTATGTCTATCCCAACAATTCGAGAACGCCTGATTCATAAATTATTTGATATGACCGATAACCAAGTGGCATCATTATTAACCTACGCTGATGCAATCCAATCCGATGAATTACCAGCGGATTATGATGAAGCAAATGATCCTGCTATCGGTTTTATGTCGGGTTCAACCAATTTAGCTCATCAATCCAAACAAATATTGCAAGAAGAAATAACCTCACGTAGCGGTTGGACGCAGAAAAAAGACTAATTTCGTGATGAAAAGACACATCTGGACATCATGGATTGGTATTTTCCTGCTTTCATTGGCGATTAGTGGCTGTGGCGCAACTGCACGTCAGGTCATACCGACTGCCCGACCAACCGCCACCCAAACACTAACGCCCACTGTCACGCCGACTGCCGGCATCGGCGCAACACCGACCGTTACACCGCGCTCAGTCGCATCTGGACCATCGCCTACTCCACTTTTTGGATCGACCAACACTCCTGTAGTCATTTCAGCAGCGATTACCCGTACACCCAATCCCAATGCGCCGCGTATCGAATTCTTTACCACCAGTGTCCAGCAAGTGGAACCCGGCGGTCTGGTAACGCTTTTCTGGTCGGTTCGCGGTGCGCGTAACGCCATCATTTATCGCTTGGATGCCAGTGGCGCGCGCGGCAACCTGTGGAACGTCCCGCCCGATGGCAATCTGCCTGTGACGATTAGCCGCCGTGATCGTGGGCAAGCCACCTTCTTATTGAGCGCGGGTGAGGGTGACCTCGAAACCACTCAGTCGCTGTCGATTCCGCTGTCGTGTCCTGACCCGTGGTTCTTCCAACCCGCGCCGGATGCTTGTCCGGCTGGACCTGCCGAACCGACCAGCATTATTGAAGAACCCTTTCAGCGTGGGCGAATGCTCTATATTCAATCGCGCAACCGTGTTTATGTGCTGTTCAATGACACCCGCAGTCCGGCATGGCTGAGCTTCGAAAACAAATTTAATCCGGCTGTCGATAAAGAGTCGGAGGAAAGTTTTGTCCCGCCACCTGATTTATTCCAGCCTACGCGGATTATCGGCTTTGTGTGGCGTGGGAATGATGTGGTTCGTAACCGGCTGGGGCTGGGATCAGCGGCAGAATCGCAGTATGACGGCTTTATACAGACGGTCAAAAATGGCGACAAAGAAGACCTGTATGTCAACAGTGCGGATAACAGCGTTCTGCAACTCTTACCGGGAGGTGACGCGTGGCAGATTATCACGGCAGGCTCATCTTAAACGGGTTATAATCTATTAGAACGGTTTAAAGGTGTTTCTATGTCAACAATTGAACGTGAAATCCTAAACTATGTCACAAAGCTGGATACCAACATGCAGAAGCAGGTTCTTGAATATGTGCGGGAACTTACTTCAATACCCTTAAAAACACAGATTACATTAGCTGAATGGCTGGGACAGGCTGAACTATTCCGTGAAGAGTTAGTTGCTAAATATGGATCGGATCACTTTGGCAGTGTGCAGAATATGGTTGATGATGTTCGAGAGGAGCGCTTGAATGACCTCATGGGTCGTCGCTGATTCGAGCATCTTTCTAGCTAGCATACTTCAAGAGAAGCTAACAGCCAAAGCAGTCTCACTGATTAAATTTTGGGCAACTAACAATGTTACACTCGCTGCACCCTCCCTCTTTCAATATGAAATTATTGCTGTTTTACGCAAAAATGTTTATCTGGGGCGTATTTCTCAACAAGAAGCCATAAAAGGGCGCGACATTCTTCTATTGCAGCCGATCCAGTTCGTGTTGGATGACGATCTACTTCGTCGTGCTTTTGACCTATCAACACGCTTTAACCGATCAACAGCTTATGACTCTCAATATCTAGCTGTAGCAGAACGCTTAGGGTGTGATTTCTGGACTGTTGATGAAAAACTTTATAACTCGGTAGCCAACGATCTAACATGGGTCAAATGGCTCGATACCTTTACAGGTTGAAATAGGGTACATGCTTAACGAAATTGCCTCGACTCGTGAAGATCGCCCTGTAGTACGGGTGGTGCAAGCGCCTACTTCCAAGGCTGAACTGCTGCAAAACGAATTACGTCAGCAGGTCGCTACCGTGATGGATATTCAGCACGAGAGCTTTGTTGAACTCTCACCCGGTGAAGAACCGCAGCCCGTCGAAACTGGATTGGGACTCAAAAGCCATCTGGTCGCGAGTTTTGAGGGTCGCTTACTCGGTGAATCAGAAGTGGCTTACGACCAGCTTGATGAGCAGCTTATTCCGCTGAATCATATGCCGGTATTTCGACCAACCGAGGTCGCTCCTAATGAAATCAGCGTTGAGAGTCCCCATACCATCCATATCATCACCGGACGCGTGAATCCCCAACCCAGACCGTGGTGGCCTAATGCGCTCTTGTTCATCGCTACGTTGTTCAGTGTATTGATGGTCGGTACATTCCTCGCGCTCAGCACCATTAACGATACTGATCCCAACCTCGCGACTCAACTTGGTGAACGATTCTTCTTTGAATTGTGGCGTGGATTGCCTTACGCCCTCAGTTTGCTGCTGATTTTGGGCGCACATGAGATGGGACATTACTTCGCCGCCCGTTATCATAAGCTTGCGGTGACACTGCCGTATTTTATTCCGATGCCCATTCCCAGCTTGACAATGATCGGCACATTAGGTGCTTTCATCCAACTGCGCCAACCGATGCGGAACCGCAAAATGCTGTTTGATGTTGGGGCGGCTGGCCCACTTGCGGGGTTGGTGTTTGCTATCCCGATTTTGCTGATTGGTTTGAGCCACGCACAGGTGAGCATGTCAACGCCCGGTATGGTCTACATCTACGAAGGTGATTCGCTGATGTATGCGATGGCGAAAACGGTCATCTTCGGACAGTTCCTCCCCAGCGGTGGTTATGATGTGATGATTACCAGCAGTCAGTTGGCGTGGGCGGGTTGGACAGGTTTACTGGTCACAGCACTCAACCTCATTCCAATCGGTCAACTCGATGGCGGTCATGTGTTGTACTCGCTGTTGGGTGAGAAGGCACGCCGTTTGTATTATCCGCTGCTGATCATCATGGGATTGCTGGCGCTGCTCTCGAATATGTGGCTGTTGTGGGTCGTTTTGATGTTGTTCTTCGGGCGGATTTATGCCACACCGTTGGATATGATAACGCCGCTTGATAAACGCAGGCGCTGGTTAGCCATTTTCACATTGGTGGTCTTTGTGCTGGTATTTGTGCCTGCGCCGCTTACAGAACATATCGTCGAGGATTCACCTATTTCGCCGCGTAATAGCGCTTATTTGCTGCCGATGGCTGTGCCGCTGGTCGGTGTGCTAATCTCGCGCTTGCGGCGGTAACATAATTCCACTCACATCAATCAGATACCGCTTTCGTAGGGACACGGCACGCCGTGTCCGCGCCTCGCTAAGTTATTCGTCGTAGTCATCGAAATCTTCTGCATCATAGGCTTCAAAAATCTCAAAGTCTTCATCTGCGGCAGCATCGAAAGCTGCTTGAATTGCCTTGCTTTGTTCCTCAGGAGGCATAGCAATGATTTCATCCAGTGTGTAGAAACGTGGTGTGATTGTTTCCATTGTAATTATGTTTTGTACCTCACAAGTTCGGAAATCAACTTTCGGTATCAAAATAGCCGCCCAACGAGCGTTCGATGGCTTCCCGTGCAATACGATCTCGTTCTTCGGGCGACAGATGCATCAAGTCTTTGGTTGTGTAATGCCGTTCTGGGGAATCGTCATCCAGTAGAGACTCGATAAATTCAAGTACGCGCCGCTGCTGAAATTCGTCTAACTGCATGATTTTTTCAATCAGTTCTTCTTCAAGTGTCATTTTCTGCTCTCCTCAATCTCTCGTTGAAAACGTTAGCGGATTAAGTGTTCATAGAGTCCATAACAGACTGAATCCGTTTTTGATCGGCAGGTGAATAAGTCTCAAATGCCAGTGGGACTTGCTGAAAATCGACACGGTGGCGCAGCAATTGAAGCCGAGCGTAAGTCGTGTTGTAGGGTTCTCGGAAGTCGAACAAGATAAATTCATTGCCTGCTAAGGGAATATCTACAATTGGGAACGGTTCATTAACCCCAAAACCATGTGCGGAGGTAGTTCCGTTTTGTAATCCAAGACGGGTATCATTCACATAAATGGTGTAGGCATAGGCTTCTGGATGTCGATCAGGATAACTCGGCACAGCGCGTGGTACAGGCCGTGATTCGTGCAGTAAATCTATTTCAATCAATGGCATTTCCTGTGCGAGTGTTGCATCCCGCTTTTCAAAATACTGAATAAAGCCATCACCGGGTGGTTTATTGGTCGGTGATAGGATTTCAATCCGTGTAACCGCGACCAGATCAGCATCTTCAATCAGCCGATAAATCATCAAACCTGTCAGGTAGAGTTCATCACCAACATGCAGCGTTTCGGTGGCTGGCAATACCAATGTCGGTGCTGTACCTTGCCTGAAGGAAGGGAATGATTTTGGCTGAGATGCGCCCGTTTCATATATGGTGACATCCGGTTTTGGTCGGCGTATCCGTTCACCGCTATCAGGGTGATATTCGCTAATTTGGAGCGAAGTGGTCATGCCGACTTCGTAACCGGCTGGTAGTTGTTCACTGAGCGCGTTGAAAATATCGTTGATATAAGCGTTGTGCCACATTTTCCAAGCGCCTATCGAGTTGTGCTGGGCAAAACTTTGTAAGTGGGCGTTTACACCACGATACGGATTTACACGGGTATCTGGGGATGACGGAGACACTATAGTTCCACCTTTCTATAGGCTTCACCCAGATTATAGCATTCTTCGCTTTCTCACCGTATATCCCCACCATTTCCCAAGTTGAATCCACCTATATCCCAAACTTGACTTTGCAGCAGACCAATCCATCAGTAGAATTAGAGACTTGTAACACTAACACGTTTTTATACAGCGTCTATCACGTCATTTGATGATTGTGATCGCTGAATGCACGTAATTAAATGATCGTCTAAAAATGTTTACCTATAGATTGTGACGCACAATGGCTGATAGCCTTTTCGATAACCGTTACCGTTATGACTATATTTATCCGCGTGGGCGCTCCGGCGAAACATTACGCGCGGTGGATACACAGGCCAGCGACCGTCCGGTAGTGGTCAAACGGCCTGCACCCAATGACGCGCCACCCATCCGTGCCGGACAGGAAGTGAGTATCCTCAACGAACGTAAAGCGCTGCAAAAGTTAGCAGGGCATCCGGTTGCGACTGCCTTGCTCGGCAGCGGACAATTCTTGGTCGGCGGAACAGCCCAGCAGTACATCGTCATGGAACGTGGGCTGGGCGTACTCATTGCCGATGCAGTCCGTGAACTGGCACAGCGTGAAGAGCGCTTACCGGAACTTGAAATGCTGGTCATCATTGATGCGCTGCTTGACTTGCTGCAAACTGCCCACAGCCGCGACATTGTTTATAACGATGTGGATGCCAAGCACCTCTTCTGGGATCGTGACAATTACAAACTCAAAGTCATCGACTGGGGCAATGCTGTTTTCCTTGAAGGCGATGAGATGACCCCACAGGGCATCAGCCGTCAGAGCGATGTCTTGCAGGTCGGTGAACTGCTGTACTTCGTGGTCACAGGCGGCGGACGTGCCGACATTCCCCGTGATGCAGGTGAAGACTTCCTGTTGGATTTTGGTCGTGATAATGAACGCCTCTCGCCACGCCTCAAAGCCATCATCAGCAAAGCCGCACACCCCAACGCCAAGCTGCGCTATAAAGGCATTACCGAACTGCGTAAAGCACTGGCGGATTATCGCGACCCGATGGAACGCGAACGCAACGCCATTTTGGGACGCATCACCGAACGCCTCAAGACTCAGCGCAGCAAAGAAGAACTCGTCGCCTTGATTGATACGCTCAATCCAGTGCTGGCGGCTGATCCCGGTCATCCCCAGAGCCGTGCTGCCCAGCGTGAAATAGCGGCACGTCTCGGTGATCTGGAAGTCGAATCCGATTTGGATGCCAGCCGTATCTACCTTGAAAGTGCCAACTGGCCTCGCGCCATTGATCTGCTGGATGAACTGCGCGACAAATCCCGTAATGAAACTCGCACGCTCATCGAACTACTCTTGGATTTCGCCCGCGCCTTGCACGAAGCCCGTATCCAACCCGCGCCTGTCGCTATTCAAGACAGCATCGGTCTGCTGTATGAAGGTCAAAATGCTCGTGCTGCTCACTTGCTGGTAACGACTCCCGCAGCCGACAACCGCATTCGCGCCACCCAATGGTTGCTTGCCGAGCGTGTGACGGCTTATACACCTGACATTCTCTTGCTGCGACCCAACCTCTATCGCTTGGAAACTGCGTTGAGCGCTTTGGCAGCCAATAGTGTCCAAGTCACCGAGCCTCGTGCGCTGCTGGCAGAAATCAACGCCACGTTGGATCGTATCGCCGCCTCCAACACGGCTAGCTTGGTCGAACTGCGTGATGGTTACCGTCAAGTGGTGGATGGTCTGACCGCCATGAACACGCTGGTCGATACCATCAATCGCCGCCAGATGTTACCGGATTATCAACTACCGGTTTCCGCACTCGAACGCGCCATGAACGCCGCGATGGCCTTAGCTGATAACATGCACGTCATCGGACGGCAAGCCACTTCCAGCCCGCGTGATGCCGTTCATGCGTTGGATGGCAGCCGTGCCATTGACCCGACCAATCCCGCGTGGGATGGATTGGGTCGGATGCTCGACGGTTTATATGAACTGCTCGGTTCCTATCAAACCTATGTGCCTGCCGCCGATGGGTCTGATCTGGCAAGCTGGCTGGAAACCACCGGACGCGATCTCACCCCCTTCCGCGAACGCCTCTTTGATGAACTGCTGGTTGGCATGATCGCGGGTTTGGAAACTGCCCGTCAAGCATGGGCAGCCTACGCTGAAACCACTGTACAAGGCGACCGTCTTGGCTCGATTGAAGCCCTCACCGAAGCCATTGATTCCGTCACCACCATTAGCCCGACACTTGCCGGATGGCTCAATCAGGTGCGGACGATTATCACCAACGCCCAATATGTGGAACGTCACGCGCTCTTTGGTGGCTTAGGCCGTGCGCTAGCCGACGGTTGGGAGGCTTATGATCGCGGACGCTTGGCGGATGCCGAACGTTTGGGTCAACAAGCGTATGAAATCGCCCGTGATGATGCCCAACGTTTTGCGGCAGGTCGGCTGCGTGAACTCAGCCGCATTTCCCGCGATTGGGCGGAACGCAATGGCGCGAGTAATGTCAAAGGCACACAGGCCGCGGTTGCTGGCTTGGAACATCTTTATACGCCCGATGAACTCACCGTCCGCGATAACTTCTCGGCACAGATGCCCAGCAAGGAAACTTACCTCAAAGCGATGGGCAAAGGGCTGGTCGAACTTTTTGGACGCAGCAGCACCGCCGCCCCGCATATCCTCTTTGCCAACTTCATCCTGCTCGGCGTGTTGGATGCCAACGAAGGCCGCTTGGAAGATGCCGACTTCTGGAAAGAAGCCGCGCTGCGAACCTTAGGCGAATACGGGCAGCGCCACACCTTGACTCGCGCCTTGGTCGAATTTATCGACCGCCGCCGTGAACTGAATGCCGGTGCGGATTTGATCAACAGTGTCAATAGTTCCGCCGCTATGCCCACCCTCGAAGTAACCCGCAAAAAGCTGGAAGATAACCCGCAGTCGCGCACCTTGTCAGCCGGAATCTACAGTTTGCGTGAGATGGAAAACGCCCTGCGCGATTGGTCGGATGGTGAGTTCCGTTCCGCCGGAATTAAAATCGAGAACGCCATCAATGCCATCAACGAGATCGAGCAAACCGCCGCAATTACCTTAACCACCTATCGCACTTGGTTGATGGAACTGCAAGCCGGAGCCGCCGAACTGCATAACCAATCGCGATTGATGAACACCGCCATCGAGGGCAAACCCGCTGATCCGCAGGACAGCATTCGTGGTGCAATGCGCCGTATGGTTGATGTTACCCTGAAGCTCTTAGGCGAAAATTACACGCCGACTCTGCGTGGCTGGCGTGATACTTACGAGTCCTTCTTGGAAGTCTATACCGATAACGTTCGTCGCAGCGAAAAGCTCAACCGCTTCAACCAACTCTTCCGCGCCATGTTTATTGATCGCCATCCGGCTTATCCGCTGTATCGTCACTGGTACGACATTACCGATAACGCGCCCGAATTTCCTGCGCCGCCCACCACCGAGCCGACTCCTCGTGTGGATGAAGATGTCGAAATCCCGGAATACACCTACAAAGGTTCGCGTTACAGTGACGAGCCGGAAGAATCGACCACAACCGCTGTCACCGCAACACGTCGAAGTCTGCCTCGCCCCTTGTTAGTGGTCGGCGGTTTAGTCCTCATCGTGGCAGTCATTGCCATCATCGCAGCCGTCGCGAATGGTGGTGCGGCTCCCGCTGTTGCTGTCACCATTACCGCTACCGTTGATGACTCAGCCACCCAAGCTGCCTTAGTTCCAAGTGAGACCACCACCATTGATCCGTCTGTCGGTTCAAGTTTGAATTCGCAGTTGGCGACACCCACACTCTTATCACTGCTTGGCGATCAACCGACAGCGACTCTCATCCCATCAGCCACCCGTGTGCCATCACAACCCTCGTTGGAGCCACCGCCGCTCACCGCCTTTGCACCAACCGCCACCGAGGTGCTTCCGAGTGGGACACCTTTACCCACCTTGACTCAAACACCCAGCATCACGCCGACTCCCACTGACATTCCAACCGCCACCAATACGCCCACACCGACTTTGCCGCCGCAGGGCTTACAGGGGCCGCAGAATTTGCTGACGACCTTTGATACCATGCCTTCTGTGCCGTGGGATACCAACCAATTCTTTAAAGTAACCGCCCTCAACCAATCCTATTGGCGTTTAGGTGCGGAAACGGTGGGCGACACTGATACACTCTATCTGCCTGTACCTGCCACCTTGCTCGAAACTTATTATGGCAACAACGCCGCCAGCCGCATTCGCCGTGTGGAAGTCGAACTGACCCTCACCACCTTTAATGCCGCCGTCATCTCGCCCGATCAAGTCTTCTTCGGTGCTATTTTGCAAGATGCCTCGGATACCAGCAATACCGCTGGCATAAATGTCCAACTGGTGCAGCCCGGTGTCATCAAATTGGGGCAGCGCGTCGGCACCAAGATCACCAACTTCAGCAATCAGGCGGTTAATGTCGTGGTGGTGCGCGTCCGTTTGGAGCGTGACCTGACCACAGGCGCGATCACCGCCTACGCCAACGGCGCACAGTTAGGCCAGCCCATCCCGTTTGTACGCGCTGATGCCCCCATCATTCCGGTGCTGTTCGTCAAGAGTGGTGGTGTTATCGTCAGCGTCACCGGCAGCGGTTGGGTCATCACCCTGCGCTAACCACACCTCAAATTTTATCCATAATTGTAGGGGAGGGATTTATCCCTCCCGTTTTGTTGATCTGCAAATTCTCGCCTAAACGACTTGGTGGTTCAATTCGTTTTTGACTGCTTCTATGAACGCCGCCACTCGGTGAGCGCGCCAGCCACCCATGTTGGCGGGGGCTGGTCGTAGAGTGGTGCCGCGTCCGTGTAGCTCATATCGATAACGCGCCCTGTCATCGGGCCACGAAGGTAGCGGAAAACTTGACCGGCATCCCGCGCATCACTTTTCACTTGGACACAGTGCTGGTTGTAGCCCCAATAATCGCCTTTTTCGAGGATGTGAATGCCGTCCTCAATGATACTCTGGGCGCGGCGCAATCCGGCTTCATCAGGCTCAAATGAAGCCTCAGGGGTGTCGCCATAACCGATGCCGTGATGAAAAGCGTCGGCTGTCGAAACGATCACCGAATCTTTGGCGATAGCGGACATTTCTTCAATGCCCGGAAGCTGTTCGGGATG
>JBBQLX010000063.1:0-33032 GCA_038328375.1 Aggregatilineales bacterium | reverse complement strand
GCTGCGGCGGGCCAGTGCCTCGGCCTCGTCGATGCGCTCAGTCGATGGACAAGTAACGAGTGGGAATGGTATACGCCTGTTGAGGGTGAAGAAACGTCCAACTTATGCAGAATGACCCTCGACCAAGAGACGATATGGGTGTTATTCGACAGAGGCATTGCCCATTTTGATGGACAGCGATGGAAAATATATATAGATGTCACCCCTTCTAAAGCTGTCTCGATAGCCGCGAATTCATTGGGAGTGTATGTAATTGACTCGCGTGGCAATCTTGCCCATTTTGACGGAAATCAATGGTCGCTTACGAATCTACAAACTATTCTGCCCAATTTAAATTCGAATATACCTGACACTTTTCCGCTCGTATTTGCGGCATCTGACGAAACTCTGTTAGTGCGATGGATCGGCATATGGCGCTTCGATGGTTACAACTGGCAAGAAGTTACCATCGGAGGCATGGATCTTAAATATGTGACTTTAATTGGAACTGCCCATCATCGACTTTGGACAAAATGGTCGAATGGTCTCATAGATACTGTCTCGGTCAGCGATTTTGACGGTGGTAATTGGAAATCTTTTGCACCAAGCGAACTTGGGCTTTCGACCAATGAGCAAGTCTATCAAGTCACTGAATATGGAAATGACACCTTGTTCGCTACAGATAGAGGACTCATCCGCTTTGACGGCAATAGTTGGACACCACTTTCAATATTGGATAATCAGGCCATGGGTGTGGCTCAAGTCAGTGTTCACCCCAACGGCAATATCTGGATCATTACCTCAAATTCAGGGTCTGTTTTCTCTATTGTGATCGGATTCTTGGGTTTAACAGTCGCGATCATTCTGTTCTTTATCACAATCATTGTAAACTCGTCTCGCAATGCAACCCGACTGCGTGCAGCGCGTTCGCTTCTTGAGCCATTCATTCTCCCTGTTGTTGATAGTCATGAGGCGCACAATTCGAATTGGCTGTTGGTGAGCATCATCATCCTGTTCCTAGTCTTGCTCGTCCTAACATTTACCGGTCAAACGAACCTCGTTGACAGTTTGGGGCCACTCATCGTCATTTTGTATTGTGTTTGGGCGGTACAACGAATCAGGCGTAATTTGGGTTCCAACCAAAAACCCTTATCAAAAGCTGTGCCTGTCATTTTGTTTATTGGTTGGACAGGTATCTTATGGTTTGGGATGCAATGGCTTGCATCTGTCAATAACACATTAGTGGGGCCATTCTTTGTTACTTGGTTCGCCATAGGCATGATTCCCTGCGTAATCAGCATCATTCGTTCCTTGCGGCGATATACAGGCGATAACGCTTATAAGAATGCTTCGGACGACCATGCGAAGAGCAGTGCGTCAGGCGTGCGGAAGATTAGCCTTCAATTGGTACAAGCTTCGACCGCGTTGCAAGCCGGGCGTGTGGACGAAGCAGAAACCTTAGCCAGAGCAACTGTCGCCCAAAGTCAATATTTCAGCAGCGCGATCCTCAGTGGCGGCCTAAATGTGTTGGGTCTTTCGTTGATGTATCAAAAACACTATGAAGAAGCGATTCGATTCATTGAAATCGCGATCCGAATCAATTTCATATCGCTCTCAACATTGACCAGCTTGGCCGAAACCTATCTAGAGGCAGGGGTTGAAACTGAACGAGCACTTGAGGTAATCGAATTTGCACGTCAATACGGCTTCGAGAATTGGCTCGTTCATTTAATGAGAAAGAGTTCTCGAGCTGTGACCGAAGGAGTTTATGGTTGGGCGTTAGCCCGTTTAGGTCGATTCGAGGAAGCTGACCTCTGTATTCAAAAAGCCATGAGACGTATATCAGCGAAGAATAAAGCGGGTGTCGCTTATCTATATTATGTTAAAGGCAAAATCGAAGCGGTTAAAGGCAATCAGTCTCAAGCGGCGGAGTGGTATAAACGTGCCAGTGAAGTTGACAGCGGGTTATACGGGCAAATCGCTGCGGCTACGCTGAAGGAGTTGCAGTCAAATCAATAACTAAGCCTGAGCCAGTTTCACACGGCGGAAAACGCCTACGGTGGCAAAGAGTAATATGCCAATGACGACTGCACCAACGAGGAAGGGCGCGGTCATGCCGTACTGCTGGTAGATGAGGCCGCCCAATAGAGGCGCAACTGCATTTGCCAATGTGACGAGTGCCGCACTGAGGCCAAGTACCGCGCCATATTCAGTGCGGGTGGCTCGTTGGGTGATGAGGGTGTTCAAGCTGGGACGGATCAATCCCGCGCCGATGGACAGCGGCACAAGTGCGGCGAGTAACCACAGATAACCGCCAATGCCGCGATTAGTATCCTCAGGCAGTTGGACGGCGAAATCTCCGATCATCGATTCGGTAGCGCTGGGGGCAAGAGCGGCGACTTCACGTTCGGCAGCGACTTTGATGTAAAAGGGATGCGGCTGGGCAGGCGTGAGTGCAAATAACAACAAACCAACCGCCAATAATCCAAGGGCGATTTGGGCGAGACGCTGTTCGCCGTACTTCTTTTTCCACTTGCCGATGAGGCGCGTTTGTCCGTATACCAGCACGATCCCCACGAAGATAAAAATCAGGGAGTTGCCCTGCCCCAATAAACCCAAACGGTTGAGGGTGAACAAGCCGAGCAAACTCTCGAAGCCGTAAAAGACCACCTGCTGGGCGAACATCAAGAGCATCAACAAACCCATTTGTGGACGCTTGAGCAAGCCGAAGTCCGGCAGCCATGTGCGCCAATGCCACACGGCGAGGGATGTGCGGCGTTGGGCAGGCAACAAAGTTTCGCGGAACATAAACAATGTCAACAAAATTGAGATGAAGGAGTAAGCCGCCGCGATCATGGCAGGCATAGCAAGGCTATCCGAAAATTCGAGGGCAATGAGCGAGATTGCAGGACCGAAGAGGAAACCCAAGCCAAATGCCGCGCCGGTTAATCCCAAACCCTGTGCGCGATTTTCATCGGTGGTGACATCACTGATGGCGGCCTGTGCGGTGGCGATATTCGCGCCGAATAGTCCATCAATAACGCGGGAGAGAATGACCATCCACAACGAATGAGACAGCGCCAGAATGATGAAGCCGATGCAGGTGGAAATCTGGCTGATGAGCAGGATGGGTTTGCGTCCATAACGGTCGGAGAGCGCACCCATGACTGGTACGCCGAGTACCTGTGCCAAAGGGAAGGCGGCGGCTACGATGCCGATTTCCAAAGGGCCAGCGCCGAAATTCAGCGCGTAGAGATGCAGCAGCGGCAGGATGAGTGTCAACCCGAGAATATCGACAAAGGTGAGGGCGAAGATGGGAAAGACCGTGTTATGGTCAAACTTTGGCGTGGTCATGCGCGGCGTGTATTAACCTCGGTGGTGCTATGAAATGTATTTATGATAGGCGTTGGCGTTGGTAAAAGACAAGGTTATATTGGCGTTTATGGGCAAACCGCCTAGGATATAAAGGAGGAGGTTCATATGTCCACTTTTCAATATAGTCCAGAAATTATTAACGATTATCCGCAGATGATTGGCGGAGTGATTATCGCGCACGGGATGACTAATCCGCCAACGTCCGATGCACTACGCGAACGGTATGCTGCCGAGCAGGAAGCGGTCAAAGCACGAATCGGGGATAAGCCGCTGAGTGAGATCGCGTCACTGAACGCGTGGCGTAAAGCGTTTAGCGCGTTCGGTGTATCGCCCACGCAATATCGCAGCGCTGCGGAAGCCTTATTGCGACGGCTGACTAAAAAGGGTGACATCCCTAGCATCAATACGTTGGTGGATATTGGTAACTTGGTCAGTATCCGTTACGCGCTGCCGATTGCGATTGTGGATACGCGAGCGATTGAAGGTGTGGTGACGGTTCATTATTCGGATGGAACCGAGAATTATACCGAACTGGGTAACGAGGAAGTGCTGCATCCTGATGTGGGCGAAGTGATTTTCTCGGATGTGAACAAGATGGTGATTGCGCGGCGTTGGTGCTGGCGGCAAAGTGAATCGAGCGCGGCAGTTGAAAGCACAAGCGAGGCATTTATCACGATTGAGGGTCATCACGAGAATGCGAAGGCCGATGTTGAAGGTGCGATCAAAGATTTGGTTGAGATGTTGAGCATTTATGCAGGCGGGGTGTATGAGTCGGCGATTTTGACGGCGGCGAGTCCGGTGGTGTGATAATTATTTGTCGGACACGGCATGCCGTGTCCCTACGAAAATTCATTTATAGATATGAACAGCAGGCTTTAAATGCACGTTTTTAGCCAGCAACCTTGTAATCGGTTTTGAGGCTGAAGATGTGGTGCATGACGTGTCCTGCCATGACAAAGAGCAAGGCGCGTGAACTAATGGGCGCATCGCTGGCAACTCCACGACGTGCGGTTTCTTCGGCGCTCAAGGGTTTGAAGCACA
Organism: Aggregatilineales bacterium; assembly: GCA_038328375.1. Lineage (GTDB taxonomy): Bacteria > Chloroflexota > Anaerolineae > Aggregatilineales > Phototrophicaceae > CFX2. The sequence continues at coordinate 28,637 of JBBQLX010000063.1, read as the reverse complement.
GCATATTGGCGCGACGTTGGAAGGTAAATTCGTCTAATAAGTCGGCAAGGCTGCGGGCATTGAAATCGGTGGCGGTGACGTAATCGTTTTGTTCAAATCCGGGCAGCGGTGTTGAGTCATTACGGGCGATGCGTAAAGCACGGTAGGCAAAAATACGCTCGGTGTCGTTGACGTGACCGATGATTTCTTTGATGCTCCACTCGCCTAGCGTAGGACGCGCATTGGCTTGCTCATCGGTGACACTTTGGAGCAGTGTGCGCAGTTCATCCGGTTGGCTGGTTAAGCAAGCGATAATATCCGTATTTTCGGGTACTCGTTGGACATAACCGCCGAAAAAGGATTTGTATTCATCCGGTTGAGGACGGGCAATCATATATAACTCCCCTTTTAGCACAAAATGAATGATTTTGGGAAGTATACCTCCGAGCGAACCACGCGATACAGCCATCAGAGACCGTGGAGCATACTGGAATCAAAAGGACGCACTCAATGGTGCGCCCTTCTTTATCTGCTAACGATCAGCCGTAAGCGTTACGGTGATGTAGTCGCTTCAGCCGTAGGCATAGACATTGCTGTTGGCATGGCTGTCGCAGGCACTGCTACCCCTGAAGAGTCAAATACAGGTAAGTTGCTCAGGACACCACGAGCGAAGAAAAATACGCCCGAAGAAATCCAACCGGTCTGATTCTCATAGGTTACTTGTATCCAGTTGTTGGCGGCGACACGTCCGGTCGCGGTCAATTGGGTATTAAAGGGAATGACCGTCAAAACATCGCCAGTGGTTGAAGGCATTGAGCGGAGATTAACACTACCAATTGTCATTCCAGCCACTTCACCCTGCTGCATGGTGGTTGAATCGGTGCTTGAGGTGGTGCTTGATGTATCGCGCAGCACGGCATTCTCGCCTGCCACAGCTTCTTCAGCAGTCATCAGATCACCGGTGACATCAAACAAGGAGGCTAATACCCAACCTTGTTGACCGTTAAAATTCACACGCAGCCAAGTGCCATCCGCTAACTTGCCGCTGATGTCCAGCGCATCACCACTGCGAGCCTTGCCGATGACGGTATATTGAACGCCCGGACCACTGCGGACATTCACCAAGAAGTTGGATGTCACGAACAGCGAGGTTGAGGCTGTCATGGGTGCCAGCGTCGCGGTAGGCTCAGGTGTCGAGGATGGTGAGGGTGTTTGAGCCATTGCTGGAACGGCAGCAAATACTAAACTGAGTACTAATGCAATTGCGATTAGCGTATTACGTTTCATGTTATTGTCCTTTTCCACTAAAATTCAGAGGGCAGTATAGATGAAAAAGATGGGTATAAAAGTTTATTTAGGACGTTAGTACCGCCCAAAAACACAAAAATAAGCCATGTAACCCATTTATCCCTAGGCCACCTGACCACTCCCGTATGTCGTTATTCAGCAAATTATTTTTATCTGGTTGCGGTCAAGCCATGTTACAATCGCATGTTATAAAGCTATACATTTGGTGGAGAAACGATGGATAAAGCAAAACTAAGTGAATTGTTAGGAGCCTCAGAGGGTGGCAGTTTTCTAATAAAAGCAATTGCGCTGGATCGTTGGGGCAGCAGCCTGATATTCGATTGTTCATATGAAGTGGCGGATAGGCTGGCAAACTTCACCCTCAAGTTAGACGACTGCCGCGAAATCCAATGGCGCGTGTACGCTCATCTGAAGCATCCAGAAGATCAAACTCTGCCAACTGCTACATTAGTCAATCTGCGATTGGGGAGCGATAACCACCGCAAGCCAATGCACTTGTTGACGGATTTCTTTGGGCTGACGGTAAGTTATGGGACGCTGCGACTGGAGAAAAATAGTTAAACCGCCAAGTCATTGTGAAATAGCATCACACCTGAAGATGAAAAACAAATCGCCAAGTACGCCAAGAGGGAAGAAAACGCCAAAGTGTTTTTTCAGAGCAGTTATCCATGAAAAGTATTACATCTCAAAGGGATGATAATAGAGAATTCAGAACCTCATCCCCCAACCCCTTCTCCGTTTACAGAGAAGGGGAGCAAAAGCGATGCAGGGATCGCGGCAGGTTATTTTCATTGCAGACGCAAAGAACACCAAGTTCAATAAAGAGGTCATCGGTAAATAGGCCACCTGTCTCCTCACAACGGGTAGGTATACGTGTTACGCTGCCTTTTATGAACAGGATAGATACTCGACATAGCGATGGGATTTCTTCATGAAGCACTATGATGCAATTGTGGTTGGTGCAGGACAGGCTGGCCCAGCGTTGGCTCATGTACTGGGTGATATGGGACAAAAAGTGGCAGTGGCAGAAGAAAATTTAGTGGGTGGTTCGTGCGTCAATTACGGATGCACACCGAGCAAGACGCTGATCGGCAGCGCCCGCGCCATTTACGCGGCAAGTCGGGGTGAGGAATTCGGCTTCAGCACGGGTAAGTTGACGGTGAACTTTGAGCGTGTGATGCAGCGGCAGCGCGATATTGTGTCGGGAATGCGCGGCAGAGGTAAAGAATCTCTATTGGCGATGAAAGGCGTTACTTATTATCACAGCCGAGCCAGTTTTATCAGTAAAACGGAGATGCAAGTCGGGGATGATGTCTTGAGCGCAAAGAGTATTTACTTGAATGTGGGTTCACGACCGAATATTCCAGAGCTTGATGGTTTGGAGAGTGTGCCTTATCTGACGAACCAAAATGTTTTCGATCTAAAAGAATTACCGCGTCACTTTATCATGTTGGGCGGCGGATACATTAGCATGGAACTTGCTCATGCTTTCCGTCGCTTCGGCAGTGAAGTAACGGTGATCGAACGGGGTGGGCAAGTATTGAGCCGCGAGGATGAAGATGTGGCGACCTGCGCCCAAGAAATCCTTGAAAAAGAGGACGTGAAGTTCCTACTGAACCATAAAGCGGTTAAGGTTGAAATGCGCGGGCGTGAGATTGTGGTACATATGGAACACCGAGGGAAACAAACCGAAGTGGTAGGTTCACATTTGCTGGTGGCGGTGGGTCGGACACCGAATACCGATAAGCTGAATGTGGAAAATGCAGGCATTAAACTGGATGAGAAGCAGTATATTGTGGTCGATAATCACTTGAAAACGAATGTCGATGGCATTTACGCGCTGGGGGAAGTCAACGGGCGTGGCGCATTTACGCATACTGCCTATAACGACTTTGAGATCGCGGCAGATAATTTAAAGGGCGGCAAGCGCAAAGTATCCGACCGAATCCCAACTTACGCCGTGTTTATTGATCCGTCGATTGCCCATGTGGGTATGACGGAAAAAGAAGTCCGCGAGAGCAAGACTAAGGCGCTCATAGGCAAGATGGAAATGAAGAAGGTCAACCGTGCCACGGAATTTGGTCAGGAACAGGGCTTCATGAAAGTGTTGGTTGATGCAGAAACCGAACGTTTCCTCGGCGCGACATTAATTGGGATTGGCAGTGACGAAATCATCCATTCAATTACCGATTTGATGTACGCCAAAGTGCCTTATACCGTGATGCAACATGCCGTGCATATTCATCCGACGGTATCCGAACTGCTGCCGACCATATTGGGTGATTTGAAGCCGTTGAAGTAAGGATCAGTGGAAAGTTGATCAGTTTTCAGGGCGCAAGGCCTTGCGCCCCTACCGGAAAATACCTGTTTTCAAGCAACATTCGAAACGGTACAGCCTAAACACTTAGCAATCGCATCCAAACTCGATTGAAGCTGGCCTTTCATCTTGCCAGCATTCTCGCACCCTTGGAACCACTGCGCCGCCCAATGACCAATCCCCGGCGCGATGTTGTAAACATCATAAGTCACAAGGCTGCCACGTGAATGAGATGTAACACTGTACACTCCGCGATACCACCACTCTCCCTGTGTAGCGATACTGTGCTGAACTTTATCGACCTCGACAGTGATTTTGCCGTTGCCCGGTTTGCCAATCGAGGTGACATAAGGCTGTAAACCACGATAATTTCTCACAGCCTCCATGTCGATGCCGGTGCTGCGGAAGCCATCCAACACCAGCGGCCAAACTTGTTCAACGGGTGCTTCTACCACACCGGATACAGACCAATCTGGTTTCAGTGGTGTTGTATGTGTCATTATCGTCCTTTCTACAGCGGCGTAATCACGTAATAAACGGCTTTGCGACCTTGCAGATCATAGATTTTCTGCCACATACGCCCCCACAAACTTGGTTTCTTGCCTGCTTGCAAAACGACCCATTCAGCATCCGACAATTGACGAGCAATGCCTTCAACCGTCGCACCAGTCGGCTTGCCCATACGGGTCGAAGGCGCGACTGTGACGTGCGGATTGTTGGCAAGACGTTTGACTTTGTAGGTGGTTGACCATGTGGTGAAATAGATTTTGTCGTCCGTCAGCGCATTGACACCCACAGGTGTACCGACCCCTTCACCGTTCTTGCGAAAGGTGGTCAGCAGCATGACGTTGGATGCCCGAAGTGGGGCGAAAGGTGATTGGGTTTGAGTGAGTGTTGCAGTAGCCATAATCGATTTTCTCCTTAATTGATTGAATTACATACCGAAGCGCATGAGAACCATACAGGCCAAGACCGCGCCGAACAGAACCAGCGCGAAAACATTGTTATTCCGTAGATAGCGGGCGGCTTGCGGTCGCAGTTGATCACCGTCCCAAACTTTTATGTCAGTGTCCTTGCTAGAAACCGCGCCATGAACCGTCAAGATGAGAGTCAGAACTAAGGCTGCCAGCCACGTTAATCCATAAGGGGTGTTGAACAGCACTTCAAACGAGCGAATGATGCCGAATACCGTGCCGCGCAGAACGCCGAGGATCAGCACCGCCGAACCGGATACCATCATCAATTTACCGACTGGTTGGGCAAGATCGGTATAGAAGGCTTTCGCCTCCAGCACGGGACGATGTAATAGAGTCGGCCATACGCCGAAGGTCATAAATATGTAGCCGCCAAACCATGTAATCCCGAAAAGGATGTGCAGCCATTGGACGATTTGAACTAAGGTGGTCTCCATAGATCCCTTTTTCTCCTATCTATCAATTTGTGGGTAACGAGATTGTCAGCCGGAAAAGGCGTGCCTTTTCCCTACAAGTCGCTAGCTATCGTCAGCCTTTGGTATTGGTTCATCCGTTTGGGCGGCTTCCTCATTCTGCAACCAACTAAACCCTTCAAGTGTCCAAGGGATTTTGCCGGTTTCAATATCATCGATGAGTGAGCGAATCCATTCGAGTTCGGCTTTTTGCATCGCCAGCGTATATTCGCCTTCGACCAGCAAAATGCGTGGTAAATGCTGCGCCCACGACTTCAACTTGATGCCCCACTCCGCGACTTGCCCTTCTAGTTCAATCGAACGCACCTGCAAGGCTTTGAGTCCTTCTTCCATCGAAAGATGCAAGATAAAGGACAGCGCCGCCACGAACAGCGGATATTCCAAAGCTGGTTTGCAGATTAAGGTGTTCAGCCAGCTTTGAAACTCTTCACGTCCCAATTCGGTGATGCGGTAAATCGTACGCTCTGGTCGCTTGCCTTCGCGTTGGGTTTCAGCCGCCTCGATCCATTCATCACGTACCAGACGGTCAACCGCGTGGTACAAGCTGCGTGTGGGCGCGATAGCAAAATCTTTACCGCGCGAACGGATCAAGCGCTGCATCTCATAAGGATGGCAGGGCTTCTCATCTAACAAGGCCAAGATGGTCAGCGTGAGCAAATCGGCTAAAGGTTGCGGTTTATTTGCCAAATGATTGAGCCTTTCTGATATAGTGCATAATGCAATATATCGCATTGCACTATTGTGTGTCAAGCACTATTTTGACTGTCGTTCTTTTCGAAAAAACTAAATTGCTGGTCAATTCAGGGAAAAATAACCAAAATAAAGCAATTTTCAACGAGTTTTGAACAAGTCTATAAAGTCCTCCGTATAGAGTGATGTAGACAGGAAACACAATGGCGGGTGTGGATGGATAATCAACAGATTGAAGTGGAACTGCTGATACAGGCACAAGCGGGCGACATGGACGCTTTCGCCGACCTGCAAACGCGGCTCGATGCAGCCATCCGGCGCTTTGTGTGGCGGTTGATTGGTACGAGTCCCGAAGAGGATGATATTGTGCAAGACTCCATGATTGCGCTGTATCTGAACCTTGAACGGATACAACCTGCCGAAAAGTTACGTGCTTACCTGTTCCGCATTGTCCGCAACCGCTGCTACGACTTATTGCGGAAGCGACGACGCTACGAACACCTGTCATTGGATGAAGAGCCTGTGGAAATGTGGGCTTCGCTGCACGCCAGCACAGCGGTTGGTCAACCGGAAGACGTGACGCACTGGCTGCTGCTGCGAATGGAAGTTCAAGCAGCAATCGACAAACTGCCGGAACTGCAACGGCAAACATTGATCTTATACGCGGAAGAAGGACTGGCTTACAACGAAATTGCAGACGCGATGGACACCACCATCGGCACCGTGAAATCGCGATTGTTCTACGCCAAGAAAACACTGCGGCAGTTGGTGAACCCGGATACGCTGCAATTGCTGGAAGAAGGCTTGAGCAGCGCAAGTGAAACGGAAAGCAGTCAGGAGATGAGTCATGCGTAAGAAAGCTGAACGCGAACGACTGGAAGGGTTGCTGGCGGAAATCCATGCGGATACATATGAAGCCAGCAGCGAGGGACAAACATGTTTATCGCCGATGGTAGGCGAAACATTTGATGCTGCGGACAACAATTGGACGACTGAAGGAGACGAATACGATGAATTATCAAAATGATGTAATCCGCGCCCACCAGCGCATGACGGAACTCGCCAACGAAGCCGACAACGACCGCTTGTTACCGCCTCAACCGGGTATGGCTGACCAGTTATTGGCATCCGTAGGCACATGGATGATTAACACCGGTGAACGCCTGACACGATTGAGTGCGCTGGATGCAGATGATAAAAAGTTAAGTGTTATAAAAACAGCCAATGGCTGAGATTACAATAGACATCGAAACTAGAGGAGCTACTGAGATGAACGACGAAACACGACGGGGATTGCGGCAACTGCTGCCTCCTCTCAAGACACTGGCAGGAATGGTCGAACGTTCCTACGAAACTGAAGCGCACAAAGGTACCGGCAATATGGCAGTTAAGAGCTATCGCAACCTGCACAGCCGCATCGCCGCACTGCTGCCGGAAGATAGCTACGTTACCGACGCGCTGGCATTGGATATTGCAGAAACGGCAGATGACTCGGAAAAGGTGGCGCAGGTTCATTTGGCAACCAGCCAACTTGCCCCGTATATCGACGGTATGCTGCGCGACTCTTATCCGCAACCAGAACAGCCACCGGTGGATCTCTTTGGTCACCAACCGTTTCCACCAAACATTCCGCCTATACCACCGATTCCGCCAATTCCACCGATCCCTCAGATTCCGCCGATGCCGGGTAACTCTAATCCAGACATGGAAGAGATCAAAAATCTGGGCGCGGAAATCCGTGACCGCATTCTCTCGGCTACACAGGGCGCACTCCGCCGTGCCTTGGATGAGATTGACGTAAACATTGACCGTAACTTTGGCGAGTGGATGAAGGACGACAATAAGCCCAAGCGCAAACGCCGCATCGTTATTACCACGTCCGAAGGGTCATTGGAAGACAGCGACTTGCAAGGCGTGAACCTCAGCGGACAGGAAATGAGTGGGCGCAATATGGCTAATGCTGATATGCGTGAAGCGATCCTGAACCACGCCAACATGACCGGCGTGAACCTGTCGGATGCGAACTTGAGTGAGGCGCAGATGGTGGGCGTGAATTTGAGCGCCGCCAACCTGAGCAGCGCTCACATGCAGCAAGTGATTCTCAACCAAGCCAATTTGCAGGGGACAAACTTCAGTGATGCGAATCTCGAAGAGGCTCAATTAGTGGGTTGCAATGCAGAAGGTGCAAACTTCCGGGAAGCCAATCTATCTGAGGCGGTCTTGAACCAAGCCCAACTGCACGGCGCGAACTTTAATGAAGCCAACCTCGAAGAAGCCCAATTTGTGGGTGTACAGGCTCAAGGGGTTGAGTTCAGAAACGCCAACCTCGAAGAAGCTGTTTTTAACCAAGCTAATTTGCAGGGTGCAAATTTCACTGATGCCAACCTTGAAGATGCGGAACTGGTCAATATCCAAGCACAAGGCGCAAACTTCAGCGGGACAAATCTGCATGATGCGCGGATGAACCAAGCCCAGTTGGAAGGTGCAAACTTCCGCGATGCCAATATGCGGGATATTGAGTTGGTGAGCGCTAATCTGCAAGGGGCTGATCTACGTGGCGCAGATTTGCGAGATGCGAAACTAAATCAAGCTAACTTGAGAGACGCACAGGTCGAGGGTGTGAGCATCCGCGATGCTGAACTCAACGGTGTGACCTTGCCCGATGGCACGATGTATACTCTCGGCGATGACCTCAGCCGGTTCGGGTTCGCAGGCCGCCCACGTCGCTAACCAATCTGATTGAGCGAGATTCTAAATGACAGAGGCTTGTAAAATCACAAGCCTCTTTTGTTTGTGTGATGATCACTCACGCTTTATTGTAAGGCTTCAACCACTTTATAAAGACCGAGTTGGTCGAGCTTGGGAATATCGTAAGGGCTAAATTTGGGTGCTGAGAGTGTGAAATAATGGCGCAGAAGAGTCAGCGACTCTGTGTTTCTCGGATTGACGAAGAAGACGTGCTGGACGGTTTGGTCAGCCATAATTCGCTTGAGATAGGCCACTGTCAATTCGTCAGGACGCAGCGCATCCACCGCTAAGTCCAGTCTGTAATAACCGACAAATGCTTGCATATTAATGCCCCACACCGGAGCCCTCATGATGAAGTGGACATGTGTATTGGCTGGCAGATCGAACATTCGAAAAAAGGCATCATTCCAATCTTCTTCTTGTTGAAACTGCCGCATGAAGTAAGGCACTTGATCGCGAAAATAATAAACAGTCTGGGCAGTCGCCAGTAAAATGCTCAAACTGGCTATCGCTATGTATCGCCATCGGACAAACTTTGACTGTGACCATACGAGGTGTAAGGTCGCATATATTCCCATAGCAACAAATAAGGCCAAAGCGGGAAAAGCAACCACATAACGTGGTGTCCACAAATTATCGCGCAACAGGCTGTTGCCGAAGGCGGTTATGAGCGCCCATATCAAAAAGACAATGATACCCGGTGTACGAATATGCCATATGGCATAGGCAATCCCTAATAAAAAGAATGGGACAAGTGGCAGAATAATGAATGCTTGTTCACCACCGTAAAACCAGCCTTGATCTGGAACACTGATCGACATTAAAAGCGGATAGAGGAAGCGTTCACGCAGCACATCGGCTATCGGTTGACCATTCGCAAATAGTTGTGTCCAGAGATTACCCCCTACTGCCTCCTCATTAAGGCGCGGTGTCGGTACCGAACCCACACCAACCAGCGTGTAATAAATAGGCGCGGCGACCAATATGGCAACCAGTAATGCGTAGCCGCCGTGAATTAAATCGGCCTTGCGATGTCCGCTTAATAACCAAGCGACGATAAAGGCGGCAACCAACAGAGGCGGATAGAGTAACCGTCCGCCTTCATAGAAATATTGGGTTAAGCCTAAAGCAGCGCCCGCTATGACATAATCGGATCGGTTATGCGATTGTAAGCCACGCATCAGGAAAGCTAAGGCCAGCGTCCCAAAGAGTGGATCGACAATATTGTAAAGTCCTAAACGGCTAAAATGAATGTGGGCGGGCAAGGTGGCTAAAACGAGCGCGGCAATCAAGGCCAGCCATTTATCGTGAAACAGTGTGCGAACCAAGAAATAGAGCGCCGCCACACCCAAAACACCGAAAACAGCACTGATGAGCCGCAGACCCGCAAAACCACTACCGACAATATTTGAAATCCCACTTTGCAACAGGGGATAAATCCAAGTGGACTCTCTTAGGTCAATAAAAGGAACGAGAATGGGCGTATCAGGATTGGCCCACATGTGCTGAATAGCATTCATAAAATTAATTTCGTCGATATAGCGATGAATAACCGTATCCAAAGCTACAGAACGCACGATCAACGCCAGCAAAAGAACGCCGGATAGGAACAAAACCTCCTGCCGCGTCATGACTGGTAAGCGCAGCCTGCCACCCATGCCCACCACCAAGAGCGTTACACCGAAGACCAAGAGGGCGAATTGAACAACGTGATGCACACTGCTTAACAGCGAGGAGTCCAGTAAGTTGCCGTTGATTTCGGCTAATAGAAATAACAAGCATAGGCCGCTGATGGCAGCGACCAAACCGCCTAACGCGCGTCCTAAATTAAAAGGCTGATCTTGGCTTGCGGTCATACCGTACCATCGCCCCGCCAAGACCACATTTGGTTTGAGCAGGGTGACTAAGCCGACTGCGAGGCAAGCAATCATCAACATAAACGCCGCTTGCCCCAGCAAAGGGATATAGTTGAGCGCATCTCTAAATAGGATGGCACTTGCAATAGAACAAGATAGGGCTATGCCTATCGACACCAACGATACCGACCGTGTATGCGCCTTGAGTAATGCCCGCGGATACAGCAGAAGTGTTCCAATGGTGATAATTTTACGGCTGATTTGCCCTGCTGTAAGAAATGTTCCGTAGACAAGAGCCGCCAGTAAAATAAGAATAAAAATGGCAGCAGCGATTTCCGGTGTTGCATTTTGCAGCAGGAGCAACACCCCTGCACAAAACAGAGTCGCGACCAGATACAACAACCAACGAAAAGGTGATTGCTTTCGGGTCTTCTTCGCTTGGGGAATGGAAACTGGAACTGCTACTGCAATTGGATCTGTTACCGTGGGGACAGTTGAGACAAGCGCTCCATTTTGACCGCGCCGCCACAACATAATCGCGCCGACCAGAGCAAACAAAGCCGCAGCAGGCAGTGCGAACCAGCGGGTGCGCTGTAGAGTTGATGTTGAAACTGAATTTATGTCTGCCATAGAATCGTGTTCTGCTAAATTTTTGATGGTGGTTGCAAAGTACATGATGGTTGGATTGGAAAATGCCGGACAGGATGAATCCTGTCCCTACAATCGTGGTTATTTATAATCATGAAAAATATGCTATCACGTACCATATGACCACTACCAAATTTTCCTGCACACTTAAATGGGTTTCCACGAAAATCCAGTGGTATCTCGCCGCACATACCCAAGCCCCGGAAATGGGAGATGATAGGTCAAGGTTGGTATGCCTTCATCGGCAAGCCGTTCTAAGACCATACGACGAGTCTTTGGCGATATATCAGGCTGTATATCAAAAAAAGGCGCGACATCGGGGAAAGCAATCTGCGTTTGGAAGTGTAAAGTATCGACCATATGCAGCAAGCGTTCGTCCGCCGAGGCGATCATAAAACCGCAGTGTCCCGGTGTATGTCCCGGCAGGTGCATAACCGCCACACCTTCGGCAACCGTGTCGCCATCTTCAAAATAATGCAACCGTTCTAAGTACGGCTGGAAAATCCCTTTTAGGAGTTCGGTACGTGGAGCAGGGGCGAGTCCGCTTTCAATCCAATGTTCCCATTCCAACCGTGGCATAAAAATTTGAGCGTTCGGGAAGACAGATACACCTTCATCAGTCAGCCCCTTAACATGATCGAGATGTAAATGGCTGAGGATAATCTTGTCGATTTGCCCCGTCGATATGCCTTCTTGTCCAAGCACATCAAGCAGATGTCCAAAGTTGGGTTTGCCAGCCTCACCCAGCCCAACATCAATCAAAATATGCTCACCACCCGATTCTAAATACAAGACGTTATAAGCAAACGGATAAGGCTGCGGTAAAGTGCCAAAGGCTTGCAGGAACGCGTCTGGCATAACTTTAAATGTATCGCCAAGTTCATGTTCGTGGATACTTTCAAAGCCATCCGACAGAACCGTGAGCTTGATATTGCCAACCGAAAAATGATAACTATTCAATCGTGCTGTCCTTAAGTCTTAGGCGTGGATTGTTCGAGCTTGACCCACGTTTCAGAAAGTGCCACGAACACCGAACTGGAAAACCGTCCATCTGGCAGTGTGCGCGTTTGGGCTTGACCTGCTGCCTGCTGTTTATTAACGGTGATTGCACCTTGCCCACACAGAAAAATCGCGTTTGAGACGTGGTAATGTTCATCACCCGCCGCGCCAAAGCCGCCGCCATTTAAATCGGGAAAGGTACGGAAATCCGAACTGCGAATATCCGTCCACAACACATCAATAACCGCTGTAGCGGTATGGCAGGCCACACGATAGAACTGGCGCGTATCCGCTTCTTTGAAAAAACGGGCTGGCTGGATTGAAATATCTTTAAAACCAAAGTCTCGCCAGCCATCAAAATGCTGGTTGAAGGTGTCAGTCAAATAGCGTGCCAGTGGGTTATTATCAGAATAGATGGCAACCTTTGGCTGTTCCAAAGCGGCTGCATTCGCGGCTTCCAAATACAATAGCAATACATGACCTTCGCCATAGGGTGAGTAGGTGCTGTGCCAATAACTAGCGGCGGCGGTCATGGTTTCCGCAGCGGGATCAAACAATTCCATCACCGGATTTTCACCGCAAAAGGCAATCGGCTTTAACCGTACAGAGTCCACAAGTGTTCACTTTCTAGGCCGTTATTTATAGTCAAGAGTTACCTTTTATATAGGCGACAGGTTCATACAATCTAGGTTAGCATAAGTTTTATTAATGCTGTTACTCACAAATCGTCCGCTTCAGCAGGCTGTTTCTGGCGACGATAGACCAGCAAATACAGTATGCAGATTATGGCTGTAAGCAGTGTAACCAAGCCGCCAATGACAGGTTGAATAGGATCATAAACGAAATACACCTGCACAGGTTGGTCGCCTGCTGGCAAAACCACACCTATTTGACCACCCACTGATTCTAACTTCGCCGCCTGTCCATCCACTTCGACACGCCAACCGGGATAGGCTTTCTCTTGCACACCGACAATCGTCGGCTGTGTCCGTTTATCGGTGACGATCAAGGCGATTTGGTCACCGCGTCGCTCGAATAAAGTTACAGGCGAGAATGCCTTCAAATCAACAACTGGAACATCAAGGGGGTAAGTCATAGACTCAAGTGCGGCTGTTGAAACGGTATAGGCATAGGGCAAAGTATCTGCCCGTTCATAAAGACAGTGTGGTGATTCAAGTCCGGGCGGACTAGCTGCTATGACATGGTAATTATTCCGCGTTGCCCACACGACTTCATCAGCATACTTCAGCAACGCATATTGAGGCCGTACAAGATTGAGATTGAGTTTCGGGCTGCCCAGCGTGGGCGTTTGCGCCAGCATCTCAAAGTCCGCACCGACTGACCATGTACGAACGCGGTTGTTCAAGAAGGTTGTGATAGACACATACTCCTGCTGCCAAACGGTCAACTGCTCATCGGGATGCTGTGTACGCAACCAAGTGATGCAGCGGTCAGTAGCCGGTTCAATGGCATAGACAATCTCGTCCATCTTGTACCATTGGTCATTGACCTGCGCTCCCGCGTTAGCCGTCGCCACCAGCAAAAATCCACCTAAAACGAGTGGCACAAATTTCACCCGATGGGGTCGCCAATCCAGCAACTCAGACCAATCGGCTGTCATCACATATCGCCACAGATTGTCCAAGCGCATTGCCACCAGCAGCGCTAACCAAAAGCTTGCTACACCTAAGGCACGTCCAACAAAGCGCCACTGTGCCAAGATCGGTATGTTCTGATACAACCACAAAATAGGCTGCTTACCACCAGCCCCCCACAGCGTAGCCAGCACACATAACAACAGCGCAACCCACCATACACGTCGCTCACGTCCACTGACAGGACGGTAAAGTGGCAAGGCAAACAAGATCAACAGCCCATACCAAGCAGGGATAGTGAACGTGTAATAAAATTCGTCCACTTCTTTCAGCAGCCGGTAAGTTATTTCATTTTCATAACCGGGTTCCCGTAAGGTAACGAGTTGACTGGGATTCGGGTCAAAATAGAAGTGAACAATCTCGGGTAGTGGTGCAAACCTGCCAGCATCCACTTCATCGGGATGTCTACCGACCTGTTTAAATTGCAACAGTACTGGCAAGGCTACCACTGCACTTAAACCGACTGCCATAACAGCCGCCAGCAAGAGCCGCTTTAAGGCGAGACCATCAATCCAGCGTTTACCTGTGCCGACGAGCAGCACACAGCCTACACAAACCGCCCCGACCGCTGTCGGCAGCACATACCAGATATTGCCACTTAAAAACTGGAGTGCCAAAGCCAAGGCCGTCAGCACCACAGGCCAGCGGCGGTTCGACCAGCGAAAGATCGCTATTACACCGCCAATCACATAGGGCATATAGATTTGGCTGAGCGCTAGTTGGTAATAACCCGAATTCAACATGGCGTGGAAATTGCCTTTGCCCATCAGCAACATCACCAGCAATACCCGCCCCAACGCCCCAAAGCCTAATGTGCGTCCTAAGAACCAGCCGCCTAAACCCGCTAGAAAGTAACCGAGTATCACGCTGATACGCAGTCCACTAACCGGGCCGAGCAGTAACGATGGGCCGCTGGCAAACGGGTTAAAAATAAAATTAAAGGGATTCTCGATGATTGGTTCGCCCTTTTCCAGATAGGGCTGCCAACGGGGGATACGGCCTGTCTCCTGTAATCCGGTGTGCGCGGCGGCAACCGTGCTGGTCAGCCATTCCACCTCATGCCCCGAAAGCTGCCAATTCGGGGGACTGTCGTAGAAAGGGTGCGTTATCATCAAAGTTGTAAGGGCAATCACACCGATTTCCAGCACGACCAACCACCAACGCAGACGTGGCAAAGTCGCTGCTGATAAGGCAGAGGCGGTTTTTAATTGAGTCAGGAAACGGCGTGGCAGTAGCAGAGGGTCAAGCTTGGACTTCCAAGCGAAGAAACCCATAACAGCCAATGGTAATCCAATTAACAGCGCGAACAGTGGAATGACGGCAAATAATAGCAGTACAAAAACAACCCCGGCACATAATGCAGCCGAGATAATGACCGAAATGGTGGTCGATTCTGAAGATGGCGCGGATACAATCCCTGTTTTATAAAAGCGAAGTGGTAGAAGCAGCAAACGTGTCAAACCTGCTATCAGCCTATGCCGTAATTTCTTTGCCCTCCAAGCGAGGATTAAAACAAATAAAACGATGGGAAATACAAGTAACACCATCGCAAATTCTGGAATAAGATTTTGCAATAAGATGAGGCATACGCTGTACAGCAAAAACAGCAGCGCCAATTCACGCCAGCGAGAGGTAAATTTCAACATCAAATTAGCTTAGCACAGGTTTCAGATCGTCAAATAAGCTTTCAATTAAATCTCTTAGCACCGTGTAAAAGTATCAATGGTCTACCAATGGCATATTGAAGGTGATGTAGGGCGGTGCTATGCTAAACAGCGACGTTTAAACTTCAGTTGAAACCGAGACAATCCCGATATGTCCGCAAAACCCAATATCCTCTTTATCGTCCTGGACACCATGCGCCGCGACCGACTTTCCATTTACGGTCATGACCGCAAAACCTCACCTGAGTTGGACAAATTCGCTCAAGACTCGACGCTGTTTGAACGCGCAGTTTCGGCAGCCCAATGGACCGTGCCGTCCCACGCTTCCATGTTTACGGGTGTCTATCCCAGCACACATGGGCTGACACAAGCCGATGGGATGCTGCCGCGTGCTTATCCGGCGCTGGCGGAAGTCCTGCGCGGCGCGGGTTATGAGACGGTCGCTTTCTGCAATAACCCGCTGGTTGGCGTACTCAACAACGGTTTACAACGCGGCTTCACACGCTTCTATAATTATTCCAGCGCTGCCCCTTTCCGCCCGAAAGAACATCAGCAAAGCAAAATCCGACGGGAGGCGATGCACCTATTCCGTCGCTATATGGCACGTCCGATTGGCAACCAGTTCGCGCATTCGGACTTTTTATTCCGCATGTCGCTCAATCCGCTGATCGTGCCACTTTGGAATCGCCTCATTAACTTCAAGGGGAACAGCGCACACTCGGTTGATGACCTCATGAATTATTGGACGCAGCAACAAGCAGGCGGCAGCGATAAGCCAATGTTCGCCTTCCTTAATTTGATGGGGTCGCACATGCCCTATAATCCGCCGCAAGACGCGCTCGACCGTGTTGCACCGGAAATTCGTCATGATCGCCACACCTATTCGTTCATGCGGCGTTTTAATTCTGAGGCTGCTCGCTGGGCAAGCCCGACTGATCCACCGTTGAAGGACTGGGAACGCGAAACACTCAACCACTTTTATGATGCAGAAATCGTCAACCAAGATCAACATGTTGGGCGTTTACTCAAGTGGCTCAAGGACAGCGGCACACTGGATAACACGATGGTGGTGATCTGCGCTGATCATGGCGAAGGTCTTGGCGACCACGACTTTATCGGTCACGGATTCGTTGTCTACCATGAACTGGTGCATGTCCCTCTCATCATCCATTATCCAGAGCGTTTCCCATCTGGCAAACGAATCATGAACACGGTTTCAACACGCCGCCTGTTTCATACCGTACTCGAAGCGGCGGATGTCACGCCGCCCGATGCGACAGATAACGTAGCAAACTTGTCGCTTTCGGGCGTGGCAAACGGAACAAGCGACATCGAGCAAAATGTGGCGATGGCTGAAGCCTTCCCGCCGCTGACCTTCCTCAATGTCATCCAACATCGCAATGCACCTGCCATCCAACGCTTGCGCCTGCAAAACGTGCGCCGTGCGCTGTATCAAGATCAACACAAATTGGCGGTAGTCGGGCAGCAAGTCGAAGGCTTATTCGATATTGCCATTGACCCGACCGAGCTACAAAGTGTCGCAAGTACGGAAGCGCCGACCTTGAGCGCGATGCAGCGTATGTTGATCGCACAGGTCAATAAGGCCGAGTCGCAGCGCATCGAAAGCCCTAACGTTACCAACGAAGTTGACGAGTCCGTGGTCGATCATTTGCGAGCGTTGGGGTACATCGAGTAGCGACAATTGGGTGAAAATCGGTGCTATAATTGAAAACAAACATGAAGTTGGTGGAGGACAAAATGATTCAACATCCAAAAGTTACTGCACCACTTAAAGAGTCGGCTTACCGAGAAGTCCTTGAGTATATGGCAAGTCATATGTCGCCGGAAGATGTATTGGCCTTCAAAGTCTCGGATAGTTTACAACAACGCATTGAAGCACTACTCAACAAGAATAATTCTGGGAAACTTTCTGCTATCGAAAAGCGGGAGTTGGATGAAATCACAGAATTCAACCGTTTGATGGTTGTTATATTTGCACGCACGGCTGCCACTCAAAAACAAGCTTCATGAAACATATTTCGCGGGCAATCAGACAAGCAGTTCGTGAACGGGCAGATGGACGATGTGAATACTGCCGTTTACCTGAACAGTATTCCCCCATTAGTTACCACATTGACCATATCATTCCGGTAAAACGGCATTTAGGTTTAGAAGAATTCATTAATTATGCCTATGCGTGTTTTGACTGCAATCGGAATAAGGAAACTGATATTGCAGGATATGATCTTGAAGTTACGAACGAATTAACTCCATTATTTAACCCGCGCACCCAATCTTGGGATGATCATTTTTATATAGATGGTGCACTCATCGCTGCCAAGACCGCTATCGGAAGGGTGACAATACGCCTGCTAATTATGAATAACCCTGATTACATTAATGCACGTACATTCCTCATCGAATATGGTCTCTGGTAGCATGAATCCATTTTTGCCTAGCTATCAGGCCAGCCTCAACCCTCATTTCTTCCTATGACCCTCATCAGGCGATGTGTTATGGTGGTTTGAAATCCACAACGCTCAATGGGATAAAACCACATGGACGAACAAAACCGCATCCGTGAAATCTACGACCGGCTGATCACGACACGCGATGCTCAACATTGGATGCCGACCAGCCTCAGCCATTTCGAAGGTCAACCTTTCAAAGCACTGCTAGCCGCGATGCTCAGCGCCCAAACCCGCGAGGAAAATACCACTGCCGCTATCAATAATCTGCTGACGCTGGCTGATACACCCGAAGCCATGACGCAACTTACTGACGAGCAAATCCGTACAGCTATTAGTCCGGTGATGTATTTCGAGGGCAAAGTACGCTACGTCCGCGACATTGCCGAACATGTGGCAGCGAACGGTGGTATTGTTCCGCGCACGGTTAAAGAACTGATGGAATACAAAGGTGTGGGCTGGAAGGTCGCGGTGCTGACGCTGGCAATGGGTTATGGAATCAACGAGGACATCACGGTCGATGTGCATGTGGCACGGATTGGCATCCGATTAGGATTAGTGAAGCCTACGACTAAACAACCGCCGAAGGTCAACGATGAACTCAAGCAGGTGCTGCCGCGTGATATGTGGGCGCATTGGAATGCGTTGATGGTACAGTTCGGACGGGCGATTTGCCTGCCCACTTATCCGCAGTGCAAGAAATGTCCGCTGAACGACATTTGCCCTAAAGTTGGCCTAAAATAAGAGAAATCCTCTGTAGTATTTTGGCGGTCTTCGCGTCTTGGCGGTTCAATCTGCCATTACCGCGTTATAATCAGCCGCAGTTGGAAAGGACACACTTATGAACAATATCAATATTCGCAATGTGCTGCTGGCAATCGGCGCGATTGTGTTGGTGATCCTCGGCATGAATATCCTCAGCACGTTTATCGGGGCAATCGTACCGATAGCCATTACAGGGATAGTCGCTTTTATTCTAGGACGGATAACGGCTGGTCGCAGTATGGGACAATTGTTTAAGACTGCCCAAACTGCAAGCAGCACCGTAATGGCAGCCGCCTCGCGCATAGCCGAGCAAAAAACACCCGTTACGGTACAGGGCAAAGTCAACCTGCCTGCTGCCAAACCTGTCGAAAAAGCTGCACCTGCGCCCGCCGCCAGCGAAACACCCAACCTCAAAAATCCTGAACTACTCGACACGAGCTTCGAGATCAAAACGCCGGAACAAGTCGCCGCCGAGTCGCAACGTTTGGAAGCCGAAGCCTCACAAAAAGCCGCCGCAATGGATCCCAAAGCCCTTATCGAGGAACGTAAAAAGCGGTTACTCGGTAATCAAGGTGGACAAAGTTAATCTCTACTCTCTCGTAAGGCAGTTATTGATATGACCCTCACATCACTTCTTGAAGGTTCGCGTGTCAAACTGGTGCCGCTGAATAGCGGCGATACCGCGCTCATCGCCCGTTGGCAGCAAGACACCCGTTATCTGCGCTTATTGGATGCGAACGCGGCCTACCCCAAAAGCGAGTTACAGGTTGGTGATTGGATACGCGAAGGTCAACGCGGACGCGAACATTTCTTATTCGGCATCCGTGTGCTGCTTAATGATGACCTGATCGGTTTTCTCGAACTGGGTGATGTCATGTGGACGCACCGCAATAGCTGGCTAACGATTGCTATTGGTGAAGCGGATTATCGCGGGCGGGGTTATGGCTCGGAAGCCCTGAGTTTGGCGTTGGATTTCGCCTTCCGTGAGTTGAATTTACACCGCGTACAATTGACAGTGTTCAGCTACAACGAAGCCGCCATTCATGTATATGAGAAGCTCGGATTCCAGCGTGAAGGTGTGTACCGCGAATTCTTGGAGCGCGATGGACAGCGCTTCGATATGTACCTCTATGCCATCCTCAAACGCGAGTGGGATGCCAACGCTTAACTTGACTCGATATTCCCTACAAAGGCATAATCTTTATTTGGAATTTGTGCAGCCCTTATGGTTTCACAAATGGGTATTCACTTTCTAGATAAGGGGTTCTTATGCCTGAGGGTTATGACACCATTGTGATTGGTGCGGGTTCATCAGGTTGTGTGATTGCCAACCGTCTGAGCGAAAATCCCGACCTAAAGGTGCTGCTGATCGAAGCCGGCGGTCCCGATACCAAACCGGAGATTGCCGATCCCGCCAGCTTTACAAGTTTGTGGGGAAGTGAAGTCGATTGGAAATATCTGACCGAGCCAGAACCACAGTTAAATAATCGGCAAATCGCGTGGACTCGTGGCAAAGTGTTGGGCGGCAGCAGTGCCATCAACGCGCTGCTTTATGTTCGTGGCAACCGACGTGATTATGATCTGTGGGCGGAGTTGGGCAACGAAGGTTGGGGCTTTGATGACGTGCTGCCCTACTTCAAAAAGTCGGAGAACTATGATCTGGGTGCTTCCGAGTTTCATGGCGCAGGTGGTGCGCTCAACATCAAGCAAAAAGTCGCGGGCGAATCCGCACCCGCCGAATTGGCATTCATCCAAGCCTGTAACGAATATGGGTTTAAAGGGTCACTCGATTTCAGCAGCGGAGAGCAGGACAATGCCTGCGGCTTCCATCAAATTACGGTTAATCCAGATGGCACACGCGCCAGTGCCGCCACCGCCTTCTTGAACCCTATTCGCAGCCGTTCAAACTTGGTCATCGAAACCCACGCGCATGTCACCCGCCTATTAATCGAAAATGGTCGGGCTGTGGGTGTCGAATATTTTCAGGATAACCAAACCAAACAGGTGTATGCCGAGCGTGAGGTTATTCTATGCGCGGGTGCAATTGACTCACCTCGCCTGTTGATGCTGTCGGGCATTGGCGCGGCTGATGGCTTACGCTCACAGGGGATTGAGCCTATCCTCGATTTGCCGGGAGTGGGGCAAAATCTACAGGATCACTTGCTGGTCGGGGTGGCCTACTTCTCCAAGCGACCGTGGTTAGAAGGCAACACCATCCTCGGCGAAACGGGTTTGTTTACCGATATTCATACCAATAAACAAGCGGGTGGTCCTGAACTCCAATTTCATTTTCGCCATGATTTCCACCTCGCTCCCGGTGAAGTCGTGGGTGAAATGGATGGGCGTGGTTTTACCTTCGCGCCAACATTGGTCAAGCCTCAGAGCCGAGGGTCTATCTCGCTCCGTTCAAATGATCCCTTCGCCCCTGCGCGTATCGTCGCTAACTATTTAGCCGAAGAAGCCGATTTCGAGGTGCTGGTCGGCGGCATCAAACTGGCACGTGAGTTGGTAAAAATGCCTGCCTTTGACAGCTTTCGCGATACAGAAGTCGCACCGGGGAGCGATTGCACATCCGAAGCTGACATTCGCGCCTTTATCAGTCGCTACGCCTCGACTCTCTTTCATCCTGTAGGCACATGCAAAATGGGCAGTGACGATCAGGCCGTTGTGGACGATCATTTACAGGTGCGCGGACTTTCCGGTTTGCGGGTGGCGGATGCGTCGATTATGCCGCGTGTGGTATCCGGCAACACCCATGCAGCCTGCGTCATGATCGGTGAAAAAGCAGCCGATATGATTAAACAAGTGAATTAAATAGCGCTATACTGGTACAAAAGAGTGAGGAAGTAAATCATGGTATTCCAAGCACCTAGCAAACCAATGACACTCGATGAATTCATTGCCTTTGCGCTGCTTCCCGAAAATGCAGAGCGTGATTTTGAATTTGTTGACGGGGAGATAATCGAAAAAATGCCGGGTTTAACCGAAAACTCAGGGATTGCTTATGACATTGGCATTGAAACGGCAATTCATTGTCGTCAATATAACCTTCCTTATTTTCTAACTGGAGAAGCTGGAGCGTATCGCATTGGTGAAAATACCTTAGTGCCAGACTTCGCTTATAAGCCTACCCCACGATCTAAGCAATATCCTGACCCTATTCCACCTTTATGGGTCGTGGAAGTTATTTCGCCTAATGATAAGGTTAGGGACATACGCAAAAAACGCTTACGCTATCTTGAGGCAGGTATTCTGCTGTGGGAAGTATATCCGGACGACCAATTGATTGATGTCTATGCACCCGACCAACCACTGACCACTTATGGCATAGCCGATACGATTGAGGTGGCGGTTGTGGCTGGCTTACGCATCGAAGTGGTGAAACTGTTTCGATAGTGACATCCTACCCCGCGAACGAGGTAGGATAAGCAACATTCAAAGCTGTAGACGAGCTATTCAATCGCCAGCAGTTCAACTTGGAAGATGAGTGTGGCATAGCCGGGGATAGCACCGCCCGCACCGCGTTCGCCGTAAGCCAAGTGGTAAGGGATATAGAACTCGTAGGTCGAGCCAACAGGCATCAATTGAACGCCTTCTGTCCACCCGCGAATGACCTTATTCAGCCCAAAGGAAATCGGTTCGCCGCGATCATAGGAACTGTCGAAGGTTTTGCCGTCGATGAACGTACCACGATAATGCACATTGACCGAATCAGTGGCTTTGGGCTTCGCGCCAGTTCCAGCTTTAATCACCTTATATTGCAAACCGCTAGCGGTGGTGGTGACACCCTCTTTTTTGGCATTCGCAGCTAAAAATGCTTGTCCTGCTTCTTGCATGTCAATCTCCTCCTGTAAGATGCCTCAACCATCCAAAAGGCCGAATGCATCATGAATAATGTGGTGTATTATAAGGGCAAAAATCCGCTAAATTCAGGGTGGTAACAGTCAAAATGGCAAACACAGTTGGCACATTAGTCCTTGTACGGCACGGACAATCACAGTGGAATCTCGAAAATCGGTTTACCGGATGGGTCGATATTGCGCTTACATCTGAGGGTGAAGCTGAAGCCCGACGCGCGGGTGAACTGCTCAAAGGAACAAACTTTGACCAAGCCTTTACCTCAGCTTTAAGCCGCGCACAAGAAACCTTGCGAATTATCCTTGAGACGACCGGACAAACCGACCTGCCAATCGACAGCGATCAAGCGCTCAACGAACGGCATTATGGTGATCTGCAAGGACTCAATAAAGACGAGACGGCTGAGAAATTCGGTAAGGAGCAGGTGCATATCTGGCGACGCAGCTATGATGTGCCACCGCCCAATGGTGAAAGCTTGAAAGATACACGCGCTCGAACCATGCCTTATTTTGATGAACATATCAGACCACTGGTATTAGCCGGAAAGACTATTCTGGTGGTGGCACATGGTAACAGTTTACGCTCGATTGTGATGGTGCTGGAGAACATCTCGGAAAAAGATATTCCTGATTTGAATATCCCGACTGGTGTGCCGCTGCGCTACAAGATTGATAGCGAGGGTAAAGTGCTGGAACACGGTTATCTAGGTCAGAGCTAAGCCGCCAAATTGATTCACAAACTGCACTGATTGAATCGGTTCTAACGGTTTTGACGGCGGATTTGAGGGAGCGAAATGCCGAAACTGCGGAAGATGCGGCAGTTTCTTCAGATTCGGAGTGCATTTTATGTCTGAAATGTCGTCACCAAAAAATCGACGGAGGCTCAAGCCTCCGTCTGAGTAACAAAGGGCGCTGAAGCGCACTGGCAAAACTGGCAGCCGCAAGCGTCGGCAATGGCAAAAGGCAATTTTGTGGCGGCATTGGCGGCGGCATTGACATGCCAATAGGGTTGAAATGTTGCTGTTGTTGCTGTTGAGATAAGGCCATTTTTGTAACATTTACAACATTTGGTGATTGTTAAAGTGCGGCGGGCATACCCCTAACCCCCATAGTAACAGGGCAAGGGGAGCAAATGCAGCAGCCCCATAGATAGTGTATTCGATATGGGTGGCTGATGGGTTACCTTTTGGAAGAACATTTGGTCACTCTTTGGCGGTGTTGGCGCTAACCGTTTTGAGGGAGCAGGGCAAGGATGAAGGTTGATGGATGGTTGGAGAACCATTTGTCGGGTTAACCGAAAATAAACCTGATTACGAAGAAGCGGTGTAAAGCGGAGTTATCACGAGTTATTTAGATCGTGTAAATGAGGCTTATCGCGAGTTATCTCACTTACAGCATTTCATCATGATGAGCGTGTGAAGACCGCAGTTATGGTTGGGCGAGGCATATTAGTCATAGTTGGATGAGGCACATTGGTCATAGTCACTATTTTGCCTCGTGGACCGTCGGCTTCGAATGCGCGACGAATGGTATTGAGTGAACCCCCTATACACAGCAATATAGCAAAGATGAGAAATACGATTACAAACAAAGTGGATATTTTTTTGCTAATCACAATAAAGTCCTTTGCGTCTCACTCCCACAATGTTCAAGAAAGTAACACAAATAAGCCTAATTCGGAGTAAAGACTCTAATTGTGAAGACTATTTTTCTGCGCCGCCACCCTGCAAATGAAACCCTCATTATTTTCATTCAAATGTTGCAAGCGAATCAGTGACTAGCCTTAAATGGGTGACGAAAAGCGCTGTTGTGGTCAGTTACACCGATAAAGCGGGGTTATCACGAGTTATAGTTTTGCCTGACGAAATAACGAACCAACACTGAAAAGCAGAGACAAAGAAATTCAAGTACTTTCTAAACTTTCGATTGTGGGTTCTGGTTGCTTGGTTTGCGAATGGAGGCGCAAGAAAAAGAAGGCTGTACAGAATGATAAGGCAAGCCCCGCAAAGCTTCTTCCATAAAAACTGGACATACGCCAATCAGCAATTTCTAAGATAACCATACCAAGCACGCCCGCTACAACACCCATGACAGCCCATATCCAACCACCTCTGAACGCACGATTCATGGGTAATGCTTGAAATAATGCGGGGATCGCCAAATAACCACCAAACTTGAGTGCGCGTACGAGATCCGTTTGAGGATAGCCGTAACGAAAACTCCACCAAACAATCCCTGCGAAAACCCAACCTGCAATCGTGAATACATGCCATCCAGGGATAGTACGATTACTATATTTTTTGATGAGCCAATATTGGACAATGGCGATGATGATGCCAATAATCCCGAAGTAAATAGCTTGCATAAGCCATCCACTGCTGCTGTAACCCAAATCAAGACCATAATAAAGAGCATTGGGTGAATAATAAACGAAGAATCCCCAAAGTTCCGGTAAAGCAACTTGCAGTACCAAATGCAGGTAATAAATCCCTATCCATAACAAAATAAAGGGTGTTGTTGCAAGCGTACCGTCCAAATAAGGTTTGGATTTTCGGAGTTCATCACGTTTGGGTACGACACCCTCATGTGGATGAGCCATGAAATACAGGAAAAGAAGGGCTGTTCCAAATGCTTGGATCATCGTTCCCATGATCAATGTCCAAAGCGGTTTGCCGTATAACTGGCCGGGATTCAGTAGAGGTAAGGAAGCAACAGTTGCAGCCAGCACTCCGATTACAATTATGAGCCATGCTTTTCGATTGACCCGTAACATAATAACAGCCTGAAACAGACTAAGTGCAATAAACCATATGAGGAAATCATTGATGAGGCTGTCCCCTCTTGGTGGATTATTAATGCCCCACGAATTGAGTCCTAAAAGATATTCCCCGCTTCTCAGCCCAACTCGCGGATAACCGAAACCCGCAACGATTGCGCCGAGAATCGTGGCTGCGCGCCAAAATTTTGGAACATAACCATAACGCAGACGAATAATCCATGTTTGTACAGACGAGAGGGTCAATCCAAACAGCAAACCAAGAACGATAGCCTCGCCTTCGCCCTGCCCTGAGTATTTCAACCATGAGAGCAGCCCGTCAAATGACCAGTCATACCAGATCATTTCATATATGTATAAGGCAAACCACGCGAGGCCATAAGAAAAGAGCCATAACAGAACGAAAGGAATTCGCTGCAAACGAGGATTATCATCATGGGTAGTGACTGAAATCAATTGACGAAACATTTTGGTTTCCTAACGCATGAAACAGACACAGACTGTTGTTAGTTTATTGTGATGAAAGAATATCGCTAACTTAAACCTAGAGTACTATGCGTTAGCCTAACGGAGGTAAAACGTAGGCTTACCAAGCAGGCGCATTGAGCTTTGCAAGAAAAACGTTCGTTTAATTCCCCGAAAAATTGCAAGAAAAACGGTTGACTATTCTTGCATCATTTAGGCGAATTTAATCATCGTATGACGTTAGCCTGAAATCACCGCGAGAAGGTTATCGGGCGGGAAAATGGGGGCAACAGCATTGTCGGGTAATGAAAATCGTCAAATCCAACCCGCTTTTAACTTGTGAGTGCCGCTCCATCTCGTATTGCGGCTTCGAGTACATCCATGTTTATATTTTTCAGCGTTTTGAAATTAATGCAATAGCCTGTCACACTTGCCTTACCCAGTTTTTCGCCATAGGTTTGGGCTAAGTAGGTCTTATCTTTAATACCAAGGATATAGACCGAGATTCCGGTTGTGTTTGCGCTCAAACCAATTTGATAGAACGCTCTGTTTTCTCCATCAGCATATTTTGTGGTTTGAATTCCATAGCCTATATTGGGATTAGAAACGACTCTGTTTTCACTGTTTTTACCATCCAGAAACCATAATTTACAGGCTGGCATGACTTCCAGAATGATGCGGTGCAAGGCTTGCATATCACTCCGTTTGGGTTCAGGTTGGCTGGTAATATACTCGTCGATTTGTCGTTGTACGTTCATCATTTGTGGTTGGTTATCCATCTTGCGCCGCCTTTCAGTGCATCATCGAGAAGCACACACTATATACGGAAAATATCTGTACTGTGATTGCTAGTTGCGTTTATGGTCATCCTCTCCCCTAAATCCCCTCTCCGCTGCGCAGCGAGGGGACTTCAAACAAGAATTTTCCCTTGCCTTAAAGTCAAAGGGTCTCAACTAGCAATCAGGGTATCTGTATATAGTGCCGTTTCGTTATTATATGCAGAAGCGTCTGTTTCTAGGTCTGATTCTCGATCTGATAGGACAAATACACGACACCATTAGAGAGAATCTTCGAATCTGCTAATTTCATGGACGAATGATAGCCATCGCGAAACAGGCGAATGCCCTTACCCAGAACAAGCGGGTGCATCAGTACCTGAATCTCATCGACCAATCCCGCTTCAAGCAGCGAATGAACCAGTTTCACGCTGCCATTAATCGCCATAATGCCTGTGCCTGCCTGCTTCAGCTTGCGGATTTCCTCGATGACGTTGGAGTTGATCAGTGTCGAGTTATTCCAAACGGCTTTTTGCAGTGTTGTCGAAACGACGTACTTGGGCGCACTGTTCATCTTGTCCGCAACCCCGAATTCATTGTTCGTCATAGTAGGCCAGAAGCCGGCGAATATGTCATAGGTGGCTCTGCCATACAAAAAAGCATCGGTGTCGCGGGTTTGACGCTCGGTGATCTCGCCCATTTCCTCTGTCTGAAACGGAAACTGCCATGTGTCGGGCGCTTCGACGACTCCATCCAATGACATAAATTCCGACACAACGATCTTTCTCATATTACTGACTCCATCTGGTTAAGGTACAGGATGTAATGTGGCAGTTCGCATCCCCTCCCCACTTCGTGTAGAGGGACTTTCAATACCGGACAGGTCTTGAACCCTTGTCCCTACGAAAGCTGGTGGTTAATGAACGTGGTGCTCTGAAAATTGCTCTCCACCGTTTAGTTTGGTGCTGCTGAATTGACACCTTATAGCCAGTATAGAACAGGTATCTCCTTCAAAATTGTAAAAAGCCGTCGCGTTCATAAGATGCATCGGCCTTTTGATGGTATAGAGATGCAGATGTCGAAAGCGGCTCTCTGGCGTAACAGCTAAAAAGAATTTTTGGTGTCATACCTGATAAGGCTTTGATGTCACGAACAAAATGCGACTGATCGTAGTAGTTTAAATGGTGTGCGAGATCGGTGAGTTTTTCAAACGGTCGCGTTTGCATGAGCCGTACCGCTTCATTAAAACGCTTCACCCGAATATAAAATTGTGGAGTCAGCCCAACGGTTTGGCTGAACCTTTTTTCAAATGGGCGTTCGGAGAGATTCAAGCATTCACACAAATATTTGACGGTCACACAGCTCACGTTATTGTGGATAATGTGCAAGCTTTCTTCTATTAGTCGATCACAGGTTGTCGCTTGCTTGAGTTTTGACGCTAAAAAATCGGTCAGTAAAGAGAGACGCACCTGCTCATTCTTGGCTTCAAGCAGTTGCATGTTCAGATCACCTGCCGCAAATTCACGAAGCTCGACCAAATCATCGGTCAATGCCGATGCGTTGATACCCAGCAGGGTTTGTAGTGCGTGCGGTTTTAAGAAAATCTGAGTCGTGGTGAAAGGTTCTTTTTTGTAGTTCACGATGTTGGGTTCAGTCATTTGTCCGTAGACAAACAAGGTCGGCGTATCTGCACGATAGCTGGACGGGGTCGTGATATCCTCAATTGGAGAGCGTCCATTGGTGTGCTGAAAAACAATCCCCGGTAAGGCATTCAGATAGACATCGGTGGACAGCGCCTCACCATCGTGTTCACCGACGGTAATTAACTCGACATGTTCCTGAAGGATTTTAGGAATCGGAACGAGCTTATATTTCATGAGCTATTCCCCACTTTATATCGTTTACTCGACAAAGTTAGATTAATGATTTGTTCTATCAAAATAACCGGCAGGTTGATTTTGAAAACGGGCGGGATAAATCCGCGCCCCTACAATTCTCTACATATTTTTAGATCACCTGTCTAATGTGACTTTGTCGAGCTTTAAGCGTACCAGAACATCGGTTCGGTTGAGTAGTGTGCTCGACAAAGTCACATTAGATGTCTGTAATCCATTCACACAATTCGTCATTGAAAAATGCAGGTTATGAGCCTATTTATTGGTTCATCCATTGCTTAAATGGTCTGGCTTGATTTCTCTGATTCATAAAATGACTTCCTA
>JBBQLX010000062.1:0-33097 GCA_038328375.1 Aggregatilineales bacterium | reverse complement strand
CGGTGGGTGCGCCGTAGCTCTTGTCACCTTCGGGCAGGAAGCCGACACCGACATCAAAGGTGGCGTTCTTCAGAATGTTGGTCAAGCTGCCGGTGGTATGGTAAATCATGGCTGCTTTACCGCTGGTGAAATCCTTGGGAGTATCACCCCAGACGATGACACCGCTGGGCATGACTTTGTCTGTTTGGGAGAGGTCGCTAAAGAATTGCAGACCCTTAACTACTTCTGGCTTGTTGAAGAAAACTTCATCGAAGCTGTCACCCACAACGTTCTGACCGTTACCGATGGCGAAACCTTGGAACAACCAGTAAGGGAAGCCATCCGATGGGATTTCGATACCCCAACGTTCGCCATTCGGCTTGGTCAGCTTCTTGGCATAGTCAACGAGGTCTTGTTGAGTCTTGGGGGCAATATTGGGGTCAAGTCCAACTTCCGTAAAGGCAGCCTTGTTGTAATAGAGAATGGGGGTGCTGCGTTGGAAGGGGATCGCCCAAATTTGGCCGTCAGCGTCTGTGCTGTTGCCCATGAATGCTGGGAAGAAATCGTCGGCATAGGTTTTGCCGTCGGCATCAGCATCAATGAATTTTTGCAGAGGGATGATATAACCGTTGTCGATGAAGGTTGGCAGGTCAGCCGCCAACATCACGGCGACATCCGGGCCTTCACCCTTGCCTTGGATTTCGGTTTGGACGGCGGCAGAAATATCATCATAACCACCTGCATAGGTAGCGACAACTTTAATGTCGGGATTTGCCGCGTTGAACTGCTCAACATAACCATCGAAAATCTGGGTCAATGGGCCACCGACGGCGGTGGGATAATAAAACTTCACTTCTACGGGGGTATCTTGTGCCATCAAGCTGATGGGTGATACAGCCATTAGCGTGAGCGCTAAACCAAACAGCGCTCCAAAAATTGGACGGTGCGATTTCATACTGTTTCTCCTGATTGAATTCAATGTGCGTACTGCACCAACGAACTGGATCATGCTACAGTGACATTATCAAGAATCTATTATGCGTTCTTTAAGGATCAAAAACAAACCCGACTCTGGGGTGAATTTTAGCCATCAGTACTAGAAATAGTTGGAAAATCATGTTGATAAATCAATTTCAGGGAATCAAAGCGAAACTTCAAATGTGTTAATCCTTAATGATTTCATGGAGAGGTAGTTTGCTAGGATGAGGATAGATTTACTTTTTGTGGCAAATTACGGGGGTAACTATGAGACGGATCGTTATTTTTGCGCTAGTCCTTTTAACCTCGCTTGGTATGGTACAGGCACAGGACAAAGCCAACTGGACAATTTTACACTATACGGCTGTCGATAATAACTTGGAAGGCGCGGCCTTCAACGATTATTACGAGATGCAGACGGCAGGCAGCGGCGAAGGAGTCAATATCGTTACCGAGTTTGACCGCGCCGAAGGATTTGATAAACGGTTCGGTGACTGGACAGATACCCGACGATTTTTCATCCAAAAGTCTCCGCCGCTGCCCGAATTGGATATGGCTGGCAAACGTGAAGCACTGGTCAACTATTTTGTTGAACAAGGTTATGGTGATGCGGACAGCTTGAAGGCCGAAATTGCTGGCTTAGATGATGCCACCGTGGCGAGAATCTATGAGAATAATAATGTTGGCGTATCATTTGACCAGACTGCCGTCCAAGAACTCGGTGAAGTCGATATGGGCGATCCCAAGTCGCTGACGGACTTCATCGTGTGGGGCGTAGAAAATTACCCCGCCAATCATTATATGGTTGTCATCGGCAGTCACGGCGGCGGCTGGCGTGGCATCGGTCCTGATGACGGTGGTGGCAGTGAGTCGATGTTGGAGCTACCAGAAATTGATAGCGCTTTGAGTGACGCAAAGACGCAATTGGGTATCTCAAAATTCGACATTTTGGGTTTTGATGCCTGCTTGATGGGTGTGACCGATGTAGCTGTCATGCTCGAACCTCATGCCGATTATGTGTTATTTTCGCAGGAAGTGATCCCCGGCAACGGCTGGGAATACGCGAAAAGCATCGCCTCGATGCAAACCAATCCGGATTGGGATGCGTTCCAAGTGGGTTCAGCGTTTATCGACAATTATATGGCGTACTATGCAGGCGTAGGCGGACGCACTAAGGTCGATTTATCGCTGGTTGAAACGGCAGGTTTGCCGACTTTGCTCACATCCTTAGAGAATTTCGCAAAGGTCGTTAAGGCCAATACGGTAGAACTGCTGTCGGCATTGGGTACGGCACGGAATAACAGCCAGACTTTCGGAACATCCTTAGGTGACCGCGCGGATACCTATTCCTATGTGGATTTGAAAGACTTCATGACGTGGTTCAGCCTTCAGACAACGATTACTGGCGATGCTTACAATGCTGCTCAAGAAGTCATTGCCGCTTATGATGGCGCGGTGGTGTATTCGATGGCGGATAGTAAACTGCCCCGTGCAAGTGGAATGGGTGTCTATTTACCGTCAACGCCCATTTACTATGAGGCTTACGGCACGACTTACCCGGAACTGGCTCCATCAGGTTTTGCTTTCTGGCAAGATTATCTGAAGCAGTTCTATGACACCATTGCTACGCAACTGGATGGCAGTGCCCTAAAACTGGAGATTAATAACGTATTCATGTTGGGTGAGACAGGCAGTATTGTGGATTCGCCGGTCGTTTTCTTTGATGCGGCGGGTAAAGGTGTGGTCGATCTGTCATACACGATCACTTATGTGCAAGAGGATGGCACACGCGCCATTGTCGATACATCACCTATTTCCTACACATCGACCTTGCCCACAGGCGAAACCGTTATTGAATATCCGAACGAGTTGACTGCGAGTACCTTCAATTGGGGTGTTGAGTTTCCTTACGTCAGTGATGGGACAAATAAGGTACTTGGTTTGCTTCAAACCAGCAGCGGTTCAGGTGATGATGCGACCGTACAAGGTACTTATGTGAATGCCCAAGGTAGCCAACCCGCTTATCTTATTTTTGATGTGGGTACGCATACCTTTAAGGGCATGCTGACGGTAACAGATAATTCGCCATCCGAAGTGCAGCCATTACCCGGTGACCAGTTTATTGTGGATTTGATTACCATCACGCCACAAGGTGAGGTTGCGATCCAACCGCTGACCGATACACCGCTGACTTTTGGTGTCCAACCATTTACCTTCAGTTATACGCCAGCCGTCAATGGAAACTATGAAGTTGGTTTGAGCATGAGCGATCTGGCGGGAAACCGTATCTACAAAAAAGTAGAAGTCGCCGTTAATAATGAGGGTCTGGATGGCAGCTTACGCGGCTATACCGATACTAATGAGGGTGTCCATTTTGAATATCCTTATGCGTGGGGTGATTCGTATGGACTCACGAACGAGGATGCTACAGTAACAAATGCTCTTGGCGACGACGCCGGGACACAATCCGTGTTGGTACATGCTTATGCCGATACGACTGATGCCGCGGCAGCCCTTGATACTGAATTGAGTGCGATTAATGCTGAAAAAGGCGACGTAACGGAAGTGACATTGGGTAGTTTGCCTGCGTATAGTGCAAGCTATACATTCACAACCGATGCGGGTACAACTTCTGGCACAGCCTATAGTGTTATTAATGCTGAGTCGGGTTCGGCAGTGGTTTTCCGCGTTGAAACTACGGGTGGTGCCCAATTGAATGATGATCTTGCGAAGCTGTTGGACACCTCACTGAAGTTCTTCAAGCCAATCTAATTTTTTCACAATGTAGGCTTCAAGAGGATGCAAACAACTGCATCCTCTTTTGTTTTAGGGCTGAGTCACCCACCAAATTAAAACAATGAGCAGGATTTGAAAGGGGAGTCGTACCCAAACGGAGGGATGTGGTTTGCCAAGCACAGGAATCTGATTTTGTGCGCCATACATGTTGGCAGGGAAGACGGCGATGAGATACAGAATAAGCGCGAGGCCTGTTATTCGGGATGTCTGCGGCACAAGGAGGCCGATACCGCCAAGGATTTCAAGTACACCCGTCAAAAGCACAATCGCATCTTTATAGGGGAATATAGGCGGCACGATTTGCGCGAAATCTTTACGGAGGAATGTGAAATGGGCAATTCCTGCTACGATAAAAAGAATTGCCAAAAGCCACAATACAATCACTTGTGGTGCTGAAAGCATATGAACTCCTGACTTATTTCTTCGTGCCGCAGGATTGACGAACGACCAGATTTGTCGGTGTTTGAATCACTAGCGCGATGTCTTCTTCATTTTCGATGCGCTTTACAACCCGTTCGACCGTGAGTTCGCCGATAAGCTGTTTGTGAACATTGACAGTTGTCAGTGCTGGAACGGTGAAGGCTGACTCAGGGATATTATCGAATCCGGTCACAGCGACATCATGGGGAACTTGAAAGTTATTTTGATGCAGCCATTGTATTGCGCCAATCGCGATGAGGTCGGAGGCACAGACGATGGCTTCCGGTGGATTGGGCAGTCGCATCAGTTGCTCCGCGCCGACATGACCCAATCTAGGTGTCCAGCCGTCGGCTCCAAAAGGAGTGACAATGCATAAATCAGCATCAGCAGGTAAACCATGCGCCTTAACACCATCGAGGAAGGCTTTGCGCCGGAAGTCGTGGTGACCTGTGATGAAGCCCAAGCGACGGTAACCGCACTTTACTAAATGATCGACCATATTGCGAATGCCATGATAACCGTCAAAAGTAACCGTGTCGTAGTCCGACCCCAACGATTCGGTGGTTGAGACTAAGGCTCGTAAATTGGCTTTCAAGTAAGCGATGCTTTCAGCTTTGGGCAGAGGGCCAAGGAAAATGATGCCGCTGGCTGTATTGGACTCCAGTAAATCACGCGCCTGTGCTGCGGTGTTGATCTCACTATGCGGTTTAATATAGGCAATACGACAGTCCAGTTCTTGCAGTTTACGATCCACGCCTTCTAGGACAGCGTTAAAAAAGGGGTCACTATACTTGCCCATTCTAAAAGCCAGCAAAATGCCTATTTCTTTGCGTTCCTGCTTGTGTATTGCGATGGTGGGCGTGTGGCTAACCCCGCCATGTTTGCGTTTGACCAAACCTTTAAGCGATAATTCTTCCAAATCACGCCGAACCGTCATTTCTGAAACACCCAGTTGTTCAGCCAGTTCCCGCGTTTCCAGCATTTCATTATCATTAGCTTTTTCAATGAGTTGTATGATATGATGGTGACGTTCTAGTTTAGTCATTTTTAGACGTAAATGTTCGAATGAACATCCCTGATGTTTGTTT
Source organism: Aggregatilineales bacterium (assembly GCA_038328375.1). Classification (GTDB taxonomy): domain Bacteria; phylum Chloroflexota; class Anaerolineae; order Aggregatilineales; family Phototrophicaceae; genus CFX2. The sequence continues at coordinate 27,836 of JBBQLX010000062.1, read as the reverse complement.
AACTGACAAAAATTTGACAAACACACAAATTAATGTTTAAATCATTGCTTGTGCTTTCTTTATATTGCACAATTCAATTTTTTACAAACTTATGTTTTGGCAAACCAATATGAATACACTTTCTTTTTACTTTGGCAATTCTACCACTAAGCTGTATTTCACCGTACCCCGGAAGATTGTCATAAGTCCTTTCCTATCCAGCTATACCCCGTCTATCATTGAAAAAATTCATTCATAGATCACGCATTCATGAGAATATCGTGGTGTTTTTTCGTTTGTTCACATGAACAAAATTTGACTAGCAATTCCGATTTAAACTTGATAGTTCAATCGGAACAGGCAGATGAGCAATAAAAATTATTCATGAAGATTTAGAGGAAAAATTGTAGTATGCCTACATTATCGACGACCAACGTGGATGCAGAATCAGCGGCAACCAAAGCAGACACTATTTTAGAAATAAAAGACCTTAAAACATATTTTTTTCTGGAAAAGAGTACCGTCCGTTCGGTTGATGGTGTGAACTTATCGCTCTCCCGAAAAAAGACATTGGGATTAGTCGGAGAAAGCGGCTGCGGCAAGAGTGTCCTCTCGATGTCGATTATGCGCCTAATTCCGTCACCCCCCGGAAAAATCGTCAGCGGACAAATTAATCTTCACCGCAAAGATGCGGCTGAAGTTGTCGATATTGCTCAGCTTGATCCGCGCGGCTCAGAAATGCGACGCATACGCGGCGGCGAAATTGCGATTGTGTTTCAAGAGCCGATGATGTCCCTCAATCCACTGTACACGATAGGGGATCAAATCGCTGAAGTCGTTGAAATACATCAAAAATTAAGCCACAAAGATGCGTTAGATCGCGCCTTAGAAATGCTGACCAAAGTGCAAATCAGTGCGCCGAAGCAGCGTTTGAGTGAATATCCCCATCAACTCAGCGGCGGTATGCGCCAACGGGTGATGATTGCCTTGGCTCTTTCCTGTAATCCCTCAATTTTGATTGCCGATGAACCGACGACCGCTTTGGATGTCACGGTTCAATCCCAAATCTTGGATCTGATGAATGAACTCCAAGATGATGTGGGCGCTTCAATTATTATTATTACCCATAACCTCGGCGTGGTTTCGCAGATGGCGGATCAAGTCGCGGTGATGTATCTCGGAAAAGTTGTCGAATTCGCTGAAACGAGTGAACTGTATCATCAACCGCTTCACCCCTACACTGTTGGTCTCTTGAACTCGGTTCCCGTACTCGGTCGGAAACATCAACAACTTGAACCCATCAAGGGTATGGTTCCCATGCCCACTGATATTATCCCCGGTTGCTCTTTTGCGCCGCGCTGTCCACATGCTATGAAAATTTGCCATGAAAGACAACCTGCGCTGCGCGAAGTGCATCCCGGACACCAGACAGCCTGCTGGTTGTACGAGGACGCATAACAGGCTTACCAGTCCCGACTTTTTAACTTAGTTCTTATTACGTAACTTTGAGGGGGGTGAGGCTTATAGAGAACGAGTGTCGTTAAGATTTTTGACCGTTTGTTGATCGAAATTGTTTTTAAGAATCGAGGAGGCCTAATAATGAAGGTCCGTAGTTTAAAGCGTTACGCGATTGTAGCGACCTGCGTGACAATGCTGCTCGGTGCGGCATTAAGTACACCCGTTGCTGCACAAGGCTCAGTAGCTCCCCCTATTCCATATCCTGATCCAACAGACATTGGATTGGGCGGCGGCACGGTTAACAAGCTGCCAATGGATCAAATTGTTCAATATAAGGCATTGCCTGAATATCACCAAGCACCGTCACTCGATAAGTTTGTTGCCGATGGCAGCTTGCCAGCCGTAAAAGATCGTCTTCCAACAGAACCAGCCGTCTATATGACCACTGGTATGAAGGATGGCGTCGGTGAATATGGCGACCTGTGGCGTGGCTTCTCGGCCTGCCCGACCGCTGGCTATAACTATATGGCTAACGTTTCGATGGGTTGGTTCGGCATTGAATCCTACACCGTTTATTACGGCTCACTGGTTAAGACTGGCCCCCTGTTCCGTGCCACTTCCGACATCGAACCGATGCCCGAAATTGCTAAGAGCTGGGATTGGTCAGAAGACGGTAAGCAACTGACCATGCACCTGATCGAAGGCGCGAAGTGGTCAGATGGCGAACCTTTCAGCGCAGACGATGTGATGTTCACATGGGATGGCTACATCCAAGACACGAACGTCAATGCTCCTAAGAGCAAAGATGCTTGGTCATGGGATGGCAAATTCGCGACCTTGGAAAAAGTTGACGATAACACCGTCAAGTTTACTTTCCCGGTTGTGAAACCTTTCGATGCCTTCTACCTGATGAACGAAGGTAACTTCGTCGTCATGCCTGCTCACCAACTGAAACCCCTGCATCCAAAGTGGAGCACTGCTTCTCCTGCTCCAACCTACAAGGATTTCACCAACGCGTTGGCTCCTGATCATCTGCCCTTAGTAACGATGGGGCCGTGGGTCGTCACCGAATACAAGACCGACGAACTGATGATTATGCGCCGCAATCCGTACTACTGGAAGGTCGACGAAGCCGGTAACCAACTGCCTTACTTGGACGAAGTTCAGTATCGCAAGGGTCCCAGTGGCATTGGCCGTGACCTGTGCACGATTGCTGGTGATTGCGATCACATGAACCTTGAGAATCCCAGCACCTTTGTTCAGGCTATGACTGCTGCTCAAGACACTGACTCGAAGTTCAATGTCAATTGGGGTCCTGAATTGTTGGGTTACGGTGTCCAATTCAACTATGCGACCAACTTTGGTATCACCGACACGAATCGAGATACGGCGGTTCGAGATCTATTCCGCGACCTACGCTTCCGCCAAGCAGTCAGCTATGCGACTGACCGTGACGGTATCGCTCAGTCGATCATGAAGGGGCCGTTCCTCCGTGGTTGGGCTGGTGGTTTGTATCCGGGCGCTCCTGATTTCGATAAGAGTTCAGTGGTTTATTACCCCTATGATGTAGCATCCGCCAATACACTCCTTGACGAAATCGGCTTGAAGGATACCAATAACGATGGTGTCCGTGAGTGGACGACTGGCCCGATGTCCGGACAGCCCGTGGTCGTACAGCTCGGCGCATCGCAAGATGCGAAGGAAACCCAGAGCGTTGCCGAAGCATTGGTTAATCAATGGGCAGCGATTGGCATCAAGGTGAATATGAAGGTTATCGACAGCCAGACATGGACGGACACACAGGCCGCTGGTACATGGGATCTGTATGTTTTCCGTGGTGGTCAAGAATTTGCCCTTCCGTTCACCAACCCGAACAACTTGGCTCCTTTGACCCACAACTTCAATTGGCAGCGTGATACCGAAGCTGCACCCCGTCAGTTGATGGATTTTGAAAAGAATCTGGTGGACATCATTACCAAGTACAAGAGTACCTTTGATGGTGCTGCCCGCAAAGATTTGTTGACCCAATGGAACAAGATCGTCACCGAGAATGTTTATGACATGGGTGTCTTTGTTGGTCGCTACGGTTTGGGTACTGGCAAGCGCTTCAAGAACATTGCAGATGGAACCCCTGTATTCATGTATACATGGGTAGAAGACTCCATTCTGCTCGATCAGGTATGGACACCGAAGGCTGATCAGTTGACGGAAAATCGTCCTGACACCATCCCGGTGTACAAGTAGTCTTTGAATGATTGAGTGGGTTGGGGGAGTAATCCTCCAACCTTCTCCTATCAGCGCGGCGTTAACAGCAACAATTATTGCAAGGCTTATCAATAGCCGTTTTATGGAGCTGGTATGCTAAATTATATTTTTCGTCGCATAATTATTGCCTTTTTTATGCTGATCGGAATTGGGATCGTTTCTTTCATTGTCATCCAGTTGCCACCCGGTGATTACGCCAGCACCTATGAGGGTTACTTACTCGCGCGTGGCGCGACTCAAGCAGATGCAACACGAGCGGGAGAACTGATTCGTACACAATACGGTTTGGATAAGCCAGTTGCGGAACAATTCGTCAATTGGATCAAGGGCATCGTGACTGAAGGCAAGTTCGGTTACTCTTTTGCTTATGGTAAAGATGTAGGTGTGCTGATTGCCGAGCGCATACCGATGACGCTCTTGATTGCTATTTTGGCGCACGTCATTTCAACGGTTGTCGGGGTTGGTTTGGGTATTTATGTAGCGCCGCGAAAATACGGTGTCGCGGATAACGTCTGGGCGATCATTTCTTTTATACTCACTTCGGTGCCGCGTTTTTCGCTGGCGATCATCGTCTTATACATTCTGGTGATTGATTTAAAGCAGCCAAGTGTATCTTCGTTTTTTTCACCTCAATTTGTTTTTGCGGGTTGGAGTTTTGCCAAAGTCGTCGATATGTTCCAGCACATCTGGCCTGTGTTATTGATCGCAGGCTTGGGCGGTGTAGCTCGTAACATGCGGGTAATGCGTGGCAACTTACTCGATGTACTCGGTTCCCAATATGTCCAGACAGCGCGATCCAAAGGCTTAAAGGAAAACACGGTTATTTTGAAACATGCCGTACCCAACGCGTTGCATACGATTGTCGCCTACCAAGGTACAGTCTTGCCATACATGTTGGCTGGTGAGTTAGAAGTTGCCATTGTTTTGGGGCTGCCCACTTTGGGGCCACTTTTTTACGAAGCGTTGGTCAACGGGGATATTTATATTTCGGGCTCATTACTCCTGATTTATGGCGTATTGATTTTGCTAGGGAATCTACTGGCTGACATATTCTTATCCATCTTGGATCCACGTATCCGCTATAGCTAGGGCAGGAGTGAAATGCTATGACTATTGATAAATCCGAGTTTGTTTCTACTGGCGCGGAACTAGGGCAAGATTTAGGCTCAACTGCCGACCAACTTGGTATTACCGTATTGCGGCAGGTAGTTCCCGAGCATCAAGAAAACGAAAGTTATACCCAGCTTGTCTGGCGGCGATTCCGGCGCAGCAAGGTTTCTATTGTTGGCGGATTTATGGTTATCGCGCTCTTATTCCTAGCCATTTTTGCAGATTTTTTTAGCCCGACCACCTTATATGGGATTGATCTAAAAGCTTCTTTTATTCCGCCGCAACAAATCCACTTTTTTAATGATGAAAACGGAAACTTTCATTTAGGCCCCTTTGTTTACAACATGATTTACACATTGAATCCAACAACATTTCAAGTGATGTGGGTCGAGGATACGAAGAAGGCTTATGACATCCATTTCTTTGTACAAGGTTCTGAATATAAATTATTAGGATTTATTCCGTCTAACCTCCATTTCTTTGGAGTGGAAGACGGTGGTGCGGTCCATATTTTAGGCACAGATAAATTTGGTCGTGATTTGTGGGGCAAAGCCTCTGAAGCAGGTCGTATCTCGTTGACCATGAGCCTGTTCGGTACCATCATCAGCATTATCATCGGTTCGGTATTGGGCGTGGCTTCCGGTTATTACGGCGGTTGGATTGATAACGTCCTACAGCGTTTTACCGAGTTTATTACCGCCTTCCCGCAACTGCCGCTATGGATGGCGCTAGCAGCTCTCATCCCCAAAACAGCCGACTCCTTCAGTGTATTTGTTATCATGGCCTGTATCTTCGCCCTTTTGTCATGGACGACATTAGCCCGTGAAGTACGCGGTAAAGTGCTTTCATTGCGTGAGTCGGATTTCATCATGGCAGCTAAAGAGATGGGCGCGTCCGATGCGCGAATCATCTTTCGCCATCTGTATCCCAATGTGTTAAGCCATGTCATCGTCATTCTGACTCTCACCGTTCCCGGTATCATTTTAGCGGAATCGTTCCTGAGCTTTTTAGGAATTGGTATTACCGAACCCCTTATCAGTTGGGGATTGATGATGCGGAACACCCAAGACATCCAAACATTAGGCCAGAACTCGTGGATTTTGGCTCCCATCGCTTTTATGGTCATCGCCGTGCTGGGCTTTAACTTCCTCGGTGATGGCTTGCGCGATGCTGCTGATCCATATGCAGTGCGGTAGTACGAAGGCGTTACATGAATAAACCGAGACAGCTAGCGGTTGTATTGCTCATCGCAGGCATATCATTTGTGCTTTCTGGATTAACGATGGCGGTCGTCTATGGGCAAGATGATGGTGCTACGCCTGTGGTTACAATCGCGCAGGGAAACGTTGTTGCGGGAACCATCATGAACGAAAAAGGTCCGGTAGCGGGTGCAATCGTTCAAGTGCAAGGGACGAGCAATAAGACTCAAACCGCCGAGGCTGGCACCTTCATGTTGAGTGGCCTTGGTGATCTATCGACAGTCACCCTAACCGCATGGTCAGCAGGACATTACATCGGCTGGATGAAATTAGATCCTAGTGCGCCCGATTGGAAAGGCGCTAACAACATCACGATTATGTTGAAAGACCTGCCACAAAGTGATAATTCCAAATATGAATGGTACTCGTTTAATGGTGTCGATGGCTCGGCAGCCTGTGGCATGTGCCACCGTGAATATACCGAGTGGCAATCGGATCAACATTCTCGTTCTGCGACAAATGACCGCTTCCTTGATGTGTATATGGGAACGGATGTAACAGGAGAGTCTGGGCAAGCAACCAATTTTGATGTTGAGGGTAAACCGCTGCCGCCTGATCCAAGCCAGCCGTTTCATGGGCCGGGATTCCGACTGGATAATCCCAGTCGCGCCGGTAACTGCGCGAGCTGTCACACGCCTGCGGCTTCGAATGTCTCTAACGATCAGAACTGTACATGGTCAGGCTGTCACACAGGGCTAACCGTTGAACGTTCAAACGGGATACTTGCATACTCGGCAATCCCTTCCAAGAATTTGAAGGGTGATGCTGCTGAAGGCATTAGCTGCGAATTTTGTCATAAGACGGTCAATGTCGTCATTGATCCCAAAACTGGAGTGCCATTCCCGGATATGCCCGGTATCTTGTCGATGGAACTGCGTCGGCCTCGTGAGGACAGCCAACAGGTATTCTTCGGCACATTGGTTGATGTAAGCCGCGCCGACAGCTATTTACCACAGCTTTCCCAAAGCCAGTTCTGCGCTGGATGTCACTTTGGTGTGTTCGGCGGCGTAGTTGGTATGCAGCAAGTCAAGGATGGAACAGTCATTTACAACTCTTACGGCGAATGGCTGACCAGCCCTTATAGTGACCCCAAGACCGGTAAAACCTGTCAGCAGTGCCATATGGCGGTCTCAGAAGATGATTGGTTTGTGTTTGCCGAACAGGGTGGTTTGAAGCGTGATTATACGCAGTTGCACAACCATACCATGTTAGGACCATCCCAAGGTGACATGTTGCAAAACGCCGTGACCATGACCGCCGATGCTCAACGCGTAGGTGATCAAATTCAGGTCAAAGTCAGTATTACCAATGACCAAGCAGGGCATGATGTACCAACAGATGTTCCGATGCGCTCAGTTATTCTCTCGGTCGAGGCCATCGACACGAATGGGAAGACTCTGTCTTTGGTAGATGGTTCTGTAAATCCGAATTATTCAGGTGATTATGCTGGCTTGCCCGGTAAGACATTTGCCAAAATCTTGAAGGATGAGTTGACAGGTGAAGCGCCCACTGTAGCCTTCTGGCGACCGGTAACGATTGTTACAGATAACCGGATCAAGGCGATGGCGACGGATACATCGGACTACACCTTCACCACCACAGATGGGCAAGCGGTCACTATAAATGTGAAGCTCGTTTACCGGCGCGCTTTTTATGAACTTATGCAACAGAAGGGCTGGAATGATCCTGACATTGTTATGGAAAACTCAACCGTGCAGTTATCCGCTAATTAATGGAAACCGATAATGATTGATAAAGATAATATTATTCTTGAAGTTAAAGACCTGAAGCTGCATTTCCCGATTCATCGGGGCTTTTTACAGCGAGTCGTAGGGCATGTTAAAGCAGTCGATGGGGTCAGTTTCAAGCTGCGCGATGGTGAAGTACTCGGTCTTGTGGGCGAAAGCGGCTGCGGCAAAACAACGGTTGGTCGCACCATTTTACGGCTCTACGATCCGACTTCCGGCGAAGTTTGGTATCAACGACCCAACGGCGAACGCATCAATTTGGCTGCCATCAGTCAGAAAGAAATGAAACCGCTGCGACGTGATATGCGAATGATATTTCAAGACCCATTTAGCTCGCTGAATCCGCGCTTAACGGTTAAAGATATTATCAGCGAACCGCTGGAAATTCATAATATCGCGCATGGCAAAGAAGCCGAGAAACGCGTGGCTGAACTGATGGAGTCGGTGGGCTTAAACCCCGCCCTGATGCGGCGTTATCCTCACGAATTTTCCGGTGGACAGCGCCAACGCATCGGCTTGGCACGTACCTTGTCACTGAACCCGCGTCTGATTGTGGCTGATGAACCTGTATCCGCTTTGGATGTGTCGGTGCAGGCGCAGGTGCTTAATTTGCTCCAAGAATTGCAGAAAAGGCTCGGTCTGACGCTGATTTTCGTTGCCCATGATTTGTCGGTGGTCGAGCATATTTCGGATCGTATCGCGGTGATGTACGTCGGCAAAATTGTGGAAATGGCAGACACAGACGTACTGCTGCAACATCCGCTTCATCCCTATACCGAAGCGCTGCTTTCCGCAATCCCTCCGGCTGATCCTGATATTCATCAAGAACGTATCCAACTCAAGGGTGAAGTACCCAGTCCGGCAAACCCGCCGTCCGGGTGTATTTTCCACACGCGCTGCGGATATGCCCAACCGGAGTGTTCTCAGAAAGTTCCTGAGTTGACCGAAGTCGAACCGGAACATTTTGTAAGCTGCCACTTCGCCAAAGAATTGCATCTTAAAGGGATTGAGGTGTCAGCATGAATACCCAATCTTCTCTTTCGGCTGCAATCGCCTATATCCCGCTTATCGGGTGGATTTACGTTTATTTACTTCAACGCAAAAATCCGCTGGCAGTTTTTCACCTGCGGCAATCGGTTGGCCTCGTTCTATTTCTAATAGGGGCGCTGGTTGTTTGGGCAATTGTTGCTTGGTTAGTCGCCCTCATCCCGTACATGGCTGCTTTTAGTGTTACCTTGTTCACGGTTGTGATGGCTGTATATTTCTTCGGTGCGGTGACATGGGTTATGGGCATCCTCAACGCATTGAAGAATAAATCGACTCCGTTACCTTTGTTCGGGCAGTGGGCGAATCGTCTGCCAATTACATAAATCTCATCCTTGGAGAGAGTAGAACTTTACATGACAAAAATTACGTTTATTGGTGCGGGGAGTCTCGTTTTTACTCGCAACCTATGTAGTGACATTTTATTTGTTCCAGTGTTGCAAGATAGCACATTGACGCTGATGGATATTGATCCGACGCGGCTTGAGCAGTCCCGTAAAGTTGTTCAAGCTATTATCGACCTGCGCGGCTTGAAGGCTCGTATCGAAACCACCACTGATCGTCGTGCGGCGATTAAAGGCGCTGATTATGTGGTGACAACCTTCCAACAGGGCGGGTTGGATGCTTACAAACTAGACCTCGATATTCCGCAACGTTATGGCGTTGAGCAGTGCGTGGGTGATACGCTTGGGCCGGGTGGTGTATTTCGTTCGCTGCGGACGATTCCGGTCTTGCTCGAAATCGGACACGAGATGGACGAGCTTGCGCCCGATGCACTGCTGCTGAATTATGTAAATCCGATGGCAGCGAACTGCTGGGCATTTGACAAGGGAACCGGTCGTCCACATGTGGGTTTGTGCCACAGTGTACAGGGAACCAGTGAAATGCTTGCCCGTTGGATTGATGTTCCCTATAGCGAAGTAACTTATCGCAGTGCAGGTATCAACCATCAGGCCTTCTTCTTGGATTTCAAGCACGGCGGCGAGGATTTGTACCCTCTAATTTGGAAAGCCATTGAGCAGCCTGATATTTATGGCGAAGAACCCGTTCGCATCGACATCATGAAGCACTTTGGCTATTTTGTGACCGAGTCGAGTGGACACGCCAGCGAGTACATGCCTTATTTCCGCAAGAGCGCGGATATGGTCAATAACGAACTGGTTCCCAAGTTCAAGAGTCCGAATGATCATTGGTTTGATTGGGGACGTTCCGGTGGATATTATCGGCACTGTATCGACCGCCAGAACAAATTCAACAACGAATATGAAGCCATGATCGCCGATGGTTCGGTTGTTCCCAAAGAGCGCACCCACGAATATGGTTCGTGGATTATTGAAGCAATGGAAACCAATCGCCCGACCGTGATCGCTGGCAATATTCCCAACCGTGGTTTGATTGATAACTTGCCTCAAGGTTGCTGTGTCGAAGTGCCGTGTTTGGTCGACGGTAATGGTATTCAACCGACCAAAATTGGCTCTATGCCCACCCAGCTTGCAGCTCTGAATCGCACCAATATCAATGTTCAAGAATTGATCGTTGAGGCGGCATTAACTGGAAATACGGAAGCCGTGTATCATGCTGTCATGCTTGACCCGTTGACCGCCGCCGTCTGTACATTGGATCAAATACGGTCGATGGTCGGCGAACTGCTGGCAGCCGAGCAGCAGTGGCTGCCCCAATTTAAGAATATACCCGAAATCGTAACCACATAACACATCGAAAAGGACACCACGATAATGCCGAAGATTACTTTTCTTGGAGCAGGTAGCACGGTATTTGCCCAGAACTTAATGGGTGATATTTTGAGCTTCCCTGAATTGGCTGATGCGACCATCAGCTTGCATGATATTGATTCCGAGCGCCTCAAAACCTCAGAAATTGTGGCGCATAAAGTAGCTGAAACGCTGGGTGTAAATCCGAAAATCGAAGCCTCAGCGAATCGTCAAAAGGCATTAGAGGGTTCCGATTACGCCATCGCCATGTTCCAAGTCGCCGGATACAAACCCGGTACATTGACCGATTTTGAAATCCCCAAGAAATACGGTCTACGCCAAACCATTGCTGATACGCTGGGTATCGGCGGTATCATGCGCGGCCTGCGAACTATTCCGGTGATGGTTGATATGTGCAAGGATATGGAACAGTTATGCCCGGATGTGACGTTTCTCCAATACGTCAATCCGATGGCAATGAACTGCTGGGCATTGAGCCGTGCTACATCCATCAAGACTATTGGCCTGTGCCACAGTGTGCAGGGAACGGCTGAACAACTCGCTCATGATATTGGTGTACCAATTGAGGACATCAACTATATCTCCGCTGGCATCAACCATATGGCCTTTTACCTCAAATTTGAGCGTGATGGGCAAAGTCTGTATCCTGAAATTCGCAAAGTTCTGGATGAAGGCCGTCAGCCCGATTGGAATCGTGTGCGCTACGAAATGTTCAAACGCCTCGGTTATTTTGTGACGGAATCCAGTGAACATTTTAGCGAATATACGCCTTGGTTCATCAAGCGCGACCGTCCTGATTTGATCGAAGAGTTTAATATTCCGCTGGATGAATATATCCGCCGCTGCGAAGTACAACTCGCCGGTTGGGAAGCGCTGCGGAAGCGTATGGAAAATGGCGATGAAAAGATTGAAGTTCGACGTAGCCATGAATATGGTTCATTGATTATTCACAGTCAAGAAACTGGTCAGCCGCGTGTGGTCTACGGTAATGTGCCTAATCGTGGTTTGATTGATAATCTGCCACAAGGCTGCTGCGTTGAAGTACCTTGCTTGGTGGATAAGAGCGGCATCCAACCCACGAAAATTGGAACGCTACCGCCACAACTCGCGGCGCTGATGCAGACCAACGTCAATGTGCAATCCTTGACGGTTGAAGCGGCTTTGACGCTCAAGCGCGAACATATCTACCACGCGGCGATGCTTGATCCGCACACGGCGGCTGAACTCAGCCTCGACCAAATTTGGAATTTGGTTGATGATCTGATTGAAGCCCACGGTGATTGGTTGCCTGAGTACACCACCTAATCGGCAATTGGCTTCATAGAATTTTGTAGACAGAAGGGCGCTCAACTGAGCGTCCTTTTTAATTTACTATTCTTAAACTTGCAAAACTGTACCAATCCAGTGGGATTTGTCATTCGAGCGCTCATAGAAAACTGGACATTCTATTCAAGCTCTCAAAAGAAGATTACACCTATAGGAATGGACTAGGCTATGCCACTGGAAAGTATACGTCGCTTATAAACCATTAGTCCAAGCCGCAGTTGCAATATGTCTACTGAGTTAGTCAGAAATGCAAATTTTCGGCAGGATAAAAGAGCCTCTCAGAGTCTTTATGCTCATCAGTCGAGAAAATATTCAATTCACATTTAAGCTGGATTTAAGGTGGATTTGAGAACCGCTTAAGCCGCCAAAATGATGGCAAATGTATTCTCTAAATATCAACTTGACGTAACAAAAGAGAATACAAATGAATGCTAGTCAACAATCCGCTATTTCCTCAACCATTGTTGGGGGCTGGTATCGCCTTAATCGTCGTCACTGGGCTAATCCATCTAGTATCCGCACCGGATAATTTTAGTGAATCTGCCTATAAAGGTGCGATGTTTGCAGTCAATGGTATTGCTGCCCTCATCGCTGCTGCCAGCATTTATCGCGGATCGAAGACTTGAGGTTGGGGATTAGGCTTCTTGGTTGCTGGCGGCGCATTAGTGATGTATGTCATCAGCCGCACGATTGGTTTGCCCGGTTTGGGTGTGGATGATACGTGGTTTGAGCCTATGGGTGTGCTATCATTAATTGTCGAGGGTGCTTATGTGGTAATTGCCCTAAAGGTTCTCCTCCAATCTCAAACGTTACATCAATATGAACCTCGTTTGACTGCCGCCAGATAAATCACCTAACCGACCTCATATCAGTATTTTAGCCCTCACCGTTATGCGAGGACTGTTGTGTATCAATAGCGAGACACTTTATGACACATATTTTGTTGATTGACGATGATTCAAAACTCACATCTCCTTTGCGTTCGTCCTTTGAAAGAGCCGGATATGATGTTTCTGTCGCGCCTGATGGGCATACCGGACTCAGCAAAGCACTGGTTGAAAATCCTGATGTCATTGTGTTGGATGTCATGATGCCCGGTCTCGACGGTTGGACAGTTTGTAAAGCGATCCGCGAGCGCAGTCCCGTACCGATTATTATGTTAACTGCTTTGGATGACAGTACCGACCGCATTAAGGGTTTGGATTTGGGAGCAGACGACTATCTGGTTAAACCCTTTGGCTTTCAAGAACTTCATGCTCATGTCAAAGCCATGCTGCGCCGCGTCCAGTTAACGATCCAACCCATGACAGCCAGTCGGCTTCGCAGTGGACAAATTGAAATGAATGTTCAAACCCATGAAGTACGGCGTGGTGGCAATTTGGTAGGTTTGCGTCAAAAAGAATATGACATCTTACTGTTGCTGATGACCAATGCCGAACGGGTTGTGAAGCGTGATGAACTCTTTGACCGGATTTGGGGAACGGACTGGCTGGGTGATACGCGCACGTTGGATGTGCATATGAGTTGGCTGCGTACCAAACTCGAAGATGATCCCACTCATCCCGTTTACTTACAAACGGTGCGTGGTGTGGGTTATCATTTCGCAACATCCGTTGAGACGGATTATGTTTAAACCCAGTATCAGTCGACAGTTATTCCTGACCTTCACCACCATAACCGCTGTTGGCGGCTTGACACTCTTTTTTATTGCTGGACAATTATTGCAGAATGCCACCTTCGATTATTACAAACGCGATGTATTGACCGAAGCAGTTACCTTGTCCGGTACACTTTCCGGCGGCAATCATAATGACCATGATGGCGATAATAGCGGCCTTTCAAACCCCTTAGCAGATTATGAGTTGCGACGATTACAATCTGAACCGGATTGGCAATTCTATGTGGTGAACCAGCAGGGTCAAATCGTCCCAAATCGTGATGCTCAAGAGCAATCCATTCCATCAATTGATGCCAATACAGCGGAAGTCCAATCTGCATTGACTGGCACGGAAACCCAAGATATTCGTAGGGATACCGATGGCAAGGACAATCTCTATTCTGCCGCTCCCATCCGTTTTGGGAATAATGATATTCGCGCTGTGCTGTGGTTGGTCGTGCCGATGCAGCCAGCATATGATCTGGTCAATCGCCGTTGGCTCCAACTAGCAGCCATATTGTTACCCGTTATCGGCTTGATTGTGGTTGCCAGTTTATGGGTAGGGCGGACGCTCACACGTCCCATCCGCCAACTGCAAATGGCAGCACTGCGAATCACAGCAGGCGATCATAATGAACGCATTGTAATTAAACGTGAAGATGAAATTGGTCAATTGGCAACGGCCTTCAATGTTATGCTCGACTCGCTAAATGCACTTCTCATTGCCCAGCGCAGCTTTGTTAGCAACGCCGCCCACGAACTTCGTGCGCCGCTGATGAGTATGAAACTGCGTATTGAAGCTTTGTCCGATGACGGTATTCCAGCCGAGGAACGTAAGGACTATTTGTCTGAAGTTGCCGATGAAGTCGAGCATATGGCACATTTAGTAACGGCGTTACTCACATTGGCACGTTTGGATGAAGGCAAACATGCCTCGAAATTGGAAGCGTTTGACACCGCTGCTTTTTTGCATGACACAGCGCGTTTATGGCGTATCCGCTCGGCACAAACAGGCGTAATTGTTGAATCTGATATTCCTGATACACTGCCCGATATTGCCCTAAGCGCTCCCGATTTACGCATTATTCTCGACAATTTGCTCATCAACGCCGTCAAATATACGCCCACTGGTGGACATATTTGCTTGCGTACTCATGTCGAACCAAAACAGTTATATCTTGAAGTCAGCGACACGGGCGAGGGCTTTGCGTCCGAAATCATACCGCATCTCTTCGAACGCTTTTATCGCGCTAATCTTGACCGTAATAAATCTATCCCCGGTAATGGGTTGGGTTTAGCGATTGTCGATGCGCTGCTGAAACAAAATGGTGGCACGATTATCGCCAATAGTGCAGGTATCGGCAAAGGCGCAACTTTTATCATCCATATTCCGATTGCGGATGCTTCGACCTAACGCAAGTGGCAGATAAAGATGGATGGTGACTTCACGAAATTCATTTCCCATTCATATTGAGTGTTCAAGTTTATTAACTTGAACCACAGTAGGATTGCACTAAACGGTGGAGAACAATGCGTATATCCAGTGAGGGTTATAAATTGAAGATATACCCTCAATTTTTGGAATCATCCTGAACCATTATGACCAATGAACGCGTTCACTAATCCGGTAAATATGTTCGTGTTTAATATCTGGCTTCCAATTTCCTCCCTCAAAATGCCTCCACCGTTTAGTGTGGTTCTACCTAAACTTTTTATGCTATCCCTTTGCGTGTTGACGATTGGATTTCTCCCGTGTATCCGCCACACATGCACACATATTTCACAGCGGTAGCATCAGCCGAACGACCCGCCGAATAAGTGTTATTTCAGCGGCATTACGCGAGCTTCCCGCCGCACTAAAATGTCAACTCCAAGAATATAAGAGAGCCAGCCGCTGTGCAATTCAGCGGATTAAATTGCAATTGTGCAATTTCCCCAGATTTTGCTGCGATTTAGGTGGCTTGCGGTCTCGGTCGATACTGCAACGACTCGGCAATGTGATTGACTTCAATCCGTTTGCTGTCCTCTAAGTCCGCAATCGTCCGACTGAGTTTTATGACGCGATGATAGGAACGCGCACTCAGTTGCATTCGCTTGGTCGAAATTTCGAGGAGTTGTTTGGCCTCTGGCGAGAGATAACATAACTGTTGAATCTCGCTCACACCCATATCGGAATTCGCATAAAGTCCTTTTCGCCCTTCAAATCGTTTACGTTGATGTTCACGCGCACTTTCGACCCGTTGACGCACAGCCGCCGAGGTTTCAGCCCGTTCGTCGCTCATTAGTCGGTCGTATTCCACTCGCGGCACATCCACATGTAAATCAATCCGGTCGAGCAGTGGGCCAGAAAGCCGTCCTTGATAACGGGCGATCATCGTCGGAGAGCATGTACAAGCGCGTGTATTATCACCGTAAAAACCGCAAGGACATGGGTTCATCGCGCCGACCAGCAAGAAATTAGCGGGAAAAGTCATGCTGCCTTGGGCGCGACTGATGGTCACAACCTTATCTTCGATAGGCTGCCGTAAAACTTCTAATGTTCTGGGAGCCATTTCAACAATTTCATCGATAAAAAGCACCCCGCGATGCGCCATTGAAATTTCTCCCGGCTTGGGTGTCGATCCACCACCAACTAAACCCGCTTGAGAAATTGTGTGATGTGGCGCTCGGAAAGGCCGTGACTGTACCAGCGGCTTGCCACCTTGCAGCATATCCGCCACTGAATAGATTCGCGTTACTTCTAACGATTCATCGAGCGTCAGTTTAGGTAATATCCCCGGCATGGCACGGGCAAGAAGCGTTTTTCCTACACCCGGCGAACCCGAAAGTAATACATTATGATTGCCACCTGCCGCAATTTCGAGCGCCCGTTTAACGTGTTGCTGTCCTTTAATATCCGCAAAATCAACAATGCCCTCCGGCAGCACATCATCATTGATTGCCAATGGTGAAGGCATATAAGGCTCAATCGGGTTTAGTCCATAGAGATGTTCAACCAGTTGACCGAGTGTTTCTACGGGGATAATCTCGATGCCATTAATGAGTGCCGCCTGCGGAGCATCTTCGCTCGCCACGAAAATGCGCTCGATGCCTTCTTGATAGGCCGTATACGCCATCGACATCACACCTTTGACGTGGCGCACACTGCCATCAAGTGAGAGCTCGCCAACGAATAGGCTGTTTTCGAGTGCTGCTAAAGGGATTTGATCAGTGGCTCCCAGCACACCAACCGCAATTGCGAGGTCATATGATGGGCCATGTTTGGGGATGTTCGCTGGGGATAAGTTGACCGTGTAGCCTTTGTTCGGGAACTGCAAATGCGAGTTTTTTACGGCTGCCCGCACCCGTTCGCGGCTCTCTTTTACTGCGCTATCGGGCAAACCCACGATAGTAAAAATGGGAACACCGACACGCGGATTAAAATCAACTTCAACTTCAATAATGCAGCCATCTAAACCAATGACTGCACAGGCGCGGACAATTGCCAGCATACATACTCTCGATCAATGATATACGATTTATTTGAGTATATATTGCATCTGAGCTTATGCGCCATTTAGATGTGCGTTTAGCCCTTCAAGCCGCTCGAAACTGATAGCCCTTTGATAATCCAATTTTGGGCGAAGAAATAGACGATTAACACCGGTATCAGCGCGACCACTGATGCCGCCATCAATAGTTCCCATCGGACGGTAAACTGTCCTTGAAACATGCTTAGACCAACAGGCAGCGTTCGCATGTTATTCGAGTTGGTAACCACTAGAGGCCATAAGAAATCGTTCCAAGTGCCAAGGAAAGTGAATACCGCCAAAGCAGCTAGGGCAGGGCGCGAATTGGGAACAATAATGCTCCACCAGATTCGCAGTGACGATGCGCCGTCAATCCGTGCCGACTCGTCATAGTCCATTGGCAAACCGCGATAATACTGGCGTAGCAAGAAGATACTAAAAGCTGAAAAAGCAGGTGGTACGATCAGCGCCAGATAACTATCGAACCAGCCCAACTGTCGCACAATCAGAAAGTTGGGTAATAGCAGCACCGGGAAGGGGATCATCAAACCGACGAGGTACAAAAAGAACAGCGCGTTACGTCCTTTGAAGCGTAGCCGTGCAAAAGCATAAGCCGCCAGTGAGGATGTGAGCAACTGCAAAACGGTCACAGAGGTTGCGACCAGCAAACTGTTGAAGTAGAAGCGGTCAAACGGCAGCGATGTGAGCGCCGTACTGTAGTTCGAAATCATAAAAGTGGATGGAATGAGTTTAGGTGGAAATTCGCGTAGAATATCGGTGGAAGTTTTGAGCGATGTACTCACCATCCATAAAAATGGCAGCACCATGATGAACGAACCAATCAGCAAAATGATATGGAGTGCTATTCGTCCCCACGGGATGACGATTGCTTGAGGGCGTGGTTTATAGGTTGAGGTAGCCATAGTGTTTACCGATTAGTCCGTTTCGTAATAAACCCAACGTCGTTGCAAGACTGTTTGCAATATGGTTACAGCAAATACAATCGCAAATAATACCCACGAAATTGCTGCTGCCTTCCCCATGCGAGTGAAGCTAAAAGCATTCTGGTAAATGTAGGTGACAATGGATGCGGCAGCGGCTGGTAATTGACGTTGGGTATTCGCCGACATAATGATGGGTTCAGTAAAAATTTGGAACGCACCCAACATCTGAATAACCAGAATAAAGAAGGTGGTCGGGCTGACCAATGGAATGGTCACGAACCGGAGCAAACGCCAGCGGTTTGCTCCATCAACTTTAGCCGCATCATAAAGCACTTCTGGGACAGCCTGTAAAGCGGCTAGATAAATGACCATTGTGAAACCGACGTTCTTCCATACAGTGAAGATCGCCACACTGACCAGCGCCCATCCCGGCCATATACCTTGACCGGGCGCATTTAAGAAGTCGGGCGGATTAATAGTATTGACCCATGTCAACAGTTGCGGCGAAGATTGAACCCAACCTTGACCAAGCAAACTGCCCTTAATCTCCCAGATGCCAGCCGCGATAACACCGGTTTGCTGGTTAAATAAAAATCGAAAGACCATTGCCGCAGCGACCACGCTCGCAACAACTGGCATAAAATACAGCATCCGATAGAGCTTGGCCCACCGTAGACCCATATTTAGGATGATTGCTAATGTGAAGCCCAGCACAATCTGGACCGGAACAATCAGTGCTGTGTACCAGAAAGTGTTTTTGATAACGCTGCCGAAAATCGGATCTTTTGTAAACAGTTCAATGTAATTTGCAGGACCGATAAATACGGGCGGTGTGATGAGATCCCACTGATGAAAACTGAGGGCAAGTGAAATGACAATCGGAGCCAAGACGAAAATAATGAAACCAATAAGGCTAGGTAATAAAAAGAGATAACCTTCAAACTGCTGATCGGCCCGCCAAACACCAATACCCAATTTGAAACTGAGTTTTTGCAAGAGGGTGGATGGCTGGGGTGCTTCCACTTTTGGTGATAAATCCCTTGCACTGTCCATAGACTCTCTCCATTCGAGGTTGAACAAAACGCGGGGCAGAGTAACGACTCCAACCCCGCGCTTTATGAACTTCAGGCAGCTATGCCGCCGTTAATCCGAGACTACTTCTTGTAGCCGTGATCGGCTAAGTAGGTGTTGACGCTGTCGCATACACCGGGCAGAACGTCGGCAGCCTTGGCTTCACCAGCCCAAATCGAGGTCAATACTGGGTTGATGATGGTGCTGTTCATTTCGTTCCATTCGGCGAACCAACCATTACCATTCGGTGGTGCCGATTCGGCACCGACCAACCAAGCCTGCTTGTTCGCTGGGCCGCGTGTGTCATTCAAGAACACGGGCGAATTGGCACCGGATTTTGTGGGAGGGAATGCATCACCTGCTGAGAAGTACACGGCCTGACCACCATCGGGCGATTGCAGGTATTGCATGAATGCCCATGCTGCATCAGATTTCGCTGTAAGGGCGCTCATAACCCATGCTGCACCATTGGTGCTGCCTGCCTGACGACCGCCACTTGGGGCTTTCGGCACGGCTGCAACATCATAGTTGACACCGGCTGCGTTCAAGGCTGGCACACGGCTGGCGTTCTGGATGAACATTGCCGCTTGGTCAGACAGGAACACGGCCTGATCGCCACCAGCTTGACCAAGGTTGGCATCTTTCCAAGCGAGTCCGTCATTCATCATGCCAGCGAAGAATTCAACACCGGCAATCGCTTCGGGGGTGCTGAGTTTGCATTCGGTAGGCTTGAACATGTCATCAAGGATCATGCCACCATTCGCGCCAACAAAGTCGAAATACTTGCCACCTTCCATCGCGAGGCCGAAACGGGAAGTGCGACCGCTGGCATCCTTGATGGTCAGGGCTTCGGCTGCCTTGTGCAGATCATCCCATGTCCAGTCATCGGTCGGATATTCAAGCTTTGCTGCGTCGAAAGCGTCCTTGCTATAGTACAAGGTTTCAACACCACTATCACGGGGAAGACCATAAACCTTACCATCCCATGATGTGCTTTCCAACGCACCCGGCCAATAATCGGTCAAGTCCATCTTGGTCTTGTCGATGTAAGAGGTCAGGTCTTGGATCAAGTTGCTCGAAGCATATTTCTGAATCGGCGACATGAAGAACACATCGGGGATAGCAGTGCCATCACCGGCTGCAAACAACGTGTCTAACTTGGTGAAATAATCACCCCATGGTTGTGACCACAATTCGATCTTGACGTTCGGATTGGCTTTCATGTAAGCATCGGCAACTTGCTGATGCACGACGATTTCTTCTGGGCTGCCCCACATACCCCACAATAGGGTCGTAGTATCCTGTGCGACCGCAACACTGCTAAAGGCCGTAAGGATAAAAAAGATAATAAAAAGACCGGTAAGACGTTTCTTCATTTTTTCTAGCTCCTGTGAACTTGCGAAACGTTCGCGACTAACTCCCAACACCAGCGATTATAGCGCCTTCGCGCAGTAATGCCATCAGTACATTAAAACCACTTTAAACAGGGCCGCCTCCTGCATGTACCACGAAATCCTTAATCTCGGTGCTGCGTGCTGCTTCAGGTTTGGCTGCCAATAGATCATCAAAGAGTGGCAGTTTAGCTGTTTGAACACCCGATTCAGCATAAAGATACATCGAGGCCGACCATCCCTGTAAATCGAATCCCATTGGATGTCCACTCACACCATGCATCCATTCGTTAAAGCCTTCGTTAGCATCTCGTCCTTGCTGATTAGAAGTTGCTAACAACAACAGCAAGCGTTCGGCTTCCGACTGCCATTGGTGACGAACCAATGCCGCCACATGGAAGCCACCGACCATCGGCCAAATCCCGCCGTTGTGATACTGGTGGGGCAGGTTAAGGTTACGGCTGCGATAGTAACTGCGCCAATCACTTTCGCCGGGGTTTATCGGTGGATAAATCGCTTTACTAGGGAACGGTTCAGCGATACCAACCTGATACATATAACGCAGGATGTGTTCGCTGCGGTGATAATCCGCGATTCCCGTTAAGATGGCGAGGCAGTTGCCGAGCGTGTCACACCAATCGCCATATTCACGGAAAGCGACCCACGGCAGATAATAGGGGCGGCTCGAAATGGTTCCGATGTTATGGTACAGCATGAACCATTCCAACCGGATCGCTTTGAGCCGTTCCAAATGTTCAGCGAAGTGTTCTGCCACCCAACAGCGGTCAATCCACATCAGAAGGTTGATGCGCTCGTGGATTTGCGCCGCGTTGACATTGACGGTATGCCCAATCGTGCCTGCGACCAAGCGCTTCCACATCAAGTCATAGGCCAGTACTGCCGCGTAATATAGGACATTATCATACAGTGTGTTGTATCGGACAGCGATCAAATCCATCCAGTTTCCCGCTTCAGGAATTTCGAGCAGACCACACTCGTTCATATCTTGATATTCGAGCCAGATCAGCGCTTGGGTAATCTTTTCCCAGTTTTCGTTCAGAAATGCGATGTCACCTGTCGCTTGTACTTGCAAAAAGTGAAGCAAGATAAACCACAAGTTTGCATCCACCGCCCCCGCATTTTCAGTGCTGATATAGCCGTTGTCGGGATTGACATTCAAGGGGATTAATCCGCGTTTGGATTGATACGCCCCTAAAGTACGCAAGCTGGCTTTTGCGGCAGCCATCAAGTCCGCATCCCCGGTGGCGAATGCACCTAACGACATAATGCCATTATCACGTGCCCAGACTTGCGGATAACCTGCTGCTAACCCGGATGCTCGAAAGCCGCTAGGCGTGACGCAGCGGTGCATGACCTCTAATGCCTTTTTGTGTGCGTCTTTAAGGAGTTGATCACTTTTTTTCATGAGATTTACTTCTTTTAAACGATTCAATATACGTATTTTAGCACTAACTATACAGAATGTAATCAAGCCAATTGGAACAACGTATCTCATGGTTTCTCGGTTGGGTGAATTATGCACGATGGCGTGGTATGATCTATCCCTCATTGATATATGGCGTAATAGAGTGCTTTTCATTGCGGAAATTATGAGACTATTTTACAAGATTGGGCGTTTTGGATATGTAGCATTATGGCTCCTGCTGAGTGGATTATTTGCTCCAACTCATGTTTTGTCAGATAACACAATCACAACTGAAACCACACCCTTCACCAAGAATGGTGTTTGCACAGGGCATTTCGTCGCTCATGATCTTGACCATACCACAACCGTCGCTGGTGGAAATCGCATCCGAATGTTTGAGGCCAATGGCGGTGGGGTTGCCATAAATGATCTGGATAATGATGGTCAGTTGGATATTGTTTTGACCAATCAGGCTGGCATGAATACAATCTTATGGAACGAAGGGAATTTGAACTTTAGTACCCGGCGCATGGCACATGGTGATTCACGCGCCGTGACCACCGTAGATGTTGATGGTGATGGCCTGTTAGACATTGTTTTTTCAAGGACTAAAACGGCTCCAACCTACTGGCATAACGAAGGTAACCGTCAATTTCTGCGCGAATTTTTACCGGCTGTAGGCAAACCCATGTATGCCATTAATTGGGCAGACCTCGATCAAGATGGTGATTTGGATTTAGTCGGTGCGACTTATGATGCCAGCCTGCTAACGGATTACGGTCAAGAATTTCTCTTAAGTGGTAACGGTGGCGTTTATTATTACGAAAATCGAAGTGGGCAATTTCATTTATCGAGTCTTTCAACCAATGCTCAGGCATTAGCCTTGATGTTGGTGGACTTGAACCACGATGGACATCTGGATATATGGGTTGGTGATGACTTTGCTGTACCGGATCAGCTTTGGTATTGGTCGCCCACAGGTTGGCAGTCCGTCAAGCCGCTGACGGTGATGACCCATAGCACGATGAGTCTCGACTTTGGTGATATTAACAATGACGGACAAAACGAAGTTTTTGCAACCGATATGAAGCCCTATAGTGATGATGTACAAGGTCAAGCAGTGTTACCTACAATTACCCATTCGGTAAACGAAGGCCGTAACCTCAAGATTGATCCACAGGTCAATGAAAATGTGCTGCAAACCATTGGTAGTTTCAAGAATGCTCCCAATGCAGACGATGTTGATGCTACCGGATGGAGTTGGTCGGGTAAGTTCGGTGATTTTGATCAGGATGGGTTCTTGGATTTATATGTGGTCAACGGTTTTGCCGAGATGTCCACTTTTCCGCATTTGCCTAACCATGAATTGGTCGAAGCCAATCAATCATTTCGAAATTCAGGCGATGGACATTTTGTTCCCATGCCGGATTGGGGCTTGGGTTCGACTCGCAGTGGGCGAGGCATGAGTATTGCTGATTTAGATGGTGATGGTGATTTGGATATAATTGTCAATAATCTCAACAGTCCATCTCAGCTTTTTGAAAATCAACTTTGCGAAGGCAGTAGTTTGGAAGTTGATTTGTTTGCGCCAGATACCTTAAATACGCGGGCTATTGGAGCGACTCTAATTTTGCATACGGATATGGGTACTTACTATCGAGATGTAAAAGTTGCCAGTGGCTATATTTCGGGTGACGCTGCCCGTGTTCATTTTGGTTTTCCAAAGGCGGCTCATTTACAGAGCCTAGAAATCCGCTGGCCTAATTCGGACGTTTCAATATTGGATGCCCCTTCCATAAATACCCTTATGAAGATCACAAGAGTCGGGTAATATTAGGGGAAACCCTATAGCTTTGATGATATAGTTGGTGAATAATATTGGCAAAGGGTTTCGAAATGCCAGATAATCACCAGCGGCTTCATGCAAAGATTTTTGGTCGGGTACAAGGTGTAAACTTCCGATTTTATACACGTCTTACGGCTAACCAAATCGGTGTGCAAGGTTGGGTGCGTAATCGTGCGGATGGCTCGGTGGAAGTTGTCGCCGAAGGAACACCTTCACAACTTGAGGAATTAATGCAGTTTTTGCATAAAGGCCCTGAATCGGCCTCTGTTTCACGGGTAGAAACCAACTGGTTACCTGCAATGGATGAATTTGCAGATTTCCAGATCAACTAAAATAGGAAGTGGAATCAACCTAATGGATAAACTCGATTTACCGCCAGAGGAAGTTGAAGCGCTAGCTAAAGAACTGGCGGATTTGCTTGGGGAAAATCTAAGAGCACCGTTTAAGCAGATTAAAAGAATTATTCAGTACTGCGGAATGGATTTCGCCCGCAATCTGTATCAAGAAACCTTGGAAATTGAGGCAAAGGGCGGTCTATACCTCGTTAAACAAGAGCGCCGCCGTACCGTTGGTGGAGTATTTTTCCATCTAACCCGTGAAAGAGTTTCTGCGGAACTTCGCGATGTCATTTTTCCACGGTTCAAAAGTTATCAGAAGACGAATAATAAGGCTCGTCTTGGGCCTCCTCTTTTGATGTGGAGCGAGCGCATTGCCCTTATAGAATCTCTGAAAGCCCATCAAGGAGAAATAAAGTCCATGAAAGTAACACTGAGCGGACGACCGGGAAGCGTTGAAAAGCGTTCAGAGATGGTTGTGACGACCATGTCTTATGTCACAAAGGCGGAGAATTTGCCGCGAGAACTTCCACGTCCGCCCGAAACGCCCACACTTTACACGATCTATATGTCATCCAAGCAGTGGGCGAGCGTTGAAGAGTCAATGGCAGATCCCGCTGACAACTTGTTGATTGATGGCATTTGCGCTTTTGATCCGGAGACAAATGGCATGGCTGTTTTTGTGGCGAGTGCTCGTAGCGAGCTTACCATTGCCAAGGCCAAAGAGGCTGCGGTTGCTGCAAAACCGCCTAAGCAGGTTAAAGAAGCGAAACCTGCACCTGATAAAGCGGCTCCGAAGGTCAAATCACCTGCGCCCCCACAAGCCCAATCGCAACCACAAGCGCAGGGTAAAGAAGTTCGAAAATCGCGCATTGCGGATATTCAACCGGAACCTTTAATTCCAGCCCCCGCGCCTCTGAATCCGAATTTACCGCCCGATGTAGCACGTAAGTTAAACGACTTAAACGCATCAGCAACTCTTTTTCGCCAGAAGGTTAATACGCTACTGGCGAAACCACCCGGTCAGCAGTTCGGCTTGGAGATGACCCAAAAGTTGCTCAAAAATGTTGAAGATGATATTGCAGCCTTACAGAAGAAACATAACGTTTAAATATCAATCTTCGTTGGGCAATAGTGACGACTAACTTCTCAGCTCAAGTGACCCTACCTTGACTTCACTTGGGCTAGAATTTATAATCGCGGCACTGACGAACATGTACTGAGGAGAAACACCCGTGGGTCCGCTGCCAAAACGTAGACATTCCTCCAGCCGTCGCGGCAAACGTCGCGCGCATGATTTCTTAACACTCAACCACTTAATCATTTGCGAAAATTGTGGTGAATACCATGTTGCCCACCATGTTTGCCCGAAATGCGGGACTTACAAAGGTGAAACGGTTGTTGAAATCAAAGAAGCGTAAGCATAATCGCGAACGTTTATGAGAGCCGCGCTGCGTTAAACAGGGCGGCTTTTGTTTTATAGTAGCAATTGACTGTGAAACGGTTTGGGAACGATTGTGTTCTTAATTAGAGACTCGTTTTATTAAAGGGATGTAGACAATGGATTGGACTAAAGTTGCTTTTATATTTCCTGGACAGGGATCGCAAACGGTTGGTATGGGAAAAGACCTTGCCGACACGTATCCGATTGTGCGCCAGACTTTCGAACAGGCTGATGAGA
This sequence comes from Aggregatilineales bacterium, assembly GCA_038328375.1. Classification (GTDB taxonomy): domain Bacteria; phylum Chloroflexota; class Anaerolineae; order Aggregatilineales; family Phototrophicaceae; genus CFX2. The sequence goes on along the minus strand of JBBQLX010000062.1, from coordinate 2,054 downwards.
TTCTGGGATTCGCACTGAGTAATCTCTGCTTCGATGGCCCTGAAGATATGCTTAACGACACCATCAGTACACAACCCGCGTTATATACGGTTGGGGTGGCAATCTTGCGGGCGTTGCAAACGGAACTTCCGTCCGCAGTACCAACCTTTGTGGCAGGGCATAGCTTAGGCGAGTTTACAGCGTTAGCCGCATCAGGCGCAGTGTCCTTTGAAGATGGTTTACGATTGGTACGCGAACGTGGTCGGTTGATGCGGGCTGCTGGTACGCAAAGTCCCGGCGCGATGGCAGCGGTATTAGGTCTGGATGCGTCAGTAGTTCGCGAGGTTTGTACACGAGCAAGCCAGCAAACGGGCGGTATCCTGATTCTGGCTAATGACAACTGTCCCGGTCAAAATGTGATTTCCGGTGATAATGCAACCTTAGAAGTTGGGATGCAGCTACTGAGTGAGGCGAAGGCCAAGAAAGTGGTGAAGTTGCCAATTAGTATTGCTGCTCATTCACCATTGATGGAAAGTGCTTCGGCCGAGTTCCGTCAGGTGCTGGCAAACACCGAATTTACTACACCGCGTATACCGATTTACGGTAACGTCGATGCAGCTCCATTAAGTGATGTCGATGGCATTCGTCGGGAACTCGATTTACAACTGACCAACTCCGTTCGTTGGACAGAGTCTGTGCAGGCTATGGTTGCTGCTGGTGCAGAAATATTCCTTGAACTTGGCCCTAAGGATGTGCTAACGGGTTTGCTCAAGCGAATTAATCGCTCAAAATCCGGCAAGGCTATCAACGGTGTTGAAAATTTGCAAAAACTTGTCAGTGAGAACCAGTAAGGCATTCTGCACAATTATTTCTGTTTTCCATGCTGCAACCTGCCACATTGACAGATGCTTGTCCAAGAGTCACAATATAGTTGTTAAAGGTTAGTAGGAATTTACACGACATGCTGGCAATGATTACCACCACCAATAATATGGATACGACTTGCATAACTTGATCCGGTGGGGGCTTGTCCAGTTTGATACGCTTGTTGACACAGCACCCCACTTAGGGGTGTTTTTGTTTTTTCGGCTAGAATATTTGGAGGTCATTTTTGGTTACGAAAGACTATTCAATCAGTTTAGAGACACCGCATTTTGTAGTGCCGTCTGCCAACCGTATTCCGGTTAACCATTATCCGGCGGACATGTTGCCGATTCCACCTTCACGGATGTTCCTTATTCGTGACGCGTTGAAGAAGTACAAGGAAGTGGTGGGAGCAGATGCACCAACTTTTGATGCGTCACAGGGGGATGGTGGTGCCAGTTTGCCGGGTGTGCCGGTCGAAATTTTGCAACGGGCAACCGAAATTCAAATCAAGCACGGTACGGCTTATGACCAGCCTTGGGGAACACCAATGTTCCGTAAGGCAGCGGTTGAGCAGTATTGGAAGCTCGACTCGGCTACGGGGTGGGGTGAGCCGAATGTGTGCTTCGTTCAAGGTGGACGTGACGGTCTACAAAAAGCCTATTCAGCGATGGTGGCTTTAGGTAATCAGGAAACGGGTGATGCCTTAGTCGTCAGCCGTGTGCCGTGGATTACCTATAACTGGGGGCCATATATGGTTGGCCTGAACGTGTTGTTGGCACCGGGTAATCCGGCAGAAGGCTGGCGTTATACACCGGAGTCAATTAAGGCGACGGCTGAATATGCTGCTAAAGAAGGCCGTAAGGTAGCGGGTATTGTCATTACTTCACCGGATAATCCAACAGGGCGGACTATTCCGGTGGAAGAGCAGATTGAATTGGCACGGGTAGCCTTGGAAAGTGGTTATTCGTTTGTGCTGTTCGACTGGATTTACCATTGGGTGACGGATGGTGGGCCTTCAGACATCAATGTGGTGTTGAATGCGTTTACACCAGAACAGCGTGAACGGCTGATTTTCTTGGATGGTATTACCAAGAGTTTGGGCGGAAGCAACATTCGTAGTGCTCATTTGGTGGCTGGCAAGAAAGTCATTGATTTTATTACTAGCCAATCATCACATGGGGTTGTACCGAGCTTCTATGGACAGGCAG
>JBBQLX010000061.1:0-33270 GCA_038328375.1 Aggregatilineales bacterium | reverse complement strand
GTCCGCAGCCTCCAAACCCACCACGCCACGGTGTAATTCATCATCTTCTTGTAGGGGCGGACGGCTGTCCGCCCTCTTTCTGTCACCTAGCAAATCCCGCCCTTTGCCACAAAATGATTTTTCTCAAACTTTTCAATCAACTGGATTGCCGTTCCACTATCACCCATGAGTTGATTTCCTGCTCGATAAGCGGCCTGCGATACCGCTCCATATAACTCTGGTACGACTTCTAACTCCAATTGTGTTTGACTCGCAAAGAAAGGGCTGGGATGTAGAATGTTTATGATCAGGTTCAACCCGCGTGTAACTTCATGCGGTGAATATGCTGCCGTTTCATCTCGGTTTTTATAGTATTTCTTGCCGTTAATCACATTCGCGATTGCTGACTTTACGGCTTGAATGTGATCGCCACCTTCTGTGGCTTCTACCGTATTTACGAAACTCAGCATATGACATTCGTTTGTATCCGTATATTGAAGTGCAATCTCCACTTCAATCGTATAGGGGACATAATGTGGTCGCGTTACACTCACCTCGAAGCGTTCGTAAATCGGTTCATGTATCCAGCTAAGGTTCGTGTTGATTTGCTTGATGTAATCTAAAAGCCCAAACTCAGAATGATATACAACTTCCAGTGGGATTTGAATGCGTTCATCCCGTAGAGTAATCGCCAGCCCTTTGATCAAATAGCTGATTTCTTGAAAGCGCTTTGCGAGTTGTTCGTAGCTGAATGAGTTCGGTTGGAAAATGGTGAAGTCAGGATGAAATGTGAACGTCATGCCAGTCTCAACTTCAGCATCCAGCGGACGAATTTGCTCGACCGGACTTTGTGTCATACCCGTGCGATAATCTTGCCTCCACAAGTGCCCATCCTTTGCCACCTCGACCGACATCCACTCTGATAGCGCGTTTACTGCTGTAATCCCTACGCCATTCATCCCCCCACTCACATGATATTCACGGCCTTCTGCAACATATCGCCCACACATGCCAATTTCAGTCATGAAAATTTCGAGTTCTGATCTGCCAAATTTATCAACAATAGGGGATAGTCCGGGACTATTGTCACGAATACAAACCTCGTTGTTGGGTCGTAGCGTTACCCAAATGTGGTCGCATTTTCCTGCAAACGCCAAATCAATCGACGTATTCACTACCTCGTATAGAATTTGATGTAGGGCAGGGGAATCCGTTCCACCGATGTACATGCCCGGTCGCTTCCGCACATGTTCCATTAGATTTATCCTTACAATATCCTCATCACGATTTACTCTTTTTGGGGTCTCAGACATAGCGAATTGATGACCTCGTCAATCTCATCTTACGAGATGAATATTTTACCTGATTTGACACCCTAAGTCATATTTTAGAACCTTTAAAAACTCTTGTGAACCTAATGAATTTACAATGTAAAAATGGTGATTTAATATCTGATTTCATCATTAAAATTGGTCTAATTATGTGGGGACACGGCATGTATTGAATGTCATCTGGTTGCATTAACAATACTGACGTTAGGTTGGATGCACTGTATTTGAAGTCGCTTTAGCAGACTTGTCTTAATGTTAGCATCACGGCTTTAGCCTGATGCGGCGCAACCACCGACTTTTTATGCACCAAACCCAATCCCAACCATTTCCCAACCCCCTTAACAATTCTGCTCCCTCAAAACCGTTGGAGACTTCCCCTCGAAAAAGCTACCAAAATGTAACCCATTGCGCCTCAAGATATGTTATTCTATGAGTGCTAGAGTGTTTGTATCGGACTTAATGAACTTCTGGCAAACTGGACACAAATTGTCTTTTGGCATTATTGCTTTTGCTTTCAGATTCGCCAACATAATTCAATAAGTAGGTAAATCTGGGCGTGGCTCCCTTCCCCTGTTACTACGGGGGAAGGGTTGGGGTTAGGGGTATGAAATGGCAATCTTGGCGGCGGCAGTCCCTTCGCCAAAATCGCCGCGATCACAGCCGAGCCATCCGCCGAAACTGCACCGAAACTGCACCAAAATGGCGCTTAAATTGCCAAATTTGCCAAAGTTTTCGCCAATAATTGACATCTCTTTTGGCTAATAACTATCGACTAAAGACTAACGCCTTCTCTTGTAACTTGCTTCTTGAAACTTCTGATCACTGGAGACTACCCAATGCCCACCCACACCTTTACACCCGACCACTACTACAACACCATCGGCTCACACCCGCCCGTTCTCCACATTGCCCCCGGTGATAGCGTCATCACTACCACCGTTGATGCAGGTGGAAATGATGCCAACGATAAACAGGTCGTCGGTGGTCCCAACCCCATGACTGGCCCATTCTATGTCGATGGCGCTGAACCCGGTGATACGCTCGTCGTCCATCTGGATAAACTCACGCCCAACCGTGTGCGTGGATGGGGACGGCCCGGCCTTGCCCAAAATATCGTTGATCCTGCCGCTGTGCCAGCCTTACCCTCGCGTGATTTAATAGTCGAATGGAATGTTGATACCGCCGCTGGAACCGCCTCGTTGCGCGAACCAATGGGCAAGCTCGGTGATTTCACGCTGCCCATTAATCCGATGGTCGGCTGTTTCGGAGTCGCTCCTGAGCTTGGTCAAGCCATTTCTACCGCCACCTCCGCCGAACACGGTGGCAACATGGATTACAACGGCTTCGTTCAAGGTGTAACCGTCTATTTTCCTGTGTTCCAATCCGGCGCACTCTTTCACCTCGGTGATGGTCACGCCCTCCAAGGCGATGGTGAAATGTCCGGCACAGGCATCGAAATCTCGTTTGATGTCCAGTTCACTGTCGAACTGCTCAAAGGGGTAAAATCCGGCTGGCCGCGTGGTGAAAATGACGAGCATATTTTCACCGCTGGTAATGCTCGCCCGCTGGATCAATGTGTACAAAATGCTACCACCGAGATGCTCACATGGCTGCAACAACGTTATGGCTACACCGCCGCCGAAGCCAACTTACTCATCGGTTTCGCCGTCGAATATGAAGTCGGTAACATGTTTGATCCGGCCTACACCATGATCTGCAAAATCCCAAAGCGCCTCTTACCGAAATAATCTGATTAACGGCTTATAGCCATCAAACCTTTTAAGAAAGGTTTATCTTTCTCCTCTGCTATGCAATTTCAGAGGAGAACATTTTTTGAAACACTATTATCTTCCCTTGCATTTGCTCCCCTCTGCCATGAAATGGAGAGGGGTTGGGGGTGAGGATTTACCAATGCAGGATTATGGCTGATCTTATTCAAATCTTCGTAGATAACCTGTTGCCAATCTTACTGATTGCAGGTGTTGGTTTCGTCATTAAACGGCGCTTTAATGTCGATTCACGCACGGTCAGCGTCCTGCTGTTTAACGTTTTTTCGCCGTCACTCGTTTTTAGTCAAATTTTAAAGAGTAACATCGCTGGAGATGAATTTCTCCGTCTCTTTGTAGGGACGATTGTTTTTCAACTGATTTTCGCCTTAATCGCCTTTGTTGCTGCCACCTTACTGCGCGTCTCACCTTCCGAACGCGCCAATCTGATGATCGCCAGTTTTTGCCTGAATGCCGGTAATTTTGGGCTGTCGCTGATTGGTTTTGCCTTTAATCAGGATGTGCTGAGTCGCGCGATTATTGTCTTCATCGCCAACATTGCTACCAACTATTCGCTAGGCGTTTTTATAGCCTCCAATGGGCATCAATCAATTGCCAAAAGTTTTGGTTCCGTTTTGCGCACGCCTGCTGTTTGGTCATTGAGTGCTGCCCTCATCATCGTCAATTTTCATATTCCCGTGCCGTTGCTCATCACACGTTCCATCGATTCACTTGCTGGTGCAGCTATACCCTTAATGCTTGTCCTGCTCGGTCTGGAACTGGGTCAGTTTGGTAACTTTGCTCGCTTTCGTTTGGTCTCCACAGGCGTTGTTATTCGCCTGCTGCTCTCGCCATTTATTGCATTTGGCTTAGGAACTTTACTAGGCATGACCGGGCCTGCGCTTACGGCCTTTGTATTGGAAGCCAGTATGCCAACCGCTGTCTTGACCATCATCTTTACCACCGAGTTTAATCTGGAGCGTGACTTGGCACTCAACCTCATCATGGTCAGCACCTTATTGTCGCCCATCACGCTCTCAATTTTGATCTACTTATTCCGCCACTAATGTCCTGATTTATTCCCTCCATCGCTTGCGGGGGAGGGCTAGGGTGGGGGTTGGCTGCTTATTATTTTCAATGATCCCTGTGTTTACTACTCCACCACCAACCGCACCGTCTCGGTAGCACTTGTATTCAATGTGACGTGTAAGGTCACTTTGCTCTTTCCGTAAGATGCGTTCACATAACCGTTATCCTGTTGGGTCAGGCTGCCTGCGTCCACATCGACTGACTTTCCGAACACTTGCACGATCACGCCGATGTCCTTGGGGAGTTTCAACCGTGTGCTGTCTGATTCGGAAATAATGGTCGCGCTCAAATCCTGTTTCCATGGGGCATCGAGGTTCACCATATCGTTACCAGCACCCACGTTCATCACCAGCGTATTCAGATCAGGCATATCTCCCGCCAAGGTGATCGAATCGTCACCTTGTCCTAAATTGAGCGTTAATGCGCTGATTGTTGGGTAGCTGCCCTTCAACATCACCGAGTCGTTTCCGGTACTCCCATCAATGTTGATGCTGGTCAGTTGGGGGTAAGCCCCGTCCAAACTCACGCTATCGTCACCCGTTCCCAGACTCGCCACCAGATTGTTGAGTGTGTCGCAGGTGCAGTTCATATCCAGTTTATCAGCACCACTCCCGCCGTTGATGATCATAGTAGAAAGGGTCTTTTGCTCACCTTGTAAGACGATCATATTCGTGCCGTTTCCGAGGTTGGCGTTCACTGTACTCAAGAGTAAATCATTGAGCATAAGGTTGCTGTCGCCGCTCGTTCGATCTACCTCTAATGACATCGGTACGGTGTTGTTCAACTGCACACCATAATCGTATCCTATAGGGCTGGCTGGGCTTCCGTTGGTGTTCGGTTGGATCACACTCAATGTTCCCATGCCGTTGCTTACCAGATACGCGATTTGCGCGTCCCATTGGGCTTGCTCGTATTTAAACTTTCCTTCGAGCAGGTGCGATGAATTCCCTGTAACCGCTAAGTTGCCCACTGGAATATTGAGGAGGATATTGACGAATGTCTCGCTGTTCTTTTCAACCGCCTCTTCGCGTGAACCCCCGTGCTTCAGGGTAATATTCACGTACTGTGATGTCCACAACACCACCGCGCCGATGAGGGCGATAACGATCAGCCCCATAATGGCTGCTGTACTGCGTTTCATACTTGCCTCACAATCATGTCAAATCAAGTCGACTTAATTGTAAGAGGCCACACAGCAATTCAGGGTCAAAAATGAGGATGGAAACATCAAGGAATAATAAAAATCACAGCACCAAATAATCCTCACCACTCACATACAGAACCGCTACCGATCCCGTTTGTGGCAGTTCCTTTTTCTTATAATCGTTTCGCGTAAAAGTGGTCTGCCCGTCGATCCATCGACCATTTGGGTTTTTAAATTGATAATAAGCGGTCACATCATAATCCGTTCGTCGGTTCTTACCCGAACCGCGTTTGATCATCTCGCCGTAAGTACCTTTGAGTTGCCCCAAAATCACTTGACCGTCGCGCCGCATCCGTTTCATACGTAAATATTTGGGGATTTTGACCACTTGCCAGATAATACCGATGACCACGAAAACCCCGATGATTAAGATCAAATAGCGGAGTTGTGACCAGCGAATCCCTTTATCGCCCAGATGCGAAATAGTTGGATCACTCGCCAAGAATGTAATCGGTATATCAGCGCTGATATTTAGGCTGTCATATTCACCCCTATCAACCACCACCTCATGCGTATAAGTATGCTCATTGTTCGTAAACTCATAGGTCAGGTAATAGGTCGTGCTTTTGCTCCCCACCGAATAACGGTGGTCAGTGACTTGCCCTGTCGTTTGGATCGTTTTGGAAGTCGCGAGGCGAAACTCGGTCACAATTTCTTGGAGGCCAATCGCCAGTGTTACCCCAAAAAAGAAAACAGCTAGCAAAGCACCGATCCCATATTTCGCCCATAGATATGAATAATTGCGTTTTCCAGTCACCATCTTTTGATGAGATGGATTGAGGATAAACAAATCGTCGGGGATACTCGCGCTGTTACTGAACCCAACCCCTTCAATGGTGGTCATCATGAAATCCTTATACAGAATATATGGTCACTCAAAGCACCAGATAATCGCCATCGTTCACATACAAAACCGCGACTGATCCGCTTGTTTGTAGATATTTTTTCTTGAGATCATTCCGTGTAACAGTTTTTTCACCATCCATCTTTCTTCCAGTCGGCGTGGTAAATTCATATCGAATCGTCACGTCATAATCCGTTCGTCGGCTCTTGCCTGACCCGCGCCGGATCATCTCGCCCCTCGCCCCTCGCAGTTGCCCCAAGATCAGTTGACCATCCCGTCGCATCCGTCTGAATCGTCTATATTGTGGGATTTGTGACCCGCCTAAAAGCACCACCATCAGCAGAAAAAATCCACCAATGAAAACCATCGGGAGTATAGAATTCCAATGGATGCCGTTCTCGCCAATGTGCGATGTGTCAGGATCACTTGCCACGTAGGTAACAGGTATATTCCCGCCAACTTCATTACCGTAATACGCGTCTTTGCCAACCGAATCTTCTTGCCTATAGGTTCGGTCATCGACCGTGAATTGATAGGTGATGTAATAAGTAGTGCTTTTCCCGCGCGAAATTCGTTGGTCAGTAATCTCAGCTTTGGTTTGTCCAGTTTTTAAAGTTGCTAAGCGATATTCGGTTAAAAATGCGGGTATCGTTATCCCGATCATAAACAGTGCGAACAAGGTGATGAGAGCCCCACCGCACCCAAATCGTCGCAGCGCATAACCGATATTGAGTCGCCCTGTCACCGTCTTTTGATGAAGTGGGTTGAGCAGAAATAAATCATCGGGAATACTCGCGCTGTTGCTAAAGCCAACCCCTTCACTGATGTCCATGACTAAATCCTTTTTACACTGATGATAAATTCGTTATGAATAGTCTACGACACTTCATGGTTTGACGTGAAAATCCTTTGCCTGTTTGACCATACCCGCGTCCGGCGCGTCAGGTCGATACGCTGCGATGTCCACCAGAGCCGCTAGTGCATCAAGTTCAGATGTCGTTTTCGCGTGTTCCTGCACCGTTTGCATTGGATCACGATAAGACTTGAGCTGCCGCTGCGCCTTGCGATACGCCGCGAAGATTTGCCGCCTCGCCTTATCTTTATGAATAAGCCCCGCCGAATAACCCGTAAATGTCCATCGTTTCCATCGTCGCCATCCGAACCAACCAATGAAACCGACCACCAGAATCGCCACCACGAAAATTAATGGTCGTATGATCGACCCAATGGCTGACATACTCGCCTTGAACATCTCACCAAAGGGGATGCTCGGCAGTTCCACTCCCGCCATCAAATCACTGAACACCCAGCGTTTAACCCCTCCGGTTTGCGGATCGCCTGTCCAACCCGGAGTCGGATCAAACGGAACCCAACCCAAATCAGGGAAGTACACTTCAACCCACGCGTGAGCGTCATTCGCATGGACTTCATAATAGCCCGTAATCGCGTTATAAGTGCCGCTGCCATAGCCCACTACAAACCGTGCTGGAATGCCCGCCGACCGCAGGAGTACCACCATTGCGCTTGTGAAATGTTCGCAGACTCCGCGCTTATCGACAAATAAGAACTGGTCAACAGCATCCGTATTCGGCGGTTGAGGCGGCGGATAATAATCATAAGGGAATGTGTTCATCACATAACCCCGTATCGCGATTACTTTATCGTAAGTTGTTGCTTGACCAGCCGTGATAGTCTGAGCCAGTTCGCGGGTTCGGGCTGTCGTTGTATCCGGCAGTTGTAAGTAAGGTGTCTTTATGGCTATTGGAATTGCTCCCGTTGCTTGCCTCAGTTCTGAAGGCTCAAAATTCCGGTTTGTGGATTCAATCGAATAGACCGTTCCTGCCTGCAAAGCCGATCCGATTCTGATGCCACCGGTCGCATCAACTGCCAGTTCGCGTGATGGAAAGAACACGCTGATTGGATGTCCACCTGTCCACAGCACATTAGGCATGTCGTGCGCGATGTAAAACGTCTGCACAAACGTTTGTTGCCGTGAAGGATTTCGATCAATCGCGAATCGCCCACTTCGCCCCGTGGTGTAAGGGATCAAATTGTCATTCGACTCGCTCCAACTACGTCCATCATAATGATCGAAAGCGTAGCCTCGCCAATAACTCCACGCTGGGCTTTGCACATACATCATAATCGTATCGCTTAACCGTCCGCGATAGCTCAGGTCAAGCTGTTGATCAAACCCCGCGTAATATTCTTCACCTTGCGTGGTATCAGTTGTCGCACCTTCCGCCCTAAAAAGCGGGAGTGCTGGATTAATCACCTGTGCTGATGGTGGCGCATTGATCGGTAGTTGGAACGAGAAGGGCGGTACAATTGGATAACCCGCAAAGCGTGGCGTAAAGACAAACACACCGACCACGCACACCGAAGCGAATACCGCGAACCGTCCCCAAGTTCTTCCGATGGATGAAACTCGCTTGGCTTGCTTTGTAACTGGCTTCAAGATAATTGGATTATCTTTCAACCCATCCTCAACATCCGCCCGCCACAAAAAGGCCAGCATCATCCCTACGAATATCAACAGGAACACCATGAAAGTGAGGTCACGGCTTAGCGTCGCCGCTACATACAAGTTAATCAGCCCGATGCCCATGCCCGAATACAGGTTCAACCGTTGATAGAGTTCGAAGCTCACCACTGCCATTGCCAGCATCGCGACTTGCGCTTGTGGATACGGTTGCCCTATGAACAGCCCCAGAAACATCCATCCAAATACGGCGTGTAGCCCAACAAACGTTATAAACCGCAGCCACTTCGGTCGCTTATCACGCATCCGGTAAGCCGTTCGGTGTCCAAGTGCCAATATCGCGATGCTGATAATCGCTACCACCCACAACCGTGTCGGCCACGCCAATGCGAGGATGCTGGCTGCCTGCGCTCCAAACGCAAGTTGTCGCAGACGTGCCGATTGTTCCGCTTCGAATAGGCGACCATTCCGCTTTCGCAGTCTTGGCAGCAGATACGCCAACCCCAATACCGCCACACCAAAAATCCAGAACTGCGTTTTCACCATGAACGCAATCACCGCAATGATCGCTAGACCGTACAATCCAATTCGGACAAACTTGGCAATTTTTTGCACAGGGATGCGAGCTTTTAAGCCATCCCCCTTTGCGTTAAGTTTTTCGTTTTGTTGGTTCACTCTATTTGTCCCGCCCAATCATCCCCGAACGAGACTTCTCTCACCATGACACCCGCTGCTCGTAGTTGCCGCGTTATCTTGACGGATGAGTCGCCACCTTCTGGGAAACTCTCACCATCCATCACCACCGCCAGCACCTCAACCCCTTGTTGTCGGAGTTTGAGTAAGGCCTCAACTGCCTGCGCGTCGGGATAGGGCAGCATCACCGCCACGAACTGCTGGGTCATCTGTCCACCAATCACTTGCGTTAGCGGACGTTTACCACTGGGTTGTACTCGCGCTAAATATTGCAGCAGTGCCATTTTGCCGACTGATCCTTGTGGTGCAGCCATCACCTTGTCATCGCTCATGACATACAAACTGTAACCGCGATGCTGGGCATAATCGCCGATGCTGGCAGCCGCCTTGACTGCCCATTCAAACGGTGTATGTTTGCTCTGGGTTGTGGGGTAAGGGTAATTAAATAAATCGAGTACCAGCGTCAAACCCGGTTGGGCTTCGTCGGCAAACTCTTTGCTAATCAGCGTTCCGGTTCGCGCTACCGACCGCCAATGAATGTGTCGGGGCGGATCACCCGTGCGATAAGGCCGTACACCCATCACCTCATAACCCACACCCGCTCGTGGTCGTGCGACTTGTGCTGTAAGCTGTCGATCCAGCAGTTCTAGCCGTTTGAGTGGTCGCACTTCTGGATAAATCAGCGTCCTTGTGGGAATATCCACTTGTCCGCTGCGTCGGAAGAACCCAAATGGTGCGCGTGATTCAGCCGTTAAAGGTGGAAATGTGTGTAATCCACGTCGATCTAATGTGATCGTATATTCAAACTCAACCGCTTCGCCTTGTGCTAGGGCTGGGATGAAAAGTTGTGCCTGTCGTTGTGCGCTATCCGGCGCGGCTAGAGGGCAAACTTCCTCGACGCGAACCAGTGAACTGGCTGCACCTTTGACCTTATTAATTTGCAGCACAATCTCAACTTCATCGCCTTCGTAAAGGTCGGCTTCCAGCGCATTTCCAACCTGTCGCTTGCCACTTAGACCCTTTAAGCTGCCCCGACTCAACCACCATCCGGCGGCTACTACACCCAGCATCAGCGCCGAGACAACATACAACCATCCAACTTGTGTCTGGTTGCCAAAGAGATAAATGATGATCGAAGCAGCAGCAAAACTATAAGCGCGTGATGTAGGCATAGCTCAAAACTCATATCATGAATTGGAATTTGCTCCCTCCCCTGTGTTTTGGGGGAGGGTTGGGGTGGGGGTAATTACTCCACAGGCACACGGATTTCCGCCAGCACTTGCTCGATAACCGCCTGTGCCGTATCCGGTCGTCGGTCACGCGTCAGCAAGCGATGTGCCAGTACCGCCGGAGCCGCCATCTTAATATCGTCCGGTGTCGCGAATGTCCGCCCATGAATGAGCGCCAACGCTTGCACAAGCCGCTGCAAAGCCGCACCGCCGCGTGGGCTAACCCCGACGACCACATCATTGTGTGTCCGTGTAGCCACTGCGATTTGTACGATATATTCTTTCAACGGGCGCACCACATTGACGGCCTTCGCGGTTTCTTGCAGCCGGATAATATCTTCCAAATGCACTACTGCTTTGAGGCCATCTAACGGATTAGCATGTTCTTCACGTTCAAGGATGCTAATTTCTTCATCGTAGCTGGGATAACCGAGGTTCATCGCGATGATGAAGCGGTCAAGTTGTGCTTCAGGCAGTGGAAAAGTGCCTGCCATTTCAATCGGATTTTGCGTCGCGATAATGAAAAAGGGTTCAGGTAAGGCATGGGTTGTGCCATCACTCGTGACTTGGCCTTCAGCCATACTTTCGAGGAGGCTCGATTGAGTACGTGGTGATGCGCGGTTAATTTCATCGACAAGTATAATGTTGCCGAAGATCGGCCCCGCTACGAACTCAAATCGCTGCTCACGCTGGTTATAGATTGCCCCGCCGGTGATGTCTCCCGGTAGCAAATCCGGTGTACATTGAATGCGTTTGAATGTGGCGTGAATGGTTCGTGCCAACGCTTTTGCCACCAGAGTCTTGCCGATGCCCGGTACATCTTCGAGAAGAATATGCCCCTTGGCGATCAATGCTGCTAGCATCAGTTTGAGCTTGTTATCATCAATAACAACCGCGTTTTGCATTGCTTCCGTCATTTGTCGAATGATAGCTGCTGAATTGTTGTTGTGATTGGGCGTGGGTGCGTGACCATTTGTTGTGACCGTTGTTTGCAGCATCGAATTCCCTCAAACCAATTGAATTGAATGGAGTGTTTATCCTATTTCAGTATAAGTGTGGAACGCTTTACAGCAGACCACCCAATTCTTAGGGGATAAATAATGTATCTCAATACTCAACCTCATTTTTGTGCATAAACCTTGCATCACAATGAGGGTCAAAGGTTTGTAAACTCGAACCGATTTCGCTTTACTTTTATGAACTTTTGTTCTATTATGAAATGTGTGATGCTTGTAGGTAGCATCACGCTCTATGCGGAAATAAATATTACAAATAAATTGGCTTTTAAAGCCCCTCCCTATGTTTTGGGGAGGGGTTAGGGTGGGGTAGATACACACAAACTCGCCGCTGCAAAACGCACGATAATCAATTTCCCAAAGAACCCATTGTAGGGTCGCAAGGCTTTGTGCCTCTCGCTATATTCTAGAGAACACATCTATGCTTCCGAATTGCCATCCTCTAACTACCGCTGTTCGCCCCACATTTATCAATCGGCAAATGCAGCAGCAGCGCACATACTGCACAGCGGTGGCATCAGCCGAGCCAGCCGCCGAATCACTGTCATTTCAGTGGCATCACGGGAGCTTCCCGCCGCACAAAAATGTCAATTCGGCAACCATAGCCGAGCCAGCCGCCGGACAATTCAGCGGATAAAATGCGAATTGTGCTGCACAATTCGCAATTTCCGCATATTGGGTGAGTTTATAACGGCCTTCAATTACGGGACGCTCTTGCACCAACCAACGTTACAAGCGGTTTGCGTACCCACACCATTAACATCGGGCAGGGAGGCAAATTGGTTTTCGCTCACAGTCGATGCGCTGAAATCAATGAACACCTCAAAGCCGTTACCACGCACCAGCATCATCTTCGAAAACTGGGTATAGCTGCGTGCTACAGGCGTAATCGTCTCGCCCACTGGAATGCTGCCGGTCGGTCGTCGCCCAAATCGGTCAAGAAATGCTACTGCATATGGGCTGCTGATTTGTACTGCGCCGTTGCTTGCAACTTGGCTGTTGCTGCCTTTAGGCGCTTTTGCATTCGGTAGTAAATTAGATTCCGCATACGCAGTCGCTTGAAGTTCAGCCAGCCTGCAAAAATCCTGTGTCAACGGATCGACACTCAGCTTGTAACCAGCCGTTCGTTCCAACACGAAAACCAATGTTTGTACACTACGGTCACAACGGATGACCGGATCAGAACCTCTCCATCCCGGTGGGCGCACGTTCGGTGGATTAACTTGGTCAGCTAATAATTCCAAGTCGTGTCGAATATCCCGCGCAATCGCATAAGCTGTGCTGGGAACCGCCCCGAACCATCCCACAGGTCGCTGGTCTGGTCCTAATAATTGTCCCGCGAGTAATTCCAAGTCCAATCGGATCAGAATAGGCAGTTGAATATTCATGACATCATTACTACCTGTCCAACCATACGGGCGATCAGCTCCCATATTCTGGGAAACCAGAATTTCCAAATCGACTCGCGCATCCGTAAGGAGTGCTAAGGCGTTTGGCTCAATCGGTGATGCAGGTGGGGCAGGCGTAGGTTCAGGTGTCACGGCTCCTTCAAGCGGCGGGGCTGACGGAAGATCAACAGTTGGTTCTACCACTGGCGCAGACGGTTCGGGTGTCGTCGCTGGAGTATCCTGTGCGACAAGTACCAGAGGCAGCGCCAGCACCAATCCAATAATAAACATCACAAAAATAGCTCGGCGCACAGTTCAAACTCCTTATACAGCGTCTAGGCAATATTCGCATTATACTGCTGCTGACCAATTCTCGCGCGTAAACAATATTTCCTAGAAGGAGTCGCCTAATTGGAGTTAGGATTAATCTTTCTTCTCCTCTTTAGGCAGTGGTGGAACAGGTGGACGAGCTTTTTTTCCACTGCCTTTATCACGTCGCAGCGCCGAGAGCGTATTTGAAAATGAGAACTGTGAATTATCCGCTGGCTTCACGACTGGCATTGATCTTGAATCATCCAGCTTAGGGAGTATAGGCATAATATCAGTCGGCATCAATTGTTCGGTATCGGCCTGTCGAACTGAGGGTGTAGTCATCATCGGTGGCAAAATAGTCGGTGGCGTTTCCGGTATCGTCGCGGGTGGATCGGTTCGCACAGGTACAAGCCGTTGACTATCCGTGAAAAGGGAACGGTCAAAGTCGGTGACAGCCAGTTGATGCACCGGAGTTGCCAGTATATGCCTCAATATTTCCACACAGTCATTGCGAAGCTGCTTATAAACATCACGGGCAAGATTACCAGCTTCCAACTCATCCAGAATCAAATCCATCAACCCTATCAGTTCAGCTTCTGACACAGTTGGGCTAAACTGACGCTGCACAATATAAGGCGCGACAAACCCCGCCATCCGTTGGATAACGGGTGTGGCAGTACCATGTAAATAAACAATGATCGGCCATCTATGGTCTGTTGGATGAACACTGACCTGATTAAACGATGGGAACAAATCCCGGCACATACGTCGGTAAAGCTCAACATAATGGTTTGCCCATTCTTGAATCAATAGTCCCGCATTTTGTTGAATACTTTGTAGTGAATAAGGCTGGTCTGCCATCAACACCAAAACATTGTAACTGGCTAACCCCCGCGCCAGTCGGGGCAGCCGTTCGTCAAATGTGCCGCGTTTGTCCCACATGGGCAAAAGCGGTTGGGCATATTGTTGGGTCAGTGCCACCAGAACATTTTCATCTCGTTGATCCATAATGCCTCTAAAACACAATGTAGTTATCTGTCGCTTACAACTTACTATAACTGACTTTCAATCCCCTAACGTCGCTTTATGGAGTTGCCTGAACCTCAATCTGAATGTTTAAACCTGCGCTCTGCGGTACGGCGATCCAGAAAGGTTGCAAAAGTTCATATGGACAGTCACCCACTGTTACAAATTGTAATTGTATCGTCTCTTGCCGTTGTGTGTCATCTCGCTGCACGTTTTGCACCACATGAGTTGCCGTACAACCCATACCAGCGCTCCATAATCCGACAATCACCTCACCATCATTAAATGGATAACTCACAGGGTTAATAGGGTCTTCACATGCTTGGTCGTGGTCAATTTGTGTGTAAAATGTCGCTAAGGCATTTGCATCCTTGATTTTAAAGACTTTTCCAGCCACATTCAAAGCAGCCTCAAAACACACGCCCTCCATCAAATAGCTGACATCTTTCCAACCGTAATCAGGCGTATTGGTTGCCGATACACTTAGTGTTGATTGCACGATGGTTGGCTGAACTGCGGGCGGTGTAGCGGTGGAAATGCGCTCTAGTCGAATACAACCGGAGGTCAACAATAACCCTACCCAGATCACCTTGATAAGTTGACGAAACAAGAACCGAAAAATTCGTTTTTTCTTTACGAGTATTAAGGGATTTAAACTCGCACCGTGGTCTAAAGCATGGTAATATGCAGAAGGTATAGTTCGTGTCTCAAATCTAGGTTCAACCATGCGAATTCTCATTATTTCCGATATTCACGCCAACCTCACAGCCTTTAAGACGGTTCTTGCCGATGCTAAAGACGAATGGGAATATGTCTGGTGTTTAGGCGACGTCGTTGGTTATGGGCCAGACCCGAATGAATGTGTCGAATTGTTGCGGACTTTGCCTCATCTTTGTCTGGCTGGAAATCATGACTGGGCTGCGCTCGGACGGTTGGATATTCGCACTTTTAACCCGGATGCCCGTGTCGCCGTTAATTGGACTCGCGAAACCCTGACCAAAGATAATATCGAATATCTTGATGCCTTGCCTACCACTTTTGTCATTGGCAATTATACCCTTGCACATGGCAGCCCGCGCGAACCTGTTTGGGAATACATTCTCGAACCGTTGATTGCCACGTTGAATTTCCCACATTTTGAAACACCCTACTGCTTGGTGGGGCATACTCACCAACCGATCACCTATGAACTGGTGAGCGAAGACGGTGAGACGGCTGCTATTCCGCCGACTTATCGTAAAATCCGCCAGCTAAACGGTCACCGTCAAATCATCAACCCCGGTAGTGTAGGTCAACCGCGTGATCAGAATCCCGATGCAGCCTATGCGATTCTTGATGTTGAAACCAACACATGGGAACATCGCCGGATCCCTTATGATATTGCTGCGGTTCAAAAACGTATGCGTACCTTTGGAATGCCGGAGCGCTTAATTAATAGGCTTGAACATGGCTGGTGATTCTGCTTCTATTTTGTCAATTGACCTTAGTCGTACCATGCGCGATTATCTCGCTGAGATTTATCGCCTTGCCGACCGTGCTGATGATCCCACCAGCTATATCGGCACTTCTGCCCTTGCAGATTTATTAGATGTTAGTCCTCCTGCCGTCAACCGCATGGTCACACGGCTCAGAGAAAACGGCTTGCTCGAGCATGAACCCTATCAGGGAATCCGCTTAACTAACTCAGGACGACAAGAAGCTCTTAAGCAGTTACGTAGCCACCGTATTGTTGAAGCCTTTTTAGTGAATGTGATGGGTTTTGATTGGCATCAGGTTCATGAAGAAGCTGAACGGATGAGTCAAGGCTTGAGTGAAATTTTAGTCGACCGCATGTACCACATGGCGCATGAACCCACCCATTGTCCGCATGGCGAACCCATTCCTTTGCCGGATGGTACTTTGCCCGAACTAAATGACGAATTACTTTCTGCGTCACCTGCCAATGTTGATTTGGAAATTACCCGTGTTCGCACCCGTGAATCAGACCGACTCGAATATCTTGCCGCTCTTGGTCTTGTCCCCGGCAGACATCTTCAGATCATTCATCTTGCCCCCTTCAACGGGCCGCTCCAACTTAAAGTCGGCACCGAGTACCGCATTGTTGGGCATAATCTGGCTGAACTGATTAAAGTTAAGCCGCTGGCGTAGGTGTGGCGGTAGGTTCTTGCTCCAGTGTTTCTTTAGTGACAATCTGTTTGGGTGGCACAATAATACTTTCCGCTATGGTGTTCCCATCCAACAACTGAACGGTGGCATTCATCATGGCTTCTGCCAACTGTGTACGCGATGATTCGACCGATCCTCGAATAAAGTAACCCTTGCTAATGTAATTTCTTGCGAGTGCCTCTGCGTCAACACTCACAATTGTCACACTGCTCGGATCAATGCCAGCCTCGACCATAGCGTCAATTGCACCGAATGATCCTGCATCATTAATGCTCAAAATGAAGTTGAACTTCACGCCATCTTTAATCAGCTTCTCAACCGATGCTTTTCCAAATTCACGGGTCGCACCTAAATATCTTCCAATGACTTTTGCATTGGGCGCAAATTCCTTTAACCCATCTTCTAGCCCGTTCGCACGTAGCACAATGTCGCCTCTATCTGGATAATCAAGAATGATGACTTGTGCCTGTCCGCCCATCTCACTCCGCACAATCCTTCCAGCAAACCGCCCCGGTTCTAAACCAAGCAAATAATCATCTCCGCCGACCATTACGCCGCCGGAATTAGGTGGAACATCATTTGCCTGAAATACAACGGGGATATTGGCAGCCTTTGCCGATTGTATGCTCACCTTCAATAGATTAATATCGAGCGGACATACAATCATCGCTGCTGCACCTTCAGCACGCGCTTTTTCAAAAAGTGTTACTTCGCGGTAACTATCCGTTTGGCTATCATATACTCTATACTCCATACCGTAATGTTTGGCTATATCGCCTATTTCCCGTGCCATTCCAGCATGGAACTCACTATCTTGGTTACAGGCAATGTAGGCAACAAAACCCGTCGGGCCAATATTTTTTGCAGCAGCAGCAATTTGATCTTTTGTCGGAATAATTTCTGCTGCCAAGACACTTTTGCCCACTAATAAAGTTGGATGTGGGGGAATCACATCGGCTGCTTGTGTCAAAGTTGGTTGTGGCTCTCCTGCACCTCCACCCTTGATAAGCCATACAGATGTCAAAATAAGCAGTAATAGAACAACCATAATCGCAGGCAGCACCCATGGGCGCTTACTAAACCGGCTTACCGAGTGTAATGTAATTTCTTGCGTGTTATAAAATTGAACAGGTTTAATCGGCTGTAGATTGGTGGAACTGCCGACTGGTAAGCCTACTGCGAGGTTGAGCGCCCGTGCCATATCCGTTGCGCTGTTAAAGCGGTCTTTACGATCCTTTTGCAGTGCCTTTAAGATCACTTCCTCAACTGCTGGGGGAGTGCTGGGATTAAACTCACGCGGAGGTGTCGGCGGTTTTTCGAGATGTTGGTAAATAATCGAAACCAAGTCGCTGGTAGAGGTATCAAATGGCAAACGACCAGCTACCATGTTATAGAGAATGACACCCAGACTGTAAATGTCTGAGCGATGGTCAAGGGGTTCGCCTCTCAATTGCTCTGGCGACATGTAGGCAGGTGTTCCTACAATCGTTCCACTGCGTGTGATTTCGCCTGAACTTTCCGTCAGCTTCGCTAAACCAAAGTCTGTCAGATAAGCGTTCCCGACATCATCCATCATAATGTTGCTGGGTTTCAAATCGCGGTGGATGATCCCTTTGCTGTGTGCAAAGGCCAAGCCATGGGCCACTTGATTGAAAATGTTAGCGGTTCGTTCGAGCGGTAAAGGAGCGCTCCCACGTTTAAGCAGCTCACTTAATGAACCGCCACGTAACCAGCGCATTGCCAGATAAGCCATCTCATCATTAATGCCGTAGGCGTAAATCGGCAGGATATGAATATGTTCCAGTTTGGCGATGACTTCGGCTTCTCGTGCGAATCGCTGCCTAAACTCGTCTTGTTGACTTTCATCCAGCTTAATAACCTTGAGCGCCACATGTCGGTTAATTGACGCTTCAAAAGCTTTGTAAACGGTAGCCATAGCCCCCTGTCCCAAACGCTCTTCGATTACAAATTCTCCTATTTTTTTGTCGATTAGCGAGTCTGGCATGACACAAATTCCCCGACATCAGTAAATTCAATTAGCAAATAGAAATATAGGACGGCTAGAGTATAGGTCATTCACACCCAAATCGCCAACGTTGTGAATGAATTTTACCCTTCCTTTGTGAAGTAATACCGTTTGTTACGTCAGGCAATCGTAGCCTTAGCGCCGATACAAATGCGCTTCACGATGCTATAATGCTTCTTAATCGTGCAATAGTTTCGGAAGTATAACTATGTTTCTCAAACGCATATTATCAATGTTATTTGTGCTGTTGGCTTGCTTGCCAGTGGCGGCTGCTTATGCTCAGGACACACCCGTTTTGCCTGCTAATTACAAGTTGGCAGGTATTACCCATATCCCGCAGCATTGGAATAACTGTGGCCCTGCTACCTTGACAATGGCACTCACCTATTATGGGTTCCCAGCCAACCAAGACCCTGCTGCTGGTTGGTTAAAACCGACCTCAGAAGACGGCAATGTTAGCCCATGGCAAATGGTGGCCTATGTAAACACTCAGCTTGGCAGCGCTGTCAAAGCCGTCACACGCAGCGGTGGCGATCTCAATACCCTCAAAACTCTGCTTGCCAACAATTTTCCGGTCATTATTGAAGAGGGTTATGACCCTGAACCGGATCGCCTCGGTTGGATGGGACACTACTTGCTGATGGTAGGCTACGACGATTCATCGCAAATACTAACCAGCTATGATAGCTATCTAGGCCCCAATAAGCAGAATTCCTATGATCATATTAGTGAATTTTGGGAACACTTCAACAACACCTATATTGTTCTCTATGATGCGCCTCGTGAAGCTGAGTTGATGACCTTGCTCGGTACGAATGCCGATCCCACCCAGAACGCACTCAACACGCTGGAAATCAATCGTCAGCGCGCCCTTGCCGATGCAGGTGATAAATTTGCGTGGTTCAATATGGGTACGAATTATGTCCAGTTGGCAGATTTGAATCCGGCTGCTTACCAACCCAAAGCCTATGAGTATGCGGCTGCGGCCTATGACAAAGCCCGCGAACTTAATCTCCCGTGGCGTATGCTCTGGTATCAATTCGGCCCTTATGAAGCTTATAATGCCGTTGGGCGCTATCAGGATGTGCTGGATTTGGTACACGTCCAACTCAAAGAACCGGGTACATCGCAGTACATCGAGGAAACCTATTATTATGCGGGTGTAGCTCGTGAAGGCATGGGAGATGCCACTCGTGCGCTCTCTAACTATCAGCAGGCCGTACAAATCGACAAGAATTTTACACCCGCCAAAGATGCTCGTGATCGTTTGTCAGCGACTAATCTGACTGCTGCTCCAGCCGGAAACGGTTAGGGCAATCTCAGACATAAATCAAAAAGAGTCGGGCTCATACCCCGACTCTTTTTGATTTCCTCGCTGCGATCAACCGCTTAACTCATCATTGACTGAGTGCTTGGATCATTTGCCTGAATGCACTACGGTAATCAGCGATCATATCAAAGCGTGGGCTGCGTCGGATCGCATCGGGCGGATCAACGGGCGCAAGTTGTGCGATCACAATACGCTTGCCCTTGCTTTTAAAAAACTTCCACGCTGCCTCGACACTTTCACTGTGCAGCCCTTGTGGTGAAAGTACGTACACCATGCGCGAACATTCACTTAGCGCCGGATGCACACCACCTGCCCAATTAACGGCCTCGGCTGTGGTTTCATGCAGCCATGTGGCGATACCAGCCTTTTGCAAATCATCCGCCAATTGCTCGGCTAACTCTGCGTCAGCCTCCGTGAAATTGATGTAAGCGGTATCCTGTGCCAATTTGGTGCGGGTATTGCTGGCAACCTGCACAGAGGCCGGACGTGCTTCACCACTGTGTAATGCGGTACGTCCCATTCGGAAAACAGTACCCCCGCAATCCGGGCATTCCCCACGTGTGGCAGGAACACCGCGTCGTGTCCAAACGGCTCTTGGATTTTCAACCTCAATGGTTTCTTTGCAGCGAACACAATACGCTTCAATAGCTTCCTCGTCTTCGTCGTAATACTCAGCATGGTCGTTCACAGGAACACTCCTTCAAACCTTTCACAACGGTCATTTTACTCGCAAACGTCCACGCTTGCTTCGATTTAACTTAATAAAAACTCGACTGATTCTTCAAATAAGGCCACGTCCTGTTCATAATCCTCAAATGTGTCACGTTGGATTGAAAGCCATTCGCGCCATATGTTTCCTTCGGCTACCTCGAAAGGTTTCATCACTTGACCGTCAATCAACGCCTTCACACGAGTCGCGGGTAACTTGATCGCAACGCCTTTGCTCCCCACGAACGCAAATATCTTGCCATTAATTTTGTAGGCAGGGTAGCCGAATGCTTTGCTGGCTTTGACACCGGGCATCACCAGCAGCATTTCATCCATCTTAGCCTTACGTTGTTCATCATAAGTGTGTTCGCTCATGCGAGTGTTTCCTCAAAGACATATTGGACAGCCTCTTCGAAAATGGGCTTGTTCTGTTCGAAGTTTCCAGTCAGCAGCACCCAATCTTTCCACACCCGTCCAGCCATTGGCTCAAAGTTTTGGATGCCAGCTTGACCGACCAACTCTTTGGCTCGTTTCGTTCCGACTTTAGCCACAATACCACCGTCGAAAAGCCCAACCGCCAATTTATCATTGACCTTATAAGCGGGATAGCCGAACATCTTGCCTGCTTTTGCAACCGGATTGTCAGCTAACATCGCGTTTAAGACACGCTCATGCTCTGGATCAAACTTTGAAGTTGCCATTATGATAATCCCTGATTGGAAATTATGTTCGCATCCAGCGTAATCCTGATTAATAAACTTGTCAATTATGTTCGCTAATTATGGATTAAATAAAAACGCAGAGCTTAATGACTCTGCGTTTACATTTTCACCGAATACTACATTCAGTTTTTCGCTTAATGGGCGATCACGGGCAAATTGTAGTGTGCGCGGATTGCATCTTCAATCTCTTCGGCAACAGGTTTGTTGTTTAACAAGAATGTCTTGGATGATTCGCGTCCTTGACCGAGCAGCCCATCATTATAGCGATAGAAAGCACCACGCTTTTCGATGATTGCCAGTTCAACACCAAGGTCAATAATCTCACCAACCTTGCTGATGCCACCTTCGAAGAACATGATGTCGAACTCAGCTTCACGGAAAGGTGCAGCAACCTTGTTCTTGGTTACGCGCACTTTTGTCCGGTTACCAATGGATTCTTCACCGTGCTTGATGCTCTGAATACGGCGGATGTCTAAGCGCATCGTCGCATAAAACTTGAGGGCGCGTCCACCGGATGTTGTTTCGGGCGAACCGAACATGACACCCACTTTTTCACGTAACTGATTGGTGAACATGACTGTCACGTTCGACTGTTTAATGGCTCCACCGAGTTTACGCAGCGCTTGGCTCATCAAACGGGCTTGCAAACCAACATGGGAGTCGCCCATTTCGCCTTCGATTTCAGCGCGTGGAACCAATGCAGCCACGCTATCTACTACCACCACATCCAATGCGCCTGAACGCACCAGTGACTCGGTGATTTCCAGCGCTTGTTCGCCTGTATCGGGTTGTGAAATATACAGCGTGTCAACATTCACGCCGATGCGTTCGGCATACTTGGGATCGAGCGCATGTTCCATATCGACGAAGGCGCATAACCCACCGCGTTTTTGTGCTTGGCAAATTACATGCAGGCAAAGTGTGGTTTTACCGCTGGACTCTGGCCCATAGATTTCGGTAATACGACCGCGCGGAATGCCACCCACACCGGTCGCAATGTCCACTGTCAATGAACCGCTAGGGATCACTTCGACCGCGAGATGGTTCGCATCACCCAAGCGCACCACAGTACCATCACCAAAGCGCTTGGTGAGGTCAGCCAATGTTGCTTCGAGAGCCTTCATGCGTCCACTGCTATCACCAGATCCACTCGAAAAATCTTCGACTGGCGGTTTTTTAGTGCGGAGTTTCTTGCCTCCGCGTTTATCTTTCGAGGAAGTTTCCTCGGCTTCTGTTTCGAGTTCGTTCAATTCTGTTTCTGCCACTTTGGTTTTTTCCTGTTATCATTAATAACGGATATGGACTATTATTTTAGCACAGACGTTCTTAGTTTGCAATGTGTAATCTGGTGACATCTACATGAAAATATACACTAAAACAGGTGATGATGGCACAACCAGCCTCTTTTCTGGTGGTCGCGTCTCTAAAACTCATCTTCGTGTCGAGGCTTATGGCACGGTTGATGAACTGAATTCGGTCTTGGGTGTTGCTCGCGCCCATCATCCTC
Organism: Aggregatilineales bacterium; assembly: GCA_038328375.1. Taxonomy (GTDB): domain Bacteria; phylum Chloroflexota; class Anaerolineae; order Aggregatilineales; family Phototrophicaceae; genus CFX2. The sequence goes on along the minus strand of JBBQLX010000061.1, from coordinate 10,452 downwards.
ATGCACGAACCGATGCATGGTTAGCCCGTATACAGGGTCAGTTGTTCAATTTGGGTGCAGATTTAGCCACACCGCTGGATGCCAAAGCGGACTGGGTTGTTCGTATGGATGCCGAGACGGTCACAGGGTTGGAACAGGCCATTGATGAAATGACCACTGAATTGCCTGAACTTAAGAATTTTATCCTGCCCGGTGGTTCGCTTGCCGCCGCAAATATTCATGTTGCCCGAACTGTTTGTCGTCGAGCCGAGCGAATTGTTGTTCAGTTGCAAGAACATGAATCGCTTGGCGATAATGTGGTCAACTATCTGAACCGCCTTTCTGACTTCCTGTTTACACTTGCCCGATGGGAAAATATGCAGGCTGGAATCCCCGAAGATAAATGGTCAGCGCGATAGTTGTTTGTTGAGTTGTGATCTCCAAAACGAGAATTTTGTTGCAAAAGTTGCACAAATTGCATTACTTTTGCATATTTCCCGCTGAATTGTCCGGCGGAATGCTCGGTTACATTCGCAGAAGTGATATTTTGTTTCGGCGGGAAGTCCGCGTAACGCCACTGAAACGACATAAATGCGGCGAGAAGTTCGGCTGATGCCACCGCTGTGCAATTTGTGCATTGCTGCCGCTTTCATTGCAGACTCAGTGTAATTTTGAAAGTTACTTCTAGACGACTTATTGCTTCCGCAAAATCTTCTCCATCGTTTTTCCCTTTGCTAATTCATCGACTAATTTATCTAGGTAGCGAATTCCCTGCATAGTTGGTTCTTCGATGTCTTCCACTCGAACACCACAAACCACACCTTTAATTAAAGTCCGCAAAGGATTTAGTTGAGGAGCTTCCGCTAAAAAGGTCTCAAAGTCTGTTTGGCCTTCCAGTTGCGCTTCTAACTGTTCTTGACTATAGCCTGTCAACCAGCAAATAACTTCATCGACTTCTGCTTTCGTGCGCCCTTTTTTCTCTGCCTTAGCGACATATTCGGGATAGACGCGTGAGAAACTCATTGTATAAATCCGGTGTTTTATCATGATATCCTCTTATTCCTATGGTTTCCTTATATTTCGAAAATATAGGGTAGTGTCTAAACGAGATGATCACATATTCCATTTTAGAACAAAAGTTCAAATAGGTCAATCGAAATCGGTTCGAATTTTCAAACTTTTGACCGGTAGAATCTCGGTCCTTATCTATGATCGTCACGCCGGAAGCAACGTCTGCAAGCGCTTGCCATCATCACCATTTACGCTATCGACCACCCAGCCTGCAATGCCACTATCTGTGCGGATGTGCCACCATTCAAAGCCGTCTGCTTGACGCGGCCCTTCGATCAGCGTGACTCGTGCGCCATCACCGAGTTTAGCCAAAATTTGATAATTCGTGCCTGCGCCCGCCCGCACATTGAGTTGGTTGCCATCAGTCGTATGAACAATAGCCAATCCACCTGCGATCAACACGGGATTAAATCTGCGTGTTCCTTCTGGTGTCACAACACTTTGTGGGTTGACCAATAAGGGCTGGTCCGGGGCAGGGGCAATGATTGGTATACTGCCCGGTGCATAAACGGGTTCTGCTAGTTGGGTCCATTCGGCGTAAGCAGTGCCTATACTTTGTGCGCTAATGATGGTGTTGCCTGCCCATACAATCGTTGGCTGTTCATTCGCTCCGCTCGTCCAGATTGGTACACCTGCGTTCAGCCCCGTGCGCGTATCGACATACACCAATGTCCGTCCGCCCGGTGCAAAGGTATCGGTTGTATAAATAAAACCGTCCGCCACGCCTTTAGCTTCAATCAGTGTAATAGCGGTTGGCAGTGTCCCCACAACCACTCCGTTGCGTTCGACCACCGTCCAAGCGTAACGTCCATCGGCTGTAGCGGTATCCACCAATATGCGTTCGCCGTTTTGGATGAAACGCGGTGTTTGCAGTGTCGCATCCGGCAGGTTGAAAAATGGGAATCGTGCGCCCGTTAGTTCTTGATACACTTGTAGGCTGTTGGCCTGAAACACCGGAAATGAACTCTTTTGATTCTGTAAACGGTCATCTTCCGCTGTCATAATCAGTTCATTCGTGTTGTTAAATCGGTCGCTGTCCAAACTGGTATACACCGGATTGAGTATCAAATCATTGCTATCCAGTTTCCAATCATAGGCTTTTAGAGCGCTGGCTGCCTCGCTGCCATTCAAAACCAAATTGAAGGTCACGGTTTGTAAACTGAACTGCCGGATAACCGGTGTCAGACCGGGCGTAGTGGCTATCCCCAGTGCTGCTACCGTCGGCATATCTGAACGAATGCTGTAATCCACTGCGCCGCTTAATAAATTAAGTACGATGATTCCCCATCCACCGCCGTCCAGACTGTAACCTAATGACACCCGACTGTTATCATCACTAAACACCGACTCATCCGCGATAAATTCCAAGCTGGTTGCAGTCGTCAGCGGCAGATTGAAACTCGTCAATAAGCGTTCACGCTGGCTGATAATCAATACACCTTGATAAGTGCTGCTGTTATAAGCGACGTAGGCATAGAGTGAGCCGCCATGTCCAACCGCTACCCGCCCCGGATAATGGTCAAATCCTGCTGCTAAGGGCAGGGTAAAAGTGTCGCTGACTTGTCCGCTGCCATTAATGGTGTCTAATCGTCCGCTGCTCGGCTCGTAAAGTTTGACCACCCAATTCGCAGCGCTTACTTGGGCTTGTGCGGGGAAAGATGCGATCAGGAGGCACATCGCCGCTAACGCCCACATCACTTTTTTGAGCATACTTTACACTCCTGCTAAACCGTTTGCATCTTGTAAACAGTTTAGGTGTGATGTCTCAAGAACGCAAAAAGCGCTAACTGGTGAGGTTTTGCTTTAAAATTCAGTTTTGTGTGACCTCCTTCTAAACGTGTTCATCCTAAAAAGATAAATTGTGAAAAATTAATGTAAGTTGCTTTAGTTTTTGCAATTACCAAGATAGAATTAGAAATAATTGAGCCTCCCTTGTAATCTTAATGAGCTTGGATACTGAAATAACATGTCTGCAATACTGTATCGGTTAGTGCTGCATTTCGATATTCCTACCCAAGCCACCAATCGCACCCTCCGCTTACTCAATTGGATTACAATCGCCATTATGAGTATTGCGATTATCCATGCCGGTGTAATGGCTTTTGTTTTGAAGCGCCTTGATATTGCAGTTTATGGTTTATTGGCCGTTGTCTTATCGGCTGTACTCAACTTGATTGCGCGTCGTGGATATGTACGAGCCGCAAGCTATATATTTATCGGTGGGATATGGTTGGTCGTCACCTTGCCTAATTTCTTAGCCGATGGTGACGGCATTTATGGTGTAGCCTTCAGCGCTTACATTATTCCCGTGTTGTTAGCAGGCTTCTTGCTTGGTGGGAGGAAAAGTTACTGGGTCGCTTTCTTTTCACTCTTGGTAGGGATTGTTTTTGCTATGAGGGGTATCAATCTACCAAACTATACGATCATTTATAAACCGATAGATGTCCTGTTGAAGTTAAGTTCAGAAGCGATATTTTTCTTTGTTGCCGCTACCTTGCTCACCCTAACCAATCGTAATACAAGTGCTGCACTCAAACGCGCTCAAGCCAGCGAGGAAAACCTACTCATACGGAATAGTGAACTGGAACGCGAAATCGCTGATCGTCAACAGATCGAGTTGGCGCTTCGTGCCAGTGATCAAACGGCTAAAGAATTTCAGGACTACCTTAAAGAATTGCATGAAATAAGCATTCAGTTAGCCAATGTATCCACTTTGGATGAACTCCATCGCCAAGCGATTATGCTTGGACGAACGCGCCTTGGTTTTGATCGCATGGCTTGGTTCATGACGACAGCCGATAGCCAAGTTCTTCGTGGGACTTACGGTACGGATTCGCATGGCAATGTCCAACCTGAACATCATCTAAAAGTTGAACTCCGATTAAGTAAATGGACGAGTAGTTTTCATCGGTTTACATCGAATGAGCGTGTTTACTTTCTGCTGGATACCGAGCTACGAGAGCAAAATGTTCCTGTTGGAAAAGGCTGGAATGCGTTTGCGGCTGTCTCACAGGGCGAGACAATCTTGGGTTGGATTGTGGCGGATAATCTTTTGCGCCATCAGCCGTTAAAGGATTATCAACTTGAAACAATGCGTTTGTACGGCGTAATGTTAGGCCAATTGTTTATTCAAAAGCAAACGCAACAGATGCTTGCCGAAAATGATAAACGGTTGCAATTAGCGTTGAATGCTGCCCAAATGCGGTCCTGGGATTGGAATATTCTCACAGGCAAAATTCTTCGAAATGATCTTCATGAAACGATTGCCATGCCGAGCAAATCCAACTATGTGGACTTTATAAGTCAAGTGCATCCTGATGACCAAAAGCTTGTGTTGAATGCTGCCCGAAAAATGGTCGAAAAGACAGGTGTATATGAGGTGGAATATCGTTTTATTGATGCTGAAGGAGCTACCTATTGGTTCTATTCATTGGGTCAACCCTATCTAAATGAAAATGGCGAGGTCATCGGTGTTGCGGGTGTCATTCAGGATATGACAGGACGCAAAGCCATTGAAGAATCACTCAAACGTGCCGACCAGCAGGCGATGGAACTCATTTTGGAAAAAGAGCGTGTGAGCGCGCTCACTGAATTTATTAGCACTATATCGCACGACTTTAAAACGCCGCTTGCCATCATCAATAACAGCCTCTATTTGCTTCAGCGCATTAATGACCCCGATAAACAAAAAGACAAACTGAACCTGATCAAACAACAAACGCTGCTGCTCGACAAGCAAATACAGGATATTCTCACTATTTCTCGTTTGGACTATGCGCCTCAGGTGATTTCTCTCCCTGTGAACATTAATCTGTTGCTCTCCAAAATCGCTGATCTTTTCCTACCTTCCTTTGAGAACAAAAAACAAGTTCTCAGCTTGGATTTACAATCCGATCTGCCCAATATTTTGGCGGACGCTGATGAACTTGATCGAGCGCTGGTTAATATTGTGGAAAATGCCATTAATTACACGCCAACAGGCGGTAGTATCACTATCGCTACCCGTCGTGTTGATAATGAAGTCGAGTGTGTGGTTTCGGATACAGGTATTGGCATGACTGACCAAGATACCCATCAGATTTTTAATAATTTTTATCGCGCGGAGAATGCGCGGCTGATTAACAGCAAAGGGACAGGTTTAGGCTTGGCAATTGTCAAGCGGATTGTTACCAATCATAATGGAACCATCAGTGTCGAAAGTGAATTGGGCAAGGGTACGGCCTTCCACTTACTTTTTCCGGTTATGGTTGCCGTCCAATAAATGTCGTTTGCGTGTGGATTGCAGTTGATATGCACCGTCGTTTTAACTTACATCGTTTGCATATTTGTCTGTCAATAAGTCTATTACTTCTGCTTCAATCTTCAACCACGCTACTGGCTCAGTCTCAAGCCACCTACATTCGTGCCTCTCGCTTAGGCATTACCTTCATCAGTTCGCTTGACCATCCGGCTAATGACCTGCGTTATCAACGGGCGCTGTTACTCGGTGCAGCTTGGAACCGTTGGCCGTTGTATTGGGATCGTGTCGAAGTCGCCCCCAATACATTTGATTGGTCAGGCTATGACCGGCTTGTGAGTCAAGATATTCAGCACGGGCTTTCGATCAATGCCATTTTGCTCGGTCGTCCTGCCTTTCATGCGCAGGGCGGGGGTATTCAAGGCTTAACGACCGCCACCTTTAATGATGGCAGCGATATACCAGCACCCGGCAAGCTGCCTAATCCTGCTAATGCGTGGGCATCATTTGTCTATGCGGCGGTGATGCGTTACAAACCGGGTGGGTTGCTTGCCACTTCACAAGGCTGGACATCCGGCGCGGGTGTGAGTGTTTGGGAGGCATGGAACGAACCGGATTTAACCATGTTCTGGTCGGCGGGTGTTGAGCAATATGCCCGACTCCTAAAAGTCACTTACCTCATTGTCCATCAAGCCGATCCTGCTGCCAAAGTTATGTTTGGTGGGCTGGCTTATGGCAATCCCGATCAAGATGATTGGCTTGCAAAAGTGCTGGCGATTTATGCGGCTGATCCCCTTCGCCAAACCTATAATTGGTATATGGATCAAGTTGCAGTTCACAATTACATCTACGCGCGTCGCAGTGGTTTGGTCGTCAACCGCATCGAAACGGCTTTAGCCAACCACGGTTTAAGTCGCCCTGTTTGGTTGAATGAAAGTGGTGTTCCGGTTTGGGATGATTATCCCGGCCCCATTTGGACAGCGAACAAACCATCCGAGCGAATCTATCGGGCGACGATGCAGCAGCAGGCTAACTTTTGGGTTGCCAGTACGGTTCTCTCGTGGGCATCGGGCGCGGAAGTCGTTTTCTATCACCAACTTTATGATGATTGCGGCAACCAACCCGGTGGCACGAACTTTGCACCGCATAATGGTGAACTCTGCTCAACACTACCCTTTTGCGCGGGCGATGCGTTTGGTTTGTATCGCAATGAACGGGGTGAAGCGTGTTTTAGCTTGCATCCGCTTCCGGGATCACCACGTCCGGTTGCAGGCGCATATTATCGTTTGGCGCAAATTTTTGGCGAAGTACCGTTTGGCAACCCGCATATTGAATCGGCTGACGGTTCAACTATCGTTTCCTTTGATCGACCCTCTACAGGCGAACGCGTACTCGTCATGTGGAATCGCACGACTGCCGAAATCAAATTGGATGTTCCCGCGTTAGGCGACCAAGCCCAACTTTACGACATCGGTAATCAGGATTACGCGCTCACACCGACCGACGGCAAATATACCATCGGCCTTCAACCGCTTACCTCTGATAATCTCCCCGGCTTGCCTGCGGGTGAGTTATCCGGTATTGCGGGTGCACCTCTGATTTTGGTTGAGAAAATTAATCCGGCGCTGCTCGTTACCAATTTGCCACAGATACTTACACCTGACTCATCGCCCGTAATTCCGCCAGCCCGTCCTACCGTTGACCCGTCACAGGACATCACGCCGCCCACCACCGATATGACTCTCTTACCCGCGTCAAGTCCAGCGACTTTTACAGTCTCTTGGTCAGGCAGTGATGACAGCGGCATTGATCATTATTTCATTTGGGTGCGTGTAGATGGCGGTAAATGGCAGCCGTGGTTGGAAACGCCTGCCACCGAAGGTCAATATACGGGGCAGTCCGGCAGTCATTACGAATTTGCTGCGTGGGCGGTTGATCTAGCGGGCAACTGGTCGCTCAACACCGAACTCACGCCGCAAACCACCACTTCAATCCAATAGTAACTATTCCTCACGTCGTTGTATTCTTTTTCATGAAAACTTAATAATCCTTAAGACTTCTAAAGGGCTTAACTCATTACAATGAATTTGTAAGATTTGTAATAAAGGATTTCAAATGCCCTTTTCAGTGAAGTGGTACATCAAAGACGAAATCGTGTTTGCCCATTATTCAGGGATTACGACTGCTGAAGAATTACGTGAATCTTTGATAATGACCAAAAAATTGATTGAAAGCAGTCCGCGCGAATTTGTCCATGTCATAAGTGATGTAGGCGATGTTACAGAATCCCTATCTACGAAAGAGTCGATGAGAGTTGTGCGCGAAGTCGAGAGTCATCCACGAGCAGGATGGACGTTTAGCGTTGGTGTGAAGTCCAACATGGTTAAAATGGGAGCGGGGCTAGGAGCGTCAATTTTCAAATTGCGCTATCGTGCATTCGATACCTTGGAACAGGCAACGGCGCATCTAAAACAATTTGATCAGCGGATTAGCTGGGACAAAGTCGAAGCGACAGTTCCTGTACCCTAGTATCTTTGCCGCACCGCTCGAAACTGCCGCTACAAGCAGGGACATAGATTCAGTAATTTATGTTCAGCTTTTGGCTCCAACCATGCTGTCGAGCCAATCCACATCTTTCCGTTTTGAGATGAAAATATCGGTTGTTCGTCGAACTCCATCTTTAGTTCGGTTTTTCTCCGTCCAATGCAATCCGAGTAGATCGCAGGTATAACAAAACAATTGCCGAATGTCATTTGAAATTTGAGTGAATTGATAACGGGGGTAATCTTTACCGTTGATAACATTGCTAAATCGCGACCCGTCAGAATGATATAACCCTCTGAAAAAGGCTATTGGATAGCGATCAATAATGATTCTTTGCCAATCAGCCAGTTCAATAGCACGATCATGTTTATACCCCGAACCATGTTGTGGAAATATTTCCGGCCAAAATTTATAGGTGCTAATGACTTCACACCAATTTCCACGTTTGCTGTACAAAATGTTTACTTTATTGTCGGGCAAAAGTAATTGAATACAGGTTTTGCAATGTTCAATAATCTGAGGATAGCGGGTGTCGAGCGTTATTCTGAGGTAGTAGATACGGGTGTTTTTAACAATATAACCGTCACCAAGATACATCCCAAGTGCGTAAGCATATGCCTCTTGAATAAGCGCATTTTCTGGATTACAAATTCGCTCTAATATGGGTGCAGGCGTACTTTTTGAGGCTTCTGCCTTATTCTCCTGTAAATTTTTTAAGGTTCCATATTTTTTGATGCAATCGCGAATGGTGCCAAGAGGAATATCGAGAGTAAATTCGATATGTTGCTTTGAGCATCCGCTTTCCCATAATTCGAGGATTTTGTAGTATTCTTCGTATTCACGCATAGAACGCTTTTATGAACTTTGTGCTAAATGAATAGACACTGATTATTGTGTTTAGTCTACTCACTTCATTACCAAATTCAAAACCGCCAGAAGGCGAAGCGATTGCTATTCGTCGGTTGATTTTCGGTCTCTGAGCGATTAACATGCTGACCAGAAAACAAAAACAGCCCTGATGGACTGTTTGATTGTGCCGACGGTGGGAGTCGAACCCACAAACCCGTTAGGGCGACACATTTTGAGTGTGTAGTGTTTGCCAGTTTCACCACGTCGGCTAACGATTATTTTCTGTGTTGAGCCATTTTTACTCGCATAGATCAACGCGCTATATATTAAATTTTCGGACACGGATTGTCAATGGTGAGCGAACTCCAAAATGAATCTGCGCTCATAACGGCTGCCCTGCGCGGTAACATGACCGCTTTCAATACCCTCGTCCTTCATTATCAGGATCGGGTTTATTCACTTGCCTACCGAATTCTCGGTGAGTCTGAGAGTGCTGCCGATGCTGCACAGGATGCCTTTATCGCTGCCTACCGTCGCTTGGATACCTATCGCGGTGGCAGTTTCCGTGCATGGTTATTTCGTATCGTCACTAACACCTGCTACGACGAATTACGCCGCCTCAAACGTCGTCCGGTGACTGCGATTGAAGACCTTCCCGGTTCGGATGCCGATGATGGCCCGGCCTTACCTGCTGATACGGTTACACCCGAACAAGCAGTCCAACAAGCCGAACTCGCCCGTGCCATCGAACAGTGCATTAGCAGCCTGCAAACCGATCAAAAGGCGGTGCTTGTCCTGAGCGATGTCGAAGGCTTGAGCTACCAAGAAATCACTGAAATTACTGGTGCGACACTTGGCACTGTGAAATCACGCCTGAGCCGTGCGCGCGCCGGTGTCCGCAACTGCTTAGGAAACGTTCAGGAACTTTTGCCATCCATATATCGTCTTAATGGTGACGCGAATTAACGGTACTCTTACTCAACCATGCTAACTGATCTGGACTACGAACTGCTTTCTGCTTATATCGACGGTATGCTCAACGAATCTGAGCGCACCGCGTTGGAATTGCGCCTGCAAGCTGAACCCGAACTCAGCCACGAACTCGATGAACTGCGTGCGACTGTTACGCTCCTCAATAATCTGCCAGCCCGTAAAGCCCCGCGTGACTTTACCTTGGACGCGCGTTACACCCGTCGCTCGTCATTCTTCTTCACCAGCGCTGCTTTTAGTGCGTTCTCAACAGCCGCCGCTATCGTTTTGTTCGCGCTGGGTGCTTATTTATTCACGGGTAATAAAGCGTCAACATTATCGAACGCATCCGGTCAGGTTGCTCAGTCAGCTTTTAATCCTACTTTAATCGGGACGACTCTCGATAAAGCTGCTGCCACAACTACTCTAGAGCTTTTGATGAACGAAGTGCAGCTCGACACAGACACGCCCTTAAATAGTCCGGTTGTGCCGCCGGGTGCAGAAGTAGCCAACGATGGGATTATACAAGTCACTCAGACGATGCTGCCAACATCCTTAGCAGAACAGTCATCGCTTTTTCAACCGGATATTGTTCAGACAACCGAAACAATCGGCGATCTGGCTGATACAAACAGCGCCTCTGCCGCCTCAGCGCCCTCCGATATGCAACAGCGCACTAATGAGGCGACTGAGACCAGTATGAGCCAAGAGTCGGCTGACACCGCATCCACTGGTGGGGCTGCTCCCGCTCCATCAATGGCACAATCAACCGCATCGACTGAAGAGGAAGCGCCCTCATCAAT